>JAGGAB010000007.1 GCA_017889705.1 Bacillota bacterium | reverse complement strand
ATGTCCTTGAGGACTTCTTTCTGCCCGTGTTTTTTAGATACACGGATCATGGAATAAATAATTTTGTCTATTTCCTGACTCATTTACTCACCTCTTAAATGTTTTTAGTTAAAACTAATAATAACTTCTTGATAATACTATCAAATTTACGGTCAAATAAACTAATTCTTCATAGCAAATAAAAAACAAGTGCCATTATCTGCATATAATTATAGCACATCCCGTCACACTCACATGATACGTCTATGAGAACAGAAGATATTTTCGTCCACAACTATAGACGTCTATAGAAACATATCAATTTTCAAGCCACAACACATCATGTTGTGGCTTGAAAACCGCCTTTGCATACTATGTAGTGGTTTTTTCTCTTTGCAGGAGTACTACTGACTCAACATGTGTTTTGATAGAAAGGTAATACTGATACGCGAAATTGGAGTTCCGTGTAAAGGTTCGGCACCCTTATCTCAAGGAGGCCGATTGCCAGGAGTTGTTGCACATCTACATGTCGGAACCGTTTGCTCACTGTTCTTAAGGTTATAACATGATAATAAAATCTGCATTACCAATCGATAAAATTATTGGCAATACAGACTTTATTCACCTCTCATTCCTTGTGAAATTCTTGATATATTTCTTCGCGGAGTTTATTGAAGACTACATCAGAACGGTTTCTTGGTCGTGGAAGGTCAATTACAACCTCTTTCTTTATAGTTCCCGGCCTATCTGACATGACTATAACCCGGTCACCCAAAAATACCGCTTCTTCAATATCATGGGTAACCATAATCATAGTGGCTTTTTCCTTTTCCCATATGGCTAATATCTCTTGCTGCATCTTTAGTCTGGTCAACGCATCTAACGCACCAAAGGGCTCATCCAGCAACAATATTTCCGGACGATTAATGAGTGCTCTGGCAATAGCTACCCGCTGTGCCATTCCCCCTGACAATTGTCCGGGATATGCATTCCTAAAGCTCTTTAGGCCAACCAGTTCTAAATGTTCATCGATCAACTGATCATTATCAGCCTTACTGCCACTTTGTAAAGCAAATTCCATATTTTCTTGCACTGTCATCCATGGCAGCAAGCGATGCTCTTGAAATACTATTCCCCGTTCCAGACCAGGTCCGGCTATTCGCTTTCCAGCAAGTGTGACTGAGCCTTGATACTCAGTGTCTAGACCGCCAATGATCCGCAGTAGAGTGCTTTTCCCACACCCACTTGCTCCGACTATAGCGACAAATTCTTGCTGGTTTACATGCATGCTTACATCTTCCAGCACAGTTGTGCTACGACTCTGTGATATAAAATTTTTAGTTAAGTGTGATACAAATAAAAGTTCCTTATTTATCATACACCGGTAAATGCCCTTCTCCATTTGATAATTCTGGCTTCTGTAGCCCTAAGAATACTATCCATCATTTTACCGACAAGACCAATGGCCAGCATCCCTACAAAGACCTTGTCTGTTTGTGCTAAAGAACGCGCATCAGTCAGCATGAAGCCTATTCCTTTCATACCAGCGGAAAGTTCAGCAGCTACCACACACATCCATGCATATCCTAAGCCAATGCGCAAACCTGACAGAATGAAAGGAAGCGCTCCTGGAATGACCACTTTTCGTACGAATTTCCCCTTCGATACGCCCAACACTTTTGACAATTCCACATATTTTTGATCAGTTTGACGAATCCCGTCCAAAACATTAATAAAGATTGGAAAGAAAGCGCCAAGTGTAATGATAAATACTTTTGAGCCCTCTTCAATTCCGAACCACAATATTGCCATAGGAAGCCAAGCAATCGGCGGTATTGGCCGCAATAACTGAATTGTTCCATCCATCAGTTCAAACAGTAGCGGAAATATCCCCAGTCCTAAACCAAGTCCAATTCCAAGCACTCCAGCCAAAGCAAAGCCTTCCAGAACTCGAATAATACTTACGAGCAGATGAGTAACAATCTCCCCGCTATTTACCATTACTCCCACTGCTTTTACTACTTGGACAGGCGAGGGCAACAGTACAGCTTTAACCATACCGCTCAGACAAATTCCCTGCCAAATTAATACAATGATACAAGGTACGATAATCCGTTTCCAAACTGACCAAATCGATGAAAATTTAATAGTTAGGTTTTTGCCTTTGTTAAGTACGCCTTCCATGTTGCTTTGTCCTCCAAACTGCACGAGCTGATACAGATTAATTTCTGCGAACCAAAGCGTCTACATCAACAGGATTTTTTATTAACCCATTTTTTCTCATAAACGCCTCTGTATCTTTCATGTCAACGATGAATTTGTCCGTAATTTTGTCATCATAATTGAATTTAGCTACGATCTTGGTCATCTGGGCAGGCGGTATTTTTATGTCTTCCCCTAAAATTTTGACACATTCCTCCGGACTTTGTTGTAAATAGTCACGCCCCCGCTGAAAAGCCTTAAGCATAGCATCAACTACCTGAGGATTTTTTCCGACCATATCACCGCTGGCCATGAGTACGGCATATGCTTCATAAATTCCCGTACCATCGGCAATGATTTTTATCTCACCAGCATCTTCCATCCGTGTTATTAACGGATCCCACATAACCCCAGCATCAACATCCCCGCGAACCAGTGCTGCTGTTAAATCATCCATAGTCATGTGTACAAATTGGATATCTTCTACACTCATTTTGTTTTTCTCTAAAAGTGCGATGAGCAGCTTCTGTCCATAAGAAGCTTTTGTTGTAGCGATCTTTTTGCCCTTTAATTCCTCTACAGATTTAATTGGAGAGTCTTTTTTCGTAACCATCGCAAGTGTTTTAGGCCCTGAAGAAGCAATAGAAACAATGCGATAATTAGTGCCGGAAGACCGTCCGATAAATACCGGAAAATCCCCCATAATCCCCATATCTAACTGATTTGATGTAAATGCTTCATTTACCATAACGCCGATATTAAACGGCTGCCATTTCACTTTATAGCCGACTTTTTTCAGTTCCTCATCCACAAATCCTTTCTTATAGGCGACCCACATATGTGCGTAATGTGGCAAAGGAACAATACCGAAACGCAATTCTTTAAGTTCGGCCGAAGCAGTAGTTTTCTGTGTTGTCGTTGCCCCACATCCGGCCACAATACAGGCGATGATTAACAACGAAATGACGCTTGTGATTAATTTTGATAATTTCAAACGATTCACTCCTAAAAAATAGTATTAAGACATCATTTTAGTTCACGAACTGCAATTTTGGCTACTTCTTCTGCTATTTCGCCGGTAAAGGCTATACATTGTTTCATGTGTTCCAGCGATCCAAGTTCCATACCTTTGGTTAATGCTCTGCAACAAACAACCTGATGGCGGCTCTGGAACAAATCATGAAGTTCTTTGGACAAGGCCATTGCTTTTCCGACTTTTTCATCTTTGGGCTGAGTCCGGCCAAACAGCATACCGATAGCCATAACGCCACCTGCTACCGCGCCACAAGAACAACCCGCCCTTCCCATACCAACTGGAAAACCAGAAGCCAACGAAATCACTGTATCTGAAATATCCAAAGAAAATCCATCTTTAATCGCTTTAACAATCGCCTCTGAACAATAATAATCCCCGTTACGGTAGTATTCTTCTGCCGTTTTTCTTATTTCCGTGATATTAACATTTATATTCAAACAGTTTCCCTCCTTTCTATTGCAAAATGGTTATATAATATCGCATATAAATCAATTATTACTATAACGATTATATATAATTTCTATATTCAGTTCGAGTTTCCTCTCCTCTTTTACTAATCTTTAAATATTTTCCATAATGGACTACCGCCCTAAAACTGACAGTCGCACTAGATAAACCTTATTTAAATACAAGAACTTGTTGTCGGGTAACTTTGGTGTTTCCATCAACGGTAGCTATTTTAAATCAATCAAATTTTAAAAATTTCTTTAACCTGTATCCTTTTTAACCTAATAATCGTCTTAGAATTAAAAGGAGGTGACAGATACATGATCTTCGATAATAAATTTAGAGAACTCATTGCTGTAGGAGCTTCCATTGGCGCAAACTGCCAACCCTGCCTGCAATACCATTCCGATAAGGCCAAGGAATATGGGGCCAGCGAGCTTGAGATTAGAGAAGCTGTTAACGCAGGTAAAACAGTAAGAAAAGGCGCAGCTACCCGCTTTGACAGTTTTATTGATTCATCGCTCGGGAATCCCTGTAACTCAGAAAGCGCTTGTGGATGCGGGTGTAAATAATCCCGTCAAGCATTAAGGAGGTAAACAAATGATTTTTGATGCCCGAGAAAACATTCTTATTGGCCTGGCAACCTCGGTTGCCGCTAATTGTCAGCCCTGTGTCGAAGTACATCTTGCCAAAGCCAAAGAGAATAATATTAGCGACCAGGAAATCAAAGAAGCAATTAATATTGGCAAAACAGTAAAAAAAGGTGCCGCCGCCCATATGGATAATTTCTTTGCCGGTATCAACGGAGAAAATCCATGCTGCGCAGGTAATCCCTGTGAAGCAACTAATCCTTGCGCACCGAAAAATCCTTGTGCCTGCGGCTAACATACTATCACTATAAGGCCGCCTATACTTTTCGCGTATAGGCGGCCTTATTTTATTGCCCTCACTATATAATAAGTATAATAAGCTTTCTCTCACTATTCGCTGCGAGTTGAGAGCATTTTGTATCATACTATTGTTACCCGCTTACTCTCACTTGATGAATGCTTGTACTGCCAATCCCCTGCGCAGCTTCCATTACTGCTTCGGAAAGCGTGGGGTGCGGATGAATAGTACGAGCAATATCATTTGCCGTCAGCCGATTGCGTATGGCAAGACCACCCTCCAAAATTAAATCGCTAGCATGAGGCCCAACTATATGCATGCCAAGAACTCTATGGTCTTCAGCATCCGCAATGATTTTAACTAATCCATCGCTATTGCCCATCGATACGGCTTTACCGTTAGCTGCAAAGTTAAACCGGCTTACACAAATATTAGGTCCGGCTTCTTGCTCGGTCAAACCAACTCCAGCGATTTCCGGTGTAATAAAAATACTGCCAGGTACGGCTCGATCATCAAATACCGCATTGCCGCCCATTGCGTTCTCGGCAGCAATCATACCGGCGGAAGATGCAGCATGCGCCCACATAAAGCGGCCTGTTACATCACCAACAGCATAGAGGCCCGGCACATTGGTTTCCATACGTCCATTAACCGGTATTCCCTGCCGATCACAGGTAACCCCTGCTGCTTCCAAACCAAGTTGAGCTATATTAGGACATCGACCGGTTGCTTTCAGTACTTTCTCCACAACTAGTTCCGTTAATTCCTTACCATTATCAACAGTGAGTTTCAGTCCCTGTTCATTTTGTTGAATATTAGTCACTTTGGCATTTGTCATTATTGATAGGCCTTGTTTTCGAAGAGCTAGTCCGGCTCGCTTGATGATATCACTATCTAAATTAGGTAAGATAGTAGGTAACATTTCTATCACTGTAACTTGAACCCCAAAAGCCTGAAAAATTGAGGCAAATTCAATACCTACTGCTCCGGCCCCTATGACAGCCAGACTACGGGGGAGTTGCGATAGTGCCAGCAACTGATCACTGTTGATTACCGCTGGCAGTTCGCCACCGGGAATCGTCAGATCAGCAGGAGAAGAACCTGTAGCCATAATAACGGCTCGGCCTTCCACCCTTACCTCGTTAGCTTCACCAGTTACCAGCAAACTACCGTCGGCCTGCAGCCTGGCCTGTCCGTATAATACTTCGATACCATTACTTTTGATTAATTGTTCTACTCCTGACCGGAGTTGCAGCACCACTTTGCTTTTACGGGCTAAAACTTGAGAATAGTCAAGATATATATTCTCCGCTTTGAGGCCATAGTTGGCACAGTTTTGGAGATCCCGCCACTTTTCCGCGCAAGTCAATAAAGTTTTGGTTGGAATACACCCTTGATTAAGACATACTCCGCCCAATTCGTTTTGTTCAATGATTGCAACCTTTCCACCCAATTGAGCAGCTCTAATTGCTGCTACATAGCCTCCTGGACCGCCGCCAACAACAATCACGTCATGTGACATAGTTATCCCTCCTATAGGGCTTAGTGTTTTTTTTAATATAAAAAGCTTAGCGCATCTGATTCCAGCTGTCTTGACTATACTTGCTTGCTGCCAGTTGCTCAGCAATCTCTTTTTCCTGTACTGTTAACTTATCGGAAACTAACCGAATACCAAGAGCAGGCCCAAACGCTTCGGTGATAACGGCGGCAACTTCATCCCAGGAGACTTTCCTTCCTAACTGCTCAGTAAGGGATGTGGCTCGCTTCTTAAGCATTTCAACCAGTCCGATCTTCTCATTAGGACTTTGCGTGTGTAAAACGTCAGCCAAACTCTCTGCCGAAAAATCCAAAAGAATAGAACCATGCTGGAGCACTACACCGTTTTTACGTACTTGGGCACTGCCAACCAGTTTTTGCTCGCCAACAATCATTTCATAGTGAGACGGAGCATCAAAACAAGCGGCTGAGACAGTCTTTACTCTTTTTCCCTGACTATACGCTGACTGCGGCATAGTTAGTTGAGTCGTAATGCCCAGTTCCCGTAAAGAAGCCTGCAGGGCATTGCTAAACAGCATATAGGAGGCAGTTATTGTTTGCGGAACTATCGGGTGGTCTTCCCTAATAGTAATACTATAAGTAAGTTCGGCTGCATGATAAACTGCACGCCCTCCGGTCAATCTCCGTACAACATCAATTCCATGGTCAGAACAAGAGGCAAGATCAATTGCTTTCTCTGTCTTCTGGAAATAGCCTAAACTAACAGCAGCAGGGTGCCAACCATATAGCCGCAAAGCAGGTAAAGCGCCGCTGGCAGTCTGTGAAAGCATGAGAGCTTCATCTATTGCCATGTTGTTAGCCGCATTGCCCGTTCCGCTGATAATCAACCGCCAATTCATTATTCTTCATCTCCCATAAACAGCAGTCGATAAGTGCCTGTCTAGTTTCTGCCCTTGTCAAAGGCCGGGGATAATTATACATGACTTTACCTGGACTTTCGTTATAATATGGACGGTTACAGTCTGGGCAGCCGCTTACTCTAAAGGCATCGCCATGCCCTAGTGCTTTAACTACAGCTACTAAAGGAATATCTACCGCTGTCAGACGGCCGTTTGAATAAGAGAATGTAGCTTCTGAATAACCAGACTTAAGCAAATAGGCAGCAATTTGAACCCGGCGGTAGTGTCCGATCTCCGGAGGTAATTTGCGTTCCATCATTGTCCCTTTGGCCGGTGTAAAAGCAAATAGCGCGGTCTCAATACCCAGTTTCTGGCAGGATGCCAGTCGATGAATCATTTGTTCTTCAGTTTCACCCAATCCGACAATCAGATGGGTAATCACCATGCCTGGAAAGCGTGTGATACAGTCGTTTAAAAGTTGCCACTTTTTCTGCCAGTCACCGCCTTTTATCTGGTTATATAGATCCGGTGTGGCAGCGTCCAGAGCTATACATAAGCGGTTAACTCCCCTTTGAAAAACTTCCCGGGCTTGTGTAATTGATTCTAAATGACTGGATACAGAGATGGGTATCTCCGAAGAGGAGCGGACTAGTTGAATGGCATCAAGAGTATCATTCTGGCTGCCATCTGAATGCACTACTTGTAGACAAACTCTACCTACCTTGTTTTGCTTATAGGCATCAGAAATGGCTTGTGCAGTTTCCGCACTATCATATTCTGTCCACGCTATCCGGGATAAACGGTCTGGACGTGACTGACTCTTACTGGACTGCGTACAAAATTGGCATTCATTAGTGCATTTTTCTCCCACCATAACATAAGCAGTGGCTGGAAAGACATCGGCATTACAGTGTTTCCAGCCAAAAACACTTGCAGTTCCTGCAGAAATTTTCCAGGTACTCACAGGCAGCAGCACTCCTCTCCCACGGTAGTAAATATACCTAGCTCTGCTGCCAAGGCAATTGCTCCTGAACTTGGATTAACAATACTGTCAAGCCCCGCCTTGACTGCTAATATATCTAGATCGTTCCTGTATCTTCCGCCGGGACGCATACATCCTAGGTGGATAGGTATAGCAGAGAATGCTTGCCTTGCGGTATCAAAAAAAGCAGCTATCTCTTCTAATGATGGCGGCCTGCAATCGGCATACCTCGTTCCTTTGGTCGGTATAAAGACCAATAATGTTAAGCTATCTGCACCCAATTCACGCAACAACTCCAGTACCCGCCATTCTCCCCGCAATCTGCCGCCGTGGAGACCAATGCAGATATGGGGTGCCACCGACATCTGACCTCGCAAATTCCGATAGCAAGCCACATAATCTTCGACAGTACGGCTACTACCGAGTACTTCCCGAATGGTGTCATCATCACCTATAAAATCAAAAGATACCCTATCTGCAATTGTTGCAACTTCTGCTATTTGCCGATTATCTATAAGTCCTGTGTGAACGTTGAATTTTCGATCCCCTTTCAGTTCACGAAGCACCGCAAGCTGTTCAGTGAAAAATATGCCGCCTTCTGTATTGCAACCGCCACTAATCAGCCAACTGCAGGCAGAAGCCTGCCGCTCCCCATTAACCACACTAGCAAGTGGTGTCATACTTTTAAGGTAATGCCCACCACAATGAGCGCATTTAAGCTGACAACTAGTTCCAGTTACACTAATTGCCGTTGTTTTACTTGGATAAACAAACCGAATCTCTCTCATATGTTCATTCACTACATGCACATTTGCTTTTAGGCTCAATTAGCCCACTATACGCAGCGCTGTCAAGAAGTACCTCCTGCCCCCTATCTGCATCCACTTCAATAACAATAATCCACCCCTCACCATACGGATCTTGGTTAATAATCTCGGGAGCATCCGCCAAACTATCATTAATGGCTATAACCACGCCGTTAACTGGCGAAAAAAGGCTGGAAACAGCCTTCACTGATTCTACCTCAGAAAAAGGAAGCCCGCCAGTCACCACTGTTCCTATTTCGGGACACACAAGAACCATAATATCACCAAGTTGAGATTGGCCATAATCACTGATACCAACGATAGCTTTATTTCCGTCAAAACGTACCCACTCATGACTGCGGGTATATAGTAAATCATTCCTAATATTCATATTGTTCCTCCCCTTAAAAATTTGTCGGAACTAGCACCCACAGGTACAGCTATTTTCGTCGGTTACTCTTCTTTCACTTTTTTCCCCGAGCTTATCGGCAATATAAAGATCCATCTTATGAGCTGCACCTTTTCTAATTGTCTTAGCAGTGTTGATGGTTGCTCTAAGTTCATTTTCACTAATACCGCTCTCAACCGCTCTTTTTATATAATACTGCAGGCAAGGCTGACAATTTGCACCGATCGAGGTACCGACTGCAATAAGAATTGTTGTTTTTTCTTCTAAAATCAATTACGCCACCTCCTTCTACCACTATAGACGGAGGTGACGCAAAAAAGGATACTTACTTCATTGTTATATATTTTTCGGCTTTTTCCGGTCACAAGCCATTTCATTCCGTTCGTCCCAATAGAAATCACATTGATTTACAAGTTCATTTTTTAAATAAGCTTTGGCTCTGTGAATTCGTATTTTTACCGCCTCAAGAGTAATACCTAGAACTTCTGCAATTTCCCTATTTTTCAATCCTTCCATTTCGTTTAAAACAAGAACTGTCCGATACTTTTCCGGAAGGCTGTCAACAATTCCGCGAATACAGCTATTCATTTCCTTATTGATCACCTGGCCTTCAACCGCCGATACTTTTCTCCCTAATCCACTAGTCTTACTTATCTCCACTTTATCGTTCTCTATATTCATGTTGTTCAGTAAAGTAGTTTTATTTGTTTCTTGTTTATAACCGGATTTTCGCATCCTATCAATGACAGTATTTGTGGCAATCTTATAAATCCATGTAGATAATTGCGCTTCATTCCTAAAGCTTTCGACTGTATTTCCTACTTTGATAAATATCTCTTGTGTCAAGTCCTCCGCCTCATGACTTCCGATCATTCTTTCAACATAGCGATGGATTCTCGACCAGTATGTTTCGTAAATTTCATCAAAATTGTATCTACAACTTCCCTCATTCTCACTATTCATCATACTCCCCTCCTTTACAAATATAGACGGAAAATAGTTGCATTTGGATTCAAAGATTAACACACAAAAAAAGCCGTCTTAACTTTATAGCAAAATATTGATGACGGATTCGCTTTCATAACAAATAATTCCTGCAAGATTGTTGGCTAAAATAAGAAAGAACCGTAGAGTTCCTATCTTACGATTCTTTCCTAGTTCCGTTGGATTTGGATTATGTTTTTTATTCTAATGTCCAAATGAATTTAATCTTTTTCAACAGTGTAGCCACCATCTACCGGAATACAAGCTCCAGTAATATATCTCGCTCTATCAGAAATTAGGAAAAGTACAGTTTGAGCTACTTCCTCTGGCATTGCAAATCTTCCAAGTGGAATTAATTTTTGCCGGAGTTCTTCGCCACTTTTATCCATTATATGACTTTTTAACAGATCAGTCTGAGTCCGTCCAGGCTCAACTGCGTTTACCGTTATATTGTGAGAGGCCAGTTCAACTGCCATTGCTTTTGTCAGCGTATTGACACCCGCCTTTGCAGCAGCATAGGCAGCCATACTTTTTCCTACAAGCCTTGCCCTCATACAGGCAATATTCACAATACTACCCTTTACATTATTTTCTACCATCCATTTTGCAACTGCCTGTCCCCATAGGAAGACTCCCTTTAAATTTATATCAATTGTGTCATCCCATTGTTGTTCTGTCATATTTAGAAATTCGACTTTTCTCAGTACGCCGACATTAGAAATTAGGGCATCAATACGTCCCGTTTTTTGAATACATTGTGCCAAAGCCTTTTCCACATCTTGTTTAAGAGTAACATCGCCATAATAATAACTGGCGTTTTCTACGCAAAACTCTTCATAGAATACTTTACGCAGCTTATCTGAGTCCTTATCAAATAGAAAAACATAGTACCCATTGTCAGCCAATAATAGAGCAATTGCTTTGCCGATTCCCGAAGCCGCTCCGGTAATTACAGCTACACGCTTCGATATACTGCCCATATAATTCGCCCCCATACAAGTATCTCTTTTATTCGCTCACCACTTCTGCCAAAACTTCAGAAAGTTTAGCAATCATCTCATCTATTTCCCGTGAAGTAACAGTTAGTGGCGGCATTAGACGTATGTAAGCAGGACGTGGTGAATTGACCAATAGACCTCTCTTTTGACATTCACTGACCACTTCTCCACCTTTTTCTGTCGGCAAATCAAAAGCAATCAACAGTCCTTTGCCTCGAATATTAGTTAACTGAAAACGCGAGGCAATACTAGTCAATTGTTGTAAAATATATGCGCCTTGCTTTACTGCATTTTCTATTAAATTCTTATCGATAATTTCATTTACAACCGCCATGCCGACCGCCATGCCCAATGGTTGACCGGAGTATGTGCCTCCCTGGTCGCCAGCTTCAAATACATCGAACTTCTCTTTGCATAATAATGCAGCTAAAGGATATCCTCCCCCGATCCCTTTTGCAAGAGTCATAACATCGGGTTCAACATCGTAATGCTCATAGGCAAAAAGTTTCCCTGTCCGTCCGATACCCGTTTGAACTTCATCAACTATCAAAAGAATGTTGTTCTCATTACACAACTTACGCAGTGACTGGATATAAGCTTTATCAAGTTCAAACACTCCGCCTTCACCTTGCACCGGCTCCAACATAATAGCACAAGTGTTATCACTTACTGCATTTTGCATTGCAGTAACATCATTTTGTGGGACATGTTTGAAGCCCTGAACTTTTGGTTCAAACAAGTTTTCCCATTTTTGTTTGCCAGTAGCCGACATGGTAGCAAGTGTGCGTCCATGAAAACTATCGATTGCCGTAATAATTTCATATGCACCGTTAAGATACTTTGCCCCGTATTTTCGTGCTAATTTTATTGCCCCCTCATTGGCTTCCGCACCAGTACTTGCAAAGAAAACCTTGTCAAAACAGGAATTGTCGGTAAGCAGTTTGGCAAATTCAATCATCGGCACATTATAGAAGGCCGGACTGGCATTGATCAATTTTACACTTTGTTGTGCGAGAACTCTGGTTATAACTTCTGGACAATGACCTAGAGAGGTAACTGCCCAGCCGCCTATAAAGTCCAGATATTTATTGCCGTCTGTATCCCATAAGTACACGCCTTGACCTTTTTCCATAACAAGGTTAGGCCTATTGGCGGTATATAGGATAGATTTTTTTGCTTCCTGTAGCAGCCTTTCTGTATCCAGCTTGAGTTCACTAACCACAACGCTTTCCCCCTTAAAATTATAAACGCAAATCCATCCTAACACCCAATACTTCTAGGCAAACATTACATTCCTTTTGCCAGTAGCTTTTTACCTTCGTAAAACGCCTGCCCTACCTGCGAACCAAGATTCCAGTACTCGCGCAGACCGGCAGCATAAACTAATGGTTCTACCTTTTCCAGATTAATTTTGCCGTTATTGCCAATGCAAGTGTCATCAATATGAATTTCAACAATCTCACCAAAGAAGATTACAAAATCCCCCAGTTCCTGTTCTTGAATAACCTTGCATTCAAGATTATATGGACATTCCTGAATTATGGGTGCGTTTATTTTTACACCTGGAACAGGTGTCAGGTTTGTATCCCTAAATTTGTTGCTATTTCGCCCACTCACAATTCCACAGTAATCCACCTCCCGTACCAAGCCGACGTTTGGAATATTGACCGTAAATTCACCGTGACTACGAATAATCTTTGTGGATTCTCTCCCCTTGGTCATAGATATGGCAATTGTCGGTGGTTCCGAGCACACCATACCAACCCAGGCCACCGTTATTATGTTAGTCGCTTCCCCTGCACCGCTGCCAACTAATACAACCGGGGTTGGGAAAAAGGTATCCGAGGGTCCCATTACTTGTTTCATTTATTTCACTCCTCATATCGATCTAACAATCGCTTATCTTAGCCCAACTCTAAGCTCATACATGTACCACAAGTAGGACATGCGGTATTTAACTTAGACTGTTTTAGCAAATCGCCCGGTATCTCTTGCCGTTCAATAGTTTGAAAACCAAAACGCTTCATGTACCTTTCTGCCGTTTGGGTCAATAAATACAGTCTCTTTATACCATCCTTAGCTGCAGACGCAATCGCAGCTTTAACAAGTTCATTAGCAATGCCCTGTTTTGAAAAGTTCGGATCACAAATGAGCGAACGTAAAAGTCCATGCGCCCCTGCCTGTTCCATCCCAATAACTGCTAAAAGCTTATTATTCTTTGTTGTCGCGACCAGGAAATGCTTTATATTATCGTCAACCCCGTCAGTTGGGAGTCCTGCGCGTGTAAGTAACTCTTGTACTTTTGTCAAGTCGTTGGCTGTCGCCTGCCGTATTTCATAGTCAATACCATTGACTGCAATCACTTTAGGTTTGCGCGCTCTAATAAATGCGCTTACCACGGCCCCTTCTGCCTGTGCTAGTTCAACTTCCGATAAGTGCGAAAACATTTCAATACCAATGTCTGTAATATCGTAGACTCGCGTAACCTGGACTTCAATATTTTCGAACCCAACATCTTTTAATTTGTCCTGGTATTCAGTATCTTTAAGCGCCCCGGCAATACACCCGGCCCAGGCAATCAAATCCTGCTGCACATTAAGCGGTAATGGCTTTTTTAGTACAATATCTGAGACCGCTATCCTGCCACCCGGCTTCAGTACCCGGAAACATTCTTTTAGCACTTTATCTTTATCTGCAGACAGATTAATAACACAATTTGAGATAATAACATCTATCGAGTTATCCGGCAATGGAATATCTTCGATATGACCTTTTAAAAATTCCACATTTGTAATGCCTGATTTTTTCTGATTTTGCCTTGCTTCTGCCAGCATTTCGTCTGTCATATCTAAACCGTAAGCCTTGCCGTTCGGTCCAACTCTCCTAGCCGAAAGTAAAACGTCTAATCCGGCACCACTACCTAAATCTAATACTGTCTCTCCCGAATAAAGATCTGCCAGTGCGGTCGGATTTCCACACCCGAACGAGGTAGCGATCATATCTTCAGGTAATCCCTGAACTTCACTCTCCGAGTATAGATTTCCGGTAATCTTCTGCGTGGCCTTGCTTAAACTAGTGTCACAGCACGAACTTCCACCACAACATCCTTTCTTTCCGGTGATAGCCTTGGCATACTTTTTTCTTACTACCTCTCTAATTGTGTCACTCATTCTTGCACCCTCCTTTTTCATCTAGGATAGTTCCTGAACAGATTTGGCGTTCATCAAGGCTCATATCGGTATCTTCTACTGCAGCAAGCAGATATGGTAAAACGTCCATTACCTGCCCACGTTTTTCTTCAGGAATCGAATTCAATACCCGTTCGAAATATTTTTCCATATTGCTATTAATTAGTTCCACCATTTCGGCCCCTCTTGGAGTTAACGTAATCTTCGTATATCGCCGATCGGTTTTATCCACTTCTCTTTCGACTAACCCTGTATTAACCAAATTATCGACCGTCCGACTCATTGTACTTTTATCCAGAATAAGCAGTTCTGATAATTCATTTAATGACAAACCGTTGGATCTGCCAATCTCCACCAGGGTGTGGCACTGCGCAACTGTAATACCACAACACGAGGCATCCGCTTTGTGCAGCAAACCCGTTTTCCGCACACAGATTCTAACAACTTCCCGAAAAATTCCAGCTGTATTCACTTCAATCACTCAAATTACCCCTCTTCACCTTTAGTAATTCTGACGTTAATTATTTCGATATTGCCCATTATATGTTGACAGACATTACCTACAAATTCTTGCTGATCACAGCATTCGTTCAAGCCCATCGCCGTTAATACATATGATCGAGGAGCAATCCCAGCCTTTTCAAGAGTTCGCGCTGCACAAGCCATTCCACAACCATCAATAGCAACTACTTCACTTACTTCTTTCGCCACATTTATAAATTTAGGATATCCCGCACAAATTCCAGCCAAGCAGCTAGACCCGCATCTAGCATAGCCCTTCTTTCGAAGTTGGCGACCAATCTTATCGCTTAATTCCCCCTCCGCACAGCAACCAGAACAAGTAAACAGAATCCGAGCATCACACCGGCTTTCTTCCCCGCCCCCCATATACTTCCTCCTCAATATTTAATTAGTAATTTAATTCATTACTAAAATTGTAACACGAAACAGTTTGTATTTACAACTATTTTTTTTTGTAGAAATTTACATTTGACTAAAGTACCACTGAATAATATTTTAGAAGTACTGCCTTTAGGACAAATCTATTTTTAAAATAATATTCTTTAATGAGTTGCTCAGAAAATACAGAGCATAATGTAAAAACGCACGGCGGTCAGCCGTGCGTCCTGTTTATAATTCCTGTTTAATAATCTGACTAACTATAATCCCCCCCTGGCTATTAGGCTGTCTCTCGTAATATTAGTTTCAATAACGTTGATTAATAGTAACCTCTTTTATATAATACTATTCAGATGTACTTAAGTTCTCAGAAGAGTTTATAGGTACTGAGGAATTATAATAAATTAGAAATTATGCATTATCTAGGAGGTAAACACTTGAAGAAAGTAGCGTTTATTTGTGTCCATAATTCATGTCGTTCTCAAATGGCAGAGGCTTTTGGCAAAGTCATCGGCCTTGGGGTATTTGAATGTTATTCCGCAGGAACTGAAAAGCGAGATCAAATTAATCAAGACGCTGTACGCATTATGAAAGAAATCGGTATTGATATGGAACTTCAACAAAATCCTAAACTACTTCAGGATATACCCAGCGTTGATGTTGTCGTGACAATGGGGTGCAATGTGAATTGCCCGGTTCTTTCCTGTAAACATCGCGAAGATTGGGGACTTGATGATCCATCAGGAAAAAGTGATGAAGAATTTAGGATTATTCGAAACTTGATAAAGTCAAAAATGGAAGACCTCACCCATCGAATTAAATCCAATTTAATCTAATAGACAGATTATAACCCGGAAGGGTCTACGATAAAAAAATTGCATTTTTATAGAGCGCTTGGTGAAACTACTTAATTGACTAATTTGTAGTCGCAATTAAAACATGTGTGTGAAAAAGAAGTTTTATCAGAACTCCATACTTTTTCTGATAAAACCCCACCGCATTCAGGGCACCACAATGTGCCGTAATCTAGAGTTAATGTGGTTTGCTCAAGGTTATTATCAAAATTTACGTTTTTCAAACGGACTTTATTTGAATATAGGTGATATCTAGGGGGCGAAGAAGCACTTTTTTCTTGCGGAAAAATGGTAATTTCAAAAAACTCAATCCAACGCTCGAAATAACCTGCCCATAAAAAACTTAATGTTGACTCGATCAAGTTAATATATAAGGACTGAAATAATGGTACTTCAATTATTTCTCCATCCCTTTTTATAGATAGGTAGACTAAACCCAAAGCATGCGAATTATTTTCTTGGGAAATAATGGGTCCTAGAAGATTGACTAACATATTTACATCATATTGACTATTCTTTTTTTTCAGAAAGAATAGTCAAATATTCAACATCTATACTTAAATATATGAGTTTTTTAAAAACTTTTTTTGTACACATTAGAACACGACTCCTATTTATTTAACTATATCACAATGTATGATATTTGCTTAAACAAAATGAAGACCTGCAAGATTAAGAATTTCTTGCAAGCCTTCACAAAATATTACAATTTAACTATTAGATTAAGCCTATACTTTTAGCCATAAGGAAAGCTATACCGCCACCAATGAATGGACCAACAACAGGAACCCAGGAATAAGCCCAGTCCGAGGAACCTTTACCAGGAATCGGGCAAACAGCATGCGCAATTCTCGGTCCCAAGTCACGAGCCGGATTCATAGCATATCCAGTAGTACCGCCTAAGCTTGCACCTAAGCCCCAGACTAGTACTGCAACCATCCAAGGTCCAAATCCAGGAGCCATTCCGCCAACTTGCTTGGAGAACATAGCAAAGATGATAAATATCAACATAACTGTCGCTAAAGTTTCGCACAGTAAGTTTTGAGCATAATTGCGAACTGCCGGTCCTGTGCTAAAAACAGCCAATTTGATACCTTGATCTTCTGTTAACTCCCAGTGGCCTCGGAAGAACAAATAAGTTAAGCAACCACCGACAAAACCACCAGCAGTCTGAGCAAGCATAATCATGATAGCTTCCGGAGTGGTATACACACTGTTAAGTAGTTTGGCAAAAGTTACTGCCGGGTTAATATCGGCTTGTGGTGCGCCACAGGCAATTGCAACATACACGCCCATGCCAACACCCACCATCCAGCCGGTAATAATATTAAACCAACCAGCGCCTTCGGCCTTTGACAATTTAAGTAAAGAGTTCGCTACAACACCATTACCAAAGAAGATTAAAACTGCAACACCAAGAAACTCGCCCAAATACGGAGTCGTCATAAATATACCTCCTTTAAATTATTAACAATAATACTTCAAGTATCTTTTAAAGACGGATTCTATTTACTTTACACCTCCTTCCTCAGAAAAAATATAAAAGAGATACCCAAACACATCACCATGTAGTGCGTTGCTTGAACCCACGGCGTATGATTGGACATCTCTTTAATCTCTGTCCCGATATTCTTGTTTTCTGATAAGTGTATATTCTGCGACTATTCATTATATTCCTTCTTGTATGACTAATTATTAAATTCACAAAGTAATTAGCATTACAATCTTAACAAAAATATATTGTAAAAGTTAATATTTATAACAAGCACAATATATTTTTTCCCTTCAACCTTATTTGTAATATGAATAATCCCACAACAAAAGAACCCATCTTCCTGAGATGGGCAAGTCAACATCCTAATTACATTCGGTTTGGTGAACAGGGTACACATCTGACTAATTCATTTTCATGTTTCATTATAGAGCATAAAAAATCTTTCACAATCTTCAAGTTCTCATAACTAATTCGATAAAATATCCACTTTCCATCGCGTCTGTCTTCTAACAGTCCGGCTTGTTTAAGAATCTTAAGATGATGTGATATGGCAGGTTGCGACTTGTCACAAGCATCAATAATATCACACACACAAAGTTCTTTTCCACAGAGCATTTTTATAATTTCAAGCCGAGTCTCATCACCTAAAGCCTTATAAATTGAGGCAACCTTTTTCATACTACACTCCAAAAAATGATTTAGAAATCAAACAACTAAAAACGAATAAACAATATTAAATATATATATACGATAACTTGATTACCCTTCACTGTCAACAGTATTCAAGAAAATTGGTATTACCTTAAGATAATACCTCCTTTCCTCTGAATATGTCGCACATTTTTAGGCAAGCATGCTCCCCGCACACCCTGCTTATTATTCTAATCAATTAGTTTAAACAAGCAACTTTAATATAGAAACACACAAGAGGCTAAAGACACTCTTTACTCCAAATGTCTCTAGCCTCTTGTGATTTTGTCAACTGAAAAGTTAAAATATCATAGCATTCATTAATACGACGATATTGATATTAACTTATAAAATGCCTATACCTTTAGCCATAAGGAAGGCTATGCCTCCACCGATAAACGGTCCAACTACTGGAACCCAGGAATATGCCCAGTCCGAAGAACCCTTACCAGGGATCGGGCAAATGGCATGTGCAAGTCTTGGTCCTAAGTCACGGGCAGGATTCATAGCATAACCAGTAGTACCGCCTAAGCTTGCACCTAAGCCCCAGACTAGTACTGCAACCATCCAAGGTCCAAAACCAGGAGCCATTCCGCCAACTTGCTTGGAGAACATAGCAAAGATGATAAATATCAACATAATAGTTGCTAAAATTTCGCACAGTAAGTTTTGAGCATAATTACGAACAGCCGGTCCAGTGCAGAAAATCCCCAATTTAATACCCTGATCATCTGTAAGTTCCCAGTGACCACGGAAAAACAGATATGTCACGCAGCCACCAACAAAACCACCAGCAACTTGAGAAATCATAATCATAATAGCTTCTGGAGTAGTATACACACCGTTAAGAAGTTTTGCAAAGGTTACTGCCGGATTAATATCGGCTTGTGGTGCACCACAGGCAATTGCAACATACACGCCCATGCCAACACCCACCATCCAGCCGGTAATAATATTAAACCAACCAGCACCTTCGGCTTTTGACGCTTTAAGTAAAGTGTTTGCTACAACACCATTACCAAAGAAAATCAAAACTGCAACACCAAGAAATTCGCCGAAATACGGAGTCGTCATTAATATACCTCCTTAATCTTTATTATAGATACTTTGAGGGCTAATACTATTATAATGGTAACCACCTTCCCTCTGTGTATCTACTTTCTTATTATAAACTAAGCATTATGGTGAATAGTTGTCATATTTATGTACTATTTAGTAAATTTAAATATTCTGACGGCATACTCCCAATCCGTATTCTTTGTATAAATTTGTTACAGAATACAACTATTTTGCACAGTATATATAAAAGCGTACAATGGTATTGACTGCAGATCAACACCATGATAATATTAATTTACCAAATAAATTTGTCTTAAATGACCTGGGGAGGTACTACAGCTCCCCACTCCTTTTTAAAACATGCGCTAGGCATAAGCTATAGCGCTTTTTTATTTGTTAGTTACTATCTCGTCAATATCTTTACATCCACAAATACAAAAGGCAGGCTTAAGCCTGCCTTTTGTATTTTTCATTTTATACCGCTTTTTGTTTATTTTCAGTTGGAAACCAACTGCGTGTTCTATTACAAAAGTTACAAACTGATAACATTACTGGTACTTCAACAAGTACTCCAACCACTGTAGCTAAGGTTGCACCCGACTGCAGCCCAAACAATGATATTGTTACCGCGACAGCTAGTTCAAAAAAATTACTCGCACCAATTAACGCCCCTGGTGCAGCAATAGAATGAGGAACACCTAAGAGCTTTGCAAGCCCATACGCTAAGGAAGAATTAAAGTATACTTGGATGGTTATTGGAATGGCAATTAGGATGATATTAAACCAGTTACTTACAATAGTTTCTCCTTGGAAAGCGAATATGATCACCAATGTCGCCAGCAACGCGATAATTGTGACTGGCTTCAAAGGCGTTAAGAATTTGGTATTAAACCACTCTTCGCCTTTTGCTTTAAGGAGAATTCTCCTGGAAAAATAACCAGCAACTAGAGGAATAACAATATAAAGAAATACTGACATAAACAAAACATCTTTCGGTACGACAATGTTTGATACTCCAAGCAAAAACATGACGATTGGTGCAAACAAAACCAACATGATTAAATCATTAATTGCAACCTGCACCAAAGTATAAGCCGGATCTCCATCTGTAAGATAACTCCAAACAAACACCATCGCAGTACATGGTGCGGCTGCCAGAATAATTGCTCCCGCAATATATTCGTTAGCTAATTCTGTCCCGATGTATCCAATAAATATATGCTTAAAAAATAACCATGCTAAGAATGCCATACTAAACGGTTTCACTATCCAATTAATAAACAGAGTAATTAAAAGTCCTTTGGGCTTATTTCCCACCTTTAAAATGGCTGAAAAATCAATTTTAATCATCATCGGGTAAATCATCAACCAGATTAATATCGCAATAGGTAAATTCACATGGCTAACTTCCATTTTACTTAGTGCATTGACAGCATTAGGAAACAGTTTCCCAAGAATAATACCTACTACAATGCATAATCCGACCCAAATGGTTAAATACCGTTCAAAAAAATCTAACCGCTTTTCACTCATAAGCCATCGCCCCCCCAATTTTTTTTGTAATACTAAACCCTCTGTAACACTACATTGATAATCAATGTGCCAAGTGTACACGCTAATGCAACCCTATTGGCAATCACAAAAAGCTTCTTTTTGTCAGGCAATGTTCCTCGTCGGAATTGAACCAAATAACCAAAAAAATAAATTATAATAAACCAAAACAGCCAAGAAATAATATACATTCCAACGTGCTGGCTTAGCGTAAACATTTGTTCCCCCTCCTTTCCCCTCAAGCGCAATCCTTCACTGGTCATAACTGAATACTATAATTCTATTAGATGATCTCCCAACATATTTACGTTTATGAATATATTAATATGATAGTATATCGTCATAAGCAAAGTCAACATGCTAAAAAATTTTAATGTAAATATTAACCATTCTTGATGGGTTACAAATCTTTCATCGTGCCAAAATCCTTAATCTAAAGTAATAATATTGTAGAATCAACTAAGCAATATAGGTTCACAAATAGAACTATCCACTACAGAAAAAATTTCGTAGGTTTTATAATGCACAGTCACGCAGCACCCGCAAATCTAGCAATTTATTAATGGCTTTCAAATCCAAGGTACGTTACGAGCTTTGATAATTTTACAGTCATAAAAATGAAAGACGACTGCAATTAATATATAAACACGCAATTTCTACTGTTTCTCCAATCAAACCGTTTCAAAAAAACAGCTACGCTTAAAGATCACTTATACTTACATCCTTTTTCATTAAAGCAATTCCACTGATTTCCAATCCGACTCGAATATATGGTATGCCAATTATGGCTACAGCAATGACTGCATATGGATTATCAGGACCAGCAACTTTTGCAAAATATGAATTGCCGGTGCTACGTTGAGCATGTAAAAAAGGGATAGTTGCCAGTTTTTTTCTTCGCAACCATCCCTTTTAAATATGTTTTATCAGTTCAATTTCCTAACAATAATTTTCTCAGTCTCTTAGGCATCTACTCGACTAATCATCATGATTTCATCTGCAAATCAGCCCCTATTGCAGATATTTCTCGTCGCTTACTAACTAGCTGTTTTTTATCCAAAATATATTCTCTCCCAATTATTCAACTGATGAAAAACCGACATAACCGGGTAAGTGAGTAAATCTTATATGTCTAAACTGGCCCGCGCATCCGCCGCGAAGCAACCTCGCACTCTTTAATCATCAACGTTTGCATGGCTGTCAAAGGTTCTCCGTCTTCATATTGGGGTTCAATATAATAATAGCAATCGGATTTTTCTTTAGCAGTCACATCTGTTATCTCAATCTTATACTTATGGCACCATAACTTTCCCTCTGCTTTTCGCTCAGCAATTCCACAAGAAAAACATTTTACCGCCATAGCTAAGACCACCTTTCTCCATTTTTAGGCCTTCTGCCCTGATAATGTGCCAGATAGGCAGGAAATTTCCTTCTTAACCTTCGGAATGATGTGCTTTAAAACAAAACTTAGTGCCTCATCAGGATCTTGATCGTAATAAATACTTTTGAGGATCATTTGCTCAGATTCATCGAATGTAACAAATACTTTGCCCATATCCGTCCCTCCGTTTTAGATTTTTGATATGATCTCTCGTAAGGCAAAAACTAATAAATCAACATCTTCTTTCTGATTAAAATAACCGAAGCTCACTCTAACTGTTCCGTCTGATTCTGTTCCAATTAATCGGTGGGCTGTTGGTGCACAGTGCAGACCAGCCCTAACCATGATCTCGTACACCTCATCTAAAACATATGCTATCTCAACGGCAGCGACACAATTAACGTTAAAAGATATTACTCCTACCATCTTTTCAGGATTACAAGGGCCGTATATAGTTAAATTCTCTATTCGCTGCAATTGGTTAAGCGCATAGTCGGTTAAGCTTTGTTCCTTATTTCTTATTGCTTCGACTGTCTTATTTAAAATAAACTTAACCCCAGCCCCAAGGCCCGCAATTCCACTGACATTCAGCGTCCCGGCTTCTAAAGAGTCAGGAAGGTACTCCGGCTGATATGGTGAGATAGAATCTCGCCCTGTACCACCCGCCTTCTGTGGGCGTATAAGACCTTCAGATTTAACTATAAGTCCACCAGTACCCGTCGGACCTAGCAAACTCTTGTGACCTGTAAAAGCCAAAATATCTATGTTATCTGCCCGTATGTCAATAGGATACGCACCTGCCGTTTGTGCACTATCCACTAAAAATGGAATGTGATGTTGGCTTGCAATTGCTCCGATCGTACGAATTGGTTGAAGAGTCCCCAACACATTAGAGGCATGAGTAAAAACAATAAGCTGCGTATCAGGTTGAATTAGCTCATTGATTTTTTCCGGCTCCGTAATACCATTTCTGTCGCAAGGTACTGTAGAAATCTGAATATCATGATCACGTTCTAACATTTTTAAGCATCGCCAGACAGCATTATGTTCGAGACCACTAGTAATAACATGTCCTCCTTTGGACACAATTCCACGTATTGCTAGATTAATGGCTTCTGTCACATTGGACGTAAAGACGACATGATCAGGATTACAATAGTTAAATAGTTGACAAAGTAATTGACGAGTTTCATTAACTACTTCGCCAGCTTTTTGTGCTTTACTGTATGAACTCCGCCCAATATTAGCACCAATATATTTCATAAAGTGATATACCGAATCAGTAACCGAATCCGGTTTAGGAAATGATGTTGCTGCATTATCAAGGTAGATAGACATAGGCCAACCACCTTCGTTTTATTTGAAATATAACAAATCCTTATCAGTACATATTTACAACGTTTCCAAATATAGGTATAATTAAATTGTATCATCAACTGTCAACACAGTCAACAGTACACTTGAGTTACCGTATAATTTATATTTGAGAAAGTTGGTCGATAGAATGTCAAAAGAACCGGAAGAAATTTCCACTATGAGAAATGCCATAAAAATTCTCATAAGAAGTTTAGGAGTATTAGAAGGTAAAAAAACTTTTTGCTATGATTGTACCTACGCCCAATGCCATGTAATATGGGAAACAGCACAAGAAAGTAAAATTTCCGTAATTGAACTTGCCACTCGCCTAAACATAAGTAAAAGTGCAGTAAGCAGAACCGTAGATGATCTGGTAAATAAAGGCTACCTTGAGCGTACACCTAATCCGAACGACCGCCGCTACGTAGATATTCAACTCACGGAAAAAGGGCAGAAAACGTTTCAGGAAATAGAACAAACCTCGCGTTACTATTTTGAAACTATATTAGAAAGCATTCCTGAAAATAAACGTGAAGCAACTTTGGAAGGAATCCAAACCTTCAGTGCTGCCCTATACCATGTCTTAAAAAGAGATACTGTAGAATAACATTAGAAATAAAGAAAAACCTGGCTTAGCCAGGTTTTTCTTTATTTCTAATCTCTGTAATCACCAGTGGGCATTTAGCCCTGAATGAACGATTTTATTTCATCTTTAGTTGGTACTTTCCCTTTTACCTTAACAACCCCATCCACTACAAGTGCGGGTGTTGTCATAACACCATATGCCATAATATCTTTCATATTGTCAACCTTTACAATTTCTGCAGTAATTCCTAATTCTGCAATTGCCTCCATTACTCTTTCTGTCAGCGTATTACATTTCGCACAACCCATACCTAACACTTCAATCTTCATCTTAACCCTCCTACCGTTACTATTAATTTGCAATTATATTATTACGTTAAATAAATAGCCTGTTATTGTAATCGCCACAGCCATAATGCTTGCAAATATTGCAATAAGCTGCGGCTTCAAAACATTACGCAGGATGATCATTTCCGGAAGGCTTAATGCCGTCACAGCCATCATAAACGCTAATACCGTTCCAGTACTAAGTCCTTTTTCCATTAATGCATATACTATGGGGATAATTCCTGCAGCATTGGAATAAAGGGGAACTCCGATTAAAACGGCAATAGGCACTGCAAACATATTATCCTTTCCGGCATATTCGACTAAGAAATTTTCTGGTGCATAGCCATGGATAAAACCACCAATTCCTATTGCAATTATCACATAAGGCCAAACCTTACGCATAATTTCTAAGGTGTATTCCTTAGCATATTGGATTCTGTCACTCATCCCCAGGGATTCAATTTCGCTATCTCCGACTTTGGTCTGATAGACATACTCTTCAACCCAGTGTTCGATCCCCAGTTTACCAATAATATAACCTGCTATAATGGCCACCAATAAACCGGAGGCCATATAAATACCAGCGATCTTCCAACCAAACATTCCCCATAGCAAAACAACCGCTACCTCATTTACCATGGGTGATGAAATTAAAAAAGAAAATGTTACGCCAAGCGGTACTCCGGATTCAACAAAACCAATAAACATGGGAACAGCTGAGCAGGAGCAAAATGGGGTTACAATACCTAGTAAGGCAGCCATAATGTTCCCGAAAAATTCTCTTTTGTGACTTAGTAATTTTTTGGTACGTTCAGCTGGAAAGTAAGTACGCATCATGGATACTGCAAAAATAATTACAGCTAACATCAACAGTATTTTAATTGTATCATATATAAAAAAGCTTACTGCATCACCCAGCATACTTCCCCGAGATATTTGAAATAAACCATATGTCACATATTCCGCAAATTCAAGTAACATTTTTCTCTACCCGCCTTTAATAAATTTCGTATGCGACGTGCATCATCTGTTACCTCGCATAGGAAAGTTGTTAATGGTTACTTATCGTTCTTAGATAAAGCAGTTTTTATTTTTTCGCTGATATCATCAATCACTTGCGAATTTACTTCGGTTTTTCCTTTCTCGAGCCCCATTTGCGTAAGAACATAGGAAACCGGAGAGATATCAACATGTTCAAGGACTTTTTTGGCACAAAGTACAGGACACCCATCAACGACAACCACCTGTTCAGCCTTTTTAGCAGTGTCAATGAATGGTTGCATATGAGCTGCAATACCAGTAATACAACTCATACTGGCTTGAGCAAATCCCTCGCGTCTTAATTTCCGACATACTTGATCAGATACCTCACCAACGTCTGCACACCCGCCACAAGCATAGATTACTCTTGATACCTCTTGTTTTCCGCCACAACAATCGCTCATAATAAACCCTCCCCAATATCAATATATAAACATATTATAAAATTGTAATATGTTTATATATTGATATTAACACTATCTTCCTAGCCGGTCAATACCCCTTTATTATAATTATGCTCAACACAATAAAATGGCGAAGATGAATGATTTCATCTTCGCTATTTTAAATACTTCAATATTCCTTGGTTATAACCGATCTGTTCGCCCAGCATTCTTTCGGCTGCGTTTATTAAATCAAGAACAGATTTAGAAACTATTCGGTAAATTACCTTCTGGCCATCTTTGCGCGAATCAATAATACCCTGTTTTTTTAGAATGCTTAAGTGTTGAGATAAATTAGACTGTTCTATATCTAGAACCTCAATAATTTCACATACACATCGTTCTTCTTGTTCTAGTGTTCGAAGGATTTTAACTCGTGCCGGATGCGATAATGTCTTGAAAATCTCAGCAGTTAACTTAAATACAATATCATCACTCATGATACAACCTCCAATTAACAACGAAAAGAATCATGAATAGCTATCTTATTATGCAAACAGATGTATTTAGACTTAATAAGCGATATTAGCTCTTTATTATATTATAAATCGTTTAGATAAAAATGCAAACTACGCGTTATACAACTCTGTGAAGTTAAACACAATCTTATACGATTTCTGCTTGATACTTTTTCAATATTTTGCTAAACTTACAATGAATTTCAATTAATTGAAAATTTAGCTGATCAAACAGATTGAAGGCTACAGGAAGCTTCTGGAAAGATGCTTTCTTTGGTCTTTTTTATTTTGTCAATAGGTATACAACTTGATACCGTTGTGCAAAAATCATTCATAAAATTAAGGAGAAAAAGCATGGGTAAACTGATTAAAAAAATAACTGACGAATGTCTTAAATGCGGTACTTGTGTAAATAAGTGCGAATATCTTAGCAAGTATTGTACGGATTCTCCGTTAGATCTCATCTCAAAAATAAACTCAGGTGAACTTAAAGACAATATCCCGGCGGTATTTACTTGTAACTTATGTAGTTTGTGTGAAGAAGTATGTCCGGTGAAATTGAATATCGGAGATCTGTCTTTAGAATTAAGACAAGAGTATGTTAACGGGCACGGGGGAGTAAGTAAAATTCACAAATCCTTACTTGATGACGTTCAAAATATCTATATATCCCCAGAAGTCAAAACGGCTATCAATGGTTGCCAGCCAAATAACGAAAACCTTAAAGGATCAGAAATAGTCTTTTTCCCAGGCTGTTCCCTTTCATTAAACTCTCCACACCTCGTAAAACAATCGTACTCATTTTTACGCAATCAATTCCCAGGAATCGGCATAATAACAGGCTGCTGTGGCGCACCCGCACACTTAATTGGCGATCAATCAATATCAACTATTATCTATACAGATATAACTCAAAGTGTCAGAGATATAGGAGCAAAAACAATCGTAGCGGCTTGTTCTTCTTGCGTGAAGTTGCTAAAAAGTAAATTGCCTGAAGATAATCATGTTGTTTCGCTCTATCAAATCTTAGGAGAATTTACGTTTCAAAAACGCCCCAAAGCTACCCATGTTTTCAATATTCATGATGCATGCTCATCTCGTGGGGACGACTTGGCGCAGGCTGCTATACGAAAAATTGTTACTGACCTTGGTTACACGCTTGAAGAAATTCAACACTCCAAAAACAATACCCAATGTTGTGGCCGAGGAGGAATGGCCGCAGTTGTTGACGATAAATATAGCGCAACAGTTGCCAAACGCACCTTGAATGAGGTTAATCATGATCTAATTGTGTATTGTGCTACTTGCCGCGCCAATTTTTCCGACCAAGGTGCCCATGTAATACATATCCTGGAGCTACTATTCAACGAAAATTGGGAAGACGAGTTAACCAAACCACCATTACCCTTTAAGGAAAGCGTTAAGAATCTTTCTAGCCTAAAAAAATACTTTGAAAAGATCTTGTCTTAACCTAGCTCGCTAAGACTCCCCTGACTACTATTTATCAGATATATTTTATAGCATAGATGTATCAAGTAATTGTACTTTAGACTTCTATATCCCCTTTTGCTCTTTCATTTCTTATTGCCTAACGAATGACAAAAATACAAACTTTCAAAGGTAATTTATGGGTCAATAGCGAAATAATATCAACTATTGGACCGTAGAAAGACTCTAGGGAGGGTTTTATGAATACTAATTCTAGCGCTAAAATGCCTTCAACATCTACTCAAACAAAACTAAATTTGCAAGACAACTTTTTGAACCAAGCAAGGAAGGAAAGTATTCCAGTTATTATTCACTTGGTAAACGGAGTTCCGGTAAAAGGCATCGTTAAGGGTTTCGATAACTTCACTATTATTATTGAAAATGAAGGGAAACAACTGCTCGTGTATAAACATGCTCTATCAACCGTATCACCACTCAGACCGTTACCTAGAATTAATAAGGATAAGTAAACATTGTAAACCAAGGTATATAAATCCCCCTTAAAGTAGAAGCAGCCCTAAAAAGCAGCTACTTCAAGGGGGATTTATTTTGTTACTCATATATTAGCTGTATCTTTTTGGGATGAAATCCGTCTATATTACCAAGTGGCGAGATAATAAGGAAGGAGTGATTTGCATTGTGGTGCTTTGACAGCGGTATGCATTGGAATATGATATGCTTAGTGCCAATATTTTTCTTACTGTTCCTATGCTTTCTGTTTGCTTTTAGGCGACATATGTTTCACTGTTGCGGAAATTTTGGCAATTCATCATTTCCTAATTCAGACTTAGCCCAAGAAGTACAAGAATTGCGTAAAGAAATTGAAGAATTACGCAAAGGAAATAACAAATAGGAGGATTCTATTATGAATAAAGGTTGCTGTTGTAATGGGAGTTCTGAAAAAATGTCTTCTATGATAAACATGATGATGTCCCATGAAAAATTTGATTGCATGGAGAAGTGCATGGAAATGATGCAAAGATTTTCAAAAAATCATACAGAAAGAGCAGATTCATCTCAGAGTAAATGTACTTGTTTTGCCTCAGAAAAGCCCTGATATAAAATGTTAACTTTGCGATATAAGTTTACAACGCACTACTCCAAGGACTACCCATAAATCGTGAAAGCTTGATTGCGCCCTATAAGGGCATGGTACGTGGAGTGTTAAACATTTCATAAGAATTTTGAGGTATCCGTTCATCTATTTCATAGCTAAAAATGAATAGTTTAGTGCATTATTGCGCAACACAAACTGGCTGATGTACTTTACCAACGCTTTTGTTTTTAGGCACCACAAACCCCAAGAGCATTCCCTTTAATATGAGATCGCCAGCCTTGCTGGCGATCTCATTGGTCTAAAATACTTATTTAACTTCTGCATACTGAATATAGAGCTCATTAGAAAATGAGTTGGCGCCCACTCTCACGATAAATCATTAATTGCTGTTATAATCATAGACGGGATCTGTGTAATTACATTTCCTGTTAAATTCCTTAATTACCATGCCTGTGCTCATCTCGATAACTTGAGTATGAGCAAGCGTTTCACTTCCGGTGCCGGTGAGCCACGAATGAACGCGGAATCCCCATTGCGGATATTCCTGGTCAAGAACGACAGGCTTAGCGGCTTGCTCCTCGACATAGTTCTGAAGACCATCGCCAGCGCCAGCGAAGCAAATACCGGAACTTACACTTACTACCATAGCCATAATTAAAAACATGAATAAAGGTTTTTTCATCAAACTCCAACTCCCATAATTTATTCTAGCTAATTTGCATATCTGGGGAGTAATGGCGGTAGCCTGGCATACCTAAAGCAAATGCAAATTGTTATAACATCTTGTTTACAATGATTGTCGCTGCACATTTTCTATAGTGAAACCCTTCTTGCTAATAAAGATAACAGCCAACAATACCAACAGTCCCATGCCATAAATGACAAATAAGTTGGTAAAACCGCCATTTTCCATAATCTTGCCGCCAATCGCAGTACCAAGACTGCCGCCGCACATAAAACAGAATGCGACCAACGACATGGCGATTCCTCTAGCCTTGGCGGCAAATTCCGTGGCAATCGTGAGGCTGCTTGAATGAGCAAGCATAAGCCCAAAGCCCGATAACCCTATAGCCAAAACCAGTATGGGAAGTACATTCCCCCAAAGCACATAAGCAGTATTTGCCAGCATAGTGCCTGCAAACCCGAGTATTATCGTTTTTTTACGCCCTATCTTGGCAGATATCTTTCCGGCAATACGTCCTCCCATAACCGCCATAATTCCAAAGGCTGACATGATAAGCCCAATCAAAAGATTATTGAAGTCGTACTGGTTTTTAATGAATTCTCCTAAAAAGGAAAAGCTCCCCATAATGAAGATACCTTCAAAAAATACTACCAAATACATACTACGGCTTGATGGATTCTTTAATAACTCCATTAACGGTGAAAAGAACTTGCTGTCATTATGCTTGGTAATAGGTATGTTTTTGCTGATAGTGAACAATAGTACCGTCGAGAGAACAGCGAGCACAGCATATACCGCAAATACTCCTCGCCAATTAAAGAAATATGCGATGGAACCGCCTATTATTGTACTCAATCCCTGTCCTAGGAAAGCGACACCGAAAAATGTGCCTATTGCTGTTTGACGTTCATTCAATGGGAAAAGATCACCTATCAGGGCAAACGAAACCGGCATTACCGAACCCGCAAATATACCAGTCAAAGCTCTGTATATGGTAAGATCGGTAAGCCCCGTTGCAATAGCACATAACCCTGTACCAATTGTAAAAAATACCATAGCCCCTGTAATAACCCTGATTCTGCCATACCTGTCGCCAAGATATCCGAAGACTAGTTGAAATAACCCGAACGGCAGCATGTAAGCGGAAATAATCAAAGCTGCATTTGCCACATTTACACCAATATCCCGTGAAATAGCCGGAAGAATAGGAGACACAACCCAATTATCCGCCATAACTACGAACGCAGCCAAGCTAAGTACCATTAATACACGATTTTTATTCATGACAAAGTTCCTTCCGAGCATATGTACCGCTTTTTTTTGCCCTGATAAATGCACTGACCATTGAACCGTTAAGTTGTTCAAGTTCAGCGTCCGTTGCCTCAGGTACGATACTGCGAGTGCGCTGACTATTTAAGTCGAACACCCTGGTAACTACAATTTCAACGTCTTCAAATCCAGCCTGCACCAGTTTGGTCGTGTATTCATCCTGAGTCAGAGCTCCCGATACACAACCGACCCAGTCAAGCAAGCTTCGCCGAATGCCTTCAGGCATCGACCTGGTCGTAATGATATCAGATATGGCAATCCGCCCGCCTGGTTTCAATACCCGGTAAATTTCCTGAAAGACCTGATCTTTATCGGCAGACAGATTGATGACACAATTAGAGATGACGACATCGACGGAACCCACCGGCAGCGGAATATCCTCAATATGGCCTTTCAAAAAATCGACATTGGTTAATCCTGCTTTTACCTTATTGGCGTTAGCTTCTGCCAGCATTTCGTCAGTCATATCTAAACCGTAGGCCTTGCCATAAGGCCCGACTCTCCTGGCAGAAAGCAATACATCCAGCCCGGCGCCGCTGCCAAGATCGAGGACGGTCTCACCGGCATTAAGATTGCCTAGTGCAGTAGGGTTGCCACAGCCTAGTGAAGTAGCAAAAAGGTTCTCAGGTAGACCTTCCATCTCGGTGGCTTGATACAGATTTTCGGTTACAGCGCTGGTAGCCTCTTGACTATCTCCACAACATCCTGCTGAACCGCAGCAACTCGATTTTGACCTTATCGCCTGAGCATATTTTTGTCTTACCTGTTCTCGAATATCTTCGCTCATTATTTCCCTCCTGTTAACCAGCCGACGACTTCTTCGTATTCCGGTATACGGCCGGTATATACTACTTTGCCGTCAACAATGATGGCCGGTGTACGCATAATGCCTCTTTTCACAGCCTCCATCACATCAACCGACTTTGTCACTTCCGCACGGATACCATTTTCACTCATGGCCCGTTCAACCAAACCATAAACATTAGTAGGCTTACAACAGCTCGCTTCAAAAACCTCAATTTTCATCTTTTTTCCTCCTAATTTTTAAACTATCGCGTTAAAGAGATAACCTGTAAGAATGATCGCTACGGTCAAGATACTAACGTATATAGCGATCAGTTTTACCTTAAGCACCCTACGGAGAATAACCATTTCTGGAAGGCTAAGTGCCGCTACTGACATCAAGAAGGCTAGCGCCGTTCCTAACGGCAACCCCTTTTCCACTAATGCGTAAATGATTGGCACCATACCCGCGGCGCTGTTATACATTGGTACGCCGATCAAGACTACTAACGGTACTGCTAATGGATTATTACGACCCGCATAGGTTGTTAGAAACTCGCTTGGTACATAACCATGAATAAACCCGCCGATGGCCATTGCTACAGCAATGTATAACACAGTTTTTTTCAAAAAGGCAGTTGTAAAATTCCCTGCCTCCCGGCATCTTTCGGTAAAGGTGGGTTCGTGCAACTCTACGTCCTCACTCTTTATTTGGTACACATACCCTTCAACCAAATGCTCAAGTTTCAATTTACCAATAACATAACCGCTTATAATGGCGATAACAACACCGCTGATTACATATAACAGGGCAACCTTCCAGCCAAACATGCCGAGCAGCATTATCAAACCAACCTCGTTTATCATGGGAGACGACACTAAAAACGAAAATGTTACACCTAAGGGAACACCTGCTTCCATAAAGCCAATGAATAATGGAACAGCAGAACAAGAACAGAAAGGAGTTAATATCCCAATTAAAGCCGCCAGGATATTCCCGACAAAGGTTCGTCGATGACTTAAAAATTTCTTTGTTTTTTCCGGCGGAATAAAGGATCGGATAATAGAAACAATAAAGATCGCCACCGCCATCAACACCGATATTTTCGGCACCCCATACACGAAAAAGTTGAGAGCGATGGTAAAAGGATCTCCGGGGGGCAACCCCAGCCAATCAAAAACCACGTAGTCAGCAAAATCTTTGAATAAAGCAAACATGACATCATCTCCTGTATGTAAACATCTGAAAGCTTATTAATAACACCGTTTTTTTTAACGCCTGAGCCGTATATTCAAACTCATCCAAATAATTGTTTTAAGCAATTATTGGATTATCCAAGTATTTGCGTAAAAAAATCTTGTCTGTCGCCTTCACTCAAGCTTTACCTTCCATGTTTCCTGTTAAACCGTCAAGATTTAAGCACTCTAAAATGTATCGAGCATCATCCTTAACATAGGCCGATTTGAGTAGTAAAACCTCAAGTGTTACTCTGTTATTTAACAAACAGAAAACACCTAACAACACCGGGGACTTTTTAACGCCGGAACTAAAAATTGCAAGCCCTTAATAATCTGTTCACACTTGTCACCGGTCAAAGCGGCAACAACCTCTTCAAAATACGCCATCGCCCGCTCTTCTATTTCCTCAAAAACGGCTTGCCCCTTGTCAGTCAAGCGCAAAAGAACTGATCGCCGATCTTCTGGGTCAGTATCCCGTACTACTATTCCGCTATTTACAAGTTTATCGATAGACTTACTTACAGTGCTTTTATCAACCCCTAGAATCTCTGTCAACAGGTTTACTGAAATGGTCCCTGCTCTACCAATCTCAATTATGGTATAGCTCTGACTCAGCGTTATCCCACAACAAGAAGCCTCCCCTCGGTCTAGAGCTCCGAGTTTACGAACCACAGTCCGCAGGTTTTCTCTAAGCAATTGGGCTTGGCTTTGATTAGACATTCAAATCATCTCCCTTAAGTTAGGTCACTTTTAGTCGCCTTGCAAATTCATTGTACCATGCAACCATTGTATTGTTCAAGTATTTTTTAAAAAATTGACTCAGTGTACTACAATAATCATTTTACAATCATTAAGTAAAATGGTCTATAAAGTGCCAAAAGAGCCTCAGGACATTTCTGCTATAAGAAATGTTATAATACTCAGTACTCATACTTTTACACAAAACGCTCACTCAATTCGGTAAAAAATTAATTCCGTGTAAATGTTTAGGGGGGCGAACCCCAACGTATGTTCGCCCCGTTTTGAAAGTCTATGAGAACATAACACACACATATTAAATCTCACAAAAACCTGTAAGTTCTTTAAAATCAAGCTATTCACGTTCTATCAACGCAACACACTCAACGTGAAAAGTCTGCGCAAACATATCTACAGGCTGAATCTCAATTGTCTTATATCCCAAATCATTTAACACCGCCAAGTCCCGTGCCAGTGATGCCGGATTACAGGATACATAGACAATGCGCTTAGGCTGCATATTTACGAAGGTCTCCAGGATTTTTTGCTCGCAACCGGCGCGTGGGGGATCGACGACGATGACATCTGGTTTGATTCCTTGTTTGAACATGTGCGGCATGATGTCAACGGCATCGCCTACGATGAATTCGGCATTAGTAACATGGTTGGTGATGGCGTTTTGACGGGCGTCGAGGATGGCGGGTTCGACGATTTCGATGCCGTAGACTTTGGCAGCATGGCGAGCCAAAAAGAGTGTAATGGTGCCTGTGCCGCAGTAAGCGTCAATAACGGTTTCACTGCCTGTCAGCCCGGCGTATTTGACAGCTTGATTATACAGCACCTCAGCCTGGACGGTATTGACCTGAAAAAAGGAACGAGCCGATATGGCAAAAGTGAACTCACCCAATTTGTCGCTGATGGTATCTTGCCCCCAGAGGGTAATGGTTTTGTGTCCCATAATGATATTGGTACGCTTGGGGTTAATGTTTTGAATGATGCTGACAAGACCGGGAATACTGGCGGTTAACCGTTCAATAAGAGCTTGCTCTTTTGGCAAGCGTTCAGTGGCAGTTACCAGTACAACCATGATCTGGCCTGTTGTCGTGCCCACCCGCCCCAATACATGGCGGATAACGCCCTGGCCGGTATGCTCATCATAGGGTTCAATGCCAAGTTCTTGAATTGCGGTTCTGACTTCCCTGGCAATGTCGTTATTGATCTGATGCTGAATAAGGCAATTGTCAGTATCGATAATATCATGGCTTCCTTGTGCGTAACAGCCCACTACCACTTTGCTATTTTTCCGTCCTACCGGAAACTGCATTTTGTTGCGGTAATACCAGGGATTGGCTGCCCCCAGCGTGGGATGCACCACAACTTCTGGCAGCTTGCCAATACGGGTAATGGCGTCAACCACCTGCTGGCGTTTGACGCTGAGCTGTTCTTCATAACTTACATGCTGCAGTTGACAGCCGCCGCATAAACTGTATATCTCGCAGGCCGGCTTAGTACGATGAGGTGACGGAGTTGTGACCGTGCTAAGCTTACCAATAGCATAGGTCTTTTTGACAGTAGTAATGACTGCCGCCACGGTTTCACCTGTTAAAGCGCCGGAAACAAATACCGTAAAGTCCTGATAACGTCCTACGCCTTCGCCGCTGTGACCCAGTCCGGTTATTTCGATTGTATAGGTTTGTCCCTTTTCTACGGGAACAGTTTTGTTTGCCACGTATGTCACCTTTTCTTTTAAAAATCAATTATTGACTATGAAGCAATAACAGAGGGCGGAAATATCCGCCCTCTTGGTTTATGCTTTTTTCCGAAGACTTACTTATCTTCTTCTTTCTTGCTCAGCTGAATTAGAGTTTCGGTATATTCTTTAAGTTTCTGGCCGACAAGAGCGTTAACCGTGTTAGGTGGGTAAGTTCCATCAGGCTGTAGTTCACCGGCCGGGACACCTGTCAGTATTTCAATGCCCTGATCAACGGTCTCCACCGGATAAATGTGGAATTGCCCTTGTCGCACAGCCTCAATGACCTCATCATTTAAGGCTAGGTTACTAACGTTTTGATGAGGAATCATAACGCCTTGGCTGCCTGTCAGGCCTTTTAGCTTGCAGACCGAGAAAAAGCCTTCGATCTTCTCGGTAGCGCCGCCAATAGGCTGAATCTCACCTTTTTGGTTAACTGAGCCGGTTACGGCCATATTTTGTTTGATAGGCCGTTCTGACAAACTTGATAATATAGCATACAACTCGGTGCTTGATGCACTGTCACCGTCAACACCGTCATAAAGCTGCTCGAAAGTCAGGCTGGCCGTCAGCGTTAGCGGCGATTTCTGCGCGTATTTTTGGCCTAGATAGCCGCTAAGGATGAGAACGCCTTTGGTATGACTTGTACCGCTGATCTTGGTCTCACGTTCGATATTGACAACGCCGCTTTTACCCAGATAGGTATTGGCGGTAATGCGTGAGGGTTTGCCAAACATATACTCACCAACCGACAACACTGCCAGTCCATTGACCTGACCGACTTTTTCACCTTCGGTGTCTATTAACAGATGGCCTTCGGCAAACATTTCCTGCAGACGATCTTCATATTTATTAGCCCGAAAACGTTTTTCTTCAATGGCTTTTTTGATATGTTCAGCCGTTACTACCAGACTGTTATCCATTGTAGCCCAAACATCGGCTTCGCACAATATCTCCACTACATCGTTAAATCGGGTAGTCAGTTTGTTCTGCGTGCCGGTCAGGCGTGAGCTATACTCTACCACCCGGGCAACAGCTGACTTATCAAAATGCTTGAGGTCTTCCCGTTTGACGGTAGAACTGATGAACCCGGCCAGTTTTTGAATATTGCCGGGAGTGTTCTCCATAACAACATCAAAATCGGCATGAGCTTTGAATAACTTCCGGAAATCTTCATCATAATTATACAGAAGCTGATAGATATAGGGATTACCAATAAGCACTACTTTTACATTAATGGGAATAGGTTCAGGCTTTAGCGAAGCCATGGCCAATACACCATATTGCTCGCCCAAATTCTCAATCTGCAGTTTTTTGGTCTTTAGTACCCGTTTGAGTGCTTCCCAGGCTCCGACATTTGTTAACACATCCCGGGCATTTAGAATTAAGTAACCGCCATTGGCCTTATGCAAAGCGCCTGGCTTAATCATAGTGTAATCGGTGCTGACAACGCCCATACGATTTTCGTATTCTGAGCGTCCTACCAAGTTATAATAGGTGGGGTTGATTTCCACAACAACAGGCGCTCCCTGGGTTTCCCGATGGTCTACCAGCAAATTGACATTGTATTTGTCTTTGGCATCAGGAGCAGGCCGCTTTAATAAAGCTAGAGGATTGTTCTCCTCTTCCTGCTGGGGTTTAAACTCATTAATGTTTTTGGACACATCCTGTTTGATGGCTTCCAGATAATCAACTACAGTTTTATGTCCTTCGTACTTTTCCTTAAGCTCATCAATCAAATGTCCGGCCGCAAATAAGCCTATTTTAACATCAAGGTGTTTTAATTCTTCGCGGGTTGACCGTTCCAGCATTTGAATGCGCCTGACGACTTCCATCCCTTTTTCATGGACGGCAAACAGGTTCTTTTCGATAGCATCACGCTGTTCTTTAGCCAGTTGCTGAAATTCTTCTGGTTCTAAGGCTTTTCCCTCCACCATTGGCAGCCCGACAAAACCGGTCGAGCTCCATTGCGGTGAAATTCCTTGGGTCTCGGCATATTGGGTGAATTCTTCCACCATTACCGAGCGTTGCTGCTGATATTGTTTGACAAGCCCGGCTTTGGCCTGTTCATAGTCGTCACTGCTAAACACTTTGGGGATATCGGTTTTCAGATCCTCAATGAGTTCTTGCATGTCCTGTTTAAAAATATATCCCATCCCGGCAGGCAGCGCTAAAGCAATCGGCTGACCGGGGGTTTCCAGGTTATTTACATAGCACCAGTCATAGGGTGCTTCCTGCTTACTGGCGACTTTTTTTACCGCCGCTTCCGCATAGGTAATTTTTCCTGTGCCCACCAACCCGGACATGAAAATATTATAGCCGGGATTTTTTGTGAAAAGGCCAAATTCGACCGCCTTTACGGCTCGTTCCTGACCAATCATGACTTCTAGCGGCGGTACAGTTTCGGTTGTAGTAAAATTCAACGCAGATTCATCACAATTAAAGCGGAGTTTTTCGACTGGCAATTCTTGACTTATTGTCATGAAAGGAAGTCCTCCCTTGTTTTCATCTTATGTAGATTTTTCCACATAGATGCTTTCTACTATCTGCTGACAAAATCCTGCTATACAAGTGGCACTCCCAAATACATCATCACTATTTTGCTGGTATTAATAAAAGAGTGCGCCGTAATCGGGGTTAACAGCGACCCTGTCCAAACATAGAGTAGAGCAAACCCCATCCCCACAATAATCATCTCGACAAGCCAATAGGCATTAAAATGAAACAGGGCAAAAATAGCGGCACTGACCAGTGCTCCTCCCCATAGTCCCCACTTGTCTTTGAGCGGCAAAAAGGTAAACAATCGGTACAATATTTCTTCAGTTATCGGTGCAGCAACACCAGCCAGAAACAAGGGGATAATCAATTGCTGCCAAGACAGGGCTGATTGTACCTGTGCTACAATCGGGTGTTGTGTCGGTGACACTAAGAGCAAAGTAGTATACAGGCGCTCGCTATACAGGCTAATCACTAATAATGCTGCGCCGCCAGCCAAACCCTTACCTATATTTCTCCCCCAGTTAGTAAAGGAAAGTCCTAGCTGTTTTGGTTGACCTTTTGTGCGGCGAATGGTCCATAATACCAGCCCAACCACCAAAAGCCTGTCGGTTAGCTCGATAATAAACGGACTGGCACTAAAAAATAGCGGATACACAAACCGCACAATCAGCATTCCTACAGCCAAACGCAGTACATGCACAGATAATACGGCTCGCAAATTCCAAGTGGCTTTCAACATCTTGTTGCCCTCTTTTTTTGACGTTTCACTACCATTATGTGCGCACAAAGTGGCTTTCATGCAAAAAACAGGGCGCGGAAATCCGCGCCCTGTCTGGCAATTTATGCAATTATTATATTATAATGCGGCTAACCGCTCTTTTAATAATTTGTTGACAAGTTCCGGGTTGGCACGGCCTTTGCTTTGCTTCATAACCTGACCTACCAGGAAGCCAATGGCTTTTTCTTTGCCTGCCTTGAAGTCGGCTACCGACTGCGGGCTGGCGGCAATAACGCCGTCAACAATGGCAACAATAGCACCTTCATCGCTAATCTGTACCAAGCCTTGTTCTTTTACAATGGTCTCCGCATCTTTGCCGCTGTCCCACATGCCTTCAAACACGGTTTTGGCAATCTTGCCGGAGATAGTGCCTTTATCGATAAGCGCAATCAGGCTAGCCAACTGCACCGCCGCAACAGGACACTCTTCCGCCGATTTGTTGGCGGCATTAAGATGTTTGGATACTTCACCCATCAGCCAGTTAGCAGCAGCTTTAGCATCCGCACCGGCTTTAACGGTAGCGTCAAAGTAGTCGGCCATAGCCCGGCTGGCGGTAATGGTCTCAGCATCATAGGCCGATAAACCGTAGTCAGCCACAAATCTTGCTTTGCGGGCATCAGGCAATTCCGGCAGACTAGCCCGGATGCTTTCTACCTTGGCTGGGTCAACGACAATGGGAACAAGCTCAGGTTCAGGGAAATAGCGATAGTCATGGGCTTGTTCTTTGTTCCGCATGGATAAGGTAACGCCCTTGTTTTCATCCCAAGAACGGGTTTCTTGAATAATGTGACCGCCTTCGCTCAAGACTTCTGTCTGACGTTCCACTTCATACTCAAGGCCGCGTTGCACTGACCGGAAAGAGTTGAGGTTTTTCAGCTCGGCTTTGGTACCAAAAGGCTCTGTCCCTACCGGACGCAGTGAGATGTTGGCATCACAGCGCAGACTGCCTTCTTCCATCTTGCAGTCAGACACATCAATATATTGAAGAATGCTCTTCATTTTTTCCAGATAAGCTTTAGCCTCTTCAGGCGAACGGAGCTCAGGCTCAGATACGATCTCAATCAGCGGCACACCGGTACGGTTGTAATCTACCAACGCATACTCACTGTTGCTGATCGTGCCAGAATGCACCAGTTTACCAGCATCTTCCTCCATATGGACACGGGTAATGCCAATACGTTTAGTTTCGCCGTTAACCTCGATATCCAGATAGCCATCTACGGCAATTGGCAGATCATATTGCGAAGTCTGATAGTTTTTAGGCAAATCCGGATAATAGTAGTTTTTGCGGTCAAATTTGCTGAACGGCAGTATTTTGCAGTTCAGCGCCAGACCGGCACGTACTGCAAACTCAACTACTTTTTCATTAATGACCGGCAGAACTCCGGGAAGTCCCAGGCAAACCGGGCACACATTGGTGTTTTGGTCAGATCCGAACTGTGTACTGCATCCGCAGAATATTTTTGATTTGGTTTTTAGTTCTGAATGGACTTCAAGTCCAATAACTGTTTCGTATTTCATGGCATTACTCCTCCCCCAGCGGCGCAAAACGCGTGTGGTAATCGTTAGCCTGCTCGAAGGCATAAGCCGCTTGGATAATGGTGGCCTCCGCAAGCGGTTTGCCGATAATCTGCATACCTACAGGCAAGCCGCTTACAAAACCGCAAGGCAACGATATCCCCGGCAGACCGGCAAGATTAATGGGAATAGTGTAGATGTCCTGCAGATACATAGCCAACGGGTCGCTTAGTTCGCCGATTTTGAAGGCTGTTGTCGGCGCTGTTGGTGTAATAAGCACATCGACTTCGCCAAATGCTTTGTCAAAATCTTGTTTAACCAATGTACGCACTTGCAGCGCTTTAAGGTAATATGCATCATAATAGCCGGAACTTAAAGCATAGGTGCCAAGCATGATACGACGCTTGACTTCAGGGCCAAAGCCTTCGCTGCGGCTCTTTTTATACATTTCAATAATATCACTGCCTTCAGCACGATGGCCAAAGCCTACGCCGTCATAGCGAGCCAGGTTGGAGCTGGCTTCTGCCGGAGCAATGAGATAATAAGCAGGCAGCGCGTACTCGGTATGTGGCAGAGATACTTCTTTCACCTCTGCACCCATAGCTTTCAGTTGCTCTACCGCTTTTTGAATAGCGGCAGCCACTTCAGGCTGAATACCGGCACCAAAGTATTCTTTAGGCAAGCCGATTTTTAGCCCCTTCACATCCTGCACCAACGCTTGGGTATAGTCAGGAGCAGCTTCATTAATTGAGGTGGAATCTTTGGCATCATAACCAGCAATGGCATTAAGCACCAAGGCACTGTCGGTAACATCCCGGGTAATGGGGCCAATCTGATCCAGCGAAGAAGCATAAGCCACTAAGCCATAGCGAGACACACGTCCATAGGTAGGTTTTAAGCCGACAGCACCGCAGTACGCAGCCGGTTGACGGATGGAACCGCCGGTATCTGAACCCAATGCCCAAATGGCCTGGCCGGCAGCTACCGCCGAAGCAGAACCGCCGCTTGAGCCGCCGGGAACCCGCTCAATATCCCAAGGATTATGAGTAACGAAAAAGCCGGAGTTTTCAGTAGAACCGCCCATGGCAAATTCGTCGCAGTTGGCTTTACCGGTAATAACTGCATCCTGGGCAGCCAGCTTGTCTACCACGGTAGCATTATAAGGCGGCACAAAGTTAGCCAGGATCTTAGATGCGCAGGTAGTCTTCACACCGTTGGTGCAGATATTATCTTTGAGTGCGCCGGGAATGCCGGCAAGCGGTGCAATATTTTCACCTTTCGCAAGCTTGGCGTCAACGGCAGCGGCCTGAGCCATTGCCTGCTCTCTGGTTTCGGTTATGTACGAACGTATTTTAGACTCAACAACGTCTGTTCTGGTAAATACGGACTTTGCCAGTTCGACGGCCGATATTTCTTTCTTTGTCAACCGTTCATGCAGAGTATGAATGGTTTGTTTAAATAAATCCACTTAAGTCACGCCTCCAATCCTTAGCCTTCCATTACCTTGGGCACCTTGAAATAGCCATCCTCAGCCTCAGGCGCATTGGACAAAGCCAACTCCCGCGGCAGTGAAGGTTTAACTTCATCAGGACGCATAACATTTTTCAGCGGCAGCACGTGCGCTGTAGGCTCAATGCCTTTGGTATCAAGTTTATTGAGGACATCGGCATATTCTAAAATGGCATTAAGCTGCCCGGAATAAGCATCCAATTCCTCGGCCGTCATTTCGAGCCGTGACAATAAGGCCACGTCTTCAACATTTTGGCGGGTTATTTTCATAGTTTCACCTTCCTAAAAACAAAGTGTGCCAATATTTTCAATAAGAGATATTATATCATGCCTCAGGCTTTTGTACCAGCGCCAGAAACTCTTCTTCTGTTAAGACCGCGACACCCAGTTCATTGGCTTTGTCAAGTTTGCTGCCTGCTTCTTCACCGGCTACAACGAAACTCGTCTTTTTGCTGACAGACGAGGATACTTTGCCGCCGTTTTTTTCAATAAGCGCCTCGATTTCTTTTCGCCCCATAGACGAAAATGTTCCTGTAATACAGAATGTTTTCCCGCCCAATGCATTTGAAGTATTACTAGCTTCTGTACGCACTTTTATGTTTACCCCAGATTTAATTAAATCATCAATAACCGCTTTATCTGTAGGATCTGAAAAGAAATCTACAATAGATTTTGCCGTAATTTCACCCACATCTGGAATACCTGTCAGGTCTTCAACCATTGCTTCTGCCAAAGCAAAGATGCTGGAATAGTGCCGCATAATCGCCTTTGCCGTAGATTTGCCGACATTATTGATACCTAACCCAGTAAGCAGCTTCGCTGGGTCATTTTCCTTGGATTTTTCAATAGCTTGGAGAATCTTATCCGTGTTTTTTTCTTTACCGATAAGTCCTTTTTCGATAAGCTCGTCTCGATAATCCTTTAAGTGATAAATATCAGCGTAGCTGTGAAGATAGCCATTATCCACTAACGTCTGGATATACGTTTCTCCTAGTGCTTTGATATCCATAGCATCCCTGCTTGTAAAAAACGAGATAGAACGTACCAGAGTAGCAGGGCAAAGCGGATTTACGCACTTAATAGCAACCATGCCTTCTTCTCTAACTGTCGGCTGACTGCAGACAGGGCAAACATCAGGAATCTTATAAACTGTCTGTGGCGGCTTAACCATTTCTTTTAAAGCAGGGATAATTTCTCCTGATTTATAAATTAAATAAGTTCCGCCTATTCCAACCTGTTTTTCATTGATAAAATCCTGATTGTGAAGTGTTACTCGCTGTACGGTAGTCCCACAAAGCCTAATAGGTTTTAAGATGCCTGTAACGGTAATCTTGCCAGTACGCCCAACAGCTAATTCTACATCGATAAGCTCAGTCTCTTTTTCTTCCGGAGGATACTTATACGCAATATGTCCTGCTGAGTATTTGCTGCCTGCGGTAAACTCTGCTCGATAAGTCGTCTGTTCGACTTTTACCACAGCTCCATCAATGTCGTATTCATAATCGCCCCTGGAATTTCCAATCTTATCGATTTCCTCGATAACTTCCTCTTCTGTAGCGCAAAGTTTGTGATGTACAACATGTACGCCTAACGAAGCCAATCTAGCTAAGCCTTTTGTATGATTATTCATAAACTCATCTGGTCCATCTTGTACGTTAAATACAAACATCTTCAATCTACGTCTTTTAGTAACTTCGGGATCTAATTGTCTCAAAGAACCTGCCGCAAGGTTTCTAGGATTAGCCGCCAGTTTTTTGCCAAGTTCCTCTTGCTCTTCGTTGTATTTCTCAAAATCAGCGCGACTCATATAAACTTCGCCTCTGAGTTCAAGATAGTCTTGAACATCAATTTCCTGCAAAATATCTGGTATAACAGTCGAGTTCAAAGTAACATCTTCCCCGACAAAACCATCTCCACGGGTCTCGGCAAGCATCAATTTCCCATTCTCATAACGAAGTGTCATGGATAATCCATCGACCTTATGTTCAACTGAAAACAAGGCATCTGGATGTACACTTTTAACTTTTCTTACCCATTCAACAACTTCTTCTTGAGTAAATACATCCTGAATAGAAAGCATCGGCACTCTGTGAGTAACGGTCATTCCTACTTCGCGCTTTACCTTACCACCAACCTTTTGGGTAGGGGTTTCAGGATTAACCCACTCAGGATGCTCGGCTTCAAGCTCTCTAAGTTCTTTATTAAGCATATCGAATTCATAGTCCGAAATATCGGATGCATTGCCCTCGTGATACTGCGTATTATATTTATTCACCAAGACAACTAATTCTTTATACCGCTCAAACGTTTTTCCTGTATGAATTTCCTGGGCAGCGGCCGTACTATTTTCCGGTATTGCGCTGTTCATGTCATAACCCCCGCAAGAATTTTGTTATACTCTGCTAATCGGCGCCATTTGTGCCAGCAGTTTTTTGATGCCTTCATTAGGAAAGGCAATGGTAAGCTGCATATTGTTGCCGGTTCCGTTTACTGCGACAACTGTGCCTGTACCCCATTTGGCGTGATAAGCCTTATCGCCGGCTTTCCATTCGAGGTTTTTCGGTTTAGCCGGATTTTGCACAATATCTTTAAGTATGGTAAGCTCAGGCTTTGGCGCCATTCTGGGCGGCATGGTAGCAGCCGGCCTGAAAGGTGACACCGGCGACACAGGCGGTGCAAAACTTGGCCGCGCCGGTGCATAGCTCTCAATAAGATCAGACGGAATTTCATCCAAAAACCGAGATGGTGAATAGCTGACAATATTGCCGTAAATCATACGCTGGCGGGCATTGGATATATAGAGCTTGCGCTTGGCTCTGGTAATACCGACATAACAGAGGCGGCGCTCTTCTTCGATTTCCCGTTCATCCATAAGTGTCCGTACATGCGGGAAAATACCTTCTTCCAGACCGGCCAGAAATACCATGGGGAATTCTAACCCCTTAGCCGAGTGCAAGGTCATGACCGTAACCTGGTCGTCGTCTTCCTCGTTCTTGTCGCTGTCAGTTAAGAGCGATACATGGCTTAGGAAGTTTTCCAGTGTATTCTCCTCTTCGGTTTCTGCAAACTTCTTGGCATCACTGACAAGTTCTTTGAGGTTTTCAATGCGGTTTGGTGCCAGTGGGTCAGTGTCACTTTCGAGTTCTAATAGATATCCTGAATCACGCATTACTTTATCGACAAGTTCAGCAACCGGCAGTGTATTCTGGCAGGACATCAGGTTAAAAATAAGCTCAGCCAGGCTTTCCAACTGGTGTTTGGCACGAGCTGTTAAACTAGGCACTAAGTCAGGATTGGACACAGCATCAAATAAGGAAACACCATTTTGAGCAGCATATTCGGTAAGACGCCCAATGGTAGTATCGCCAATGCCCCTGCGCGGCACATTGATAATGCGCAGCAAACTGATAGTATCGGCAGGGTTGAATAAAACCTTGATATAGGCCATGATATCTTTTATCTCTTTGCGATCATAAAACCGCAGGCCTCCCACCATGGTGTAAGGAATTGCGGCATTGCGCAAAGCTTCCTCCAGCACCCGCGACTGCGCATTGGTACGGTAAAGGAGGGCAATATCTCTGTAAGGTGTACGGTAGACCGTATTAAGCTTAATAATATTATCGGCAATGTACCGGGCCTCGTCGCGCTCGTCAACAGCCAGGTAGTGGGTTATGGTTTCCCCGGCCTGGTTCTCGGTCCACAGTGACTTAGGCTTACGATTGCCGTTATTTTCGATGACGGCATTAGCGGCATTCAAAATATTTTGGGTGGAACGGTAATTTTGCTCAAGTTTTATCACCTTAGCTTCAGGGTAATCGCTTTCAAAATCCATGATATTTTTGATATCTGCGCCCCTCCAGGCATAGATACTCTGATCGACATCACCAACAACGCAGATATTGCGGTATTTGGCCGCCAGTGTCCGCGCCAGCAGATATTGGGCTCTGTTGGTATCCTGATATTCGTCAATCAAAATATAATGAAACTTATCCTGATATTTTTCCCGGACTGTGGGATTATATTCCAGTAATTCCACAGCCAGCATCAACAGGTCATCAAAATCAAGGGCGTTATTGGCCTTAAGCTTGTTTTGATATAACTTGTATACTTCGGCTACCCGGAGGTTGTAGAAGTTGTCGGCCTGAGTGGTAAACTCCCTCACATCCTGTAGGCCATTTTTAGCGTTGGAAATGGTTGATTGCACGCCATTAGGCGTAAATTGCTTTTCATCCAAATTAAGTTCTTTCAGGCAACTTTTAATCACCGACTGTGAATCACTGGAATCATAGATAACAAAATTCCGGTTATAGCCACCCAGATTTTCAATCTCCATCCGCAGAAATTTGGCACAGAAGGCGTGAAAAGTGCTTAGCCAGATATCTTTAGCAACATGCCCGACAATTCCGGCCACCCGCTCTTTCATTTCTGCAGCGGCTTTGTTGGTAAAGGTAATGGCCAGAATATTATACGGCGCCACACCCTGCGCCAGCAGGTTGGCAATCCGGCTTGTCAATACTTTGGTTTTGCCTGAGCCGGCTCCGGCCATAATTAACAGCGGCCCGTTTATGTGAGCGACAGCTTCGTGCTGCGCTGGGTTCAGACGGTCAAAAATGTTTTTCATACTTTCCTCCGTTTATTAGATAGGCTGAACATAAATATTTTCTCCATATCTTTGCCTTTTCCTGTCGTCTAGCCGAAAAAAACAAACCTGCTGCAGCAGGTTCGTAATATAATCCTATTTTCAATATGTTTTCATTAACTTTACACCTTTTTGCAGCATTACTATGCCCTTAGCTCCCAGTACTTCGACAGCCTTGTCAACATCCTGCTCACCAACCTGGGCGGCCAGCCCCTCGCAGGAAGCGCTTAATTCACGCGGTACAGGTATGAGCTCAGCCAGAATACCTTGTTCCTTTAACAATTTTTTGGCCCGAAAAGCATGGTAAACCGAGGGAAAAGTAATAACACAATTCATAGACCTGACCCTTTCTTGCTACAGCCTAGTTCCTGACTTCCTTATTTTGCGATAGTAATAGTATATTCTCCGTCTGCTTCGACATATTCAACTCGGAACTTCTGAGACTTGGCAAATTTAATAATATTTTCTTTGGCTGACGGCTCATCAACAACTACCTGAACCGTCTCGGCGCCGCTTAAGGCATCTTTGGTTTTAATAAGCGGTATCGGACAACTTAATCCTCTCAAGTCGAGAACATTCGCCATAACTTATCAAACTCCTTTACTTACCGGCACAAGTTTTTCCCGGCAGACTAAGCCTAGCACGCCAACAATGACAATTCCCGCCACTACGGCAATTTGTCCGTTGATGCCGACACCGGCAGCCGAACCGGCAGCATTAAGATTGTGAGCAACACCGGCACCGGCCAGCATACCGAGTACGCAAAACATAGCATCAGTATTGCCTTCACCGGCCATAATCAGCTGGCGCAGTGGACAGCCACCTGCTAACGTTGCGGCAAGACCTGTTAGAAATAGTCCAAGGAAATTCCAGAGATGCATAGTATGTGACAGCGGTTGATTGGCAAACCCTAATTTGAAAAAGCCAAAATAAAGATTACCGGCAAGTGCCGCTAAAAACATAATGCCATAGATTTTAAGCAAACCGGTATCCCCAACAAGCATAAAATCGCGGAAACCACCGCTCAGACACATGCGGGTACGTCCGGCCAATGCCCCTGCGGCCAGGCCGGCAATGAGACTAATAATAATCGGCGCATGTAATGATCCGGGGGGTTTTGTGCTAACATTTAAAATACCTGCGCCCATACCTACAGCCACCAACAATACCAATGCCGCTGCCGCCGCCAGATAACCGGTGCTCTGAACACTACCGGTATAAGTATGCGCCCGTCCCAGATTGAAGCCGCGTTTTAAGAAGACCACCCCGGCACCGATACCAGCAATAAAGCCTGCCAATCCTGTCAAGCCATTAAGGTCACCCCCGGCAACCCGCAGGATTCCCCGCAGCGGACACCCTAAGAATACAAGCGCCCCAATCATCATGGCCATACCCAATACAAAGCGCAAAGCCGGATTGGAACCGCCGCGCGGCCTAAATTCACCGCTAAACCTCGCTAAACCAAAAGAACCTAAAATAAATCCGATAATTTCCGGGCGGGCATACTGCAAATTTGGTACACTGTGAATTCCCAGTGCGCCGGCAATATCCCGCAGTTGACAGGCAGCACAAAAGCCATAGTTGCCAGGATTACCAAACTTGACTAATAGTACTGCGCCCAGGCCAAATACCAAACCTGTGGCAATAATCAACCAATTCACCTAATCACCTCATAGAAAATATTTTTATATCATAAATAAATATTATATATGCGTAGCAATATTCCTGCTGCTTAGGAATGAAAAAGGAAATTTTACCTTACTTTGCGAATTATTCATAGAATATATCTATGCGTTATTTAACTGCAGTTATTATGATAAATGATCGGGGTGACTATATGTCTTATATTCAGTCGTTAACCGTGTTTTTAAATGTTGCCGAGGAAGGCAGTTTTTCTAGTGCCGCAAAAAAACTTGAGCTTACCCAGCCCACAGTGTCTTTTCATATTGACAACCTGGAAAAAAATTTTGGATGCCCGCTCTTTACCCGGACATCCAAAGGTGTATCCTTAACTGTTTATGGAGACAAGCTCTATAAAACCACCCGGACAATCAATACCTTAATCGCCGGCACTCACCAGGAAATTCAAGCTATGATCAAAGGTTCCGCCGGCCAACTGCTGTTAGGTGCCAGCACCATTCCCGCCGATTATATTCTACCAACACTTATGGCTAATTTCCTTAACGAGCATCCTGGTCTGACACTGTCTTTAGTAACAGGCGACAGCCAGACAATCTTAGATAAATTTACCCAGGGAGAAATTCCTATCGCCATCGTTGGTACCAAACCGGAAGATACTATCACCAGTCTGCCGCTTTGGCATGACACTCTGTTACTTGTTGCCCATCCCGATTTTAAAGCCCACATCCAAACCGGCTCTGCCCAGGATTGGCTGCGCACTTTACCGCTCATTTTGCGCAAAACTTCTTCAGGATCAGCCAGAACGGCATTAGATGCCCTTGCTCAGATCGATGTTACTCCTGACCAGCTTACTATTGTCATGGAGGTCGGTAGCAATCAGGCTGTAAAATCAGCGATTCTAAGTAAAATCGGTGTTGGCTTTATCTCAGCTTGGGCAGTTACCAATGAGTTAAAATCCGGGCAGCTCATCTCGCTGCCCCTGCCTTGCCCACCCATCACCCGCCAATTCTACGCGGTTAGCCGTCAGCCGTTATACCCGTCCTGCCTTGAGTCCTTCTGGCAGTATCTCACTGATCAAAGCAATGCCCCTGCCGCTTTCACCTGATTGCGGCCACTATTTTTAGCTTCGTATAACGCCTTGTCAGCCAATGCAACCAGTTCCTGCGGTTTGCCGGTAAGTGATAATTTCCTAGCGGCAACCCCAACACTTACTGTCACATGATCAGTAATACTTGAGGCACTATGCGGGATATTGCAGTTCTCAACGGCAGCGCGAATATCTTCTGCCACTTTGGCGGCACCCATTATTTCGGTCTCAGGCAAAATAACAACAAATTCTTCGCCGCCATAGCGTGCCAGCAAATCACCGGGACGTTTTAACACACTGCCGGCAGCCGCTGCGACCTTCTTGAGACACTCGTCCCCTTCCAGATGACCATAGGTATCATTATAATATTTGAAGAAATCAATATCGAGAAACAGAATGGCAAGCTCACGCCCGGTTCGCACTGCTTTTCGCCATTCTATTTCATAGATCTGATCAAAATGCCGCCTGTTCGCAATGCCGGTTAAACCGTCCAGCGAAGACAGGCGGTTTAGTTCTCTATTGACGTTTTCCAGTTCTTCTAATACTTTGATTAATTCAGCTTCACGGGCTTTGCGCTGATCAATCGCATGTTTCATATTGAGTGCGGAATTAACCCTTGCCTTAAGTTCCAATTGTTTAATTGGTTTGATGATAAAGTCCATCGCCCCGGCGGAAAAAGCTTTATCTAAGAGTTCGGCTTCATCGGTAGCGGTAATCACGATAATAGGTACATCGGCAAAATGTGCATGCGCCTTAATCAGCGTGCTGGCCTTGATCCCATCAATACCAGGCATTATCCCGTCCATGATAATAAGATCAATATTTTCAGTAAAACCTTCCTGGCGATCCAGCCCCAGCATGTCAAATGCATCGGTTGCACTTTCGGCAGTCAGTATATCGTGGAATCCATGTTTCTCTAACAAACGTTTAATCAACGTCCGGCCATCAGCCGAATCGTCCACAATCAAAATTGCCATACCCCTAAACCTCCAAGCGGCTATTCATAGGAAATTTCAACAGTTTCGATATAGGTTTTCATCGCCTGCACCAATTCACGCACCTTGTCGGCTTCCTGTAGCTTGCCAGCCTGTTCAATGGCCGCCCCCAGCCTGGTTATTCTGTCAAAGCCATAACCACCGCCAATGCCCTTAAGATTATGGCCAATACTTTGTATTGTTTCATAATCACTGGCAGCGGCGGCGGCCATAATTGCCGCAATATCTTGCTGCCGTTTTTCTATAAAACCTGGAATTAAATCCGCCAGATCACGATCAATCACAACTCGCTTGTCCACTATGGTTCCCCCTGTTCACTGTACTGCAGCTTCTAAAATACATTCTTTTTATTTGCCATCCCTGGCTATCCAACAATTTCCGGAGCAACCAAGTGTCAATATTTTTTAAAGAAAACACGGCTTGTGCCGAGCTATTTAGCGATGGCGGAAGTCGATGTTGCCCTTATCCTGTTTTTAAGAAAGTTTTACTTTCTGTTAGGGTAAAGAAAACGCGGCTTACTTTCTGTTAGGGCAAAAGAACCCAGCTCATTGAGCCGGGTTCTTTGACATGCGCAATTATCTATTCACAGCTTACCGACGCATCCAAGTCGGAATATCTAAATCCCGGCCTTTAAACGGTTCAATTACCGGAGATTCGCCTCTGCTGCCCTCACCCATTTTTACCGTTACCGGATCAAAGCCGGTAGCAATAACAGTTACCCGCACCTGATCTTCAAAACGCTCATCAATAGTTGCACCAAATATAATAGTAGCTTCAGGATCAGCCGCTTTGGCAATAATATCAGCTGCCTCGTTAACTTCAAACAGCGTCGTGTTCGGACCACCTGTAAAGTTTAAGAGTACACCTTTGGCACCATCAATGGACATTTCCAAGAGTGGGCTTTTAATTGCCGCTTCAACAGCAGCAATTGAACGATTCTCGCCAGTGCCAAAACCAATTCCCATAAGCGCCGAACCAGCATCGCTCATGATGGTCTTAACATCAGCAAAGTCAAGATTTATCAAGGCAGGTACAGCAATAAGATCAGAAATCCCCTGCACACCTTGCCGCAGTACATCATCAACAATTTTAAAAGCATCCATAATCGGAGTGCGCTTGTCTACAACTTGCAGCAACCGATCATTAGGAATAGTAATCAACGTATCTACTTTCTCTTTAAGCTTGGCAATGCCTCGTTCAGCTTGCAGCTGACGCTTACGCCCCTCAAAAGTAAATGGTTTAGTTACAACCCCAACAGTTAGGGCACCTACTTCTTTGGCACATTCAGCCACTACCGGCGCTGCCCCTGTACCTGTGCCACCTCCCATACCGGCTGTAATAAATACCATATCTGAGCCTTTAAGAACCTTAATTATGTCCTCTCGGCTTTCTTGTGCGGCCTTTTCGCCAATATCCGGATTAGCGCCTGCACCTAGCCCTTTTGTTAGCTTCTCGCCAATCTGAATACGATAAGTGGCATCTGAGCCAATTAACGCCTGCGCATCTGTATTTACGGTTATAAACTCTACACCTTGTAAGCCGGCTCCGATCATGCGATTAACCGCGTTATTACCGCCACCGCCTACTCCGATAACTTTTATTGATGCAAATTGATCTAAGTCCATATCAAATTCCAACATTGCTAAGTTTTCCTCCCTTAACCTCTATCAAATTTTCAATAATTTCTTCGCTTTATGGATAAAACCACCCCAGGCGCTTTTCCCGCCTGCAACTGGCTCACTTGCTAAATTTTGAACACCATAACTTATAATTCCATAACCTGCAGTATTAAGTGGACTAGCATATTCATCAGCCAACTGCATTGGTTTAACAATTTCGGTATGTGCTTGAAAAGCTTTGGCTATGCAGGTAACCATGCTGGGCATTGTTCCTGCACCTCCTGTCAAATAAACGGCTTCCAAAAGGCCATTGACGGCTATATGCTCATCGACAAGCGGCTTAACAGCCTCATGTACCAAAGCGGCAATTTCTTCTGTCCTGCTTTCAATAATGTCATATAGGAAATCATAGGAAACATGTTTATCGGTAGTTCCATAATCGTTACAATCCAAAACAACTCCCTGATTACGCAAATCAGGTGACAAACGCGAATAGTACCTCTTAATTTCTTCAGCATGGGAACGATTAACGCTTAACCCCTGCATCAGATCATTAGTTATATAATCACCGCCAAAAGGCAGTGATGCGGACGAACAAAGTTTGCCATCGGCATATAGAACGCAGTCGGCAGTCCCTGCCCCAATATCCATAAAAATAAAGTTACTGGGATGACCGGTTAACTCTTTCTTTATGGTTTCAGCTGCCACAATCCCGCCGGCAACAATCCCTTTTAGAGTGAGCCCATTCGCAGCAAGCAGCTGCGTAAGCCCCTCCAAAATTGTCTTCTGCGCCGAAATCATATGAACGTCTACTTCAAAAGCTGTTCCTTCAGCAATAACTGATTCTTTAACCGGAAACACATGCAACTTTTCATAATTATTATCTATAACGGCAAATGATGCTGCTGTATACGCGCGTTCAATATCTTGCGGAGTCACTGTTTCCTGATTGGCAAGAGCAATACTGCCAATACTATTTTGCATCGCCAGTGAAGCACCGCTAAGCCCCAAGTATACGTTGTCTGTTGTTTGGCTGTCAGCAGCCATGATAACACAGTCTACTGCTTGTCTTATAGAATGAGTCAATGCATTAATATCGCTGATAATGCCTTTATCATAGCCAACTGTGGGAGCAGCGCCGGTGCCCAAAATCCCTAGGCTACCATCAGGCTGCATTCTTCCAGCCAACACTTTGACCATGCCTGTGCCGACATCAATAGCTAATATTGTTTTTTTATTCATAACTCCCTCGCAGCACAGTATTATGTTTCTCCCCAATAGTTTCAACACAAGTGGCATTTTCCCTTTTTTTAAAGCAAAAAATCCTGATTTTTTTTTAATTCGCTGACTATACAAAAAGCTCCAAAGCCAAAACTGACAAGTTGGCTTTGGAGCTATATAGTATTATTTCTTTAAAAAATAACGGCGAATAATTGCTAAATTTTGGAATATCCGTAATCCAAATGCCAACATGGCAACATAATATAAATCAATTCCCAGACGCTCGCCAATATAAACAAGCCCAGCAGCCAGCAATGCATTGGTAAAAAAGCCTGTTATAAAAACTGTATTGTCAAATTTTTCTTCGCTACCTGCTCTTAGCCCGCCAAATACCGAGTCAAGTGAAGCCAATAATGCCACCGACATAAATTTAGCATATTCTACTGGCACGGTAATCGGAAAGACTACGCCAATAAACAAACCAATGATGAGTCCGGCAATCGGTAATAACATCCTAACGGCCACCTTCCTGAACCGGCTTGGCAAGTTCAAAGCGGAAAGCGCCTTTATATGCCGGAACTTTTACTACATCCTGGGTTTTGATGCTTACCTGAATTCCCCAAAACTGGAGAGTCTCAATTACACCGCCGCGCATTTTCAGCGCATTTTCAAGTGTTGTTGGATCTCCGATTGCACGCACCTCATAAGGTGGTGAGTAACGGGAATTATTAACCGATAAGGTTGGCCCGGCACAGCGAATCTCTGAACTGGCAATAAGCCGCTGTTCATTAATCGACATAGCTTCAGCCCCTGCGGCCCATAGTTCATTGATTACTTTGAGAATATCATCATCATGAATTAGGTATAAATTCGGATTTTCTCCCGGTTTAGATGGACGTTTGCTGTCATCAATAGTCACGGTAATGCCTGGTCCTTCAACCGCAATTACCCCAGCTCCCATCTTTATCCGTTCAAACTCCTTGGATGCGGCTTCTGCACCCGAGGTACGTTTTAGTTCCTGAACTTGATTAATGAGCGCATCACGCTCTTTTTCAGTCTGGCTTAGCCTTTGGGATAAATCCTCAACCCGCTGGTAGGGAATACTTGATTTAATGTCCTGTGTAGTACGAAACTGTACTGCCAACATAATGCCCAGCACCACACAGACCATGGCAATAGCAAGCTGTCCTTGCTTGATGGGTAACAAAATATCGTCTCCTTTCAAACTTACACTCTACTTCTCCCGTATTTTGATAATCGGGGAAGTATAGTTTAGATCTATATAGTCAACCGCCATTTTTTTGGTGGATATTTCTTGTAAAATCTCACCTGTCAATTTTGCCTTTTCTTTAAGTCGCTGATTGTCACCAATACGGATAACGATCGAGTTGGTGGTGTAACTCACTAGTTCATCCGGCGATTTAATATTAACTTCCGACAATTGGTTTAACGTTTCTTCGTCCAATCCCGACAAATAGGTCAGCACATTAGTAAGTCCCGGATTATTTACCTGATCGCCAACATATACATTCCCCAATCGAACCCCTGTAACAACAGGCACTTTTACCTGCTTTAAGTTTTTTAAAGCAGCCATTACCATGCCTTCCCGGTCAATTTCAACAAAACCGTACTGACTGGCCACAAAGGCCAACGGCTGCCGTTCCTTAACATGAATAGCAATTGTTGCCGGAAATTTTCGTTCAACCACAACTTCATCAACCCGTAAATCACTTGTCAGTCGTTCTTTGATTTCAGTAGGCTTCAATCTGAAAATGTTGATCTTTTCAGGAACTCCGGCTATTCTCATAACTTCTTCGGAGGTAATATATTTATTCCCGTCAACCAATACTGACCCAACAACAAAATACGGAGAATTAATAAATAAAAAAACAAGCATTAATAATGCCAGGGCTCCCAGCCACAACGCCAAGATAGAAGCGCGCCGCCTTCTAGCGACTCGCAAGCGTTCCGCGGTCTGCATGAAATCACTCCTGTAGACATCTTCTGCAGTAATTATACACCGGATTGTCCACTAAAAGAAATAAAAAAATGAGCAGTTAACACTGCCCAATTTTTACTAATCACTTACCGTTAAAAGCATTTGCTCACACAAATCAGCAAAGCTTATGCCAACAGCAGCAGCCGCTTTGGGCACCAGGCTGGTAGCCGTCATTCCCGGAATGGTATTGATCTCCAAAACAAAAGGCTCATTTTTGTCACTAAGCATAACATCAACCCGGCCAATCCCCCTGCAGCCCAATAACTTATAGGCCGCAAGCGCAATGTTTTGGATATTGCCGGCAACATCGGCTTCTAACCTTGCCGGTACTATATATTCGGTCGCACCTTTAGTGTATTTAGACGTATAATCATAGCGTCCCGACTGGGGCACTATTTCTATAATCGGCAATGCTTTCGGATGGTCACTGCCAAGAATAGAAATCGTTAGCTCTTTACCTTTTATGAATTCTTCGACAACAATATGTCCGCTATATTTAAAGGCTTCGGTTACAGCTCCTTCAAGGTCTGCAGCGTTTTCAACAATGATTACACCAATACTTGAGCCCTGAGCAGCAGCCTTTACTACAACAGGCACACCAAATTCTGCCTTGATCTCATTAATCAGCGTGCCAAGATCACTATCCTGCTTATTATACAAACGCGAACGCGGGGTTGGTATCCCGCCAGACATAAACAACCGTTTTGTTACGGCTTTATCCATGGCCATGGCACTGGCCAGTACCCCTGACCCGGTATAAGGTATTCCCAACATTTCCAATGTGCCTTGCAGCAAACCATCTTCGCCATAAAGACCATGTATGGCATTAAATACTACCTCGATCTTTTCCTCTTTTAATTGCTCAACTAAGTGCCGGGGGTCAAGGTCTATGCCAACAGCGTTGTACCCTTTTTCTTGTAATGCTGCGAGAATGGCCTTTCCGGTATTCAGGGATACTTCCCTTTCTGCAGACGGCCCACCCATAACAACTGCAATTTTTTTGTTTTTCATAAAAAATCCCCCTTTACTTCCCTTACACCTTTATAATATTTGCGCCCAGTGCATGCAATTTCTTATCTATATTTTCATAGCCTCGTTCAATGTGATATACCTGTTCAATTTCAGAAGTCCCTTCTGCCGCAAGGGCAGCTAAAACCAGCGCACTGCCAGCCCTTAGATCAGGCGCTGCCACAATAGCACCGGTAAGTTTTTGCACACCCCGAATAATTGCGGTGCGGCCTTCAACCTTAATTTTGGCGCCCATTCGGGTCAGCTCGTCAACATGCTTGAACCGATTTTCAAAAATAGTTTCGGTTATGATACTCGTACCTTTGGCAATGGTAACGACCGACAACATCGGAGCCTGCAAATCAGTAGGAAATCCGGGATAGGGCAGGGTTTTTATATCAACACCCCTAAGTTCACCGGCTTTAACCCGGATATAGTCACTGCCAGCAGTTATTTGCGCCCCGATATCCTGAAGTTTATCGGTAACTGAGAATAAATATTCAGGTATGATATTCTCAACGACAATATCACCGCGAGTGATAACTCCGGCCATTAAGAAAGTACCTGCTTCAATTCTATCACTCATTACCGTGTGTTCTGCCGGAAACAAGCGGCTTACACCATCAATCCTAATTGTATCAGTACCTGCGCCGCTAATTTTTGCGCCCATTTTATTTAGAACAACTTGCAGATCAACTATTTCTGGTTCACGGGCTGCATTGCGGATAATAGTTGTGCCTTTTGCCAACGCAGCTGCCATCATGGCGTTTTCAGTAGCACCAACACTGGGGAAGTCAAAATTGACCTCGCCGCCGGTCAATTCTGCTGCTTCCGCAACAATAAATCCATAGCTTTCATCAACAATTGCACCGATTTTTTCTAAGGCTTTGATATGTAAATTAATAGGTCTAGGTCCGATAGCACACCCACCGGGGTAAGATAACCTGACTTTGCGAAATCTACCCAACAGCGGTCCCATCAAAAATACCGAAGCCCGCATTTCCCGCATTAAGTGTTCGGGGATTTCAGCCTTGCATACATTGCTTGTATCAATCAGCATGGTATGATCTTGTCTGCATATCTTAGCGCCAAGCAGTGTCAAAATATCCTGCATGGCTTGAATGTCTCGCAAATATGGCACATCATGAATAACGCTGATCCCGGAACACAGAAGTGTTGCTGCCATAATTGGCAAAGTAGCATTCTTCGCTCCGCTTACCCGGACATTGCCACATAGTTGTACTTCTCCCCTGACGATAAATTTCTCCATCGCCTTACCTCCCAGAAAAGTACAATCACCCTCTGTTCTTTCTTGTCTAGTCTCTAACTAATGGTATTGGTATCTGTAAGTTTTTCCACCAATTCTTCGCCTATTTGATAAATATTTCCTGCACCCATGGTAATCACTAAATCACCTGGTTGCACGATTTCCACCAAATAACGCGCAATTTTATCTTTATCTGGTACATAAGTAACGCGCTGCTTAGTTTGGCTTTCCACTTCATTTTTAATGGTTTCTCCGTCTACTCCAGGAATTGGCTGTTCGCCAGCAGAGTAAATATCAGTAAGAATCAGTAAATCTGCTTGTGAAAATGCTGCACCAAATTCTTTTTTCAAGAACTTCGTGCGGGTATAGCGATGTGGCTGAAAAACACAAATCAGCCGTTTAGGTTCTGTTTGACGCGCCCCCAGCAAGGTAGTACTAATTTCTGTGGGATGATGGGCATAATCATCCACCACCCATACCCCGTTAACACGTCCCTTAGATTGGAATCGTCGCTTAGCTCCCTGAAACATGCCGAGGCCTTCGACAATTTGGGCAAAGCTTAAACCGACATGAATACCAACAGCTATAGCCGCTAATGCATTTGCCACATTATGCATACCGGGAACCGAAATTTTAGCCGTACCTAACAGATTTCCCTGGTGATACACATCAAAAAGTGAAATCGGGCCATCGGATTTTATATTGCGTGCGGTATAATCGGCCTCATGCTCAAGCGCATAAGATACATAGCCTCTTTCCAAACTGGCAGCCATATCTCTTACATACGCATTGTCAAAGCATAAAACAGCAAAGCCATCAGTCGGATCCAGTTTATGCAAAAACTCATTAAAAGTACGCAATATATTATCCATGGTTTTGTAGTAATCCATATGGTCATTTTCTATATTGGTTACAATAGCTATCTGCGGTGAAAGTTTTAAAAAAGAACCGTCGCTTTCATCAGCTTCTGCCACCAAATAAGAACCCTGGCCAAGTTTTGCACTGCCGCCGATTGACTCCAGTTCGCCGCCAATTACGATGGTCGGGTCTGTGCCTGCTTTTTCAAGCATCAGGGCAACCATGGATGTTGTTGTAGTTTTACCATGAGCACCAGCTACAGCTATTCCCTTTTGTTTAGACATTAAAAACGCCAGCATATCAGCCCGGTGATATACAGGAATCCCTTTGTCAATAGCGGCTTGCAGCTCAGGATTGGTCTTGGGGATTGCGGTAGAAACAACTACGGCTTGCGCATTTCCAATATTTTCATAGCTGTGACCGGTATAGACTGTTGCTCCAGCTTTTTCAAGTTTTGCCGTTACTGTTGAGACTTGCGCATCTGAACCTGAAATCTCATACCCCAATTCCAGCAAAACTTTGGCAATTGAGTTCATACCTGAGCCACCAATGCCAATAAAATGTACTTTTTGTATATTATCTAACACCAATACTTCTCCCCTTTCAGGCGCACCGGCGTTCTCCAGTGCCCATACCTGCAGAAAGAGCTATTCCCCAGCCTAGTCGCTGCCGTTTTTGACATACCATAGTGTATGCACTGTTGGCAGCCAATGTTACCTTATTACTTTGATAACGTTTTTTTCAGATCAATTGCCATACGCGCAATTGTCTGAGCAGCTTGTGGACGCCCTAACTCTTTACTTTTTTTAGCCATATTTACAAGTACCGCTGAATTATCTAACAGCATTTTTATAGCGTCGATTAATTTAGCATCTGTTAATTCTTTATCGGCAATCACCAGTGCGGCACCATGCTTTTCCAATGCCTTGGCATTGAACTCCTGATGGTTTTCCGCAGCATAAGGATAGGGTATGAGAATTGCCGGAATACCGCGTGCTGTTAACTCGGCCAGTCCAACTGCACCAGCCCGAAAAACAGCTACATCTGCCGCAGCAAGCGCCAGCGGCATATTATACAAATATGGTTTGATGATAATATTGCCAGCGTTGGAAGGCTCTATACCTGATTGTTTATAATTGCCAACTATGCTATTATACTCGCTTTGTCCTGTCACATGCAATATTTGAATATGAGGATTTCCATTAAAATAAGTACCGACACCAACCATAGCTTGATTCATACTGCGCGCGCCCCTGCTGCCACCAACTGCCAGCACGGTTAGTTTATCAGAACTAAGACCAAGTTCTGTCAAGCCCTCTTCTCGCGTCGCTGACATTACCTCTGGCCTGATGGGGTTGCCGGTCACCACTATTTGTTCAGGACGACAGTTATGAAAATAAGCGGCAGCCTCCTGGTAACCCAACGCAATTTTGTCCACAAACCGCGATAAAATTTTATTGGTGATACCAGGAATAACATTTTGTTCCTGAATAATGGTCGGGACTTTCAGCAGACTGGCGGCCAGCAGCACAGGACCGCATACATATCCACCTGTACCAATAACAACATCAGGTTTAAAGTCTTTTATAATACGGGAAGATTTCCACACGCTGCCTATTGTGCTAAGCAGTGTCCGAACATTTTTCCACGACAGCTTTCGTTCCAGTCCGCTCACCTCAATAGTGGCAAAGGCAAAGCCTTCTTTAGGAATGATGTCGGCTTCCAAACCATGTTTAGTCCCGACAAAAAGTATCTCACAATGCTCAGTAAGCTTGGCTACTTCTCTGGCGAGAGTAATGGCGGGGTAGATGTGCCCACCTGTACCCCCGCCAGAAATAATGATTCGCATATATTTTGCCTCCTACATTCATTTCAAGCTGACATACCGAGAAACATTAAGAAGTATACCTACCGCTGCCAGCGTGAAAATCAGGGAAGAACCGCCGAAACTAATAAAAGGCAACGGAATTCCTGTTACCGGCATCGAAGCAGTAACTACTGCAATGTTCATAAGTGCCTGCAATACAATCATACTGGCTATTCCACCTGCCAACAGGCTGCCATATACATCTGGCGCTGATATGGCAATTTTAAAACCTCTCCAGGCAAATAAAAAAAATAATATTATGACTGTGGCTGTTCCGATAAAGCCAAGTTCCTCACCTAAAATAGCAAAAATAAAATCAGTATGAGGTTCCGGCAAATACAGGAATTTTTCACGGCTTCGTCCCAGCCCAACACCAAACAAGCCGCCTGACCCGATCGCATATAGGGATTGAATGATATGATACCCACTATTGAGCGGATCAGCCCAGGGATCGCTAAATGCCAACAAGCGTTTCAGGCGGTAAGGCTCGGCAATGATTGCCGCAATTATACCGATAACACCGGCTGCCCCCAAGGAACCTAAGTGGGACAATTTCACGCCTGACGCAAACAGTAAAATAAAGACTGTGCCGGAAATAACAAGCCCTGTTCCTAAATCAGGCTCTTTTAAAATCAAACCAAAAACAACTAACAGCATTGCCAGTTGGGGAACTACCCCTTTAACAAAGTGTCCAATTTTATCTTGTGATTTTGCCAGACTATGAACAGTAAATAACACCATACTTAATTTCGCTATTTCTGACGGTTGCAGATAAAGCGAGCCAAACCCCAGCCAGCGCCTTGCGCCGTTAACTACTTTTCCCAAACCGGGAACAAGAACTAAAACCAATAAAATTAAGGTGATTATCATTACCGGTTTGGCTAATTTACGCCAGGCATGATAATCAATATTCATGGTAAGCAGCATTGTCAGTATCCCTAATGTAGCCCATATCATCTGGCGCTTTAAAAAATAGTAGCTGTCATTATAGTTTACATATGCAGAAACCGCACTAGAACTATAAACCATCACTATTCCAAACCCCATCAAACCAATGATGGAAAAGAAAATGACATAATCGGGCGACTTAGGCCTGACTCCCATCCGGCTCCCTCCTTAAATTAGTCGGCGCACCAAATCTTTAAAGACCCTTCCCCGCTGTTCATAATTATCAAACATATCATAACTGGCACAGGCCGGTGACAATAATACCACCTGCGGCGGTTGCGCCAATGAATAGGCTAACTTTACTGCTTCTTCAAACGAAGCTACCTGGTGGATATTTTTTATCCCCTGCCGAGCTGCGGCTTCGGCAAAACGTTGCTGTGCCTCACCTAACAAAATCATATGTTCGACTCGCTCTTTGGCTATTGTCATAAATTCTGTTAAGTCTGTATTCTTATCCCGACCACCGGCAATTAAAATAATATGGCCGTCAAACGCTTCTAAGGCCTTGATCGAAGATTCGGGGTTGGTTGCTTTAGAATCATTATAATAAGCTACGCCCTTACGTTCAGCAACTGGTTCAATACGATGCTCCACACCAGGAAAGTTCTTTAGTACTTCTGCCATTGCTTCAATCTGCGCACCGGCAAAATAGCATATTGCACAGGCTGCCAATGCATTTTCTACATTATGTCCGCCTTTTATCTTAATGGCGTCGATAGCACAAATCTCAATGTTTTTGCCATCTACAGCTGCTTTAATCTTGCCACTTTCCGCATAAAACCCTGAGTCGAGACGCTGTTTCCGGCTGAAATACACTACCTTGCCCGGTGCCCTATTGGCCATTTCCCGTACAGCTTCATCATCATAGTTAAGGATTATATAGTCATTTGCTTGCTGCGTTATAAATATTCTTTCTTTCATTTGTTGATAGATTTCCATACTGCGATGCCGGTCTAAATGGTCAGGAGTCAAATTAAGTATGGCAGCAATGCGGGGATGAAACCGGCTGGCGCCTTCCAGTTGAAAACTTGATATCTCGGCAACAATAAAGCCATCAGCTTTAATCTCGAGCGCCTGTTCGGACAGCGACGCGCCAATATTGCCCCCTACCCCAACCTGGCGGCCAGTGGTTTTCAGCATTTCACCAACCAGCGTTGTTGTTGTTGTTTTGCCATTAGTACCGGTAATGGCCACCATTGGTGCCGCACTAATACGATAGGCAACTTCAACCTCACTCATAACACAGATTCCCCTGCTTTGCGCGGCAGCAACCAACGGAATATAAATTGAAATGCCGGGTGACACCACAAGATAGTCTATGCCATCAAGCAGCTGCTCATTCTGATTTCCTAACGCCAATCCAATACTAGCTGCTTTTAATTCAGAAAAATCATGATCAAATTTTTCAATGGGTTTGGAATCACTTACAATGACGTCAGCACCCAGCTGTTTTAAAATCTTAGCTACAGAAAGCCCGCTAATACCGGCACCTAATACCAAGGCTTTTTTATTAGCAAATTCTGTTTGTTTACTCATGATAAACCTCCTGCCCGGCTAACTGCTAAAATACTTAATGCAATAGCAGCAAACAATGCACCTGTCAGCCAGAATACCATTACCACTTTGGTCTCCGACCAACCAGATAATTCAAAATGATGGTGAATCGGACTCATTTTAAATACCCGTTTTCCTGTTGACTTAAATGAGATTACTTGAATAATGACAGACAGAGCTTCAAGGACAAATACACCGCCAACAATAACCAGCAGAAATTCGGTTTTAGTCAATACTGCTACTGCTGCCAGCGCTCCCCCCAACGCAAGTGAACCGGTATCACCCATAAACACTTTAGCTGGATGAGCATTGTATCGCAAAAAACCAAGACAGGCGCCGGCTAATGCAACACAAAAAACTGCCAAGTACGGTTTGCCAAAGTACAAAGCAATTACAGTGTAGGCCAGTGCCGCCACAGTAGTTGTACCTGCAGCCAAGCCATCAAGTCCGTCAGTTAGGTTAACCGCATTGGTCGTACCAACAAGGACAAGAAATATTAATACATAATATAAGATTCCAAAATCAACACTTGCCCCCAGAACAGGTATCCATAAATCTGTACCACGTCCAAAGTAGACGCTGGCAATATACGACAAGGCCACTGCCATAATAATCTGTCCCAGCAGCTTCTGGCGTGCTTTTAAGCCTAATGACCGTTTTAATACCACTTTGATAAAATCATCCAGAAAACCAATTAAGCCGTGACCTAAGGTAACAAACAGCGCCAATAATACTTCAGGATTATTGCCTGCAAATACTACTGCCGGAATAACTAATGCCAGCAAAATCAGCACTCCGCCCATAGTCGGCGTACCGGCCTTGGCATAATGGCTCTCTGGCCCTTCTGCTCTGATGCTCTGACCAAATTTCAGCCGCCTTAAAAGTGGAATAAAGAGCGGCCCAGCGGCTATAGCAATAACAAATGCCATAATCGCTGCGTACAACAATTCTTGCATGGTAACCTCCTAAATAATTGCAACGTGTAAAGCTTTTTGTAGCTGCCTACAATTCTTGTCTGCCCCTGCAAACTTCTTTAGTGCGGAATAGCTAAATTCATTATCCTACCGATATGTCTTCAAATGCTTTGAGCATAGTTTCCATCTTCATGCCACGGGAACCCTTTAGTAGAATATAATCTCCCGGTTTCATCAAATTGCGCAGCACGTCAATTGCCGCGTTGTGATCCTTAAAAGACTGCGCCGTTACACCAAGTTCACAGGCAGCTTCGGCAATATGTACTGCCAGTTCTCCAACAGTTATAATACTGTCTACCCCTTGCTCAGCAGCCTGCCTGCCCACTTTCCGGTGAGCCTCAAGCGCAGTATCGCCCAATTCTAACATATCTCCGAGCACGGCAATTTTCCGTCCCTTACTTATGCTGGATAAGGTGGTAAGCGCCGCCTCCATTGACAACGGACTTGCATTGTAAACATCATTTATGACAGTGAACTCACCAAACTTCTTAATTTCAAACCGCATAGCCCCGGGAGTAAAACTGCTAATACCCTTTTGTATTTCACCTGGCGTTAATCCTAATTCCCAGCCTGTTGCAATAGCTGCAAGCGCATTATAAACATTATGTATGCCAACAGCCTGTAATACGACCGGAAAGCTTCCCCGTGCACTACAGCAATCAAAGGTTGTAACTAAATCCCCATTATCGCCGAAAGTAATGTTCTCTGCCCGGACAAATGCGCTTGAGCCCAAGCCGTAAAAAACAACCCGTCCTTGCGCTTTATGCTGCATATTCTGTACATGTGGATTATCTGCATTGAGGATCACCAAATCATCTTGACCAATTGCTTCCACAAGTTCAGCTTTGGCAGATGCAATATTTTCAATGGAGCCGAGAATTTCCACATGCGTTTCGCCCACGTTTGTCACTACGCCAACAGTTGGCAGTGCGATTTGGGTGAGCTCCCGTATTTCGCCGCTGGCCCGCATCCCCATTTCAACAACCGCCACTTCGTGGGATGCTTCCAGCTTAAGCAAGGTTAACGGCAAACCTATCTCATTATTAAAATTGGCTTCGGTTTTAAGCACCTTGAATCTGCTGGATAATACGGCAGCCAGCATATCCTTAGTTGTCGTTTTGCCATTTGACCCAGTCACAGCAATAACCGGAATGGAATACCGTTCACGGTGAAATCTGGCCAGCGCCTGTAGTGCTGTTAACGTGTTAGTTACTTGTACTACCGTAATATTGTCAGGTACATTAACCTGTTTACTGACAAGCAAACAGGTTGCGCCTTGGGCTGCTGCCTGAGCCGCAAATTCATTGCCGTCAAAACGTTCACCCACCAAAGCTACAAACAAGTTGCCGGCCTCAATGCTCCTGGTATCGGTTGAAACCCCCTGGAACATTTTGCTGCTGCCGGCATTAGTTAATTGACCACCGGTAGCCTTAAGCACTTCTGTCAACGTAAAATCAGCCATTCTTATTCATCTCCTTGATGACTTCACGTGCCACTTGCCGGTCATCAAAATCAATTGTTCTGTCATGCAAAATCTGATAAGTTTCATGCCCTTTACCGGCAATAAGTATCACATCCTGCGGTTTAGCCAAGCTGATTGCCCGGCTGATAGCCTGACGGCGGTCAGCAATTACTTCATACTGTTTCCCTTTTGTTTCGCCGTTAAGCGCTTCCTTAATACCAACTTCTACATCAACCAAAATTTTTTGCGGATCTTCGCTCCGCGGATTGTCTGATGTTGCCAGCACCAGGTCACCATATTGCACTGCAATTCTACCCATAATCGGACGTTTTGTGCGGTCCCGGTCACCACCGCAGCCAAACACTACAATGATTTTTCCCTGGGCAAACTGCTTGGCAGTTTTCAGTACATTCTCCAAACCATCAGGTGTATGAGCATAATCCACAATTACCGTAAACGGCTGGCCGGCTTGCACCAGTTCAAATCGTCCGGGTACGCTAGTAAAGCTCTCTAAGGCCTCTTTAATAACGTCAGGGGCAACGCCTTCTGACAAAGCAACCCCTATTGCCGCCAAAACATTATACACATTGAACATGCCGGTAATAGTGAGCGAGAGATCTATAGTTCCGAATGGGCCGGTTATTTGGAAACTTGATCCGTTTTCTTTAACATTTACATCGCTTGCTGATAAAACACCTTTGCCTTGCGCTGAATAACTAATTACCGGGCAAGCCGTATTTTTCGCCATAATGGCGCCGGCATTATCATCAAGGTTGATCACTGCTGTTTTGCCTGTTTTGGTATTATTGGGATTGGTCAGGCTGCGAAACAATGCGGCTTTAGCATCAATATAGTTCTCAAACGTCTGATGAAAATCCAGATGATCCTGGGTCATATTGGTAAAAACGCCTGTATCAAACTCACAGCCGGCTACCCGGTTTAGTGCCAAGGCATGGGAAGAAACTTCCATGATCACATAGTTCATACCGCTATTAACCATTTCTGCCAGTGTACTTTGGAGTTCAATAACATCAGGGGTTGTATTCTTTATCGGTAATGCCTTGTCGTCAATCAGTGTTTGAATAGTCCCAATCAAACCGGTTTTATAGCCGGCCTTGCGCAGAATATCGCGGATCAAGTATGTAGTCGTAGTTTTGCCATTTGTACCAGTTACGCCAATCATGCGCAGCTTATGGCCGGGATAATCATAGAAATACGGTACCATAAGTTGCATTGCCGCCCGGGTATCTGCCACCTTGATTACCGTAATATTATCACCTGTGTCTGGCACATCTTTTTCTACAACAACGGCAATAGCACCGCGTTTAGCAGCATCTGCTATATAATCATGTCCGTCAACATGAACACCACTCACACAAAAGAACAATGTGCCTGGAACCACTTTGCGGGAATCATGTGCCACTGCTTCGATGGTTTTATCCAGTTGTCCATAAATCTTCGGATTTGTTAATAACGCTGTCAGTTGTTTTAAATTCTTGGCCATATGAATTCCTCCTGCCCAAATTAAGAACAAAATTACCTAATTATAACATTTTATTAGTATTTTTGCCATTATTACCGATTTTAACGCATTACTCAAAATAGATTGTAATATTTGTGCCTGAAGGCACCTTACTTCCCGGCAGCGGATCTTGTTTAACAACATGGCCCCCTGTACCTGACGGATTGATGGCCAGACCCAGTTCAGCCAGCAAATCTACCGCTTCCCGCTGCGTCCGCCCTGTTAAATCCGGCACAGTCACTTCACCCGAGAAATACCTTGGTGTCATAGTATATAGCAGCACACCGCCGCCTTTTGGCATACGGCTTCCCGGTTTGGGAATCTGATCGACAATCCGGTCTCCGTCTTCTTCAATCCGCGGCGACAAACCGACCTTCTCCAGTTCTTTCACTGCTTCCGGAACACGTAAGTTTATAATACTGGGTACCAGTACATGGGATTGTTCATTACTGGTTTGTGTTTCTGGCGTCAGCTGAGGATTTACCTTAAGATACTGGAGCACATCTTTCATTACAGCACCAAATACTGGCGCGGCAATCTGTCCTCCATAGTATAAACCAACAGGCTCATCAATTACAATTAACATTGCCACCTGCGGGTTATCCGCAGGTGCAAAACCGACAAAAGATGCCACGTATTTATCCGGCAAATAACCGCCGGCACCAACTTTTTGCGCTGTACCTGTCTTGCCGGCAATTTTAAATCCTTCGATATAGGCATTTCTGCCTGTACCCTTCGCCACTACTGACTCCAGTATCTCTTTGACCTGCCTGGTAATTGAAGTATCCAGTACTTGCCTAACCACATCAGACTGGAACGCTCTGATTAATTGTCCTGATTGATCCCTTACTTCCCTAACGATCTGCGGTCGCAGCAATTTCCCATCATTAGCCACTGCTGCGGCTGCAGTTACTAATTGAATAGGCGTAACCGCAATACTTTGGCCAATCGACATGGTGGCAATATTAATGGGTGTAGTTTTGGCACGATCAATCATTATGCCTTTTGCTTCACCCGGCAAATCAATATTTGTATGCTGCCCAAAACCAAAAGCGTCAATATAGCGATAAAAGTGCTCACGCCCTAACCGTAATCCTACATTAACAAACCCGACATTACAAGAGTTTTGAACCACTTCGACAAAGGTCTGACTGCCATGCCCGCCATGTTTCCAGCAGTGAATATTTCGGCCTTGCACCTCAACTTCACCGGGATCAAAGAACTTTTCCTCAAGTTTAACAATATGCTCAGACATTACGGCTGAGGTGGTAATAATCTTAAAAGTCGAACCAGGCTCATACGCATTTGAGATGGCAATATTTCGCCATAATTGAGGAGAATAATTACCAAAATTATTCGGATTGTAATCCGGCCGGTTAGCCAATGCCAGAATACCGCCGTCACGTGGATCAATAGCAATAATAGTAGCAGCTTTAGCCTGCGTCTCTTGCATTACACGCTCTAGTTCCCGTTCAGCAATTTGTTGAATAACCAGATCGATGGTTAGGTAAATATTATGACCTGCAACCGGTGGCGAAAAACGGTGAGAAGCATTGGGTATTTCCCTGCCTCTGGCATCATACTCAATGACAATACTGCCTGAACGGCCTTTTAAGTAACTATCAAACGTCATTTCAACGCCATCAAGCCCTTGACTGTCAATACCGTTAAATCCAAGAACATGAGCCGCTAAATTATCATGCGGATAATACCGCCGGTTTTCCTGAGTAACACCAATGCCCGGAAGATTTAATAGCTGCACTTGGCGGCTAACTTCCGGTTCAATTTTACGTTTTATCCAGGTAAAGGCCTGACGTCTTTTTAATTTGTTTTTAAGATTGTCTTCATCTAACGCCAAAATAGCAGCCAGTTTGGCTGCTGTTTCTTCAAGGTTACGTATTTCGGCAGGTATTACATAAACAGATTCGGTACTAACACTAACTGCAAGTTCCCGGCCATTTCGATCATAAATAATGCCTCGTTTAGCTTCAACTGGAATTTCGCGTATGCGCTGATCAACGGCATTTTCTGCCAACCAGGCGCTTTTATAAAATTGGAGATAGAGTAAGCGACCAATCAACCCCATCATAATTACCGATATTACAAGAAACAGGACTGCCATCCTCTTTCTAATGGTAACATGCGAAACAGTTGCCACTTATTTATCTCCCCCATTATTCAAATTATTGCCCTTTACTCGCCTCCGCCGTGCTCACTTTGATTGCGCCCAATAATTTGTCAGTAATCCCTTGCTTATTGGTACTGGTCATATTCTGCGACTGATTGGTTTCAGGCACAGTTACTGTGGCGTAGTAAGCATTTTTGGGCACAACCATCCCCAGGTTTTTGGTAGCATACTCTTCAATGCGTTGTGGCGATTTCAGTTTTGAAATATCTAAACGCAATAATTCGTTTTCTTTCTCAATTTTTGCTACTTGGCTTTTAACCTTTACCAGGTCATAGCCAGCCTGAATAATAGCCGCGCTTTGCAAGGTCGTGACTGCCGCCATGACAGCAACCAGGATTACCATCAACAGGCATTTAACACGCAGTCGTTTATCAGCTTTTCGCACAATCTTAGGCTGTGGCAAAATGGCTTCTTGTTCATAAACATGATATTCCTGTTTTTTCTGTACTAACATTTTTATTGTTCCTCCCTACTATTTAGAACAATTGTCATCAGATAACTTTTCAGCCAGTCGCAGCTTGGCGCTGCGAGCCCTGGGATTGTGCTCAAGCTCATCTTCCGAAGGTGCTGTAGGTTTTTTTAGAACCTTTACCTGTGGTTTGGTATTACACATACACACCGGCAATTGCGGTGGGCAAACACATTTTTTAGCTAATTCCTGCAATGTCTGTTTTGCAATTCGGTCTTCCAGAGAATGAAAGGTTATGATGCCAATTCTTCCTCCAGGTTTTAACTTTTCCACTGCAGCAATGAAGGTGTCTTTTAATATTCCCAGTTCATTATTGACTTCAATGCGAATAGCCTGAAAGGTTCGTTTGGCCGGATGCGGCCCTTCCCTGCGCGCAGCGGCCGGAATGGCTTTTTTAATAAGATCTACTAATTGGCCAGTTGTTTTAATGTCGGCGTTCTTTCTACCTTCAACAATAAATTTGGCAATTCGTTTGGCCCAACGTTCTTCGCCGTAGTTGTCAATAATCTCTGTCAGTTGCTTTTCATCATAGGTATTGACTACATCATAGGCCGAAAAACCGGCTTCAGGATTCATCCGCATATCAAGCGGCGCATCCTGCATATAGGAAAATCCTCGTTCCGCAACATCCAGTTGGTGAGAGGAAACGCCTAAATCAAACAACACGCCATCTACCTGACCAGTTCCTAAACTATCAAGAATAGCTCTCAAATTACTAAAGTTATCTTGCACAATACTTTGCCGGCAGGAAAACTTAGCCAACCGTTGTCGTCCAGCCTCAATCGCCGCCGGATCTTGATCAATAGCAATCAACCAGCCCTCTGGTGACAGGCGTTCGGCTAGGCCAGAAGAATGACCACCGCCACCTAACGTACAATCAACATATATACCTTGCGGATTAGAAAATACTCCATCAATACTTTCTCCCAGTAGTACACTGGTATGTTCAAATTCAACACCTTGCATCTTTACCACTCGTTTCGGTTATAATTAGATACCCAAGTCGGCGAGATTTTCAGCAATTTCAGCAACCGTAGGGCTTACCTTTTGGTTATATTCATCCCAGGCGACCTTGTCCCAAACCTCAATTCGAGTTGACACACCGATTACTACAACATCTTTATCTAAGCGCGCATGTTCGCGCAAATTGGTTGGCAGTAATACTCTTCCCTGTTTATCACAGTCCAGTTCGGCAGCTCCTGAAAAGAAAAACCGCACAAAAGCTCTAGCTTCCGGTTTAGCTAACGGAAGCTTTTTTAATTTTTCTTCTAGGATGGCCCACTCACTGCGAGTATATACAAACAAGCAATTATCTAATCCTTTGGTGGCAATGAATACTTCCCCCAGCTCATCTCGAAACTTTGCTGGAAAAATCAGCCGTCCTTTATTATCGATGGTATGCGAATATTCACCCATAAACACGGCTGTCTCACCACCATTTTGAAAACTTTAACCACTTTACACCACTTTGTACCACTTTTTAGTCTATTCTTGATAAACAAAAAAAATCCTGCCTAAAAATCGCAGGATTTTAAAAAAACTAAAAATTGGACTTAAGTCCTATATTGGGATTAATTAATTTCGAATCAAACCAAACCGTTCCAGTACCGGCGCCGCATTAAGTCTAACGAAAAAGCTTCTGAAGGTATGCTGCCCTCTAAATATTGGAATGCGTTCAAGCGCATACGGATTGCTTTCTACGCCCGCCTGGCCGTAGCGGATAGTAAAGGCTGCTCTGTAGCCGGCCTGCTTAACCATTTCTTCACTCTGGATATTATATGCTCCGGTAGGATAAGCAAAGAAACGCGACTTTACTCCTAATTGCTGTTCCAGCTCTTTTCGCGAGTTAATCAGTTCCGCCATAGCTTGTTCATGAGAAACTTTGGTCAGTGCGGCATGAGTGACAGTATGCGACCCAAAAACGAAACCGTCTTTTTGCATGGTCCGTACTTGGTCCCAAGTCATGAAATTCTCTTCCTGTCCTATCTTACTGGTTACTAAAAAGATGGTAGCCGTAAAGCCATACTTTTTCATAATCGGATACGCGTTGGTATAGTTATCCGAATAACCGTCGTCAAAAGTAATTAAAATAGGTTTCTCCGGTAAGGCTTTATCATAATTAAGATAAGCCATAAGCTGATCAGGTGTTATTGTCGTAAAACCGTTCTCAGCCAAATATGCCATTTGTTCTTCGAATTCTTCAGGCGGTATTGATAACGCATGATAATAATTATCTATTTTATGGTAGTTTAAAACCGGAATATCCTCAAGTGAGGTTATGGCAGCACGGTTGGTATTGCGTCCTGCCACCACAGCAGTTGTACTCACTACCGAGGATGAGACTATTAATAAAAAAACAATGCCAAGCAGCAAAAAACATCCTTGCCTGCGACTAATAGGAATCACCGTTTCTCCTCCCCACGAAATTAAACTACACCCTGTTTCGCAATTTGTAATTACGCCAAACCATCAGTATTCCTGTTACAAATATTGCACCAAGACTAACCAGTTGCGCCAATCGCCATTGCCCTAACATTTCGCTGTCCAATCGTAATCCTTCCATAACGAAGCGTCCGGCTGAATACAAAAAGATATACAGCAAAAACAAATTACCTGTTGCTGTTTTTCCTGGATTTTTGCTTATCCGCCAGCTCACAATAATTAGTATACTAAATACAAATAAGTCCCACAAGCACTCATACAAAAAAACCGGATGAAAAAAATCAAATTGTTCATACCCTATTGGCCGGTATATATAATCAATATAAATACCCCAGGCCGCATCAGTCGGATAACCAAAGGCATCCTGATTAATAAAGTTTCCCCATTGACCAAGTGCCTGGCCAAAGACAAAACCTGGAGCAACAATATCAGCCCAGCGCCAAAACGAAAGTTTCTTTACCTTGCAATACCCCCAAATAGTAAGAAGCAGCCCAATGGCGGCACCATGAATAGACAAGCCACCATGTTGTATTTGCCAAATTTCGTTCGGATGGGCAGCATACATCGGCCAATTAACAACAACATAATATCCCCTGGCAAACAGTAGACCTATCGGTATACCAACCAGTGTCAGGTCCAACAAATTATCCGGATTTTCTTTGTGCAACCGGACAAAATACCAGCTAATAGCCACTGCTATCATGATAGCAGTGGCTAGAATCAGCCCAAACCAATTAAAATTAATGGTTCCTATACAAAAAGCGATTTTTTCCATGTATGCTCCTAACTAATCTATTTCGAATAAAAAGCATAAATTAAGTTAACACTAACAACATTATCGCAATATTGAAGTTCTCTAATTTCATAATAAAGTCATGACAAATATTAGTCAAGTATGCTATAATAAATTATTATATTACCAATTTGTTCCGTTTAATGAAAGGAGGCTGTCAAAATGACCATCACTAAAGACATGAGCATTGTTGATGTTGTCCAGCAATATCCTCAAACCGTTCAAGTATTTCGCAATTATGGCATGGGCTGCTTAGGTTGCGCTGCCGCTCGCTTCGAAAATATCGAGCAAGGCGCTGCTGCCCATGGTATTGATATAACGGCACTGATTGATGCCTTAAACGAATCACTAAAAGCATAATTGCAAAAACAGGGCCAATAAGCCCTGTTTTATTTTTTTGCTTTTGCAAGCACACCAATACCGGTTGCTGCTTCATAATCAAGCGCCAGCGTAGTATTATCGATCTTGAGTACATACACAGGGCACGTCTGCAGTACCTCTATCTCTCTACCCGGCAGCAGTCCAAAAACGATAAGCTTTCTGATATTGGCGGGACTTTGCCCATGTATCGCAATAATTCTGGCTTTTTCGCCTGCTTTAAGTTGAGTTACCGGTTTTTCCATTATAACTCCCCGCTTTTAAATTACTACCAGTTTAAGCAGATTATAGACTAAGGCTGCCGAACCAAACGCGAGCAATATTATGGCGGTCACCATCAGCAGTGATGTCCCCAGCCCTCGTTCTTTGACCATAACCGCAAACTGCGCCACACACGGTACAAATAAGGTTAATGCGATGGCTGCTGTAAGCAGTTGCGCATCGTTAAGCTTGCCAGCCACGGTAAGGTCATAAAGTCCTGCCGCCCCATAATCACGCCGAAAAAAACCAAGCAAAAAGGTTTGTGCGACTTCTGCCGGCAAACCCAATAAAGACATAGCAGGCTCAACCTGATATATTAAACTGCTTAACAGCCCGCTATAATCTCCAACCCATAATAAAATACTGGTAATGATGAACACCGGCAGTATCTCCATGAAGTACCAAGTCATGCGAGTATACGCTTTTTTTATGACATTAGCGGTAAATGGTATCCTCAGAGGTGGTATTTCCATATAAAAAACGCTTCTGGTTCCCGGAAAAATTTTGGCGTTTAACCAGCCAACTCCGGCAAAAATCAATAACATATATGAGCCCCAAATAATAACGCAAGTCACATTATGAGAAAGCAATGCCAATACTACACCGAGCTGCGCAGAACAAGGAATTGTTAGCGTCAGTAAAAAAGTTGCTAATAGCCTTTCTCGTCTGCTTTCCAGCGTTCGGGTTACCATCACCGCCATGGTGCCGCAGCCCAGACCCAGCGTAAGCGGAATAACAGCCCTGCCATTAAGCCCAAAGTAGCGAAAAACAGAATCTACCAGCATGGCTAATCGCGGCAGGTACCCACTATCTTCAAGCAATGCAAACGCCAAGAAAAAGGTTCCGACAATAGGTAAGATAATGGCGATAGCATACCGGAAGCCCATAGTAAAAATACCGTATTCACCCACTAAAAGCGTCCTCAGCCACTCCCAGGGAATATAGGCAGCAACGCCATTTTCCACAATTGGATTGATAATCGGGGTAAATATTCCATTATTAATATAATCAACAAGATACCCGGCACCGAATTTCCCAACAAATTGGTATAACCCAAAATATAGCACAAGACAAGCGATCGGAATCCCGGTAATGGACTCACGGGTGATTGTCCCCAGCCAGGCTGCCACACTGCGCAGCGGCTGCTGAGCAGAGCTGACATATCTGACAACCTTAGCGACTATTGTATCGACAATGACCTGTTGCTCTATTGCCACCAGAGCGTCCAAGTTATTGTTATGTTTCATCGCGATAGCATCAATAATGGCCGCTATCTCCGGCCAGGTCTCTTCTGTTTGGGCAATATCACCTACTATAGTGTCGCCCTGCAAAAGCAGTACGGCGGTAATCCTTTTACTAAAACTGTACGAGTGGTTTAACAAAGCGCTTATTTTAGTTATCGCCTGCTCGGCTTCCTCACTTAAGGAAATTTTTCTTGGGGCTACCGGCGTATATTGACTAATGCCATTTTTTAAAGCTTTTAGCCCAACCTTATTAACTACCGAAGTGGCAACAACCGGAACCCCCAACATTTCCGCAAGCAATTGTGCATTAATGATCATCCCCATATTCTGCGCTTCGTCCATGATATTCAAGATTAGAATAACCGGTAACCCCGCATCAATAAGCTGAATTGTCAGTGCAAGCATCCGTCTTATATTCTTGGCATCAACAACATGAACCACAATATCCGGACGCTGTTGACTTAATAATAGCCGGGTTACTCTTTCTTCTTCAGTCAACGGTATCAATGAATACATGCCAGGAGTATCAATAACTACATAAGACTGTCTGCCTTGTTTGAAATAACCGGTAGAAACATCAACGGTAGTACCCGGATAATTAGATACAGCAACATAATTGCCAGTAAGATAATTAAAGATTGCACTTTTGCCAACATTTGGGCAGCCTACCAAAACGACTTTTGTTGCCTTGTCCCGCACTACTTTATCTCCCCTTGTGCTCAGAGTCCTACTGGTATTTTTTATTCCATGCACGGCGTGGATATTCATAACCGGCAAAAAAATAATTCCCAGCCTTATGGCCGGGAATTATTTTACCTTAACAGAAAGTATAGCTTTCTTTATATTATGTTTTCCAATTTTGAGATAATGTTGGCTTTGGGAAGATAACCTGTCAGCCGCTCTACCTGATCACCATTTTTAAAAACAAGCATAGTAGGCAAACTCATAACACCATACTTTTGACTTAATGAACGATTTTCATCAACATTGACTTTTGCAACTATGATTTGGTCGCTCATTTCCTCTGCCATTTCCTCCAAAATCGGAGCAAGCTTAGTGCAGTAACCACACCACGGCGCCCAAAAATCTACAATCACCGGTTTGGCGGCATCAAGCACTTCCTCTTGGAAATTGTTGTCGTTAGCATTGACTACATTTGCCATCAGACAGTCCCCCTTTTATGATGAGGTACATTATCTACTTGTGGTTGCGCAGTTCCACCAATATACATTCCTGGTCAACCACATTAAGACCGGATTTTTTGGCTATCTCTACTACGCTGGCAGTATTAGCTCCTGGCTGAAGCCATACATTTTTTATTTCAAGCTCAGAACACTCTTTCATGATTTGCTCACCGACCCGCGGCGGCACCACAACATTGACAACATCTGGCTTGACCGGCAAGTCTTTAAGGGCCGCATAGCATTTATGACCGAGGATCTCGGTTACTCCCGGATTTACCGGATATACATTATATCCAGCCGCCAGGATTGCCTTAAATATCTTATAACCAAATTTTTCTGTGTTGTTGGTAGCACCTATAACAGCCCAGTTTTTCATTTGTAGCATAGTTTCAACTTCACTCATATGCTGCCCTCCTATGCCATTTTACGGCCTCATCGGTAAAATCATTCCTCACAAACAGTAACTTTATTCATTATGTCGCCTTGGCTGATTTGGTCAACAACATCCATACCATCAATAACCTTGCCAAATACGGTATGTACGCCATCTAAATGTGGCTGCGGCTCATAGACGATAAAGAATTGGCTGCCGCCGGTATTAGGACCACGATGTGCCATGGACAGCGAACCCTTTTCATGTTTGTTGGGATTACCTTTTGTTTCACAGGGAATTGTGTAACCGGGGCCACCGGTGCCATTACCCTGCGGGCAGCCGCCCTGGGCTACAAAGCCCTTAATTACTCTATGAAACTGTAATCCATCATAAAAGCCTTCTTTAATCAGTTTTTCAAAATTGCCGACTGTAGTCGGTGCATCCTTTTCAAACAATTCAATTGTGATAGTGCCTTTATCCATCTCAATAATCGCTTTTTTCAAAGTATATCCCTCACTTAAATAGAATTATTTTATTATACCATAGTTGGCTGTCCTTTGGCAAAATTGGAAAATGCCTTATGTGGTCAATATATAAAAAATACTCTTTCTGGTAAGAAAGAGTATTTTATGAAACATTATGTACGCCCATGGTACCGTGCTCTCGTATGTTCATACCCGCATCCTGCAGGTGGGTGTTTTATAGTTATGATTTTGCCTTCCACTCGAAGGAGGCCTGGCATTGGCATTACATCAAACTCCCCAAGTAAATGAGTCGGTTGAACATATAAGAGTGTAACGAGCACCTCAGGCATTGTTTGCTTTTTACATGATGTATCTTACCATGCAATTGCGCTGGCCTCAAGGTTGAAAATCAGTCAAAACTTAAGGTTTTAGCTGATTTATATAATCCACCCTGTTCAAACCTTTTCCTGCTTGGACGCGCACGCCAACACTGCGTTTGACTTTACATTCTATTCATGTTAGCCCAGACTATCTCACATTTAACTATCTCTGCCGATTTTTTACTACAAATCAGCCAAATGACGAACACAGTTTAGTAAGGTAATTGTCGGTCTGCCTTCAAAATATTCAACAATATTAACGGCGGTGTTATCCTGCCTGATGCTCCATACATGATTCAAATGAATATCAAGTACGCCGCACAAAATTGTACCGATAGTTCCCCCATGGGCTACTACCGCTACTGTCTGGTCTTGATGTTCGGTTACTATTTTTTCAATGGCCGTATATGCTCGCGCTTTGAGCTGGTGGAAACTTTCGCCGCCTGGTATTTGCAGTTCGTCCGGCGTTGTCCACAGCTTGCCTAAAAGACCCGGCCACTGGGCGGTAATTTGATCATAGGTAAGACCTTCCCATTCGCCAAATTTGATTTCCCTTAAAGCTGCAAGCTGGTTGACTGTTAGGTCATGTTTAGCCGCAATGCACTCTGCCGTTTTAAAGGCCCGAGATAAATCGCTGGCATAGACAGCATCAATTTTTTCCGCTGCCAGACGCGAGGCAACGGCCTCCGCCTGTTTAAGACCAGTATCACTCAAAGCAATATCACTATGTCCCTGATATTTCCGTTCTGAATTCCAGAGCGTTTGCCCATGACGTATGATTATTAATCTGGTCATATTTTTTCACCTCAAGACCTGTTCTAAGTGTTGGAGCAGAATTTTGTTTTGTTCTTCAAGCTTAACAGCTACCCGTACATAACTGGCAGATAAGCCCGGATAGTTGCTGCAATCACGGATTAAAATATTTTGCTGTGCCAGCAGCTTGCGCACTTGTACGGCGTCACGCCCGCTTGCGCTTATATCTATTAAGATATAGTTAACAGACGGTGCAAACGGCTTTATCCCTGGTAGCGCCTTAAGCCCTGCGTACAAACTGTCTTTTGCCTGCCACACAGTTTCGCGGCTCTTATGCTGATATTCGGCATCGGCTAATGCCTCCACTCCTGCTGCCTGCGCTAATAGATTAACATTCCAGGGATCTTTAGCGGCATGCAGTTTTCTTGCCAATTCAGGTGTGGTTAAGGAAAAACCCAATCTCAAACCGGGAATAGCATAGAATTTTGTAAGCGAATGGATAATTACCAGCTTGTCGTATTGTTTGAGCAAAGGCCGGCAAGTATGTTTCTGATCGTCAATAATAAAATCCATAAAAGATTCATCAACAACTACCACTGCTCCGGCTTGCCTAGCAGCTGCCAGCAAACGCTCCAGCTGACTGACAGTCAATAGCGTACCGGTAGGATTGTTGGGATTACCGACAAACACCATATCAATTCCCGGCAGCTTACCGCATAACCACTCTATATCAATAGCAAAATTGTCTGCCGGTGATAAATAGGCATATTCAATTGCCGCACCTGCCGCAATAGCTGCCCGCTCGTACTCGCTAAAAGACGGTGCCGGGATAAGAACACGCTTAGGCCGCAGAATATGCGCCAACAAATAGATAAGTTCAACCGCGCCATTGCCTGCCGTAATTTGTGCCGTATCAACCTGATAGTAGCTGCTTATGGCCGTTTTTAACATAGCAGCTTCTACATCTGGATAATGAACTATCTGGTCAAGCGACTGTGCGATAGCCTCACGTACACTAGCAGCCAAACCCAGTGGATTGATGTTGGCACTATAGTCAAGAACAGCAGTTACTTCACCGCCACCCTCTCTGGCCCAGGCGTGCACATTGCCGCCGTGAACAAAACCGGCTATTTGCTTATCAGCGTTCACCGTCATCATCTCCTGTTATGATAAGTCCGCCTGTAATTAACCGAACCGTCTTTAAATATATCATTTCTAAACACTGGCTGCCAATTTTTTCAATACACTCATCATGACCAGCCATATTGTCGGCACTAAACATTACACCCAGAACAGTGCCGCTATGAGCAGCGCAAATGCCTACCGCTCTATAATCCTGGCTGATCTGGAGAACCTGTTCCAAACAGGGTTTATATAATATTGTTTGATTAGCTAGCGCACTTAAGGTGGCACCTTGCCCTATAAGGCGAGCGTCACCGGTTTTCAAGCCTTGGGTAACCAAAGCAACAGCTGTTGCAACCTGTGACTCTTTGTCCTGATTCAAAACGACAAGATCTTCGCGGTTGTTAAAGGCCAAGGTATCCACCTGACCGCCAACATCAAATACCGCAATATATATATGCGGCGGCGTTCCTAATGGCCGTCGGATTTTGCCCTCAATATGATCAAACATAATGATTCCGGGATAGAATATGCCGTCAGTGGGTTCGATGGCTAACGCAATGTCGGCAATCTCGTCACACGACAATTGCTTACCAGCTACGGCCAAAGCCGCCGCCTGGCAGGCCGCACTGATGTCAGCACTGCTGGATGCCATGCCTTTGCCTACAGGCAAATCAGAGGTAACCGCAAGCCCGATATTTCCGGAAATGTTTAGATATTCAAATGTCTTAGCCACAGCGGCAGCAGTCTTAGGATCAATCTTTGCCTGTACGGCATCCTTTGTCACAGTAATCTCGGAATACCAATCCACCGGACAGGTGATTAAAAAATTAACCCCATTTATTGTGCCCTGTACCAATTCTCCACATGAGCCAGGTGCTTTTACTTTTATTGTCATTAGAAAGTCTGCCTTTCCGTGTTGAATCTAATAGTAAAGAACAAAGATAAGCAGCGCTATTAATTCCGTAAATTCCGTAATAGCACCATAGGTATCCCCGGTTAAGCCCCCAAGGACACTCGCGAGATACCTCGCGGCAGCAATCCCAGCCAAAACAGCCCCGCCGGCACTAATTGCCGCCTGTATTCCAAACGGAATAACCACAGCCGTCGAAACAATAGCAGCAATACATAAGGTAGTGCGGTTAGCATACTCTGCAAAGGCCTTTCCCATGCCGTCAGGACGTGCATAGGCGAAAGATGTAATACTGATAACCATTGCCGTTCGCCCTGCCACCGGCATAACAACAAGCGCCGGCAACAACATGGTCGGTGGCATATCGATAATAAGCGAATACTTTAGCAGTATCAATAAACCAAAAGCCACCACACCATTGGCACCAACCCGGCTGTCTTTCATGATTTCCAGCATGCGTTCCCGGGAACGCCCGGAAAATACACCGTCAGCCGTATCCATAAACCCGTCACAGTGCAAACCGCCGGTAAGAATGATTTCGGCAACAATAAGAACAGCAGCCAAGACATGGTACGGTAAAAATTGACTAAGAATATAATACAGACCCGCCAAAATCAAACCGATAATGGCACCGATACTTGTAAAATATTTGACACTGCGTCCAAAACTTTCTGGTGACCAATCTGTTTGTTTTACTAAACGAATGCGGGTAAGAAACTGCAACCCGGTAAAAAAGTCATTCAACTTTATTCCTCCACCTTAAAGAGCTGTCGCCTGCATAAGCAGCCATTTACAAACTACAATCGCTGCCACAAATAGCACTGTCACGACATACATAACCTGAATGGTCTGATCAATATGAATTGGCGTAAGCTGGCACTTTTCGTCTCCCATATACGCCCGCTGCGAAGGCACTCCACCATAATAATTAAGCCCGCCCAATCTGATGCCTAAAGCGCCTGCCACACCGGCTTCCGAAAATCCGCTGTTGGGGCTGGGATGTTTCACCGCATCACGCCTGATGGCCTGAAATGCACCGCTGGCATTGTGCTTAAGGAGTGCTGCTGCCAAGATTATCAACAATCCGGTAATTCTAGCCGGAATATAATTAAAAACATCATCCACCCTAGCGGCAACCATACCAAAATCCTGATACTTTTTATTTTTGTAGCCCACCATGGAATCCATAGTATTAACTGCACGGTATAAAAAGGCCAGTGGGACTCCGCCAATTGCCGCATAAAACAGTGGTGAGATAATACCATCAACGATATTTTCCGCCACGGTTTCCACAGTAGCCCGTGTTACTTCGGCAGTATCCAGATTGGCAGTATCGCGTCCGACAATCCAGCCGACCTTATGGCGCGCTTGTTCCATATTGCCGCAATTAAGAAATCCCGCAATCTCCCGCCCGGCTTCTGCCAGACTTCTGGTTGATATAGTAAACGACAGCAACATTGCACCGCCAATATACGCTGCCCAAGGATGCAGAGAATGTAAACCAGCCATAATCAGCCATACCAAAGTATATACTACTGTTAATACAACAACTACCAGAATGGTACCTGCCAGATTTTTGTGGGTCTGTGAGTGTTCTGTCCGCAAAAGCCGACGCTCCAGCCAGGCAATAAAATTCCCGATAAGAACCACCGGATGCAGCGATGTCCGTGGATCGCCAATTAGACGATCAAGAATAACTGCTCCTATTATTACATATTCTATCATCGCTATCTACCATTATTTTCGTTCATAATCCGGTAAACCAAATCCATATCCATACTTTGACGGACAACATCGGCCAACCGATTGTATGCAGCATCTTTGCGAGCCTGGGTATCCAGGATTACCCCAAGAGGTGCCAAGCCTTTGCGTACCCGCAATGCATCAAGTACAGCCCGGCGATATTCATCATTGTCAAAGATGCCATGGATATAAGTGCCCATAACCAGCCCGTCAGGCGTAACCGCACCATCGGCTAGCTTGACCTGTTCACCGGAACGGGTTTCAATGGTAAACGCAGGTTCCACCTCTGATAAAAACTTGGTTCGTCCCATATGAATTTCGTAGCCTTGCAGATTGTTGCCACTAAAGTTGATTCCCAAAAACTTATGACCGCCAGCGGCTGCAATGACCTGATGAGTTACTTTATTAGCTTCAAAGATAGTGATACTGTCAATAAGCCCTAGCCCGATAACCTGGTCGAGGTCGGACTCGGTATGCTCAGGGTCCTGTACTTCGCGCCCCAGCATTTGGTAGCCGCCGCAAATGCCAACCACCGGTGTTCCGCTCTTTACCAGCTTGACAATTTCCCGCTCATAACCGTTATTGCGAAGATATAATAAATCCTCGGTTGTGTTTTTGCTGCCTGGCAGAATAATCAAATCAGGCTTGCCGATAGCTTCTCCCTGGCGCACATATCTAACCTTGGCATCGCTTTCATTGGCCAGCGCGTCAAAATCGGTAAAATTCGATATCTTAGGCAGACGCAAAACGGCAATATCCAGTTCACACTCTTCAGCCGACTGCCCTTTATCCTCAAGCGACACAGAGTCCTCATCATCAATTCCCAAACGGTCAAGATGCGGCACAACGCCAACAACAGGCTTGCCGGTCTTAACTTCCAGAAAATCCAACGCAGGTTTAAGCAGGGTAATATCGCCCCTGAATTTATTTATAATAATGCCTTTAACCAGGTCACGTTCATCCGGGTCTAATAACTCTAATGTACCGACAACCGAAGCCAAAGCACCGCCCCGGTCAATATCGGCAATTAAGAGCACCGGTGCGTTGGCCAGTTTGGCAGTACGCATATTCACAATATCGGTATCTTTCAGGTTAACCTCAGCCGGACTGCCGGCTCCTTCAATGACAATAGTGTCAAAATCTTTATGCAGTTTTTGGATACATTCGGTTACCACGCCCAGGGCTTTTAAACTATAACCGGCATGATATTCCTGAGCTGACATATTGCCCACAGGCTTACCCATGACAATAACCTGCGAGCAAGAATTACCGGTAGGTTTCAATAATACCGGGTTCATTTCCACAGCAGGCTCTAATCCGGCCGCTTCAGCCTGCGCCACCTGCGCCCGGCCCATTTCTCCGCCGGTTTTGGTAACATAGGAGTTAAGTGCCATATTCTGCGCCTTAAACGGCGTTACTTTCTGGCCATCCTGTTTAAAAATCCGGCACAGTGCCGTAGTCAAAATACTTTTACCGACATGAGAACTTGTCCCTTGCAACATAATTGCTTTAGCCATTACACTTACCCTCCTCCAGACTAACGGCGATTTTCTTTAGCTCAACAGCCAAACCGCTTACCACCAAATATACTTCATCAGCAACTGCCGCCACCTTTTGATTAACAAGGCCTGCCACATCACGATATTCGCGGGCCAGCGGATTGTCGGGCACAATGCCTAACCCGACTTCATTGGTAACAAAGATTACGTCACACTTTTCCTGTTTGGCACTTGTTAGCAGCTTTTCAATTCCTGCCAGCACAACCTTACAACGTTCTTCCCGGGTAGTTGGCGCGTCAGGCGCCAGTAACAGGTTAGTAGTATACAGTGTCAAACAATCAAACAACACACTGTCAGCACTCTGAACGGCCTGCGCCATTGCTGCTTCTGCCTTGTAAGGAGCTTCAAAAGTCGGCCAACTGGCAGGCCGGCGGCTTTGATGAATATTTACCCGTTCTTGCATTTCTTCATCATAAATTTGTGCAGTAGCAATATATGCCACCTTGCGTCCGCCTAACGCCGCATACTTTTCGGCAAAAGTGCTTTTGCCGCTGCGGGCACCACCGGTAACCAACACAATTTTACCTGCCATACTAGCTACATCTCCCGTCTCCTTAGGTATGGTACTGCGCACACTTCTCAACAAACTGCCGGGCCGCTTGTCGGTTGCCGGCAAAATGCATGTGCAAATAGGATGCTAACACATTACCTGAAGCATAACCGCCCTGATAAAGAGCACCTGTCCGCATTTTCTTAAACTCAAAGGCCCACGGAAACTCTTCATCACTTACATCAGGAAACATCTTTGAAAAATGAAATTCGTGTCCCTTTAGACTATCTTCTTTGGCACATAGTACATTATCGTTTAGCGCCCTTGCTGTTACATAGCCGACTGTTTCCAGTTTAGACTGCATCTGACATACGGCCGGAATAGCACCAACCATATCATAGGTCTGATTATCAAAATCAGTTATTTGCCGTGATAAATACATAAGCCCACCGCACTCAGCATATATCGGCATTCCCTGCTTAACCGCCTGCCTTATATCCTGACGCATTGCAGTATTGGCAGCTAATTCTTTAATAAACATTTCCGGAAAACCACCACCCAAAATAAGGCCGTCAACTTTCGGCAGCCGGCTGTCTTTAAGTGGGCTGAACGGAACAAGCTCTGCGCCATATTCGCTTAAAACCTCAAGACTGGAAGGATAATAAAACGTAAATACCTCGTCTTGAGCTACACCAATACGGACATTTTTATGCCGAGATTTTTCTGTTTGCACTACCGCGCTTTGCGACAATTGCCCGGCAGTTTTAGCAAGCGCGACAAGTTGTTCCAAATTTACCTGTTCAGCTACTTGTTCTCCCATTTGGGTTACTGCCGCAATTGAATCATGCTCGGTAACTGGTGTCAAACCAAGGTGACGTTCCGGCATACTGAGCTCCTTATTACGGAAAACTGTACCGATAACAGGAATGCCCAGTCTGTCAAGCGCCTCACATACCATAAGTTTATGGCTTTCCGATCCAAGCCGGTTAATGATAACACCGGCCAAATTCACTTCAGGATCATATGTTTTAAAGCCTAGAGCAATGGCAGCGGCACTCTCGCCCATTGATTTGGCGTCAATCACCAGCACTACCGGTGCTTTTAGGAGTTTTGCCACGGCGGCCGTGCTGCTAACACCGGCGCGGCCACCGTCATATAGACCCATAACACCTTCAATAATTGCAATATCATTATTCTCTGCCGTACTTTCGAATATTGCTGCTAACGATTCAGGCGGCACCAGCCAGGTATCAAGGTTATGAGCGTTTTTACCGCTGGCTAAACGATGAAAGCCCGGGTCGATATAATCAGGACCAACTTTATAAGACTGAACTTTGAAGCCACGCCGGCTTAACGCCGCGAGCATACCGGTCACAATCGTTGTTTTACCCACTCCACTACTAACACCGGCGATTACCACTCTGGGAATATTAAATTGGTCCATATGTCCCCCTCCTCAACAGCGCATTCCTTATTCCAGCGTCCAGTAAGCTAGCGACCCAGCATATACATTACGGCATTAACCGAGGCAGCCGCAATCGGGCTTCCACCCTTATTGCCAAGTACGGTAATATACGGCACAGGCGAAGTTGTATGCAGCAATTCCTTAGATTCGGCAGCGCCGACAAAACCGACCGGTACGCCCACAATAAGCGCCGGTTTAATATTTTCTTCTTCAATCATTTTTAATACTTCAAACAGTGCTGTTGGTGCATTGCCAATCGCAACAATCGCGCCGTTAAGCTGAGTCCCAAATTTGCGCATGGCTGCCATGGAACGGGTAATACCAGCTACTTTGGCTTCCTGGGCTACTGTTTCATCAGCTACCAGACAATAAGCCTGACCGCCGAATTCACCCAGCCGGCGTTTATTAATGCCGGTGCGTACCATTTCAACATCACAGAAAATATTACAACCGGCTTGTAAGGCAGCAATACCTGCGGCAATAGCCTCAGGATGCACTTTTATGATATTGGCGTAATCAGGGTCACCGGCAGCATGGATAATCCGCGAGTAAACCTTGGTTGTCTGTTCATCTAACTGAAACTTGGCAAGATATGGCGCAATAATTTCCATACTGCGTGTTTCAATAGCCATTGGGTCTTTTATGTACTGCATAAGTACCTCCCGCGCTAATTTTTTTCATATAGTTTGTTAATCATGTTGAACACTTGCTCTTGTGTCTGGCATAAGTTCTGATAACTGATGTCCGGCCGGCCAATGACAACAATCGGCAGATTTAATTCGATCGCAGCCGCTATTTTAGTATCGGCTCCACCGATTGCCCCGCTGTTTTTAGTTATAATTACTTCGGCGCCATATTCTTTAAATAACGCAGTATTTAGTTGCTGCGAAAACGGCCCTTTTATGGCAACAATATCACCGGGATTAAAGCCTAAATCAATACACTCCTGTACAACATCAGGTTGTGGTAATACTCGCGCAATTAGGCGGCAGCCTGCCAGCGAGGGCTCGTCTTTAAATATTTTCAATGTACGGCTGCCGGTAGTTAAGAATATTACCTTGCCTAAACCAGCCGCCAGCCTTGCGGCCTGAGCAGCATCAGCGGCCATATGTACCTGTTCATATGCAGGCATACAGACTTCGGCGCGTTCATATCGTATATAGATAATACCCGCAAGCTCACAGGCTTTCATAGCATTTAGTGAACCATTTACCGCATAAGGATGACTGGCATCGACAATAGCCTGGATGTTCTGCTTTGCAATTAAGTCCTGCATCCCTTCAACAGTCAATGTCCCGGTATGAACGCCAATACCTGGCACTTCCGCCAAACTCCGTCCATACTCGCTAATCACTGATACCATTACCGGCTGACCGGTTTCTATCAAACGCAAAGCTAATTCCCGGCCATCAAGCGTTCCGGCCAGTACTAAAATCATAGTTGATAGCCCCGGGGCGTCACCATTTTTCCGTCAGCGACATACGTCTGGCTGTTGCCAATAATAACCAAGGAGAACATATCAATATGTTCTTTGGTGAAATTCTCTAAGGTGGAAAGTTTCATATCTTCTTTGGTACGGCTGGCATGATGCACAATGCCAACAGGCGTATCTGCCTTCCTGTGTTTCAGTGCAATTTCGCGGACAATTTCAATTTGGCGTGTCCTACGGGTGCTTTTGGGATTATAGATGGCAATAACAAAATCGCCGGCAGATGCCATCTCAATTCTTTTTTCAATCACTTCCCAGGGAGTCAGTAAATCACTTAAGCTGATAACGGCAAAATCATGCATGAGGGGAGCGCCCAAAATGGAAGCAGCAGCACTAACAGCACTAATGCCCGGAATAACCGCAACTTCAGGCTGAACAGGCTGCGGATATTTGGCAACAAGTTCAAGCACCAGACCGGCCATACCGTATACGCCCGGATCACCGCTTGATATAACGGCAACCTGCTTGCCCTCCATGGCCTGTTCCACTGCAGCCTGACAGCGGTCGATTTCCTGCATCATACCTGTGCCGATTGTGGTTTTTCCCGGTAACAAGTCTTTTATTAAATCCAAATAAGTGTCATAACCGACAATAACTTCCGCACATTCAATAGCCTGTCTGGCCCGAGGCGTCATGTCAATAATACTGCCAGGTCCTATTCCCACCACCGATAGTTTGCCGGCGTGATAGCCACAGTCACTTTGGGATACTTGGTTTTGGGCAACAGCAGTTTGCTGTTTTTCCCCGCTAGAATTGCTGCTGGTTCGCATATATTCCCCACTCCAATCTTTTCTTTAACAAAATTCGATAATGCTAATCCATGTTGTTCAATACATTCTTCGAGTTGCTCATTGGAAAAAAACCGCACTGGCACCGCCATATGCTGGCCGGTTGCCAACAAGCCGATTTCATCTTCTTTAAGAACAGTACTGCCAATAACTGCAATACTTTTGGTGCTTCGGTCAATAGTCTGACAAGCCTGGCTTATGGCTGACATGATTTCTGCACTGCTGGCATCCCGTCGACAGCCTACCCCGACAGCCAAACTGCCTGGCCGCAAATACAAATGCGGTTTTTCAATATCAAGTTTTCTATCGGTAATGATTACAGCCGCATCATAATCTTCTGTGGCCAGCTTGCTGAGATCTTCCAGCTCCACTCCCTGTTCGTCGGCCATATCATGATAATGATCATGCCCAATTAATTCTTCATCCAGGAAAAACCTTACTTTTTCGCCGTTTACAATGGCAGAATTAATTGTTTTCAAGGCCGGGAAAGGTTCAATTGTCAGATTAAGTTTTACTGCGATTACATCGGCGGCAGGCAAGTTAGCAACATCAGTGGCTGTTGTGATAACCGGCGTGGCACCGGCAGCAATGCTCACCAGTTCAGCCAAATCATTGGCACCGCCAATATGACCTGAAAGCAAACTGATGGCAAAAGTGCCGCCATCATCCATAACCACAACAGCCGGATCAACCCGCTTGTCCCTCACATAAGGTGCTATCATCCTTACCACGATACCTGTTGCCATAATAAAAATTAACCCATCATATTTAGGGAAAATTTCCTTAACCAAATCACTCAGGCTAGAGTAGGCGTTATGGCTACGCGGATTGCGTTCTTCTTTGGCATAGATATCTATCTCGCCACTTAAGAACGGCGCTATTTTCTCAGCCAATTCCGCCCCTTTGTTAGTCACCGAAATTATCGCTGCTCTCACGGCCTAGTGGCCTCCCTGAACATATGTCCAAATTCAGGAGCATATAGTCTTGACAATGCATAATCTGTGCTTAATACCTTGCCGACAACAATCATGGCTGTACGGTCAATTTGATTTTCTCGGGCAATCTGGGCAATGTTTTCCAAAGTGCTGCGATAAATCTTCTGATCAGGCCAGGAAGCCTTTTGCACAATAGCTACCGGCGTATCTTTGGTATACCCGCCATCAATCAGCTCTTTTACAACATTGTCCAGCATATGCACACTGAGGAATATACACATGGTGGCTTCATGACTGGCGAGCTTTACCAGCTTCTCCTTATCCGGCACAGGAGTACGCCCTTCCAAGCGGGTAATAATTACGGTTTGCGACACATCAGGCAAAGTATATTCCTGCTTTAAAGCCGCTGCCGTAGCTAGGAAAGAACTCACACCCGGGATAACTTCAAAACCAATATTGCTGGCAGCCAGTTTATCCATTTGTTCCTGAATGGCACCATAGATACTGGGATCACCCGTATGTAATCTAACTACCAGTTTATTTTCTTTAACCCCTTGCACCATAACCTCAATAACTTCATCTAATGTCATGGAAGCACTGTTATAGATGGCAGCACCGTTTTTTGCCAATGACAATAGTGCCGGATTAACCAATGAACCGGCATAAATTATGATATCGGCCTGTCCTAACAGCCGTTGCCCTTTAACAGTGATTAATTCCGGATCTCCCGGACCTGCCCCTACAAAAAAAACATTCATCATAGTTCTCCCTTCTTATCCGGCCGTTTCCGGCCCAACCCCGTTATTTATTTATTGCAGGCGATTATATAAATTGGATTTAATGCCTTAAACATATTGCTGGAACCAATTGCCTGAATACGGGTTACCTGCAGGCAACAGGCATCCACATTGTATTCCTTTTTTTGTTTCATAATGGTAAGCGCAGTTGCCAGTGTTTCTACCGTAACCGCAGTAACTACCAGCCGCCCGCCCGGTTTAAGCAGCTTGTCTGCACTTTCTAATATCTCAGGCAGCTTGCCGCCGCTGCCGCCAATTAAAATTACATCAGCCGCAGCAAGACCGTTTAGAGCCTCCGGAGCCGCTCCCTGAATGATATCAATATTGTCCACTTTAAATTTAGCGGCATTAGCCCTGATTAGTTCAGCGCCTTCTGCTTCCCGCTCAATAGCAACTACCTTGCCCTGCTTTGCCAGCAAAGCGGCTTCTATTGACAGCGAACCTGTGCCTGCACCAATATCAATAATAGTATCTGTGGCACTAATCCTGGCTTTTGCCAAGGTTACGATTCGAATTTCCTCTTTGGTCATCGGAATATCGCCCCGAATGAACTGATTGTCGGGAATCCCCAGATTATGCGTCATGCTTTCACCACCATTACACTATGTTCAAATCCGGGAGTTAACTTTGCCTTAGCCAAGGTTGTCGCCACAATCTCTTCATCATCATAGGACAGGTTGGTGCATAACCACACACAGGCAGTCTCAGGCCAGCCAAGTTCCAGCAAAATACCGGCAATATTGGCCGGAGTATGCTGCGTATCTGTTAATAGCCCTAGCTTATAGCCCGGACGGTAGCTTAGCACTTCATCAGCCGCCTTACGGCCATGCATGCTGATTAGCGCCGCATCCTGCCAAACCTCAGCCAGCCGTGCAAAAGCAAGCTGCACTGAACTGATTCCCGGAATAACCCTAAGTTTTTCTGCGACAAACCGCCTTCTTAACGCGGCTAACATACTATAAAAACCCGGATCTCCGGAAACCATAACAACTACATCCTGGCAGTGAACCTGCTGTTCGATGAAGTCCAGCACACCGCTAATATCTCTGTCAATAATTTTGGTAAGCTGCTCAGCAGACGCAAAGGTATCTAACGCCCGCTTGCTTCCTACCAAAACCCTGGCGGTTGTAATTGTCCGGCTGGCTATTGGCAAAAGATAATCCGGTGAACCCGGACCAATACCGACAACAATTACTTGATAGGTACATTCCATCCTAAATGGCCTCCAATTTCCCGGGCCGTCTGATCAAGCCCCAGTATCTCTCCCTTTAAGGTCACAATAACAGTTCCTACAGTCAAGTCGCCAAATACATAACGCGCAGCTCTTGCGCTTGCCCGTTCGGCTAATAGCTGATATACCCCATGTAGTTGGTAGTGTTCAATAATTGGCATCGCGGCTTCTGTTGTCGTTGCCGACAATATTTCTTCAATAGCCGCCTGAGGCGCACCGCCAAGAGCGGCATATGCAGCCAGCGTTTCCAACCTGGCATCAGCCATCCGGTTATGGGTATGAAATATCCCGGCCGACACCTTGACAATTTTGCCAAGATGTCCGAATAAAAGTACTCGTTTCATGCCATACTTGACGGCATTCTCCAGCATGTGCCCGATGAAATTACTTGTTTGGATAACGGCTGCCGCCGGTAAACCATACCGGTTAATGGCTATATCCTGCCCAATCTTACCTGGCGCAAACACAATTTCATCATACCCCAGCGCTTGCACCACACTGATTTGCGGGACAAGCGAATTTTTAAAAGCCTCTTCTGACATAGGCTCAACAATGCCGGTAGTACCAATAATAGATATACCGCCAACAATCCCCAATACCGGATTAAGCGTTCTGGCCGCCAAGGCCTCGCCGCCAGGTACCGAAACCGTAACCACTGCCCCTTTGCCTGCAGGCAAACAATCAGCAACTGCCCTGGTAATCATGGTTCGCGGCCCGGGGTTTACAGCAGGCTGTCCAACTTCCACAGCCAGTCCCGGCTTGGTCACCGTCCCTACGCCTTCACCGGCTTTGATAATAATTTCCGGCTGCTCAGTTATTATCACTTCGACGGCAATTTTAACACCATTGGTAATATCCGGATCATCACCGGCATCTTTAATTACCCAGCCCTTGCCACCCGCAGCCGTGGCATGGCTTTCAGCAATTGGCACTACCAGTGTCACGCCCTGCGGTGAAACAACTTCAACAGCAGCAAGCTCTTGCCCCAGCCAGGCCATTATGGCCGCTTTGGCGGCTGCAGCCGCGCAGGTTCCGGTAGTTATTCCTTTGCGCATAGGTTTGTCAGACAATAGAAAAACCCCCTTAGCAGGGGGTATAAAACCAAACAAAAACATGTTGCCTGATTCTCGTACCCACACCTGCCTATCTTCCGTAGGTCCTAACGGCGTGTGTTAGAATAGGCAGGTCTCCTGACTCTGGTTCATCGCCAACCTAAGCCTTCCCGGTTCCCCAGTGGCAAATTTAGGAGGCATCCCCATTACAGTGGCGGGACCGCGCCGGCATTGCACCGGACTTCCCTATTAAGCGTGAAGCACCCATTCCCTTACACTTTTCGAAATTATATTATGATATAATTCCATATATTTAATTGTTTTCCTGCTAACCAGGCAATAATTATTTTTTTCTCAAAAAATGATATGTCTGCCGCAAGCCGTCTGCAAGCGGTATTTGAGGTTTCCAGCCCAAACGTGTGACAGCCGCCTGATTAGACAGTGCCGAATGATAAATATCCCCTTCCCGTGGAGGCAAATAATTGGGGGTAACTGTTTTACCAGCTGCTTTAGATAGCCAATCAGTAAGTGTATTTACACTAGTCTGTGTCTGCGTACTAACATTATATACCCTGTTTGCCACTGACAAGGGAGCAGCAAGTGCCTGACAATTGGCTTCAGCCACATCGCCAACATAAATAAAATCCCTTGTTTGTCCACCATCACCAAAGATATGAATAGGTTGATCTTCGGCAATCTTGCGAGTAAAAATGCTTACTACCCCGCCTTCACCGCCATCGCCCTGTCGTTCGCCATATACGTTTGCATACCGCAAAGCAACATACTCAAGCTGGTAAATCTGCCGATATAGCGCAAGATATCTTTCGCTGGTGCATTTAGACAGTCCATAGAAGGATTCCGGCTTAAGTTCGGCATCTTCGGTAATAGGAATATTATCAGCATCGCCATAAACAGCAGCACTAGACGGAAAAACAACTCTCTTAACTCCGGTTTTGCGGCACGCTTCCATTATGTTTACCAACCCAAGTAAGTTAACTTGGCAATCCACATCAGGATGTTCAATAGAATAAGGTACAGAGGTTTGTGCTGCAAGATGCAGAACAGCATCGAACTTTTCCTGCGAAAAAATATCTAACACTTTATTATCTAAGATATCTATTACTATTAATCTGGCTTTCGCATGTACATTAGCTTTCAGCCCGCTGCTCAAGTTGTCGATCACCACAACTTCCCAGCCTTTGTCTATCATTTTATCTACTGTGTGCGAACCGATAAAGCCAGCCCCACCAGTTACTAGTACCTTCATATCACTCATCCTCCCTTATTCATTGCGGCAAAGGATATCAGTTTTATATTTTCTTGTTCTAAGCGGCCAATAACTTGCGAGCTTATAACTGCATTCAATTCCTGCTGCCAATGATATCCCCAGGTGAATGTGTTATTAAGGGCAGTATCATCCAGACCAGGATGAACCATTACTTCTGTTATTCCGTCCGGCAGACTGCCGATAATATTGAGTAGCAGCCGCTCATCCATACTGCCGCCTGCTAACATGCCATAAAAACGGTCAGGCACTACCAAGCCATTTTTTCTCGCCTTAGCCCGGGCCAAGCTTGACAGCATAGTAAGACCGGAACGGCCAATTATTCTCCCCACACCAGCTTTAAAACCACCACGGAATAACACAGGTTCAGCCGGTATACGCATAGCCCTGATCTTAAATTCTTTGGCAATTCCCAGTACAACCTCAAGAATTCCCGGCACTACATGCATATGCTGATGGCTATCAAGATGCGTAATCTGAATTCCGGCAGCTACTGCTTTATTTACCTGAGCTGATAGTTCACGCCACACATCGTCAAGTCGAATATCTCCCAAGCAGATTTTTTTTAGAAAGAGTGGGTAACTGTCACAAAACATGCCCTCATTATCAACTAATGATTTTATGTATTCCGGATTAGCAACCGGGTGCCCGCCTACCAGAGTAAGATGAATGCCAACCCCCAGTTGCGGATGAGCAGCCGCTAAATCAGCCGCCTGTTCGAAAGCCGGCGCGCCAAGCATAATCGTAGTACTTGTTATACAGCCTTTAGCATGTCCTTCAATAATTCCTAAATTAATATTCTCATGCAACCCAAAATCATCTGCATTTACAATTAACTGCTTCATACAATAACCTCAAGTGGAATTTTATTACTTATCATTAAGGTGCAAAAAATCCCTGGTATGACTTACTCTTTGTTTTCCGATACTACTATTGGTCACGTGACCAAATAAAAATCAAGGAGGTAATCACATTATGACACAATCCAAACAAAGCAAGCAAGCCTCAAGTAAAAGCGAATATGGTACTCTGACTGCTAAAATGGATGCTAATAACGATTACTCCAGTGGAACTTCCGCTTCTGCCGGAACAGCTTCGGCAACTTCATCCACTTCAGCCAATATGAGTGAGTTAAGCAAACTTGCCAAGCAATCACAAACTGGCAATGCCACTTCAGCTACCAGTTCAGCTAGCAATGCCAAAACCACTATGGCTAACCAGACATTAACTGCTAAATATGATGCAAACGGCGATTATAGCGCCGAATAAGCATAAAGTAAACTTATTTAGATGAGTTTTAATTCCGTCTAAGATTAGTAGCCAGATAAACCAAATGCGGCGCCGTAGTCTGGCGCCGCTTTATTAGTTATCCACACACTCCGTATGTGCGGCATATGCGCTATGGTTATGGATAGATTCATAGTTCTCACATTCAACTTCAAACCACTGAACACCATTAATCTTACGCAAGGTTAACACTAAATCTCGAAGCACATCTTCAACGAATTTAGGATTTTCGTAGGCCTTTTCTGTAACATATTTTTCATCCCCACGTTTTAGCAGGGGATAGACCTGGCAGCTTCCTTGCTCTTCCATGATTTCTGCCAAATCTTCTATCCAAATAAAATTGCCTGGATGCTGTTTTATCTTCACCCTCATAATACCCCGCTGGTTGTGTGCTCCATATTGAGATATTTCTTTACTACAGGGGCACAATGAAGTAAAGGGTACTGTAATGCCAAACATAAAATCTAACTGTTCACCGCGGGTTAAGTTGGCCGAAAATAGACAATCATAATCAAGCATGCTTTTGAGGCCGCTTACCGGAGCTTTTTTTTCTATGAAATATTTAAAATGTATGTCAATATGCGCACGTTTGGCCTGCAGACGATCAATGGTGTCTGTCAACATATAGCCAATTTCGCGATAAGAAACCGGCTTTTGACTCCAATCGCTCAAGATTTCAATAAAGCGGCTCATATGAGTCCCTTTAAATTCCTGCGGCAAATCAACCGCCAGTTTTATTTTGGCCAAAACGCTCTGAAACGAACCACTCTTGGTTTTTATTAAAAAAGGTAGATGAACGTCACTAACGCCAACCTTTTGAATTGCTATTCCCCGTTTGTCAGAGGTGTTTTGAACATCCTTGATAGTATTATTCACACTGCGTCCTTGGGTTGCTTGCCTCATAATCATTCACTCCCAGTATGATACAAAATAGGATCAACACGGCCTGCTTCAGCAAACCCTTTAAGACGCAAGAGACAACTGTCACAGCGTCCACAAGCTTCCTCTTTGCCTTCATAACAACTTGTAGTCAAATGAAGCGGCGCACCCAATTTATCCCCTAATAATACAATATCTTTTTTGGTTAAACTAATCAGCGGCGTCTCAACTGAAATTTTTCTGCCGTCTTCAGTTGTTGCTTTAGTTGAATAATTGGCTAATTGCTGAAACATGGCAATAAATTCTGGCCGGCAATCAGGATAGCCTGAGTAATCAAGCGCGTTAACTCCAATATATATTCGTTCAGCACCTGTTACCTCCGCATATCCCAGAGCATAGCTAAGAAATATTAGATTGCGCGCAGGCACATAAGTAATAGGTACTGTGGCGGCACTAACATCTCCAGCCGGCACATCAATATTGGTGTCTGTCAAAGCACTGCCGCCAATGGCTTCCATATTGGTTTCAATAATTAAATGCCTCTCAGCCTTATAATATTCTGCTACCGCCGCGGCAGCCTTAAGTTCTCTTTTATGCCGCTGATGATAATTGAAGCTGATTGGTAATAGTTCATATCCTTCGTTCTTGGCGACAGCCATGCAGACACTGGAGTCCAGCCCGCCTGACAGCAAAACGACGGCCTTTCTGTTCATACGTATTCCCCTTATCTTGACATTAAATTTAATTATGCACTCACAACTTTTACTATACTTAACGCTTTATCGCGTTCCAGGTCAATATATTCCTTATCTTCGGTCAGCACAATCGGCCTTGCAGCCATAAATTGCCCCAGATAAATCACTTCTGCCTGGCGGCCATCACTTAATTCAACAATATTGCCGATAAAATAATCGCGGACATTATGTAAAAATACGCTGACAACTTCAGGATCAAGCTTATTAAACATTTCTTCCACAATCATTTCGACAACGGCAAACGGTGTACTTTTCCGATGATACACCCGGTCTGAAGTCATAGCATCATAGATATCGGCAACTGCAATAATTTTTGCATATTTGTGAATTTGAGTTCCTTGCACTGCAAGCGGATAGCCACTGCCATCTGATCTTTCATGATGCTGCAGAATTCCGTGAACTACACCGGCCGGAAGATCGGGTTTTTCTTGCAGAAGTTTATAGCCGCGCGTGGTATGCTGCTGCATAACTTTCATTTCGTCATTAGCAAGCTTGCCCGGTTTATTTAGTATCTCAAGTGGAATCTGCGTTTTACCGATATCATGAAGAAGTCCTGCCAGTACCAGATCTTTCAGTTCTGAACTTGTGCAACCAAGCCATTTGCCTAATAGTCCGGAAATAATGGCTACATTGACAGAATGATGAAAGGTATAGTCGTCCTGGCGTCGCACCATATTCAGATGATTAATTACCCCAGTCGAATTAATTAGCGGTTCAATAGATTTATTAGCCAGTTCCTGCATATCAGTTAGCGGAACATCTTTAAAAAAACGGATTTTAGAAAACGAGTTTTTCACGACATTGACAGTAGTTTCATACTCAGCATAAAATTTTTTCTGGACAGCAGTTTCCGGAATGGAAAAATCAATCTTAGATGTAGAAGACAATATTTCTTTTATGAAAACTGTATTAATATTCCAAAATCTCAAGCCCTGCAACATACTTTCCGTCAGTATTGTACCTTCACTCAATATGACCTTATCATCTTGTGTTAGTACCATTCGGCCAATTTCCATACCAGGCTCTGCCGCATCTATCGAATATGGTTTTACACAATACCTTGGTGCCACAGTATTCCCTCCTTCTCCTTGCCCACAACCCGCTTTCAAGAAAGTTACAATAATAACAATATAATTTTACATAATTTCCATTTTTCCTGCTGGCAAAATGGAAATTAGTCATATCTACACAAAAGTATTCGCTTTGTAAACCAGACTTGTTCCATGTCATACTGCATTTAGCAGTATGACATGGCCTCTTTCAATGCCAGTTGCTGAATTACTTTCAGCGGCATCCCTGTTTCCTCAGCAATTTTTCGGCAATCCTCATATTCAGGCGCAACATTGCATATTTTCCCCTGATACGCGCTTACCTTTACCTTGACATCGCCCCATGGCAGTCCGATAACAATAAATTCACGATCAGCCTTAGTTCTTGACACCGGATAAAACCGCATACCAATAGAATTTGTCTCCAGAAATATAACCTCAGTGATCTTTTCCTGACATTCTTGCGTAATAAGAACTGATAATTTCGTTGCCAACCGGTTTTTTTTCATAACAATAGGTGTTAACCATACATCTAAAGCACCGGCTTTGAATAAGCCAGACATAACATGCTCAAAGCTCTCCGGACTCTGATCATCAATGTTGGCTTCAATCACTATACATTGTTCTTGGGTCTGGCTATCGTTCTCATTCACAACCTCAGCTGGCAGCTTGCCCAGATACAAGCGCAAAACATTAGGAATCTCAAGCTCCCACGTACCGGCACCATACCCTATTTTTGTGCTGATAAAAGCGTCCGGCATACTGCCAAAACCGGTTCCCAGGGTTGCCGCGATGGCGGCCCCTGTTGGCGTTACCAATTCTTTGGCAATCTCTCCCGGATAATAGGGAATGCCATGCAATAGTTCGGCAGTAGCCGGCGCAGGCACCGGAATAACTCCGTGACAGCACTTAACAAAACCGGTACCAACTTGAAGACGTGAAACATACACACGTTCAATATGTAGATAATCAAGTGCCCAGGCCGTACCAACAATGTCAATAATGGAATCAACTGCACCGACTTCATGAAAATGTATTTCATCAACTGGCATACCATGAACTTTGGCTTCGGCTTCAGCCAATCGTTTAAATATTGATTTACTGGTTTCTTTGACTGCAGGCGCAAGTTCTGCATCTTCAATAATTGCAATTATATCAGCTAAATTACGATGTACCTGCACGGCTTCATCTACCTGCACATCAACATAGGCAGCATTAATACCGCCTTTATCGACCCGAGATACTGTTAATTCATATCCCAGAACTGGCAGCTTGGTCAATTCAGCCCTCAGCAGTTCTTCCGGTGCACCAGCATCAAGCAAAGCTCCCAGCAGCATATTACCGCTAATCCCGGCAAAACAGTCAAGAAAAATAGCATTACATTGTTTATCCATAATAACAAATCACCTCATGTTGTTAATCATGCTGGCCAAACGACCCGCACCAAATCCATTATCAATATTAACAACAGCCACCCCGGCTGCACAACTATTGAGCATACTTAATAAAGCTGCCAGTCCGCCAAAACTTGCCCCATACCCAACACTTGTCGGCACAGCAATAACCGGCTTTGCCGCTAGTCCACCGACGACACTTGCCAGTGCGCCTTCCATTCCGGCAACCACAATGAGCACATTAGCTTTTTCTATAAGCTGATGCTGGTCAAGCAACCGATGAATACCTGCCACGCCTACATCATATACTCTTTTGACTTCATTCCCCATTATCTCCGCAGTAATGGCAGCTTCTTCCGCCACCGGAATATCACTGGTTCCGGCACTCATAACCAAAATAAAGCGTTCTTTGTCGGCTGGCGCCTTTTGCCGCTCAACAGTAATAAGTCTTGCAGCTTGATGGTATTGAGCATCAGGCACTACCTGCTTTACCGCAGCATACATCTCAGCCGTAGATCTGGTAGCCAAAATACTGCGATTATGTTTGGCAAGTTTTTCTACAATAATTTGCACTTGCTCTACAGTCTTTCCCTGACAAAAAACAACTTCGGCAAATCCCTGCCGCATAAGACGGTGATGGTCTAATTTGGCAAACTCCAAATCTTCATAAGGCAATATCTTTAGTTTGTCCAATGCTTCATCCAATGACAAATCGCCTGCCTTAAACTCCGTAAACAGACGACTTACATATTCCATGTCCATTTTTGCACCCCACCCAGAGTTTCTGACCTATGTATTATAATAACATAAAGACATAATGTCCTCCAGGGGCATTATGCCTTTATACTTATTCCATGCATATTAGAAAAATCCTGTCCCTGTTAAGCTATTTTCTAGTGCTGCAATATTGGCGAAAAATGATAACTCTCAAAAAGTGCTTCCAAACTTTCAATAATCTTTAGTTGTGTTTCTTCAATCAGTAACATTCCCTGATTGAGTAGAATTATTTGCGGATGATACCTAGACTGAAAATCCCGACCGGCCATTTCCAGATGACCAATTGCCAGTTCCATTTGTTCAGCAGCAGCTAGCATCTGATTGTCAAGCAACCGTTCCAGCAATATATAATGATAGTTTTGCACTAACTGAGCAGCTTGACTGTACCCCTCACCATTATAGTGACAATAGGTAAATTCAAAAAAACTAGTCACAAACTTGGCAAATTCGTGATTATTAGCAAGCACCACATCGCCGGCAGCAACAAATATTAATTTATTCAATTCATGAATATAACTGCTTTGTATCTTCATTAATGCTAGCAAACTATCGATAGTTTCTATTCTGTTAAACAATAGCATCCCCCCAAGGCGGCGCGTCTCAGGCATTACACTGTATCCTATTCAGTTTCAAAATATTATGTCACTGTTAAACCCATTAAGTTCCTTATGCAGGATATTTGTTATCAATACAGAATATTTGTAGAAAAATAGTACGGGAGGCACTTTCTATGGCAATGCTTACAATAACAGATAAGGCCCTTGAATATATTAAGTCTCAGGATAAACCGGTATACCTTGAACTTTTTCCGGTAATCAGCTGCTGTATCGATCTTCGTGAAAGTCCGAGTGTACGCTTTGGCAAGCCGCATGATCCTGAAAACTACAGTTTTGAAGAAATTCAGGGAATTATGGTTTACCTGCCTCATGATTTGCCTGAAATACCACTAAAAATGACACTTAGCAGCTTCCTGGGCTTCAAAAAACTTGCAATTGAAGGCTGGGTATTAGCCTAAAATATAAAAGAAACCCTAGCATTTATATGCTAGGGTTTCTTTGCATATCTTGTGATTTGAAATAATTTTGCACTCTGTCAACAAGCAAGTATACCAGTGGAATGATGACCAAGGTCAGGAAAGTTGAGGTGATCAAACCTCCTATTAATGCCACACCCATTGATGACCGAATTTCCGCTCCGGCACCAATCCCCAGTGCAATAGGCGCCATACCGAAAATCATAGCCATGGTTGTCATCAAAATAGGCCGCAGCCGGACAGATCCGGCTTCTACCAGTGCATCAATAATTGGCATTCCTTGCGCTCTTAACTGATTGGTATAATCAACTAACAAAATAGCATTCTTAGTAACCAGACCCATTAACATAATTACACCAATTAGCGACATAATGTTAATTGTACTGCCGACAATTAACAGCCCTAGTATCGCGCCAATCAGCGAAAATGGCAACGATAACATAATGGTCAAGGGATGAATAAAGCTTTCGAATTCAGCCGCTAATACCATGTAAATTAAAATAACGGCCAATAACAGCGCTTTAGCGATTTCCTTAAAGGAATTTTCCATCATTTGTGCTTGCCCAACAAGCTTATGCGTGTAGCCTAGCGGCAAATTAAGGTTTGGGATAATTTCCTTAACCTTGGCAAGCACTTCTCCTGATGATGTTCCCACCGCATTAGCATAAACAATTACCTGACGCTGACGATCTTCACGGTCTATCTGTGTTGGCCCTGACGACAACTTAACTTCGGCAATGTCGCCAACCCGTGCAAAACCGTTTTTGCCACTAATACGCAAATTAGCCACATCTTCCAGGCTAAGCCTGTTTGTATGTTGAAGCTGTACGCGAATATCGTAGTCACTGTCAGCTATATTGTACTGATTACTGGTAGTGGAACCTAAGAAAGCAGTTTGCAAGGCTTTACCGGCACTTGTGGCATCAAGACCGATATCGCCCAGCCGAGCCCGATCAAATTTGACCTGCACCTCTGGCTCTGATTGTTCACTAGATATATCAATATCAGTGGTTCCGGGAATTTGTTTTACCTTTTCGGCCAATTCAGCAGCATACGTATTAAGCGTGTCTAAATCCGGCCCCCGCAGTGCTACTTGTACAGGCCGCGAGTCACCCCTGCCGATACTTTGGCCTGATGAAACATTTACTTTCAGCCCTTCAATATTACGGAATTTAACCCGCAGGGCATCCATAATCTGCATCATAGACCGGGACCGCTCACCAGAATCAATTAAGCGCACCCCAATCATCGAACGATACACCTGCCGATTGGTACCGACAACCAAGTATGCCGATTCTAGTTCTGGAAGGGCCATAATCTCTTTCTCAACCTGAGCCACTAATTCTTTACTGCGTTCAATCGATGTCCCTGATGGCGCAATCATATTGATAGTAAATTCACCTGAATCATAGGCAGGCTGAAACTCAGAACCTAAAAACGGCAATAACAGCCCGTTAATCAATAATGATAACATTGCCAGCGCTACCAGCTTTTTAGGACGTTGCAACGCCCAATATAATATTTCCCGATATAGGTTGCGCAAAGCTTCAAAGCCTTGTTCCCATTTATCCAGCCCCGACTCAAGCCACGCTAGCCGGCGGCCTTTGCCGTCATGTCCGGTTTTGAGCCAGTAAGCAGACAACATTGGCGTAAGCGAAAATGCTACAAATAGCGAAAATGCTACTGCAAAAGCAATTGTTAAGCCAAACTGCTTAAAGAACTGTCCGATAATTTCCCCCATGTTGCCTACAGGCACAAACACGGCAAGAATGGAAAAGGTGGTTGCCAAGACCGCCAGTGAGATCTCTTTTGTTCCCTCACGTGCCGCTTCCATAGAACTTTTACCTTGTTCCATATGACGAAAAATATTCTCTACAATAACAATCGCGTCGTCAATAAGAATACCTACCGCCAAGCTAAGACCCATCAGCGACATATTATTTAGCGTGAAATTCATATTTTTCATCAAAAAGAAGGTAGATATAACGGAAGTTGGAATGGCAATAGCACCAATAATAGTCGCTCTGGTATTACGTAGGAAGAGGAAGGTAATGGCAACCGCCAATAAGCCGCCAAATACCATCGATATCATAACATCCTCAACGCTTTCCCGGATATAAACAGAGTTATCCCGTACTTTTGTCACTTTCATATCAGGCGGCAGCACATTTTGTTCTAAATTCTGCATAGCCTGCTTAACCTTTTCACCCACACCTACTGTATTAGTACCTGACTGCTTCTGAATACTGATAATTACACTTGGCACACCATTGGTTGCCGCATAATTTCGCTCTTCTGCCCAGGTATCTGTTACGCTGGCTACATCCTGCACCCGCACCATGCGGCCTTGTTGATTAAGAACAATTACATTTTTAATGTCATCAATACTTTTGTACTTACCAATGGTCCGGACAGTTAACTCCATTCCATTTTCTTTGACATGGCCGCCAGGTGTATTGGCATTGTTATTGTTTATGGCATCTTCGATTTGCTGCAAGGAAATGCCATAGGCCTCAAGTTTAGGCGGGTCTGCCAGTATCTGTATTTCCCGCAAGGACGCACCATATACACTAACCTCAGCCACACCTTCAACCTGCTGAACCTGATCTTTAATAATATCTTCGGCAATTTTTCGAATTTCGCCCCGTGACCGCGTTTCCGAAGATAAGCTGAAACTAAGAATAGACTGCGCCGTAATGTCATATCGCTGCACTACAGGCTCATCAATTTCATCAGGCAGACGCCGGCGAACACCGGCCACCTTTTCACGTACATCATTAGCTGCCATCTTCGGGTTTGTCCCTAATTCAAATTCAATGGTCGTTTGGGATACCCCTTCTCGCGATACCGAAGACAGCGTTTTTATGCCGGCAACCGAGCTTACCGCATCCTCAATCGGTTTGGTAATCAGACTTTCCATTTCTTCCGGCGAAGCGCCGGTATAGGTAACACTTACCAGCACAATCGGAAATTCCACGTCAGGATAAAGATCAACACCCAGAGTTGGATAGGCGCCTACGCCGAATACCACTAGCAGCATAACCAGCATGGTGGTAAATACCGGACGTTTAATAAAAACATCAATCATTTATTTGCCAGCCTCCCCAGGCGCTCCCAGTCTGACTGTTGAACCGTCTCTCAGTTTATTTTGGCCGGAAATGACAATTTGTTCACCGTCTTTAACACCGTCAAGCACCTCGGCATAGCCGCCGCCGACATAGCCTAACTTAAGCGCGCGCTGTTGTACTTTATTGTCAGCAGCAAGAATATAAACAGTCTTAATATCTTCCTTCATTACCAAGGCCGTTTCCGGTACCACCAAAGCTTGCGCATGAGGCTGAATGGGAACTTCAACCTTGGCAAACATACCTGCCTTTAAAATATTCTGCGGGTTAGGAATGGATATTTCTGCAATAAACGTCCTGGAAGGCATTGTTGCTACCGGCGATAAGCGGGTAATGGTTCCAATAAACTCCTGTTCTCCCAAGGCAGCTATCTTTACTTTCACAGCAGCCCCGACAGCAAGTTGGGCTATCTCAGCTTCACCAACTGTGGCCTTTGCCAAAAGGGTACTAATATCAGCTACAGAAACAATCGCCGTACCAGCTTTCGCATAGTAGCCGGACTGCAAATACCGTTTAACAACTACGCCGCTCCGTGGCGAGTTAACATTTGCCCCAGTGAGTTTGCTGTCATACAAAGCCAGCGTCCCTTCAGCCGACCGCACCTGACCTGCGGCCAAATCCCGCTTGGTTCTGGCCGAATCAAGCGACTGCGCCGATATAGCTCCTTGATTAGCAAGTGCTTCCATACGCCTGAGGTCAAGTTCAGCCTGCTCAAGATTAGCCTTAGCCTGAAATAAATTCCCCTCAGCTTGAACTACCTGGGCCGAAAGTTCTCCCATATCAAGTATCGCTATCGTCATACCGTCAGAAACAGCATCTCCTTCGTCAACTGCGAGCCTCTCAATACGCCCGTCAACCTTGCTGGAAATATCCGCGCTCCAGAGAGGTTCCAGACTGGAAGAGAAGGTTAAAACCGGTGTTATATCCTTTCTGGTTACGGCAGCTACCTCTACCGCCACAACCTGCCCCTGAGACGCTCGTGCTGCTCGGGCTTTACTTGCCTGTGTTGTACTATAAATCCGATATCCAACAATTCCTGCCAACGCCAGCGTAATAATTGATACAATAATAATTGCTTTTTTCTTTCTGCTTGTCACCGGCTCATTCCTCCAACAAAAAAGTGCATACTTCCATCCTATTCGACAGCTCAATCTACTCTCCTCCCTTCTAGTTAATGTAAATTAACATTTTACATACACGTAAAGACAAGCATAAAAAATGAGATTGCGCCACTGGTAATTAGTGAGCAATCTCATTACTTATCATTTCGTATAAAATTATGTAATTTGCCTTAGTGCACAGGTAATATTTTCTTCGGTAACTTCATTAGTGATTGTGACATGACCGATTTTATCCATAAGTATCCAATTAATTTTGCCGTTCAGCACTTTCTTGTCCCGAGCCAAGAAACTCAGCAATTTGTTGGGATGATATCCAGGTGCGGCAAGCGGTAACCCAAACGCGGCAATAAGATTTGTTAAAGCAGTCACTTGGGTTTGTTCACATAAGCCAATACTTTGGCTGATAAGTGCAGCCGCATGCATGCCAATGGCTACCCCTTCGCCATGATTATACTCAAAATACCCGCCTTCTCCCTCAATGGCATGACCAATAGTATGTCCAAAGTTTAAAATCATGCGTAGTGAACTTTCCCGCTCATCACGGGCAACAATATCGGCTTTGATCTGGCAACATTTGCCGATAACGGTTGTAAGTACTTCCGGGTTGCGCGCTAGCAAGTCCATGGCATTAACTTCCAAATAAGCAAAAAATTCGTGATCAGCAATAACACCGTACTTGATGATCTCGGCTATGCCGGCTTTCAATTCCCGGTCATTTAGTGTTTGCAAGGTTTGCGGATCAATAATTACCATTCGCGGTTGGTAGAAGGCTCCGATTAAGTTTTTTCCCAGTTCATGATTAACGGCTGTTTTGCCGCCAACACTGGAATCCACTTGTGCCAACAGCGTCGTCGGCACCTGAATAAACGGCACACCCCGCAAATAATTTGCAGCTACAAAGCCTGCCAAGTCACCAATTACTCCGCCCCCTAACGCAATAATGGCACAGTTACGATCAATTCCGCTCTTAATTGCCTCGGTAAATACAAGATTCGCCGTAACAAGAGACTTCGAGCCCTCTCCTGGCCTGACCGCCAGAACATGAGGAGTGAACCCTGCCGCCTTAAGGCTGTTAACCAGTTTGTCGGCGTAAAGCGGCCCAACATTATCATCAGTTATTATCAGCACCTTATTCCCTAAAGAAAGCGTACGCAGTAACTCTCCGGCCTGGTCAATGCTGCCGGCAACAATATGAATAGTATAACTATGTTCCTGTAAATCAACATTAACTTCGGCCACGTAAATTCCCGCCTTCCCTAAGAAGTGCAATAATCTTTTCTGTCACTTGCTGGGGTGACATATAACTGGTATCTATTGTGTAATCAGCTTTCATATACAGGCTGGCCCTCTCTTGCAAAAGCCGTGCTACCCGTTCAGCCCTATCCTCACAGTCCAGGAGCGGGCGAACCCCCCGGCGCGATGTTCTCTCTAAAATAGCTTCCAAGGATGCGGTTAGAGAAATAATAATACCTGTATTTTTTAATCTGACCATATTCTCTTGTTTGAGTACTACCCCGCCGCCAGTAGCAATAATGGCGTTGGTATAACGCGCTACTCGCGATATAACCTCCCGCTCCAGTTGACGGAAATGGTCTTCTCCATAAAGCTGAAAAATATCGCTTATAGCGAGCCCGGTCTCTTGTTCAATTTTTTTGTCAACATCTACAAACGGACGGTTAAGGCGCCCTGACAGCAGGCGTCCGGTGCTGGTCTTGCCTGTGCCCATAAATCCTATTAAAACTATATTTTTCATTGTACCTCCGCAAACTAAAAAGTAACTATATAACAATACGGGGCGTAAGAAAAATCATGACCTCCGTATCTGTTTTTTCGGTATTGGTGTTTTTAAATAAGGCTCCTAGAATCGGTAAGTCCTTTAAGAATGGTACCGATTTATTGCTATAACTATTCTGCGAACCAATTAAGCCGCCGATTACCATGGTTTCACCATCTTTCAGACGTACAGTGGTTTCAGCTTCCCGGGTAGTAATCCGATAGGCTTTCATTTCGGCAACTAAAGTCGGACTGCTAACCTCGGTACGCACAGCTGCGGTTATCTGACCATCGGCATTAATACGCGGAGTATAAATAAGCTTTATGCCTGCATCAACATACTGAATAGTGGTTTTAGTCTTGCCATTTTCAACCTCATCCACAAGGACAGGTATACGTTCGCCAATTAATATTTGTGCTTTATTACCATCAATAGTCGTAATTTTGGGTTTTGCCAACACCTTAGCATTGCCTTTGCTCACTAAGGCATTAATTTTAGCCTGGTAATAAAATTCGTAAGGATATCCTTCCGGATTTCGCCCATATTGAATGATGCCTGCGCGCGATTGTCGGGTTACTTTTCCGGGTTCCACATTGTACCCCACAATCCCGCCTTGTTCATTTTGAAGTGCTGTCACTTTTTCCGGCTCGATATCCGGCCATTGCGGTGTAGTTTCCCAATTCCACTCAATACCGATATTTTTCGCGTCTTCTTTATTGATCGCAACAACCTCGGCTTCCAGGACAATCTGTTGATATGGAATATCAATCTTATCTAGCAAGTTCTGGATTGCCGCGACTTCTGTTTCAGTACCATAAAAAATTAGAGAATTGGTTGCATAATCAATACTAAGCCTATCCGCGTCTGCAAAATCAGCCTGTTTTTGTTCATTGGTATTTCCTGATTTTATTGCACCTTTTTCTGTACTCTTTTGTCGCTCATTACCAGACATTAAATCCGGTTTCATTGTACGTTTTTTGTCACTAAATAAAACCGCTGTGGCAATTCCACGCGCTGCATCTGAATTTATATACTTTAGTTTAAAGATATGTACATTTCCAAAAGTCCGGCCAATTTGCTCAGGAGTTCCGACAATAATTATATTATTAAATCTTTGATAAGTCAGTCCTTTGGTTTTGGTCACAAGCTCAAGCGCTGTTTCCAGTGACACATCACGCAGTTGGATGGTAATGCTGCCACTAACTGTATCATCAACAACAAGATTAATATTGCCAATATCAGCCAGCGCTGTCAATACATCACGCACTTCTCCGTTTACAACAGTCATGTTAACAGGCTGTGTATTAGCCGCAGCAGTTGAACATAGGCAAAAGGTTAATAAAAAACCGAGAACCATTCGCACCAGCACCAAAGACATGAACTATCACCTTCCTAACAATAAAACCCGTTCACCTTGCGGTCCTACGACATTTACTGCTTTCTCATTGATGGCTGTCAATTGGTATTGGCCTATTGTCTGACCAACACGGTATGACCGGCTGACGCCTTTATACGCGATAATCGCTGCTTGTGTCTTTTCATCCCCGACAATGCCGGTAAGTATCGGCAGTTCTTCTTTAGCAGGCCCTTTTTCCTGCAGCCTAGGCACAGCTGTCGTCTGTCCTTGCAGCTTGTCTGGCAGCAGACTTGCCGGTAGTTTATTCACCTGCGCTGCTGTAATCTCTGGCGGCGGCTCAAAGGGATCACGCTTAGCGCCACGCGGCGGTAAGTCTACTGGCCCTTCATGAAACTGCGTTTTTGCCTTCTCTTGCTTTTTTACTTCTTTTTCTATATGGTTTGACGCCGGTGTTGAATCTGGCAAATCCAAAATAAGTATCGCAGTAATTAAAATTATACCAGCAAACAAAATATACCTTTTACGTTTTTTGTCGGCCAGCAATACCTTAATTTGTCCCAGAAATTTGGCAAACAGCTCAACCATTGACCTGGATAACGCTCTTAACTGCTTCTCTGTACTGAGTTACTCTTTGCGTTATTTCTGCCATATTATCCCGGCCAAATTTGTCCAGCAAAACCTCTGCCAGCACAATTGCCATCATGGCTTCTCCAACAACCGCCGCTGCCGTTACTGCGCACACATCACTGCGTTCGGTATTTGCCTTAATCGGCGTTTGCGAAGCAATATCCACTGATGCCAGCGGCTTCATTAACGTGGGTATGGGTTTCATAGCTGCTCTAATAATAATTGGCTCACCATTGGTTATGCCACCTTCAATGCCACCGGCATTATTGGTTTGTCGATAATACCCCCGGCTGCTGTCATAATAAATTTCGTCATGGATTTGGCTGCCTGGCAGATTAGCACAATTAAAACCGGCACCAATTTCAACGCCTTTGACCGCTTGAATGGACATAAATGCTCCCGCAAGTTTGGTATCCAAACGCCGATCCCACTGGATGTGGCTTCCCAGCCCTGGCATAGCTCCATAGACTACTACCTCAAAAACGCCGCCCAACGAATCGCCTTGATCCTTAGCCTGCAATATCGCAGCCTTCATTTTGCCTTCTGCGACCTCATCAAGACACCCTAATTCAGATTTTGCACATTTGTCAATCACATCTTCATAGTTCTTGGGCCTAACTTCGGCATTAACACCACCAATGTTGACTACATGCGAACCAATTCTGATGCCCACTGCTGCCAGCAATTGCTTGCAAACTGCTCCGCCAGCCACCCGGGCAGCCGTTTCTCTGGCACTAGCCCGTTCCAGAATATCACGAACATCTTCCCGGTTATATTTTAAAATACCCGGCAAATCAGCATGCCCGGGCCGAGGTGCCGTTACTGCCGCTCCGCTCGGGTTTCCAAACTGTGACATCCGCTCCTGCCAATTCTCCCAATCCCGATTAGTAATCATCAGCGTTACCGGACTGCCCAAAGTCTGTCCAAAGCGAATCCCGGACAATACCTCAGCTTTATCTTTTTCAATTAACATCCGGCCGCCCCGTCCAAATCCTTGCTGCCGCCGAGCCAAATCGGCATTTATTTGCTCACGATCAACGATCACACCTGCCGGCAACCCCTCGATAATAGCGGTAAGCGCCGGACCATGTGATTCTCCTGCAGTCATAAACCTCAACATATCTACACCCCTAATTAATATAATATTTCTTTTGCAATTTAAATTCATTTATGTTTATACAAATGTTCGGAAGGGCTGCTGTCACTGTCCTGCCTGCTAATTCTGGGTTCTGGCAGTTTCACTAAAACTGTAGACGACAATAATTAGCTTGCCGCCCAACATGCCCTGCTGAGATTTAACCCCAATACTATTTACGATATTAAATCTTTTTATATTGTCAAGTCTTTGCAAAAAGGAGAGTATCTGCGCAAAAGTTCCCCTAATATTTACTTCTACGGAGATTGCCTGATAACCAGCTTTGCTTATGCTTTGACTGGGTTTTATTTCTGACAACTGTACACCGCTGCCCTTCGCCACTTGCTCCAGCTGGGTCAGAAAACTTCCTATGTCGGCAGAGTTTGGCAACATGCCATCAACCCATGCCACCTTTTTATCTATCTCACCCAAATACTTATTAGTATCTGGCTGCTTTTGAGAAAAATCCTGGACAATAGCATTTTTTTGTTCAAGTTCCGTTCTAGCAGCCTTTAACTCAGTTATGCGCAAACCCTGTGGCAGCAACACCTGCAGATAAAACAACAGAATTAAACTCATCATAAACACGGCAAAGAAAAAAAGCTTATAATTAGCTGCCAGCCTGCTCCCACCCAACTTCATGGCTGCGCAGCCTTAATCTTTACAGTTAACTCAAACCTGGTAATCGCAAGCTTTGCATCCTGTTCAGCTTTTGCTAATTGCGGTGTTGTCAACAACTCATCTTGTTCCAGCAATTGCAAAAAAGTAACCAAATCCGGATAAGTAAGAGCATTGCCCTTAATTTGCAGGCTCCCTTTGTCACCACCTGTCAATTCTGTCAACCAAATCTGTGGCGGCGTGACCACCGCCAGCCGGTTAAGGATAGTATACCACGACTTACGCTCAGCCGTGAGCGTAAGTAACAATCCGGTTTTAGCTGCAGCCTGCTGGTTTTTACTATTACCAAGCAGCATCTTTTTCTGGGTTGCCTGGAGCAAGGCATACTGCTGTTGCGCTACAGCAAGTTCGTGTTCCAATCGCCAGATGGTGTACTTTTGAAAGCCGACAATACCCATAAGTACAGTCACTATCATAATAGCACCAACTGCCATAAGTTGATTGACAGGCCAACGTGGCTGCCGCTCTGAAGGTGGCAGCAAATTAATCTTAACCGCCATTATTTTCGTCACTCCCACGCAGCGCCAATCCAATAGCCACTGCTATTGGAAGCTCAATTTCTTGCATGCGCTCCTTGCTAAGCGAAGGTGATAGTTGTAGCTGCATCACCGGCGAATGAACAACCACCTCAGTTTCTGGCAATAGTTCTGCCAGATTAGCTGCCAAATTACCCAGTTGTGCTCGGCCACCAGTTACTATAATTTTATCAATGAAAGCATCACGGTTTTGCATTTGATAATAATCGATTGTACGACGGATTTCCCGGGCCAGCACAGCGACTAAACTTTTTACATCCTGTTGGGAAACAGCGACTGGTTCATCCCCATACCGCGTTGTCCTTTTTTCTGCTTTACTCAAATCTGGTTCCAGTGTCTGCCAAAGCACCTCAGTATGACCCGCCCCGCTAAATGGAATAAATCGTGCTACCAGGGGAAACCCTTGCTGAAAAAGAGTAAGCTTGCAGCATTCATCGTCAATATCTACAACAATAGCATTATTCGCCTGCTTCATTGTCCGCTGCAAAGCCAAAGGTTCAATATCAAGCGCTATCGGTTTTAACCCGGCTTCTTTTAGCACCCTGGTCATTCTGTTGATCATCGCAAGCGGCGCAGCAACAAGCAATACTCTGCAAGATTGAAGATTCTTTGCAGATTCAAGTACGACAAAATCGAAATAATAATTCTCCGCATCTGCTGACGGAATATATTTATCTAGTTCCCATTTAATGGCTTGTCGTAATTCTTCGTCACTCATAGCCGGAAACAATAATTCTCTGAGGAAGACATTTTGTCCACTCAAAGAAACAACAACATGCTTACTCTTAATACCATGCAAAGCCCATATCCGCCGCAAGCTTTCAACCAAAGTTTCTTCATTTAGTATACAGCCGTCCTTAACCGAATTGGCCGGTATTTTCTCAATACCGGCCGCGATAAGTTCCGGTTTTCCTTGTATCCAGCGCACTTCGGCAAATTGTATGGCTTCTGAACCAAGTGCTACGCCGACAGTAGTTGCCGGGTGTGTAGTAAGTAGCCTACGTAGAGCCTCACCAACTGATTTAAGCTTGCTTTGAATCATGACGCGGGTTATTCTGTACGACCTGAAATGCTTTCGTAATAGCAGTTATAATATCAATATTAAATTGGCTTTCCAAAGCCTTGGTTTTGGTGTAGGCCTCCCCGGCAGGAGTTACAATATAGCGTGGCGGTAAAGAATTCAGTGCCAAGGATACAATATCATAACGGCATTTCTCACAATTACACGTCTCCGGATCGTTTATAAGAACCTCATCTAAACGCTGCCAAACCAAATCTTCCATATAGTTTTTCAATTGCATAACCTTCCCCTCCAATTATTCATATGAATTCCATGTTTTTATTCGAAATTTATCTGCAACCCAAACAGATGGCAACAATGGATTAGTCAGCTTGTCTAGCATTGCTAATTTATCATCCCGGTTTGTAGCCGAAATTACCGATAAATCCCCACCAGCTACAATACTGCCACAATATTCAGCTACTGAAACATTAACATCGCCTCTGGCTATAAACAAGACTTTTTCTATATGTCCTGCAGTAACGGTAATGTTTTTCTCTGAAATTATTATTGCATTATTAGAAACCCTAGCACCTGCGAGAATAACATCATTGGTACAGTAAATAGTACCTGGCCCCCTGAAATTTTCAAACATTAGCAATAACGGATACTTTGTTTCAACATAATATACTTCACTATCAAGACCGGTAAAATCCTTCCAAAAACTATAACCTTGTGAATTATCTTCCAAAATAGTTGCTATTTTGCCCGCATTTTTGTATTTGCTTCTAGTTGTTGATGTAAATGAAGGTAATTTCATTGGCAACGCCCCAGCGTTTTTTCTAGGAGCATCAATCCCGGTTGTGTAAATACTACCAGTTGCATCTATGCTGCCGGTAATGGTTCCGCCGGAAACCGCAATATCTTTATTGCTGCCAATATTCCCTTCAATAGTTAGTCCCGACAAATTCATATTACCGCCGGAATAAGCCACATATTCATAAGGTGATTCAGTGGTAGCTGTTACAACTACCATTCTTGTAGCTTTATGTACAGTGCCTGTCGAGGTAATTATTCGGTCTACCCCTTGATTCTCAACAGGCTTAACTTCATAAGTGCCAGCAGCAAAGTCTTTGATTTCGCCTGACCATTCTCCGAGAGTGGACTTCCTAAGTTCGCCGATTGCCCGCTTTACTCCGGCCTCTGCCAGATATTGAGCCATGACCCCGTCTCGGTAATTATTAGTCATCGCAATATCGGTCAAGCTAAGAAAAACAAAGCCGCTGCCGATGACCATCAATATAAGCATTACAAATATTGCTGCTATCGAAGCCGCACCCTGCCGATTTGCAAGCATATGACCACTACCACCTATTCACTCTATTCATTGTCTAAAACATTTAAACATCTTATTGTAGAGCGATATTCCAGAACTTCGCCTTTATAGTCAGTTGCTTGTATCAATATTGCCACCTCATTGCGGTCAACTGCCGGATCGTATGTAAACTCCAAATTCCGGATTACCGCAGGTGTTAACGGATTTGTGCCAATTCCGCCCCCTGATGGTGTTTTATCTGTAATTTTATAAATTGCTTTCGCTTCGCTGCTGCCATACCTAAATGTGATTATTTCCTGGATTTTGTTTGTTGCAGAATTTTTCTTAGTAATGGTTATCGAGGATTTAGAATTTAATTGCAGATTGCTTGCATAGCGTATCTCACGAACTATTGAATCAATAGCAAGTCTTGCTGTTGATTCAAGTTCGCTTCGGTTTTTTCCTGCCTGCCACGTAATAATTGAAGTTGACAGATTACTTATTATAGCCGCCATGAGTAACGTTGTTATTACCATTCCCATTACCAATTCAATGAATGTCATTCCCTTTTTATCTACAAGGATCTTCTTAACAACCTTCATAGCTCCTCCGCATATCCCTGGCGTTTACCGTCGGGCTCTTATACTTTGGAAAAATACGTAGTAAGCTGAACATTTTTAGTACCGTTTGGCTCCTTCCAGGAAACGATTACTGTGATTTGAAGCAAGCTTGGGTCTATGTTACTAGGCTGATTTATGATGGTTTCAACTTCAAATGTCATCTTGTTCACCGTTAATTTATCTGGATCGCCCTGCCAGGGAATTGAGGCTGGCAGACTAGGATCACTCCAATCACTCGCGGTCCAACGCTTCAATAATTCCATTTGCTGGCGGGCCATATTAGTAGCTGCCGTGTAATGATTAGCACTAGAACTCAGCTTAGTGGCATAAACAAACATTCCGCTTATCGCCAGCAAGGCAATAGATAAAATAAATATGGCACTTACCGCATCCATATACAAATACCCTTGCTGCCGGTTCCAGTAACCAGCCATATTCTCAACCCTTTCTGTATCAGTAGTCTTTTTCGGCGATATTACCATTGGCAGATACCCTTACCCGCCCTGTCGCCCCCGCAATATAGACATAAGAAAATAGTTGAGCATTGCTAGTATAAAATTCTATTCTCTGACCTTTTCGCGGAGCTCCTTTATTAGAAAACAGAATATAATCCGGGTCACCTGTCATTTTGACATGTTTAGGTAAATATACTGTTTTTATTGCTTTATAGCCATCATGAATAATATAATATGAGTTTTCACCACGGGCAAACCGCAGCGTGTACAGAGGAGCATTTTTCCCGTTAGCATTAAGCGCCATTTGCTGCATACACCGAATATCGGCTGCTAAATTAGCAGTAAATGTTTGTAGTTCTTGGGTAGCCATGGTCGCAAATATACGAGGCACAGCACCAACAGCCAAAATACCAAGCACGGCTGTTACTATAATAATTTCTATTAAGGAAAAGCCCCTCTGCATATGACACCCCCACCCTTAATGCTCTAACGACTACGGACGTAATGCCAGGCAATTATTTTAATATAGCGGCAAGATACCAGCTAATAAGTTGTTCACCATATAGCATACTTAAAAATGCACCAACGGCAATAAACGGCCCAAACGGGATAAAATCTTTCCGTTTCTTTACACGAGTAAGCAGCAGCAGCGCACTGCCTAAACCGCCAATAAAAAAAGACAATAACACGGTAAGCAATGTCAGTTTTAGACCTAACCATATGCCTAGTGCAGCAACAAATTTAATATCGCCGCCCCCCATACCGCCTTTAGTAATAACAGCTATTAAGAGAAACACTCCACCGCCGGTTACTACAGCCAGTATTATGTCGGTAAGCGACAGTGACGCCGTAACCAAATTTATGAAAACACCAATACCTGCCAGCCATATTACTACCTTGTCCAGTATAAGCTGGTAATCAAGATCGATGACGGTTATCCCGATAAGAAAAGTTGCAAGAAGCATTGCCTTGATACTTAGTAATGAGCTTCCAAATACGAAAAAACACCAGAGATATATCAGGGCTGTGAGTAATTCAATATAAATATACCGCCTTGGCAGTACTTCACCGCAAAAACGGCAACGCCCGCGCAGCAGCAATAAGCTAATAACCGGTACCAAATCCCTACTCGCTAACTGTTTCCTACAAAACGGGCAATAGGATCTTGGTTTGACTATGGATAATTGTAGGGGCAGTCTGTAGATACATGTTGTTAAAAAACTTCCCACTGCCAGCCCCAATATAAAGACCAGTACACTCAGCATCTGCTTCCTCCAGAATATCGCCACTGGATATTTCTCATATTATCGTGCTATCAACCGTATTACTTTACAACCGAACCATCTGATTTATAACTTTTCCCTTGAAATGCAATTGTCACAACACCAGTAGCTGCATCATAGCCGCCTTTATAAGTGGCGGGAACCGAAGAATCCGGAGGGACTGGCATGGTTTGTAGATATTTTTTCCCAGATGATAGCACCAAGGCAACTTCAAGATCGCCGGTTGGTAATTTACCGTTATCAGCCTCATACATTGCCACTGCCATGGCAATTGTATGTAAATCAGCCTGAAGCTTAGCGGTTTTCGCGAGTGTAATTGAATCCGATACCTTGGGTATGGCAATGGCCGCAAGGACACCCAAAATAGCAATAACAACCATTAATTCTATTAAAGTAAATCCCTTACTATTTTGCAATTGCTTGTTAATACTCATAACATAAGTTCACTTCCTTAATCAGAAATTACGTTACATCGCAGCACCAACATTTGCCATAATATCAAAAAGCGGCAGAACTACCGCACTAACTATAAAACCAATCACTATTCCCAGTATCCCGACAACTACAGGTTCGATAATACCACCTAAGCGGGTGACAGTTTCATCAATTTCACTCTCATAATAATCCGCTATTTTCCCCAGCATCTTATCCACTGTGCCGCTTTCTTCCCCAACTGCCACCATCTGAATAACCATTGGCCTGAACACCTGACTGGCAGCAAGCGCGGCAGTTAGCGACACTCCTTCTTGTAATTTTTGCTGTGAATTTGTTATGCATTCCATCATATTCAGATTATCAACAACTTTTTTAACCACATCAAGAGCTAGGATGATTGGCACACCACCACGCAGCAATGTGCTTAATATTCGGCAGAAACGGGCAACAGCAACTTTATGTACCAGTTGCCCAACAACAGGAATGAACAAAACCACCTGTTCCCAGACCTTACGAATCACAGTATGGTTAAGTGCCAGCTTACCGCCACCCCCTGTTATTATACCAAGCAGCAGGAGGAGCGGCCATTGGGCCTCAACCAAATTACTGACTGCTGCAAGCAGCCTTGTCGGCCAAGGTAATTCAACCTTCATATTTTCAAACATAGTCATAAAAACCGGCAACACAAATGTAACTATAACGATAATTGATAGTACTGCCATAACCATAACAACAGCCGGATAAAGCATCGCTGACTTTATTTTTTCATTAAGCTTCTGTTCTTTCTCAAAATGCGTGGCCAAACGCCCAAGAACTTCATCCAAAACTCCACCGATTTCACCGGCTTCCACCATCTTAACCATCATCACCGGGAATACGCCGGGGTGTTCTGCCAGCGCCAGCGAAAAGGCCTCGCCCTCTTTGACCTTTTTATATACATTTTGCAGAGCCGTTTTTATCCGGGCATTATTGGTTTGATCAATTATGATACTTAGACAAGTGACCAGCGGTACACCGGCATCCATCATCGTTGATAGCTGTCGGCAAACTACGGCAATATCTTTACCTTTTACCATATGCCACTTCCCCAGAAACTCGCCAATCAGCTCACTAGCACTGCCTTGCTCTTTTATTTGTAAAACAAAACACCCTTGCCCCTGAATATGACGAGCTACTGCTTTCTCCGTGTCTGCTAACAGCGTGCCGGTAAGCAGCCGGCCTTCTTGGTTTTTAGCTTTGTAAAAATACGTCTTAGCCATTTTTCTGCTCCCGAATTAACGGTTTACCAAACGAATAAAATTTTCTTTGTCCATCGAATAACTTAGTGCATCCTCATAAGATACAAGACCTTGTTGATAGAGATCTCTCAATGAAAAATCCATAGTCTGCATTCCATATCTGGCACCAGTCTGCATACAGGATGCAATTTGATGCGTCTTTCCTTCGCGAATCAGATTACGCACTGCCGGCGTAGCAATAAGGGTTTCTACCGCTACAATCCGTCCACTGCCATCCTGCCTCGGCAACAGCTGCTGAGCAATAATGCCCTGAAGAGTCATGGAAAGCTGACTGCGTATTTGCGCTTGCTGGTAAGTTGGGAATACATCAATAATCCTGTCAATGCTTTGTGCGCAATCATATGTATGTAAAGTAGCCAATACCAAGTGGCCTGTTTCTGCAGCCGTGATCACAGTGCCAACAGTCTCCGCATCACGCATTTCACCAACTAAGATAATATCAGGATCTTCACGCAGTGCCGCTTTTAGGCCACAGATAAACGACTTGCTGTCAGTGGAGATCTCTCGTTGATTAATCACACAGGTACCATGATCATGCAAATACTCAATAGGCTCTTCCAACGTCAGCACATGCGCGGCCCTCTCTCTGTTAATTAAATCAATCATGGCAGCCAATGTAGTCGATTTGCCGCTGCCGGTCGGCCCAGTGACTAAGATCAAGCCGCGCGGCATACGTGCTAACGTTTTTACAATCTCAGGCATACCCAATTCCTGCAAAGAAGCAATCTGTTTTTTTATTACCCTAATAGCCATAGCAACAGAGCCTCTCTGATGGTAGGCATTAACGCGAAAGCGACTACAGCCGTCGATAGCAAACGCAAAGTCAATTTCATAGTTATTTTGAAAATATAATTGCTGCTCGGCAGATGCTATCGCCTGAAACATATCCGAAGTATCCTGGTTTGTAAGCGATGCGTCTGTAGTGTGAACTAACCTTCCGTTAATCCGGAAAACCGGTGCCAACCCGGCAGTAATATGTATGTCTGATGCCTGTTGTGCCAACGCTTTATGCAAAATTTCAATCATAACAGCTATCCCTCACCAGCTAAACTACTGCCACAAATATATGCCACCCGCATTACTTCTTCAATTGTGGTCATTCCTGCCAGCGCCTTTTGAATACCGTCTTCTTTCATTGACACCATGCCTTCTTTACTGGCACGCAGGGTAATTTCGTCAGTGGTTGCCTGCCGGCTAATCATTTCACGAATACACGGACTTATTGGCATAACTTCATGTATCCCCATTCTACCCCGGTATCCCGTAAAACCGCACTGAGCACATCCCACGCCTTTATATAATTCAATTGGCAGATCTCGCGCAATACCAATATATAGCCGTTCTAACGAGTCAGCCTCAGGAATATACCGCCGTTTGCACCTAGGGCATATAGCCCGCACAAGGCGTTGCGCAATCACACCTAATACAGCCGAAGACACCAAGAAATGTTCAATTCCCATATCAATCAGCCTAGTTAATGCCCCTGCGGCATCATTAGTGTGAAGAGTACTTAACACCAAATGGCCGGTGAGAGCCGCTCTAATGGCAATATCTGCCGTTTCACCGTCACGAATTTCGCCTACCATGACAATATTGGGGTCCTGGCGCAAAATTGAGCGCAGACCAGAGGCAAAGGTAAGTCCTGCTTTAGGGTTGACTTGCACCTGATTTGCACCTTCTAAGCGGTATTCGACAGGATCTTCAATAGTAATTGTATTCCTGCCAATGGTATTAATCTCAGATAAGGTTGAATATAATGTTGTTGATTTGCCAGAACCGGTTGGTCCTGTTACCAAAATCATGCCATAAGACTGTGAATACAGCCGCCGGTACCGTTCTAAGTTGCCGGCAGAAAACCCCAATTTATTAATATCTAGAATAACCGCCGCTTTATCAAGTATTCGCAAAACAGCTTTTTCACCCAAAATTGTCGGTAAGGTAGAAACCCTAATATCAATTTCACGACCTTGCTCTATTATATTAATCCGTCCATCTTGCGGCAGGCGTTTTTCCGCAATATCCATGTTGCCCATGACTTTAATCCGTGACACAATAGCAGCATGAATATCGCGTGTAAAAGCAACAACTTCCCTAAGTATACCGTCAATTCGAAAACGAACTCTTAATACCTTTGCCTGCGGTTCCAAATGAATATCACTGGCGCCTTCCCTCACGGCCTGCGTAAAAAGGGAATTGACAATACTGATAATCGGAGCATCATCGGCCATTTGAATTTGCGAAACTAAAACAGTAGTATCTTCTGGTCTGAGTTTATTTACAGCCTTCTCAACCAGCTCATCTAAGCCATATAGTTTGTTTATGGCGCGCATGAGATCGAGTTCACTGGCTATCACTGCCTCTACCGCACACCCAGTCAGCAAACGAACATCATCAATAGCAAAAAAATTGGTAGGATCAAGCATAGCAATCGTTATTTTGCCTTCTTCTTTTTTTATTGGAACAATTTTATGTTTTTCTACCAACGTTACCGGAAGAATAGCAGCAATTTTCTTATCTATATGTATATTAGACAAGTCTACATACGAAACACCGGACTGCCTTTCAAGCACCCGGATAATATCTTCTTCTGTAATATAACCAAGGTTAATCAGTATCTCGCCAATCTGTCCACCCTTGGCCTGCTGAAAGGCTAATGCCTTGTCGAGTTGTGACTGGTTTAGCAGTCCAGACTCCCTAAGCAGATCGCATAATGCTTTACGATACTGTAGCATCGCTTTTCTCCGATGTTTATATAATAAAAAGCAACCGTCACAGCAAACATAGTCTATTTTGCATATGCTTCGGTTGCAAGCCTTACCCGCTTGACCTTTGGGCTATCAATCTTACAAATAATCCCATGTAGTTCAAGACTTACCGCTATATTCTCTTCCAATATATAGAATTCCTGCTAAAATATTGGTTTTATATAAGAAATTTGTTAATTTTTGTTATTAAGTCCTGACAATAACGCCTGTCGCATAATTTTTGTCGGCGCTTTACTGCCTGTCCACAATTCAAATGCCAGTGCCCCCTGCTCAATAAGCATTCCTTCTCCACCGACAACAGTATATCCCCGTCGAGTACCTTCCGCCAAAAAGCTGGTAATCAACGGATTGTAGACTAAATCAGAAATAACGGTAGAAGACTGCAAAAGATCCCACTCTACCGGCGGCTGTTTTTTCGTTTCCGGATACATCCCTAGCGGCGTTGCATTGACCACAATGCCGGCATTAGCCAGTGCCGCGGCAAACTCTTCACTGTCCCAGGAAACCCCGCTCACCGGCGCGCTTGCCGAGAATAAATTTGCCATATTGCCAGCTTTACTTTTATCCCGAGCAGCAACAACAACCGAAGCCGCCCCGGCCTCAATAAATCCAGCCACTACAGCCCGCGCTGCACCGCCTGCCCCGAGGATAACCGCCGACTTGCCGGCAGCATTGACACCAGCTTCTTTAAGGGAGCGGATATAGCCCTTAGCATCAGTATTATAGCCAATTAGCCGCCCATCGTCCACCACTATGGTATTAACTGCGCCAACCAGCTTGGCACTACTGTCAATTTCATCTAAATACTCCATTACAGCTATCTTATGCGGAATAGTTACATTGACACCTCTAAACCCCAAGGCCCGTATCCCCTCCACCGCCTGCGCCAAAAATTCCGGTGCTACAGGCAATGGTAAGTACACATAATCAAGACCGGTTACCGCAAAGGCCGCATTATGCATAACCGGTGACAAAGAATGTCCGAGCGGCCAACCAAACAGGCCAACTTTTTTGGTTTTTGCAGTTATTTCCATCAGCAGTACTCCTTCATATCCGTTAGGTTTTTTATAAATAAGACTTGCTTTAGATAGGGTTTTAACCCCACCTAAAGCTTAGTCGAATTACCAGGGACTTAGCCGTTCTTTACTCCCGCCTACAGATGTCGGGAGTATTAGAACGGGTTAGTCATCGGATAAATTGCTAGATACGCCCAGCTGCTTTTAATAAACGCACCGCCAATTTTTCCAGTTGGCGGGTAATTTTTGTACCAACAAATTCTGTTGTTGTCAAAGGTTTAACCCAAACAGTAACCATCCCTAACCGGTTACCGCCTAAAATATCGGTAAATAACTGATCTCCCACAACAGCAACATTAGCCGGGGGCAATCCCATAGTTTGCGCGGCTTGACGAAATCCGCTACGCGACGGCTTTAGCGCTTTCGCTACAAACGGGATATTGCATTGCTGCGCAACTTTGCTGACCCGACCTTTACTGTTATTAGAAACTAAGCATAGCTTAAACTCCTGTAAGGCCAAACTATTCAGCCACGCCAGCACTTCCGGACAAATTTCCTGGCTGTTCCATGGAACAATAGTATTATCCAGATCAAATGCTATTCCACAAATCCCCTGCTGTTTAAGTTCTGCAATCTTAATATCATATAAAGTATTTACAACCATATTAGGCGTTAATAATGTAAGCAAGGTTTCCTCCCGCTTTGCTGCTAATGATTACCAAAAATTATAGCATGCCGGTGCTAAAAACAAAAGTGTTTACACCGACATGCTGAAAAAGCCACTTTATTTTTGCGGAATATCCTCACCAGATAATGTCTTACCCAGTTTGGTAATCGCATGTTTTTCTATCCTGCTTACATAACTCCGGGAAATTCCTAAAATTTTGGCGATATCACGCTGGGTTTTTCGCCTTCCGTCAGGCAAACCGAAGCGCATTATTTCTCTGTTCAAACGCTCTTGTTCACAGAGATTTTCGACCGCTTCACCCACAACATCAGGTGCTGTTCCCAGTACATCGATTAACGTAATCTCATTAACTACAACTGTTTATCAGTATTTTATGCGAGTTTCTTCATTAAATATATGCGAAATAAAAAAAGCCCACCTCCGAAGAGATGGGCCAATTAATTACTGCGCTGTAGTTGTAGTGCTGTCAGTAGTGGTAGTTGCCTCAGAAGTCAATGCCGTTACAACCGTTGTTAAGGTGGTTGTAACAATTTGATTCCGGGTATCTACCCAGGACGTTGACGAATCAACGCATTTATTTGCAGCATAGGTTAACCCTAAAGCTGCAATAGCTTTTAACAGAGTGTTTAATACGCTTGAACTTGAAGTTGCCATTTTTACATTCCTCATTTCATTTATTATTTTGTCAGGTATGAATATATTGCCGCCGCTATTCCCGCAAGTGACAGACCGCCTGCCCCTGACACAGCAATAGTCTGCCAACGCTTTTTTATGAAGTCGATTACCAGCGGTTTAACTACCGGCCATAGTACGGTCCATATGATCGGACGTGCCATAGCAAGCAGTTCGGCTTCGGTTATGTTGTTACCTGATTGCTCGCGCAAGTCTTGGAAACATGCCTCTTCATATTGCCCAGCCCATTGTCGCAAACCGTCAGGCAGAAATTTAATTACCGGTCGAACCCGGACTGCGGCAGCGTATTTCTCCAAAAGTTCTTTGTCGATTGCCAATGTTAAGCCACTCCTTTATTGCGAAACAGATGCGTAACATCAATCCCGCCATGATCGTTTATGAGCGCCCGGTAAAAACGCACAGGCGAAATATTACCGGGTTCAATATCGGGCAGTACCGGCAAGCCTGCGCCCCGGTCAATCCTCACCCAATCTTCAGCGCACATGGTCGTTGCGTCAGAATCCGGTAACTGCGTACCAGTTTCTTCGAATATGGCAGTTTTCAAGCAATCGCTATAACCGTAGGGAGTACCCAGCAAACCACTGGCTACGTCCATCCCAGCCGCTAAGTCTGGAACGTCAACCATAATAAAGCGCGCATTGGGGTTGTTGAAATACTTATCCTTGCGGTGCAACCAGGTACCAGGGTACAGATCGCCTTCGTCTTTTGTGGCTAGCGCTTCTAATGTCCGGCCAAAGATTATGCCGGCAACGTGAACAATGTCATCATTACCGGCATGGCTATATTTCTTTATTGTTTTGTCAGCAAAGGATTCTCCACCAACAAATATATGAATTAGTTTTGCCACTATTCAACCTCGGCAGTTACCACGGCTTTGCCGTCATACTCGATAACGTCAATAGCGCCATTCTCGGCAATTGCAAACTCTACTTCGTTACCATCGGCAAGCACCTTTACGACTTCGCCCTTTACGCCCTCCGGCAATGCAAAAATACCAGTGTCCTCAACGCGAATTAAAGTAATCATGTTTCATTCCTCCAATTTTTATATTTTTATTGTTTGTTGATAAAAAACGGCTTTACCCCGCAGGATTTCGCCGCCAGAATACCATTTGTCACCGTTTTTCAGAAACAGTAAATCCCATCTTGTTTCTGGATCGCCGCTATTGATTCCATAACCATCGATATCGGCAGCTTCGCCGTGAGTCATGACATGCTCTGTGTCAATCGAAATACCCAGCGCGCTGCATAGAACAGATACTACCTGTGCCATAGCTTCAATCTGTAGTTTCGTTGGCGGCTCCGGCCCTAAATTATTGCTAGTCGCCTGATAGCAGCAGGCAAGAGATATTCCTATTGCTCCGGTATTGCGATGCCATGTATGCGCCTTTAACTCTGCCAGATCATCGGTACTGGTATAAACATTGCCGTCTGCATCAATATTGATATGGTAGTCATCAAAGAAGCTGCCATAATGACCAGCAGACCAGTGCAGGTAGAGTTTAATGTCACGGCCTACCGATTTAGCGGCAGCCTGCAGATCGGCCTTTGCTGCTAGTGCAAGTTCTTTCAGTTCGACTAGCGTTACGTGTTTAAATCCTTCCACTTACACCACCCTTTCTTGTACTTGTTCTATGGTTTCGCCCGGTTGCTTTACCGGATTAGCCTTGCCGATTTTTTGCATTATCCAAGTGCCGTGAGTCGTGCAATGAGCGCCGGTACATTTGCCCCTATGGTGAACTGTACAAAGCTGCATTTGATTGCGAATATCATCAACAGAAGTCAATGGAATATCAATCATTTTATGGCTGTATCCGTAAACATCATTGCATAGTAAATATGCCTTTAACTCTTCAAAATCACAGTTATTTTCATCTGCCTTTTCACAGCCGTAATGATGTGTTTCAATATCTTCTGATGTTCCGCAAATAAAGCAAGTTATATGTCCATCCTCTTCCAGTTGTTTTTTTGACTTATGAAACAAAGAAACATTTTCGCTACGGTCATCATGTGCAGCAATGACTTTTTCCTCGGAGAATGTCATATGCTCAACATGTTCAGCTACCACCTTCGTCATGCCCTAACCTCCAATCCGTCAATTCGTTTGTGAGCAGATTTACTTGATTCCTCGACGGCTACTAACCGCTTGTCAATATCGCGCTGATCTTGTTCCATACGGTCAAGCATGTTTTTTAGTTCCTCTACCGTCTTGTTTAGCGTACTGATCGCCGTCTGCAATGGATTAACAACTACATATTTTGTTATGCCGGCGATAACTCCGGCAGCAAATGCAATGATTGTTATACACGCCACTATATTAGCTAAAAATTCCCCCACCCTACACCTCCAAATTAAGACATAAAAATAACCGCCTTATGCGGTAGTTGTTGTTTCAGTAGTCTCGGTTGTCGTGGTTTCCGTTGTCGTTTCTGTTGCCTTGTACCTTGGGCACTTAGAGTTAGTGCAATACCCTGTTTCCGTGTCGTTCTTTGACCGGCATATAAAACATCTACTAGTTGCCATTATTCAATCGCCTCCAATGCTGTTTTATAAGCTGAGACTGCGGCTTCGTACTCAGTGTAAACTTCGTCTGCTGTAGATGTTCCGAAAAGTTTGTCTGCCATGAGCGCAGCGGAGTAGTCTTGCGCTAATTGGTCGATTGTTGTTTGATATTCGATATCTAAAGCAGTAGTCTTTTCGGTCAATATCTCTGCTTCGGTCTGTGCTGCTTCTGGTGTATTTCCTGCGGCTACCCAAGCGAGATATTCTTGATAGTCGCGATTATCTTCCTTGGCAGCAATATTAGCATTGTCAGCTAGTCTTATAATCGCCGTTGATTTTGTCAGTTTATACATATATTCCCTCCTTACAGTCTTGCGTCCGCTTTAATGATTTCTTCCGTTGACGAATATGTACCAGTAGCAGCAACAGTTACCGTGTATCTAGCACCATAAACTGTTTGCAGCGATATCGAAACCGTTGATATATTGGTTCTATCTGTATATCCAGTATTGGTAACAGTTGGAGTGGTTCTTTTTTGAACCGTCCAATTTATAGGTATACCATAAATATAATTTCCACCAACAGAATATCCTCGCTGCGATATACTAATTATTTCGAGATACCGCTTGCATAGATTTAACTCTAATCCATACGGTCTTTCCTCAAACACGGTGGCTATAGAACCTTTTTCAAATTGCACCTTACTTAATGTTCCTGTACCGAATTCAACAGTCAAATTTGTACCACCTGTTGCCGTTCCAGTTACACCGCTTGCGCTATAACTACCGCTATTTATACGCCCCGTTGCTGTACCAGTCCAGGACAATACGTGTGTACCGCTTTGTAGGTTTATGCCCTCGACAACTTGCAGTAAAGTGCCTGCTGTAATTGTTATGGTTGTTACATTTTCTGCGGTGGCAAAGGTATAAGTACAACCACTAGAACCTGCTTTCCAGCCGTCGTGGCCGTAAGTTCCTGCAGTAAGCGTTACTGTTCCTGAAACACCCTCCTGATTTACGGCAAAGTTCCCGTTAATTAATTTATTGCGACCAACCATCTGATTCCATGTTACCCAGTCGGTTCCATTAAAAATCAAAGTCATACCTACAGATGGACTAGATGGTTTTGCAATTTTTTCTATGTCTAATTCATTTATTGCATCTTGAACTGTAGTTGATGTTATATTGCCAGTAGGAGTATTTGCAACCATTGATCCGGTTACGCCGGTGTAAGCAGTCGCGGTTACGCCAACCGCATTAACATCGCCGGTAGCCGTTAAATTTTCGACATATAAATCATCTATGTACCCATCGGCAAAATGCTTACTTGCTTTCCCCACGCCGCCATCCGCGTTACTTCTAGGGACATATTTTCTTTCAGCCATGAGTTACCTCCTATTCTTTTGGCATAATGTCGCCATCTTCGTCAAGTTCAAAATCTGCTGAGTATGTCGGGCTTAACGCCGGCATTAAGTCGCCATCTTCGTCAATGTCAAAAAAATCATTTGCTACCCATGCGGCCCTTACCCAGTTAGCACTATCTGGCGGTATGTCTCCAAGCACCGCAGTTCCTATGCACCGGTAGGCATAACCGTCTGTATAGGCAACTACATCCGGGTAATTATAGGTAGTTGTTGCACTCCACGCCTCGGCCTCTGCGCCTAGTGCCAGCGCCGCGCTTTGTGCCGCCTCAGTTGCGCTTTGCGCTGCTGCTGTCGCTGCCGTTGTTGCTGTATTGGTTGCTGTTGTTATCGCAGTAGATAATGTTGTTTCCATAGTAGCCAACGAAGTAGATGCCGAGCTCGCTGAGGTAGCTGCACTTGTTGCGCTGGTTGCCGCATTAGTCTCGCTTGTCGCCGCATTAGCCGCACTGGTTGCCGCAGCCGTGGCACTCTCTGCCGCTGCTGTTGTGTTGGCAGTTACTGTTCTTGCTATCCGCTTATCAGCCGTGCTTAATTCGACCACAATCACATCTTTAGCCATGTTATCAACTCCTTATAGGTATATTCCCTTCCATGTATCGGAAAGTGTCGCCTGATTCGACCACATCAAGCGCATAATGAGCCATCCCAACGGGTAGACTTGATGTAGTCGTTTCCTGCATTTCAATTTCAATAGTTCCATCAGTTCCTAGTGTTAGGCCGCTTGTTTCAGTGAGTGCTAACAGGCTGTCAGTGTCGGTCGCACTTTTGGTGATATTCAGCGTAGCGGTGCAGGCTGCCAAATCCTTTGCCACGCCGTTGACAGTAATGGTTAGCACTGGATCGTAAACCGTGCCCTTAATTATTACCGGAAGGTCTTTATTGGCTGGTGTTATTATGTTGAACACCTCCTTTGCGTAAAAATAGACGCGCTAGGCGTCTTTGTTGGTGATATAATTAATTGTGGAGGGATACTATGTTTGAGAAAATTTATTACATAATCAGCATACCCCTTGGAATAATAATGGCCTTTGGCATAATTGGCGCATTTATTAACGGGTTTTCCGATTTAGCCAGGCAACTACGTTGTAACCGCAGTGGGGCGCAAAGTTCAACTGAAACATTTATGATGATAGCTTTCTTTGTTGTAATAATGATAGTTTTGATGTGTTTAGGATTACGCCCCAAGGGGTCACATGGTATAATGATTGACTAATTTTTCCCTATTGCTTTTCTGGCAATCTGCAATACTTTTGCTGCATTGGTGTCAATCTTTTGCCGCTTCTGCTCGGGGGTCAGTTTATCGTCATTAGTAATGTTGCGATTTTCTTTGTTAAGGTCCTTGATTCTTTCTGCATTCTGCCGCATTTTCTTGACTTCTGCAGGAGGATTGCCTTTCTTACCAGATGCGTTGTAAGTCTTTTCGACTTCTTCAAGTTTATTATAGAATTCTTCGACCGATTGCGGATTTTTAAGCGGCGTATAAGTTAATCCACGAATACCGGGCAACTCCGACATTGTCTTAGCAGGCAATTCTTTGGGGTTGCCTATTAAATTGTCCGTAAGTCCCACTAAGAACTTACCGGCGCTGGCAGTATACCCATTAATGGTATTGTCTATCTTCATTGGGGAAGTACCGGTTGCGCTACCTAACGACTTTGCCATCTCGGAAGTATATGCATTATATTGAAGTTCGTCAGGTAAGCCTTGCTCTTTTCTGCCAACGACAGGCTTGCCGGTAAAGAAATTGTAATTTGTTATCCATTCAATTAGCGGCCCTGCTAAAGTCGGCATAATACTTGGGGCAAAGCCGTCAAGAGCGTACTTAGCCCATTGCGTAACGGCATCTTTATCCTCGTTAAACATTTGGTCTAATGCCCGTTCAATTGATGAACCCCAAACAATGCCAGGCTCAAACGGTTTGGGTATACGAATGATAGTTCCGTTGTGTTCAAGTAACCAACTTGAATTTTTCACGTCATCCGGCAGCTCTTTATACCACTCTTGGTCATGGTTCATAAGCCAAGTTACTACGCTAGGAAGGGTAATATAGGTAAGCGCAAAAGCCGTTGTTCTTGCTGGGTTATCCTTGAATGACCGGAAAAACCTATCTCCACCCTGCAAAACGGCATTAAAAAACGGCACTATTTGGTTAATCTGTCTACCAATAGTACCGGATCGGCTAAAGTCAAGAGTAACATCCTTGGCTAATAACCCCGCTTCTTCAATACTTACTCCCTGTTGTCTGGCTCGTTCAAATTCCCGCACCCTAGTGCCTGATTCTGCCGCTTCTGATACTTTCCTAGCACCTTGATATGCGGCTTCAATGTAGGTTAACGGGTTATATTTGCGCCACTCACTGCCGCCACCCATTTTATCGAGCATACTGCCAACACTTGACCGATCAAGGCCAACAAAAGCCGATAACGGAGCGCCGGACGCCTTGAACTCATAAGCCAATTCCTTGTTAGTCGCTAATGATTTAGCTCCTTTTATAGTGTCTAATACCGGTTTAAACCCCGTTTCCGAATATAAGCCGGCTGTCAGAGTGTCGCGGATAAGGTTTCTCACTACAAAATCAGGTGATATGGTTGCTCCAACCCTTAACGCTTGCGCAAACGGCTTGAGCATACTAATAAGCATATTGCTTGATTGTTGATTCATCGACATTATGGCCCGGTAAAATTCCGGTGTAGTTTGAAATGCTTGTTTTTCGCCGTCTACCATGACAGTAAATATGCTTTTATTGGCATCACTTGTAGTGCCGGCCACTTTTTCAATAAACTTACCTAGACCGCTTTCCTTATTCAGTTGAATAAAAGTTTGCGCAACCTTATTGCGTTCGGCAGCACTCAATACGGTATAGGTGTTTTTAATTGTGTTTTCAAGCGGATCAATAACCGTTCTTGTTGAACCTTCCTCGGTTAATTTTTTGAGCGGATTGCCAACATTACCAATCTTTTTACCAGTACTAAAGGCATCAGTCATAGCACCTTCGTCGGCGAAGTCGCGCATCATCGGAGCATAGTTTTTATACTTGTCACGCAGGACAGTAAGAGTTTCTTTGCTAATAATTCCGCTATCTTCGGCAATGGCCAGCAAATTGTCGTTGTATTGATAAAATTTCTCTGTCAATTCCTGCAGTTCTTTTGGGGAATTTTTTGCTATGGCTTCAGCATCCAGTTTTGACATTGGGCCTTTATATCCTGGTTCAAGCTTTTGTATTTCAATTTGCCGCTTAGCTGTGAGTAATGTACTAAAAGCCTGTTGCCATGTCTTAAAGTTGCCGTTTTTAAGGTACTCAGGATATTTTTCATTCAGTGTTTTGCGGTTAAGCCCCTCAACTATTTCCCTAATAGTGACGGCATGTTCCAATTTGCCGTTGTACAACTTATTCAAGGTTGCTTGTACCAACTCAGGATTGCTATCTGACACAAGCATTTCAGCCCTTGCCAGTGAAGAATTTTGCACCATTCGCGCTTTCTTGTATGGGTTTTGCTCAAATTCAAGTTTGCGGCCTAGTTGCTTTTCGATCTCAGATGTGAACCGGGCTAACTCCACTTTGTCATCGAAAAACGCTTCATAGGCCTTGTATGCCATAGATTTAGCATTATCCTTCAATGTTTCAAACTTGTTATCTCCGGCAAATGATACTGCGCCACGCCCCCTGGCCTCCGGCGATTGGTTGTTCCAAGCCTGCACCATGTCTTTAAACTCATTAACTCTTGCACGAACGTCTGCATTTTTAGACAAAGCTTCTTCAAATGCCGCGAAGTAGTTAGGGAAATTTTGTTTTGCTTTTTCAGGATTATTTATATAGTCTTTGGTGAACTCGGCAATCCCTTCTGCCCTGACTTGCTCGGGCGCGTATGCTCCTTCACCAAATCGCTCATGTACAATTTTCTTAAATTCGGCATCAAAAGCAGGTTCTTTTCTCAACCCCAGTGCTGCATCGACTAAATGACCGACTTCGTGCGCCGCGACGTTTAAATCACCGTAGTCCTTAGTACGGATTATTCCGGTTCCGTGGTTAACAAAGCCTTCAACACCTTTATGACCAATACGACCGGTGCGAATAGGAGCAAATATATCATTGACCCGGTTTAGCAACTCTTTCATGGTAATGTTTTTGCCGTCATATTTGCCTTTTACGTCGCCGCCTAACCTAGGCGCTGGTGGTACTTCGCCGCCGTCGGTGTCTTTCAGTAGTTTATATGCATTTTCCCAAGCAGGATCGCCGGATTGTTTCGCAAGGGTATAGGCCGTTTCAAAGTCGTTATTCATGGCGGCTTCATGTGCCCTGTTAAGCATGTCACTGCGCATAGATTCAGAGACTGCACCTTTAGTAAGGGAATATTCAATTCCTGGGTATTTTTCAACCAAATCAGGATAATCTTTTAATACATCTTTAGATACTTTCCTGCCAGTTTTAAGCGCTTGCTCAATAATTTGCTTGTGTGATTGCTTTCCATTGACTTTGCTATTTTTTTGATTTATATTGATCTTAGAAGAGGTTTCCGCAACCGTTTCGAGACGAGTACGCATAGGCTCGAAACGCGTAGCACCAAATGGGCCGTTACCCCCATTGGTTGCACCGGGAGCCTCTTTGTAATTTTCCCAACCAGTTAGCAGCCATGTTTGTTTATCGCCGTGTTTAAATAATGATAAAACAGCGGTGTGTCCGTCATAAGATAAGTTGACTCTGTGACCGCCTTCTGGTCCATATACTTCGCCAGCTTCGCCATTGGCAATAACATCAACCATTTTTCTGGCAATCGCATTGCCGTCATATCCCTGCGCAGTACGTCTATCAATGATGTGTTTAATGCCCTCTTTCTTATTACCCCAGTAAAAAGATATACTGCCCAAATCTGGACGGTGCATAGCGTCATTTACATCAATTTGGTTATTAATAACACGATCAATAGCTTCAGTCCCGCGTTGTATATTTTCGGCGACTTGGGTTTCATCAAATAACGAATTTCTATCTCCTTGTACTTTTTCGTACTCTTCTTTGGTCATTTCCCAAAAGTCTTTACTTTTAAATAAGTCTTCGTTAATCCTAATATCATCATCGATATTGCGCTCATTATACCGCTCGGCCTTATCTCTAGAAGCATAAACGCGCCCTGTTGTATTACTGTCAACAGCCCTGCCATAGCCAACTACCGGATAAGTGTCTAAATCCATATAGCTTACACCGCGGCTACCCGCCTGTAATACCTTGCCTTCACCGGCGTATATGCCAACGTGAGTGATTCCTTTGTATGCCTCGCCATCCATATTAACAGCATTAGGATCGTCTGAAGGTTTCCACCGCTCTCTGTTACTTGGAACATCCCAAAACACCAAATCCCCTTCTTGCAGTTGCGCGGCATCTTCAAAGGTTTTCCCCTCTTGCTCCAACTGACCGTATTGCCCGTCTGCCGTGCGCTTTTCAAGAGTGATGCCTTTCTCTGCGAATACGTCCTGAGTGAATTTGCCGCAATCGGTAGCATCAAACCCATTTGCGCCTAATTCATACGGTTTGCCAAGTTGTTTTTCACCGATTGTTATAATGTCTGCGCCAGCAGTAGTAGGCGCAAGTATCGGCTCTTGAACGCTATTAAAATCATCAGCAATTTGCCTTTGAATATCTTCGTTAATAGGTATCCCTTTTTCGTTTACTTTCGGTATTCGCGCAACGCTGTCGTATAGGCCGCGTCCTAATAGTGCCATAGGCAAGACAGACATTGCAGCATTCGCGGCAGTAGATACAGGTTTTTGCTTAAATTGTTGGGCTAAATTAGGTTGACTAGCAAAGTCCACTGCCTGCCCATAAGTTAAGTCTCGTGCCGCTTGGCCCACGCCGCCTTTTTCATATGATTTGCCTACATCATGCGCCAGAAATGGCAGATAAGCAGCGCCGGCTACTGGATTAACTAAACCCGCAACACCTAAAGGTGCCTTGATAGTTTCTTCGCCAAAGTTCCCGGTAGCTTCTTTGTATAATGCCCCGGCTTGTTGCTGTTCTTCAGTCTGTTGCGGTGCTGGCGCATTTGTTATTCCATCCTGCATAGGCGTGCCAGTTAAGGCAAGGGGGTTACTCTCCGCTAACCTATTGCCCTCCGTGACTACCTCGCGGCCTCCTTGATATGCGCCAATGGCGTAGTTCGACAGAACAGTTTCAACATCATCAAATGCATTGCCTAACCACCCCTTATCTACTGGCTGGTTAGGAATTTCGGCTGTTCCCGACATCATATCTTCATATGCGCCCACTATTGAACACCACCCTTTTGATTCCCTTGCTTATCCCATTCAGCATTATCAATAAAATACGAAGCTTTATAACCATACTTAGGAGCAATTACGTTAATCTTGTCGATGATTTGTTGCTTCTTCAGCCCTTTACTAGCTAAATCATTGATCGCTTGCCAAATGCCCTGTTCAGTTTCTTGCGCTTGTGCAGCCTTTGCATCTTCGGCGGCAGGATCAAAACCGCCATTGCTCATAAAAATCTTGTAGTTATTTACTTGCGAGGCGGCATAATCGTATTTAGTTTGCTGTTCTGGCGTAATTACTTCACCGGTGCCAATCTTCGTATAATATTCCCGGAGTTGTAGCATATGCCTTTCTAGCCCGCCATTCAGCCGGTAAGTAGCCCAATGTTTGGCCTGCTGTTTATATTCGCTATCAGCCGGGACAGCCAATGCTTTCATTGCGCCTTTTGCCTGATTCAATAAGTAAAGTTTTTGACTAGGCTTAATATCGGCGTTGTCAATAATATCCTGCGCCTCTTGCAATGAACCGGCTTTCCAAATACTTGCTATAATACTTTCTTGTTTTTGCTTATCAGCATCAGCTTTATATCTTCTTTCATCAACGTACTTTGCTTGTAAGCTAGTTGATATTGTGTCAAACATTGGGCTATTACCGTAAGCGGCCTTCAATTCTTGCATTGCTGCCCGTTCATTTTCAACACCATATTTAGAAAACAATGAATCAGCGATATTGGCAGATTGTATTTTTCTGTCTTTCTTTTCAACCCACCCCTGATAAGGTGCAATAGTATTGGCATCCATTTGGTTGCCGTATAATTTAATAAAGTCTCTCGCGCCGTTAACATCGTCTTGTTTATACAGTACGTCAAGAGAGCTTTTTAATAATTCACCGCGACCAGTAGCAATTATTCGACTAATTGTTTCGTCATCTTTCCTATAGTTTGTTGCCCTTGCGCCTTTTTCCCAATCGTTCAGCATCGTATTTACCAATTCTGGGTTACGATAAACACCGGGCTGGCTAAGAGAGTTAGATGTCGTATAGGTAAGATTTTTAAACGAATCCGCAAGGGCAACATCACTCTGTTTAACTTCATGCGTATTTATGTGCACATTTAGGCCATTGCGATAATTGGCAATATATTGGTCAAACGCCTGTTGTTGTCTCGAGTTTTTTAACCCCTTCCGAATGTCATTGGCGCTTTTATCAAATTCAGTATTAAAAGTGTTTCCTAAGCCATTAGCCTGTGCGCCCTCTTTAAACATCAACCCGCTATCCTTGTTATACAACAAATCTGTCATGCGGTTCTGTATATCGTTTTTTGCAGCAACTACATTGGCAGTATCCTGCTTATCCTGATACTCTTGCATCCCTGCAGCGGCCTTTTCCATCCCCTGAAAAACTTGCTGACCGTAAGTATTAGCTGAAACAGATGTAGGGTCTACCCTAACGGTTGGCGGCGCGTTAATGCCTACCTTTCTTTCATAGCTTGGTATTGTTGCCATTTACATCACCACTCATATACTGATTTTGCTACAGAGCCGTACTTGGGTATTTTTAATGATTTAGAAGCTGACGCGGCACCGTTAGCCTTTTTATATGGGTTAAGTTTTGAGAAATATGTTCCCGTAGCCCCCAATATGCCACCATACAACTGATTCTTGGCATTGGATTTATATATACTTGCCGCATTGCGGTAATCATTGGCCTGTTGCCGGTAAGCATTGGACTGAAGTTCAAAGTTATATTCCGTGTCGTTTTTATCTTCCTGGGCCTTGTAGGCGGTGCCGGTTAAAATGCCAAGCCCTGTTCCCATGCTAGTGTCGCCACCGTTGGCCGCCGCAGCCGCTCGTTGCGTTCCCATAGTCTGCCGCTTTTCGTCGTTGATCTGGTTTAATTCCGCTTGCTTTTGTATCTGTACTTCGTTGGCTTGTTCTTCTGCTAGTTTTGCGTTTTGGCTTGCAATGGCAGCCTGTTGTTTACTGGCCTGTGATTGCGATATTGCCGATCCTAATTCAGCAACTGCGCTGATTACTGGCAAGCACATATTACCCCTCCTTGTGGAATCTGCAAAATAAACGTCCGTTTGGGCCGTAGGAAATTGGTTCATCAACCGTAAAGCCTAATGACTTCGCCCATTTAATAACAAACACGTTACTTGCCGCCGTGTAGTTTGATAAATTGCCGTACTTTTTCAGCATGTATTGAGCATGTTTCCGGCTTTCTTTAAAAAAAGACAGCGGCAACAGTTGTATGTCGGCGAATAATACCCATAAACAACCACCGTCACTGCTTCGACTACAGCCAGCAATACACAGGACTTTTTCCTCACTTGCGGCTGTCCAACAGTCCTCAGATTCAATAATAGACCGCCTTAATGCATCGTATGGCTCTAAGCCGTACAGTTCTGAAATCTCTGCCTTATCATCCTGGCGCATGACGAAGTTATCCACGTCAGCAAGTGTCGCTGTTTTAACTTCCATAGCTCACCTTCGGAGTAATAGCTACGATATGCATAGGATCGTAACCGGTGCCCTGAATGATAACCTGACCGGGATAGTCCCATGTGGCACTTGCGATTACGTCAATAAGGTCACCGGTATAATATTCGGTGCCCGGATAAGGCAGTTTAATCGGCAGGTCTATTTCGTTACTCATAATTTCGCCGCCATACGAATCTACAACCGATACAGTGACGCTATTAATCGACTTCTTACGGTCTATACCAGAATCAATACTAAGCGTCTTAACAAGCCAATCATAATCAAGTCCGACCATCACATAACTTGCCGCTTTGTCGAGAGTAATCACGCCACTAGAAACGGTTTTTTTGCCAACATTAACACCGTCAGCGAAAACCCTGATTGATTTACCTTCCAAGAAGTCAAGGTCGCTTACCGTAGTTGTGGCCATATCATAGCTTTGGCTTGCTCCGCAGTCCACGCCCCAGTATGTTTCCCGGCTGGTCACGTCCCGCTCTGCCAGCATTTCAATATACCGGCAAGTAGAACCGTTAATTGTCCGATTAACAATGAAATATACTTCGTCCTGCGCATCTCCGGGAATAACCTCAACATCCTCAAACAAGCCGTCTGTGTCGTGATGCGACCAAGCCCATACATCTTGCTCGGGCATATAGGTAAATGACAATAGCGCCCCATCTGAGCGCACGCACCACAGAATAGAGTTAGGATTCTGTTGATAAGCCCATTTTTTAATGGTATACCCACTAAATAAGTGGTCTGCCATGATTGATAGCTCAGATGACGAATAGCCATTTGCATCCGTGTAGGTTAATCCCTGGACCTTATTGGCGTTACGCCGTAAGAATATAACCGTGTCGGTAATAACCACCGGTTTAACACTACCATTGCAACCACTAGAACCTCTCTGTTTCACTATCTTAGATTTGTACGAAAAAATACCCGTCGTTGTTGACGGGCTTATAGTCCATTCGGAATCCTGTGTTAAAACAATTAAATCCTGCATAGGTATCATCCACTCAATGGCGTTTACCTGCCTGGATGGCAGCCTGTCTTGTATTGATTCATCCTCTACCTGGTCAATGCTCACCACGTTATTATAATAATCATCTACGCAACTCGCCCAATAGGTATTAGGGTAGTTGTCGTTACCGCCAAACATCAACCGGTTTTGAAAGAAGGTTACTGAGTTTTGCCACCCTCTATAACTTGACCAAGCACCTTCGGCCCATGTTTTGAATGGAGTACCGCCTTTGTTGAAGTTATTTTGCATAACAGCAGTGGCAACCGTAGTTGAGGTATAACCGGTTATTTTAAAGTAACACCAGGAATATTGTCCTGATAAGTCAATTGTAATAGAGCCGCTATCTTCAGCAGCCGGCTTGGAAATCTTGATTAAACATTCGTCATCTTCTGAGCCGGTCACAGAATAAGTGCTGCCGTCCTGGATATTTGCCACTATAGTCTTGATTTTGAACCAAGTAGATCCATCATCAACCGACTTATAGATAGTGGTGTTAGAGTTATTCATGTCAGCGCCATAGGCTCTAATTGTTACCGTCCAGTCTCCCAATACCCTAAAGACATCACTTGTAAATGCAACACCGCTAGATATGGTATAAGTTTCAGTACCGTTAAACGCTCTATAACGAATGCCCCATATTGACCCGATATGCTCCTCCTTAAACAGCCCTGTAGAAGCTGTGGCAGTTACGGTTTCACCTTCATACAGCCATGTATCACCATCTGAATTGCTTAACGTGATTCTTTTAGTAGTGCTGTTCTCGTTATTAAGTGGCCCAAACTCAAAGTCACCAACTGTTAGCGTCCAGGCATTGTGATCCGTCCGGGTAAGCAGCCTCGGAATATAGTCTGGATGAATAATATACAACGTATCTGCAGACTGCTCAAATTTCAACTTCCATATATCGGCCACAGGGTAAGGAGTTGCAACCTCATAAGGAGTAGAGTCCGTGTCGCTTACAACTATTTGCGCACCGTCCATGAAAAACCGCACATAGTAATCGCCAAACTCAAGTATGTATGCCTGTGCAGTGTTGTAAGCAAATGACACAAGCCTGGTGCTGTTTAACGGCGCTTTTACAGAGGCTACATACTTTGTACCTATTCGAGCCTGCAAGCCGCCTTGTGGTAAGACAACCATGTTTTTAATTGTATCGGCACCAATTGCATACTTTTGTAGGTCTGTCCGCCGCCTTAGCGCAGGCGCGAGCTCACCGGCAGCAAACGAAGGTTGCATCTTAATCTTTGCCATGATACCATCCTCCGCGCGCCCTGATGTATCTAGGCATTTCCTTTGTCTGTTTCCCTTCGGTAAAGTTCCGGTGTATTGCCTGGTTTAACGCCACGCCGTACATTTGTGAAGCGTACTGCGCCATTTGGGGCGAAGTCGTAAGACCGTATGCAACTTCTGCTGCAATTCCCCACGACAGGGCTTTAACAAAAGCCGCCGGCATAGCATTTTCGTCCACATCGACTAAATAGCTCGCCGTTGCATCGGCTATATCGCAGCCAATGCGCTTAACAGTGTCATAATTTTCATCATAAATAGCAAATACTTCGAATGGATATTCAAATACACCTAAATCTCTTGCAGTGCCAACAGCGGTAATCTTTAGACAATCATCTGGATATTCATAAACATACTGATATTCTGCGTGTGCATCTTCGGTTAGTGTCAAGGCCGCAGAGTTGTATATGTTGGCAAACTTCCATTCGTAAGCTGTTAAGGCAATTTCTTTGGCTAAGTCATAATAACGGCCACATAGCATGGCTTCAATGGTGTTATCTGTGAAGTTGGATATAGACCGGGTAATGCCTAAATTTGATAAAGCAATATTACAAATGTCGTACTTAGTCAAAGAAATCACCTCAATAATAAAAATGGGAAGGGACGGAATTAACCGTCCCTTTTCCTCGTTTTACTTACCTTCTCTTGGTTTGTTATGCTGAAATTTTTGTCCCAGCCCTTAGGTACCGTTTCAACAACAGCACCTTTTGCATAAAGTTTGCCGTCAATATAAGCCGGACGTATACATTTATACATCTTATAGCTCCGGCGAATCGTTAATATAGGCAACGACACTACCGGCTGTCATAGCTACGGATGCGGTAAAATACAGCCTGTAATACTGCTCAGTGTCCTGGATAGGAAACGGAATTACTTTGTGGTAACCGGCAGTCAGGTTGGCATGGTCAACGGCATTGATCGGCGTAACCATCGTGGCCGCACTTGAAAAAGCCTCGGCACTATCGCTTTGCAATGCAGCGGTAAGCGTGGCGCCAGAAGTACCGGATTCAAACGCATCTACAACACGAATGTGAAGATAAGCCGGTTTATAAAACGCCCCCTTGGTGCCGAAGTTTAATACATTGGTGGAAGCCGCCGAATCAGTAATAGTCTGTTTCGGCGTTCCATTGGTTTGCTTTGTAAAACTAAGTTGAAGATCATACATTGTTTTTTCCTCCCTTTTCAGTTAATTAGGATACGAGACTTTCATCAGTGTCGAGTGCATCACAACGGCGAATAGGTACACCCATAAAGGACGGCACACGCTTCTTGCCGTAGATTTCTTCCATCGACACAAGGTTGTTAGACTTATTGAAAGCCTGCTTAGTGAATGCGGACATAATATTACGGTCACCGTAAAACCTTGCACGCGGCGAAGGATTAACCCAAGTCAAGGCATCAATCATAAGATCAAACAAGTTTGGTGCTGTGTCGTTAGTTGTATTAATTGACTTCAGGGCAGCCTTACTGATGTTAGCAATCCGGTATACCTTGCGGTAATCGCGGACAGCAACACCTACACGCCATTCCCACAAGTCCTGCAGTGCCGGCCATTTTGAACCATCCGGCATATCCACAAGAGTTTCTGGGTATGGAGTATGCTGCAAACCAGCCACGGTGTTTTTCGGATAAGTGCCGCAACAAGAATCTTCGCCCCAATCAATCAGCCAAATAGAGCGGTTGTCTGTTCCCGTTCCCCCGGCCAAAGCGACATATTCGCCAAACTCATCGGTAGTTGTGCTTTTGTAGAACTGGGACAAGCCATCAAACGACTGTGCATCGTTAGCTTTGCTGCCATAGAACAGTTCATTAGCAATGCGCTTCGGCATGGCGTTAAAAAACGGCTTATTCGCATTTGCACGAAAGCCGTTTTTGTCGGTAGCAGCGTTATAAAGTTCTTTGTCGATCTGCCCAAGCGCGGTAAATAGTGCACAATGGGCTTCCAGTTGTTTGAATGCGCCCTTAGTTCCAGTAACAGTACCGTTAACACCACGGATTGATACGGTTGGTTCGGTAGCGTTTTGCGAGGTCAAAAGACCATAATCCTTATTACCGGGCATAACATACATATCTTCGACGATGGCGTTTTCCTCGCTCATAATATCGATTACGCGAGCCGCCATTCCGTCAGGGTCTTGTTGTGAAGCGTAGTCTTTCCAACTCCACATAGTTTCATTTAAAGTTGCCATTTGTCATCATCCTTTCTATTTGCTTTTTCCATATAAAACATCGCCTAATGATTTAGGCCCACTCGGTGCGCTTGATCCCATATGAAAACTAGGGTCAGCAGCATCCTTCCCTATTTTGATTAGGGCATCATAAAGCGGCTTGACTGCGTCCGGCGCATATCCGGCCAACGCTGTCATAGCAGCTTGAAAAGCTTCTGGCGTGTTCTTGTCGCCGTACTTGGTTAACAGAGCGTTTACCTGCCCGACATTCTTCTCGAAGTCGGATCCCTGCTCGGCCTTAATAGCGTTAATTGCTTCACCATACTTGGATTCACACTGCTGGTTAATGTCAGCAATAACCCGTTCTGCAAGGTGAGCGCCTACGCCAATCAGCTTATCGGCCTGCTCACCGGAAATACCTAGTTCCTTGGCAAGCGGTAGAAACTCGCCCATAATGGCTTCATCAGCCGTGAAACCTTCCGGTAGAGTTGGCTTATAGTCGGCCAACAGGTCGGGCTTTGGATCAGCAGGATTACCCGTTGTCGGATCAGGATTATTTACCGGCTCCGTTGTTGGGTCAGGTGTAGGGTTTGGATCACTTGGCGCTGGATCAGTAACCGGATCTGGTGCCGGATCACCCTCTGCAAATAATTGCAAGTCAAATGCGCTCTCGACGGCGTTGGTGTTACCCTGTGCCGCGGTCATTTGGTCAGTCATGGTTGAACCTCCTTAAATTTAGGCATAAAAATAACGGCTCATAGCCGGTTACTCTACAATCTGCCAATCATCGGCAAGTATGTCGCTGCTGCTCGGCACCCAATGAGCAAAATCGCCTTGCGCAGTAAACAGCATAAAATAAGGCCGAAACTTCATTAAGGTGCCTTCCGGTATTCCAGTAGCTTCGGCAGTATTCTTATTGATATGGATACCATCAGGATAACCCTTTTGCATAACGGCCCACATACCATGGCCGTTCCAGCCTTTACGGGCAACCTTGTTACCTTGTTTCATGTTCCGCAATGCTTCTCCAAAGGTGAACGTACTGATTATCTCTCCATTGAGAAGCTTACTGTTAACGGCATCTGCCACTTCCCAATCGTCGGACAGGATGCTAGAGATCGTAAACAAGGTATCTTTAGTTTCCCTAAAGTCCAGGACTTGGCCATCTTTGCAGTACATCATAATTTTGCCATCTTCAAGTCGCCAAAATCCCGACCAATGCGGGCGCTTAACATCTACGCCTTGTTTCATTAATTCCAAAGCTTTTCTAAACTCCAAAGTCAACACTCCCAAAATAAAAATAACGGCCTTTCGCCGCTTACTTAACTCACATAGCCGGGTATCTCAACTACCCTCAACCCCTTCCCGTATCATCTTTTCTACCTCGTTGGGCACAATACCATATATCTGCCGGTGTATCTCAATAGCAACACCCTGCATAGCTGCTACACGGTAAGCCTGTGCGCTGTTGTGAGGGTTTGGCTGATTGTATTGCAACAACCATAGCACCCAATACACAAACTTGCGCCCCTGTGGGGTATTCATTTGCGCTTGAATCATGGCGTTAAACTTGTCACGTTCAAGCTTGGCAGTTTCATCTTGCTTTTTCTGCTCTTGCCTGCGTCTGTCACCTGGTAGCATCTATTCCACCCCCAAGAATCGAGTAAGCGCATTATCCTGATCCATTTGCATCTTGCTTGCTTGCCCGGCCACATTAGCCATTGCCTGCGCCTGCTCAACCATTTGCTGCTGTTCCGCGTCTTGTCGCTGTTGCTCTTGCATCTCCTTAACTTCATCATCAGACCGCAGCATTCTACCAGGCGCACCAGACATTTTAGCAACTTCGTCAATGGTCTCCATAGTATTAACCTTCATTACCACTGTTGGATCAAGTGCTGCCAACCTCTCTGCATAGGTCAAGGTAGTGTCAATCCGGTCAAGGTCAACCATCTTCTGAGCCTGAGCCAGTACACTGACATACTCGGTCTTGATTTCTTCGCCCTGCAATGCCTCCAGCGCATCCTCTGTCACATAGTTTTCAATAGGTGGGTAGGCTTGCGCTTCAGTGGCGTAGTTGTATTCGATCTCAGTAATCGGGTTAAGGTACTCAGTATTAACGTTTTCCAACACCGGCCCAAGTGCCAGCATTCGCTCATTACGCCGCTGTGTTACCTCTGTTGCCGTCATGTTGGTATCATAGCCACCAGTGGTAATAGGCATAAACAAATCCAGGTAAAAGTCCTGTTTAATCTGTTCGCGCTTGTCCTGGATGGCAGCCCACATAATCTGTAATTGCGGGTTAGTTTCAAACAGTCGCCGGATAGTCGGGTCTTGCAAGCCACCAGCGCCAGGCTCAATGATGTTATGCTTGTTTGGTCGTCTATCAATAGCACCAGTAATAGGCGGTCCTTGTGTAGCAGGATTCAACTCTTGGTCGACAGCATCCATATAATCGAAGATCATTGTAGACAACTGCTGACAGTTACCCAGTGACACGCGCCCTGGTTGCATCTTGCCATATGTCTCATTATTGTTTGCATACCAACGCGGAGCAGCGAACGGTTGCCATTTGTAGCCCTTGACATCAATTATTTGCATATCATCATATTTTTTGTCTGGCAAATAGTATACAGACGCCCACGGCTTACGGAATGGTACAACACCTTGACTGTCCGGCTCGATCACGTGTCTCACTGTGTACTTGCCGCCTGTCGGGTTGGCTTCTGTTATCGAGTTGACAATATCTTTTGGCAAGGCCTTTTCTCCAAATAACCCCTTCAACTGCTCGGCCGTGTATTCAATTTCGCGGAATACGGTGTCCACAATCCCCTTACCATTAACTAAGAGATAATACTCGCCGATATTGGGAACCGTCCAGTGAGTTATTTTGTCATAGTCCGGCTCACAGATAATAAGCGCCGTACCAATAGCAGACAAATGAGCAAACACTGTGTAATTGCACTTATAAAAGTTACTGCGGTGCAATATGCTGTAGTCTTTTTTTGTCACAGTGTCAAGCCATGACCTCAGCCCCGGAATGTCGTTGTAACTATCATCTGCCATAGTGCGCTGCATCCAAGGCCGGGACGGTGACGCGATACTCGCAAACATTCCACTGGAACAATCAAGCCACGACTTTGTTGGCGTGTTGTCATATATAAGACTGTCCTCGCGTTCGCCACGGTCTTTATTGTTGGTGTGCAAGTAGCCTTTTAAATCCGGGGCGATATACGTCATAATATCTTCCCAAGTGGATTCGTAAGACTGCCGCACTTCCTTGGCCTTTTCGAATTTGCGGTCATAATATTTGATTGCTTTTTTTGCATCCATAGGCTTAACTCCCCAATGTCACTTTAGCTGTTGGCGCTACAGACGAAACATTCTTACTGGCTATAGTGGACTGGAATCCCCTGCGTTTCTTTTCCTGCTCTAATTGATTAGCAACGGCGTCTTCATTAGACGTAGTGTCAGCTTTTGTCACTGTAGTTGTGGCTGTGTTTACTTTTGGTTGTGATAGACACATGTTATCGCCTCCAATCCTTTTCTGTCACTTCTGCGCCACATAAGGTATAGTTCAAGGCTTGTAACCTTGCTAATCCTGGCGATGTCACCTAACCTGTACATGTTATCGCCTCCTATTACACTCGTTTTGTATCCATTCCCAAAGTTCTGCTTTGCCCATTCTGGAAATAATCTTTCGAAGCACAAAATAACAACGAATATATCCAATGGTAAAGCCAATCCCAAAGGCTGTTATTAATATCCATAATTTCATGTTCATCAGCGTTTCCATATTATCGCCTCCCTCGTTTGAATGGGTTGTGGTTGGTTATGACTTCAGTACTAGTTCCTTTTCCTGCGGATTTAAAAACGCTCGCGGCTACATAACCGAGAGAGTCCATAGGATGACTGTATTCGTTTTTATCTGGTTCTTCTAACAACTGACCAGACGCAAGCTGCTTACGATGATAGCCGCCAGTAAATGCGCCAATCATAAATGTACAACGCGGGTCAATTAATAACATCGCTTGTCCTTGCGGCGTGGTCGTGGTCAGCAGCTTACGAATAGCCTCAGATCGTGTTCCAAACGCAACCGGCCCGGGCAACACAGTAATCCCATAATCGGTACGCAATATATCTGTTGCGCTTCTTTCGTCGTTAGGGCTTCGATTGTTCCCTGCCGGATCACCGTAATCAATAAAAGGATTCTCAGGGAAATATGTTCCCGACTCTGATTTAACAGTTCGCGCAAATGGATGCAGACCGCTATTTAACCCGTTAATCTCAGGATATAAAAGCAATAACTGACCAAATACCGTAGTCTGGCAGAACACGACAGCGGGGTTAAATGTCTGCCCATAGTCCCAACCTCTGAATATTGGCCTGCCTGGTATTGGTTGAATTGGTTCTCTTGCCACGTGGAAGTCCATGCGAAATTCTTCGTACCATGGCTTGCCAGGATATACATGAAAGTTTATTTCATATTCACGCTCCCATTGTGCCTGCGTTAAACCTTTTTTCTGTTCGGCAACCCACTCTGGTGATTGCTTATCAGGATCGGCAGTATAGTGAATGCGGAGGACATGCACACCTTGCGGGGTTTTATATTCAGTTATGCCTTGCATTATATATCACCCTCACAAATGCGCTGAAAGAATCCGGGGCCAGCACTGCTTATCAGTGTTACTTTGCCGCCACCCTGAATAATAGGTTTTAACGCTCCCCATGTACCCTCTGCGCTTTCCCAGAACGCAAATTCGTCAAGCATGGCGTATGAGGCGGTGTACTGTCTCAACTGGTCTGCCCCTTGTCCTATTGCCATAACATAACTACCGTTGTCAAAGTTAAGTCTGTATTGTTTAGAAACGCATTCAGGCCAATTATATTCAGTCGGCAGGTGATTATAAATAAACATCATTCGTTTATCTTGGATAAGAAAGTCACTATCATCTGCTTTTTTAGACTGAACAAATATGGCTGAATTAGGTCGAAATATACCAGCATGCAGATGCAGTCCCAACATAATCCACGTAAGCAGCATACGGCGCGTCTTTGGTATTGCCAATAAGTTTTCGCGCTGCCACACCTCACAAACAAGTTGCAAATACTCTTTATCGGGATAATGTTTAACCATCCCGTTGTCAGCTTCATCCATGGTCAAACAGCAGTCTTGTATCCAACGCCAAGGAACCGATGACCATTCGCGCATTTGGTTGCGCCTCTCGCGTTCAGCAATCGCCCGGGCTAACTGTTTGCGCTTATCCATTTCTCTAATTCCTCGTCGGTCATTTGGTCAAATTTATCATCCGGCTTATCGGGTTCACTGGCGCCAGAATACTTCAACCTCGTATCAATAACCTTAGTAAGCCGATCTAAACACATTAGCCGCTCACTGATTCGCAGGTTATCGTCCTTAAACCAGTTATATAACTTATCTCGGGTATTCTGTAAAATATCCAGGTCAGTTGTGACAGTCTGCTTGATATGCTCATTGATTGTTTCTTTTGTTGCCTCGGTTCGTTCTTGCCGGTTTTCCTTAATAATCTTTCCAATGGTAACATGTGTTAAGTTTATACCCTGTTTGGAAAGTATTTCGGAAATTTGTCTGTTGGAGTTCATTGCCGCCAACCCCATGATTTGCGCGACTATTTCGGCTGTTACTTTAGCCACGTTACCACCTTCTTTCTTGGTAAGTTCTAAAACTGACTAACTGATTTCAAAACAGACTGCAACGCACTTCTGCGTTCTTTCAGCAGCTTTATTTCAAAATCAACTTTTGTTGCCTCCATCTTAGCCTGGACTAATCTAGGAGACTTCTCCGCAATCTCTTGCTCAATCTCCAATAATGCGCGCTGTAGTGCTGCCGGGTCACGTTCCTGCCGCTCTTTGTCACTTAGCATTATCTTTACCTCTCGACACAATCATTGGAGGATGATCGGGACATGCAGTAATAACTGTGCCGCCTTTTATTACGGCTAGTCTTGCCTTGTCACAACATGCATTGCTTATGTATTTAATCTGTTGCATATTCTCCAAACCTCCAAGCCCTATGAGCTATTTCCTTAATCTCTTCCACCGGCTTACCTTCCCGCTCAGCAATTTTAGCAAACAATTCATCCTTGCTTATCTCACCAGCGTGGTTGGCACCGTGGCAGCCGGCCTGCATACTGGCTGGGCCGCACAACTTTATACAGTTCTCTTTTATATCCGGCCCACCAGCACCCTTGCCAATAACGTGAGCCACTTCCAAATTAAAAAAGCCGTCTGTCCACCTGCCGCATTTCTCGCAGTGGTCAATGGTTTTTACTTTCTTCATACCGGCTTTATCGACTACCCGCTTATTCTTCGGTATCGGCTTCCCCATCATCTAAGCACCCCAACCGCATTACCCTTCCACCCTACACGTACAGGCTCATGCACCAAATCAGTCTTGCCGTTAAACATATACTCAACACTACAGCGAGTACCGCTCCAATGTATGCAATTCGGACAGTTTTGTTTGTCTTGCGGGTCTTTCGCATGATAGTAGTTGCATCCATTCTTCACGGTATCGCCTCCTGTTTTTGGGCATGAAAAAAGAGCCTTGCGGCTCTTGGAATAATTTTTGCTTAAAATGCGGAATATTTTTTGGAATAAATTCCGTTTAATTTTCAAAACAAAAGCGCCCCGAAGGACGCAGTTATATTTCTATATTTTTGACTTTATTATTTCCGCAGTTACTTTGGCTGCAAAATCAGTAAGTATATCTAATCCCTGTTCAGTAAAAGTTTTGTGTATTATATTAACTTTTTCTTTTTCGCTTAACGTTTTATCTATATTAAGCATAGACTCTACGTATTCTAACCCTTCTCTAGTAACCATCATTTTTCCCATAATTGCAACACTGACACAAGTATCAGATCCGCTTCCACTTATTCCTGGGTTAGTTATATAACCTTCACTATACAACTTCTTAAGAGCAGTAATAAAAGCGTCGCTTTCTATCCCAAGATTTTCCTTAGGCTTCAATAATGCTTTTGGCATATCAGGATTATCCTTTTGATACTCCGTATAAACAGCCATTAACACTTGGTGTTTGGCGTCCAATTTCATGTTAATCACTCCTTTTTGTCATTTACTAACAACTTCGATATATATTGTAATTTCCCCTGCATTAAATTTAACCGCCGACCGGAAGGAGGAACCAGTCAGCGGCCCAGGTAAGCATATAAAAATACCATATCGCGCATATCCACGAAATGGTCATAACTTCAATATGGTGGGTAAGGCTGGAATTGAACCAGCACCGTGTCTAGCACACTACGGATTTACAGTCCGCGCCGACTTAACCAGTATTCGGCTCTTACCCATATACCGCCAGGCTTGGAACTGGCGGCGCAGCAAGTATTGCCTGGCCTTTCGACCAGAAATTAAGCGAGCGGCAACCACAAATAAAAATAAGGCCAAACCTTTTTAGGCTGGCCTGTATTATGTAAACTTCTTAGGGTCCCGTCTCTTTCCTCAATATACCACTTTGTCAAGTTTATTTCAAGGGGTTGTGCCTGTTTCTCTGTATTTTATTTGATTCTTTGAAGCAGCTAACTCATTGTATGTTTGCGTGGTTGACTTCTTTTTCTGCGGCTTCTTGCTCCCTTTGCTCTTGCTGCCGCCATTTAACTTGCTATGCACTGTCACCAGTGTCCCATGCGTGGTATCTGACGACCTGTCACACTGTAGCCGCTTTTCAAACTCCTGCCGGATTGTAGCCTTGTCACTAACCTCTGAATTAAACGGCCATATCTCAGTTCCGCAATCCGGGCAGCACAGGTATGCATCTTTTTTATAATATATCATAACTGCCTGGCAGCTTGGCACCGGACAAGCCATGTCTCTTGGTACAAAGTTGTTACGTCCATCAGTACAAGTCTTGCACCGTTTATGCTCTGCATGGTTTGCGCTCCAATAGATACAGTTACCGCAGCTTCTATTCATTGTCATTTGTACCCCACCCCACAATTATATTTATACGTGCTGATAGGGCGACATATAGCCGCCCTTTTTCTATGCTAATTTCTGAACTGTTTAGACATTACTTGCTTTATAATTCCGTTTTTGTCGTAAACAATAATTATATCCCACCACTCAAGATCACCGTCTATTTTATACGCACAAACCGTATTACCCTCACTATCGCGTAGTTCGTTTAATTTTATCCAGTCTCTCCTATCTACTCGAGGCTTTATTGTCTCTGTTTGGTTTGGCTGCTCGGGCGCGCATCCAGTTATCAAAAACACAGCCACTGCAAGTAGTACAATAACCATGCCAACAGCAGGCGCTAACATTCTAGCTTCATACGGTGTATACCGTTTTTCAAATAAACACTTCATACACACACCTCCTACTCCCTAATAACCTGCGCCTTATGATCGGGGCACGCCACAACTACCGCACTGCCGTAAGTTGTTATCATTGCTTTGTCACAACAAGTTTGTCCCACGAATTGAGCTTTTGTTTCTTGTTTTCTTTCCCACCGCTTCATGCGTTTTAAATCCGTCTTGCTTGGCTTAATCTTGCATTGATAGCCTCGCCTCATGATTCCCTATCCCCGACAATAGCCTGTATAATCGCATACGCCCTGCGCTCATATGATGATAAATTCTTGTATGGTTCCCTTCGCATTTCTTGGTATAGTGGCAAGGCTATACTCTTTATTTCCTTTAACTTTCGCCACTGAATTGTATTTTCAGCAAGCAAAAACGCGTTTTCCGACTGGTGTTTCAAAACTACCGCGCAATTTTGGCCACCAAGACATTTGCACTTTGCTTGGCTGAGTTTTTTAACTTCTACCTGCAAATTAGATATACAGGTATATGGGTCATGCTCTACACCGTTAAGTTTTTCGCCACAATATTGGCACTCACTCACCCGCGCTCACCCCTTCTATTCCAAGCAGCACTAGCTTTTTCTTTTGTGTCGTGATACCCGCTTGACGCACCGCAACCACCCTTGTTAAAGTTACAAACCACCGAAACATATTCTTCATCATCACAGCACTCAAAATTTTCACAGGCTTCTAATCTTTTGCAGTCACTAAAATCAACTTCATTGCCCCCACAAAATGGGCAAGGCTTTAATATCTCTATCGCCTGCTCCGGCGTTAGTTTAGTCACTATGTTTCACCACCCGCACACATTTCCGGCAATAATACTCACCGTCAACCTTTTGGAGTGTACCTGTACTTTGACAATTCTTGCAGCATAGTATTGCAAATTGTCTTTGTGGCTTACCTTTTGGTGCAGCTATTGGCGGCATTTGTATGTACGGAGAATCAACAACTATTGCATTCATAAGTTCTAAAACGCCCAATAAGCCACTCGGCCTTCCGTGGCCTGAAGCTGAAACTACTATTTTAGCGTCCATTGTCGGCCTCCTAAATCTCCGCACCGGATTTAATTATTTCTCGAAGGGCTTGCAGTGCGTTTAGCACTCGGGTATTGTGATCGCCTAATTGCTGTTGATTATGGGATGTCGCAGGCTTTAAAGGATTTATGTAATTGCTTTGGCCTTCCGCCATTTTTCTTACTTCTTCAAAATCCGCATCCGTTAAATTTAAAACAGCCTTGCAAATTTTATTGATTTCCTTTATTCCGTCTCTCTTATTTTCCATATTTATCTCTCCCTTACAATTGTGTTTTTCACTAAACCGACATAATTCATGGCATTTATCGCACCTAATGTAAACAAACCGTGCTTGTCTACCCATTACTCCCCCGTCTCCGGCAGCGGCGGTAGTGGCAATAACGCCCATCTCCGCGCCAATTTAACTTTTTCCTAGCTATAAAATCCGCCAAGCCATACCGCAGTATCGTATACTGTCGCCCGAGTAAAAGGCGTTAGGCGCTCAAATATAATCCACTTTCTTTCATCCGGCCTGAACACTGGCGGCACTCCATCTACCCACTGCATCTGCTGGCCGATCTTGGCCCATTCCACAAATTTACGGCTAAATAACTCAATGTCGTACTTGGTTAATCGGTTATAGCTATCAGACGATACTTTTATTTCTACGCCGAGCTCGCCTAATTCGATGGCCTTAAAAATATCATTAATCACCGCTAATACCCCCGTTCATCCTTCAACTCGTCAATGAGTTCCCTCACCTGTTCAAAGGTCATATTGTTAAAGTCGTAATCATCCAGATCATAACCCAACTGTCCAATTAATCCCTGGGCATATTCAATCATTTTAGGAGTTGCCTTGCCCATTATCAGTACCTCACTTCAAATTCTTTAATTCTTCCATACATTTAGGGCAAAAATCCATTTCATAACCTAAGCTAGTTGCGCAATCATCACACATTTTTGCATCACAGGTAATTCGCTTGCCGTACTTTATTACCATGTGTGGAGAAGCCCGCTCACCAACCGGATAATCACAAAGCTTTGTAGCCGGTTTCCTGCGACAAAAATCACAGCGTTCATCTAACGGAATAATATCTAAATCTGGCATATCTCCACCCCCGGTTAATCTCAGTTACCCTGCCCGGTCATAGAATCTCGGCCTATACTGCACTTCCTCGCCCTTCTTCTTTCTGCCCATTTCCTCGAAAGGCAAATCAATCTTCTCGGGCGCCGCCTTGCAACCAATCTCCGCGCTGATACTGTAAGTAAGGTTTGGCATCTTTCCCGCAATCGCGGCCTCAATCTTTGCTATATCCGCAGGCGTTGCCGTACGAGTGGTATAATCTAGGCTTTGCTTTGCATACTCCGCTTCCGGTTCTAGGCAATCAGCTTTTAAGTATTGCAATGGTACATTACCGTATTCCATGGTTACACCGCCACCTTTAGCCCTCTGTTTTTTAACTCTCTCATAAGGTCTTTGTTGCTCATTTTGCTTAAACTATCAATTTTATCAATGTACGATTTTGGCTTTCTATCCTTGACTTTACGCCTAATATTTAAATCTTCCTCAGTTGGGTCAAACAATTCAAAATCAGCAATATTGTGGTATTCAAATTTATTAATAATAACCCACCACATGTTATTGATATTGTGGTATACAGTTCCGCGCATCAATCTGCCGTTATAGCCCCGATAATATTTAATCTGACCGTTATATATGGTTTTTTTGTCCCTGTCAGTGTTGTTATAGGTTCCTTCACAGGTAGTACCGTGAAGTTCTTGTAAATCAAAGTTCACATCCTTTTGAGGGTGATGCCAACTATCAACGAAATTACTCTTAATCTTATCTGTCGCCCGAACATACCGTTGTTTAGAATTGTTAGTAATACCAAGCGAGTCTAAGAATGCTGCTATTTTATTTGTCTCGTTAATCCAAGATAGTTTTATTAAGTACGGGCATTTCTGGTATTTATCAAAATCATACCGGCCACCATGTCGGTTTTCTGTAACTATCTCCTGGTAAAATTCAAAACTAAATCCTCGCGGATACCTATTTAAAACGAATCTTAATTCCCCCTTGCGGCCAACCCAGTGATCTTTTCGAATGCATTTTGCCACAGATACATCGTGCTGAATATCAAAACCACGATCTTTCATGAAATTAATCAGTCTGTTTAAAATTACATAGTGGCTATATTTGTTACGATCTATCCAATCATGCTTCTCGTCAGTGTCATTTACAAAACTTAAATCCATATATTCACGCCGGCAATTATAAAAATACCCGCTCATATCCTTACCCCTCCCGAATCACAATTTCAGTCCTGCCGCACTCAACAACCGGCCCAATATCCCAATCAAGATCAACCACTTTTGTACTATCATCCCGGATAACTCCCGACTTCTTAAGCCCGTCCATCAAAAACTTTGGCGTGTAATTATCCTTATCCCGGCTTCTGTCTATATCCGGGTAGTATATAATCCTTACTACTGGCCTTTCAACTTGCTTACAGCCTCTTAGTAGCACTATCAGCAGGTTTTCCCATTGCTTCTTTACCTTTGCTTTGGCTGCCCAGTGTAGGTCTTTCCAATCGTTGAGGCTTGGCGGTATGTCGTAGATAACGACTGTTAGCTTACCGGACTCTTGCTTGACTACCGGCTCTGGCCGTTTGCGCTTCATTTTGGCGCAGCCGGTCTTTTTGTTTACCACTATGCCGAGCTTTCGGGCTTCTGAGGTTGATAATCTAAGCATTTGAGGCCTTTTGACTCATAACATACTGTCGCCTCTCCATCCGCTTAATAATGGTTATCATAGCGTCCCTTGCAACCAATTTCCTTGCCCGGTCATAGTCACTTTTGCACTCCGGGCACCAGTCACAATCCCTAAACCGTTCAACCTTGTCCGATGGTCTGCCGCAAATATCACACTTCACGCCGCACCCCTCCATTTCAACAACGCCAGCCTGTTTTCACATTCTCCAACTGACTTGCTAAACTCATAAGCTATCGCCCATAGTGGCACGCCCAGACGGTCAGCCTCTAGGAGCATTGCCTCTTGCCATTGTTGCCACATTAGGCCGTACCTCCCAGCAACTTTTTCTTGTCAGTAATACCTTTCTTTTCAGCAAGGCTTTTTACAAGATTTGCGGCTCCAACAAACTCAATAACATTGTCATTAATCCGCTTATCGTGTTTCCGCCTGCAAGTCGCTTCATATAGCCGCAAAAACTGTGCCCTTGCTACTCCGATCTGGTCAGTTGGTGTCTCGCATAAACCAATCCAACCCATTGCTAAAGCCGCCTGTTCAATCTCCGGAGTGCTAAATATCGGCTTTTTATATACAAAAGCTACTTGCATTTGCCTTTGCACTTCGTTCCATGCTTCGTCAGCATCCTTGGCACCAGTCCCGCTCGCAGCCTCAATCATCTTTTGTGCAGCTTCCAGTATTTCAGCAATGCTCGGGAAAAACTTGCACGTTCTCATACACCGCATAACCGCGGCGGCCAATTCAGATTCGTTTAATTCCGACAGTGCTATGGCATAGACTTGTATGGTTTCCTCGGTTATCTGTGCATTCGGATAAGCGCAAATTAACGGCGCCAGAGTGTCAATAACCTTCTCAACTACCACTTGCAAGCCTCCTTTTCACATTCTCCATCATACTTAGCCTGCTGCCGTTTCCCTGTTTGCCGATTGTTTTAACAGCCGTCATTTTACCTTGCAGCCGGTCGAATTTCTCACGCAGATTATCAGCGCTCAAAATATTTGTCTGCCAAAAACTATCCTGTTGGCACCAATCGATAACTGCTGATATTGCAACCAGGCTCCGGTTATCACGTTCAATCATAAGCCGTATGGTATTTGCCCATTGGTCAAGACAACTAGGGTATTTATAATTAGGCATATGCTCTAAAATCCTGCATTTAAGTTGCTCGGCAAGTTCCATGTGTTCAGGCCCATAAGTGTATTTGGGCCGCTTATCACCTTTTTGCCCTGGATCTGCCGGCGCTTCATCATCCGTCCCGGACGAAACCGGGACAAAAGAATTATCCGGAATCTGAGAATCAGTGGTAAGGAATCCGGAATCAGGAATCAGAGAATCAGCGTGAGTGGTAACATCCTTTTCTGGAGTTGTATCATCTTCACACTGTGCTTGTACTATGCTTGTACCGTGCAACTCTGGTGCAGGTATCTCACTTGGCTTTTCATTTTTGTGAGGATTCTGGTGTTTGGAGAAATTTATTATTTGGATATACGCCACGCCATTAACTTTGTAGCGTAAAATAAAACCTTTATCGGCTAATTCTTGTAATAACGCTTCAATGTTGCAATCATCGCAAGGCAGCAGTTCCATTTTTATTTTCTTTGGCCTATCTTCTAGCCTGCCTTCACGATCAGCAAGCGTCCATAACCCTGCAAACAGCAACCGTCCAAGTGGTTCAATTTCAACTAAATTTTCGTTCGAGAAAAATCCTGGTTTTATATTCCTTGCTCTTGCCACTACCTCACCCCACTACCCCATCACATTAAACAAACTTCCTTGTATCGTACAATTTGAGCTTAAATAAATAACTTCTTCTGCGCTACCGCCATTATTTGTAGCAACAGTCATTCGCCGCTTTTCCCATCCATCTAGTTCGCTGTTGTACAAGTCATTGTCATAACTGCTAATAATTACGGTACCTACATGCTTTTTGCATAATCGCAATAATTCCTTATGTTCTTCGGTACCAGCAAACTCATATTTATAATGTAACTGCGTCCTGGTGTTTCTTAAGTATGGTGGGTCAATATAGAGCAGCGTATTTTCCCGGTTATACATTTCAATCAATTCAAGGGCATTCATATTCTCGATCTGAGCCATTCTAACCCGCTCTACAATTTCTAGCAGCCTGTCCGGTAACTTACACCAGTATTTAGGCCTAAATACCGTATTTGTCCGATCATGAGCCCATGATGTATTGCAATATGTTTTACCACCATAACTCTGCCAAACTCGTACTAAAAACCGCCTGGCTCGCTCAATGTCATTACCTACAATGTTTTCGCAATCATGCAGTTCGCTCCGGCTATAAGGTGTCAGTTCAATTAGTCGTGCCAGTTCGTCTGCAGAGTCTCTTATGACTCTAAAAAGGTTTACAATATTGTTATCAATATCGTTGATGGTTTCTGTGCCGCTCGGCTGCTTAGTGAAGAACACCGCTCCTGAACCAAAAAACGGTTCGCAATACACTTTGTGTTGTGGTAGTTGGTTCACTATCCAGTCCGCTAAACGCCATTTTGCGCCCGGCCACCTTAACACTGGTTCCAAGTTTTCACCCCACTACCCCAGCGGGAGCCTAAGCCCCCGCTTTAATCTAAGCCGCACCAAACAACTGCATTTGCGCCCGTTCTCCGTCTACATATAGTCCAGCTTCCTCACAAAGTATGTCTAGTGCATCAATACACTTATCTGATAACACCTGCATTGGGTCAGGGTCTTGACCTGAATACGATCCGCTTGCCTTATGCGGCGTGTTTAAGTTCAACTGAGTATACGAATCATCCAGTCTCATTCCTGCGCTGATCGTGGCGCCCATGACTTCATCCATACCGGCATAACTAAATGACACGCCACGGACCGTAATCCGGTCCAAGTAATCATCAGGCAGCTCGCACATTTCAACAACATACTTTTTCAATGATTGCATAGCTGCGTAAAACTCTGGCCGCGCCTCTTCTGAGCAAGTCAGCGAGTATTCATCCCACACCTTGCTTTTGCTTTGCTTTTCAAAGAGCATCATAATTTTCTTTTCTGAGGTAATTTTTATCTTTTTAAATCGCACAATCTCACCCCGCATAAATAATTCAGTCCCGCACATACTAAACTGGGAAGGTCTACCCAAAGGAGGCGTTCGCTATGGAAATACTGGAAACACTAGCAAAAACGGTGTTCGTTGTAGTCGGTATTGGTTTAGTAGCTATCGCGTACTTTGAATTGGTATCCTTTCCCTGGCAGTAACACTGGGGGCGTTATAGCCCCCTAGTCACCCGCTTGTGATACTCAATCAACGATTCTCCCGGCTTCGGCCCGATCTGTCTCTTTGCCAATTTAGGGAGGCTCACTACTTTCTTCATCAGCCGGAATTGAGTTATCAACAACCGGCACCGCCTGGACATGTACCTCTCTTGGCCGTGACTTTGGGGCAAATACCCTGTCGATCACCATCGCCATAATATCTTTGGTTAATGCTTCACCGATCTCTTTTTCGAATACTAACCCTTCGCCCTCAATTCGGAGTTGTAACATTAGGCTTTACCTCCTGTCGGGTTCTGGAAAGCATCGCTAAATGCTTCCGTTATTTTTTCCATGCCGCCAATCCAGTTATTAACTTCATCTTTGCTCTTAAAGTCTGGCCAATGTCCGGGAACAACTCGGAAACTAGCTTCTTTATACCGCTGCATAAAATAGGTTTTTATTTCATCTGTCATTGCATCACACCGATATTGCCAAAGAATCTTCGGAATAAAACTCAACACCAGGAACCTTTACCGCATCATGCGTTGACTTAGCCATTGCGCCGAGCATCTTTTCGTTAGGAAGCATATACTCTCTTGGAATCAGGTTTACATCAGTAATCCGATACTTCCATACCTGACGAACCGAAGTTCCTTGCGCTTTATGCACCGGCATCTGAATAACTGGGGCAAAGGTTTGCACTGCTTCGGCCTGTTCAATAAGTTGCTCAGCCTTTTCTTCCTTGCCTTTGTCGATTGCTTTAAGGGCTTGCGCTTCTAACTTCTCGCGCTCTTTCCGCGCCCGTTCTTCGGCTTCTGCTCTCAGTTTGGCTTGCATCTCTTCGGCTTTGCGGCGTTCTTCCCGGTCAAAGTCCAGAACAGCCTTTTTAATGATGTTTTCGGCCTTAATAAGATTGTCTAGCGGCTCTTGATAAAGGCTCATAATTTCTTTTTTTGCTGCATCCATCGGCCTGGTGGTATTAAGTCTTTCGTCCTCTAATCCCTTAGATACGGTTTTGATTTTCTTGGCTAATTCCAGAATGTTAGTCCGTTGATCTGGGCTTGTAACCTTTACCACTTTGGCCTTATTTATAATCTCAGCCGCTTGGCTTGCCAACGATACCGCATTAGGTGTTAATGCCACCAAAACTTTAACCTCTTTAGCTACTTTTTTATCCTCTGTCATGTTTGCTCATCCTCCAGTTATATAAATTTAAGGCACTAAGGAAAACCTGTAAGTCCATTTGGTTACTACACGCAATCAGTTTGTATTTGCCATCTGGAGATAGTTTAACGGCGTACCGTTTATATTTGGTCTTGCGCTTGTTTTGCTCGTTACTAGCCGCCTCGTATGCGGCTGTTTGCGGACCGACACAAATCAGATCAACTATACTGGCAGTCTTTATGTCCAACAATGTGTCAACCCCGCCTAGCTTGCCGATCCGGTCAAGCGTCCCGGCGTAACCGTACTTTTTGGAATATACTCTTTGCTCTGCAACCTGAGGAACAAAATCACACTCGGCCTTGAACCTTCGCCACGCTTCGATATAACCGTTAATTTGTGTGTCATAGCCACCGAGGTTATCTTCATCATCCAGCGCAGTTGCCGCGTGAACCTGAGTGCCTAAGTTTGCTTTCCACTCCAAGTCTGCCGGCTTAACCATTGAGAAGTCCGGCGTTAAACCGGAAAACTGGAGTATTTGGGTTACTGACGGAATCACTATGCCGTTATCGGTGTATTGGTGAAGTTCTTCGTTAAACTCAAGCATTTTATTTGCTCTGGCAGTTCCGGCAGAGCTTCACGCCGCCATACTTTTTATTGCACCAGTCAATAACCTTTTCAGCATCAGCCATTGTTTTAGCTATCGGAACTCCGCAACCTTCGCAATTCGGTATATTTTCATCCACTACATCTGCCGGAGTTGCGTTTTTAGGCTGTGGCGGCTGTACTTGCTCTTTAGTTGGCGCTACATCTTCACCCATACCCTGATACTCAGGTGGCATATCTTCAATATCTTGGGTGAATATATCGCTGGCAGCCGTGGAAGTCAGGGTAAGATCAATTTGACTTCTTTTCTTAGCCATTTTTAGGACCGTGTTGGAAACGTCCGCAATTTCTGTTCTGACTTGTTTAACCTTGTATGATTCACCCATTTTTCTGGTTGCCTTATCCCACTTACCCTTAAACCACTTTTCGCGCCGTCGGTTTTCCGGTGTCTCTTCCCACTCTTCGTCACATACGGCTTTGCGCCACTTGTATTTTTCTTCATTGGAAGAACATTCGCCAATACCGGTGCCAACATGGGAACCATCACCGCGATACGTTCCTTCGGTATATACCCTATACCTTGCTTCATCCGGTGTAGACAAGTCCTCGACTACTGGCTTAACCGATACTTGAAAGGTAGTCAAAAGCACTTCTGAGCCAGCTTTGTATAAGGTAGGTTTTTCGCATCCAGGAATAACCCCGTAGTGCGTACCATCTTTCATGACTTTGCGCATAACATCCTGTACAATACTTACTTGCGCTCTGATTTCATTGGCTGAAACAAGATTACTCACTATGCTGCCCCCTTCTTCTTATTCAGTATCAAAGCCCCTTGCTGGATAAACTCCGCGAAGTCGGCAGCATCCATTACTAATTCAGTTTTGCTATGCTCGGTATTAATCACCGCTACTATGACATTGCCTGTTTTTGCAATATCTGTTTCGAAAAACTTACTGTCTGTCAGGTCGTGGGTTGTTTCATGTCTTGCCATCTACGCCACCCTCCCTATGATATTGTCCTTGCGAATCTGCCTATTAATCTGGTCTAGCTCCGCAAAGGTTGTTGCGATTATTGACGCCCAATATATCTTGTTGAAGTAATACTGTGACAGTGGATTTTTGTGTGTTACTCTTAACATCTAAATCCCTCCGATTGACTGCTACTGTCTAGCGTGGTAGAATAACAGTAAGATAATTTTTCGTTAAGTCCGGTTGCCGCCGGGCTTTTTTCTTTTGTCGCCAGTTCAATGGCGGCAATTCTTTTTTGGTACAGATCCGGCTTGTTGTAGACCTGCGCCATAGCGTGTACCGCTTCAATCTTGGGAAGAACCTCGCCCCGTTCCCATTTACTCAGCGAGTCAGGGGATGCGACACTTTCTTTCTTTACGCAAATACTGTTAATTTTCATGGCCGCCTGAATGTGCGTCCATCCTTTTGTTTTTCGGGCCTTGTATAGTTCCTCGCCAAAGTCGTAAAACATTACATGTTCACCACCTTTAATTGATATACAATAAACTCAGAAATAGGGAACCAACCCACACCCACACTTTTGATTCAGCCTGCTAAAAGCAGGCTACTTCTTTAATCAATTTTATTTATTCTTGCAAATTCCCCGTAATGTTTTAATGCTGATTCGTTGTAATTTTTCGCAGCTTCTTGCGCTGTAGAGAACGTACCTAAATAACTTAATTTATCTCCAATTTTAATTCGCGCATAAAACCTATTGTATCTTTTATCTAGGTATACACCTTTATAACCTGTGGTGTTTTTGTTAGTTATCCCTATGTTGCATCTATTTTCAGAAAAGCTTGCTACCCTTAAATTATTTCGGCTGTTGTTTAGTTTGTTTGTATCAATGTGATCGCCTAATGTTCTAGTTCCATCGATACCGAGAATTAATTTGTGCATATATTGCTTTCTTCTTATACCGTTTTCTCTAACATTCCTAACCGCATAATATCCATCGGTGTGGTGCTTCTGCGCGTGCCATTTAAATTTATTTAGCCATTCATAATCTTCGTCATCAACAATTGCAATTTGCCCGCAGGTTAAAACAATGTGTTTCATTTTTCTAGTCTTACCTCCCGGTGTGGCTAATTTTTTAAAATATTGGCGGCATCTGCAAAGGCTTTGAAAAACAACGCCACCGACAACCAGAACGCCGCTTTTCCTATAGCTACCACCCACCACGGCATCTTTCCGTCTTGCGCCGCCTGCCGCGCCGTAATTATCTGAGGCTCAATCTTTTGCGCTTGCACCCTATCCCTCCTAACTTGCGAATCTTTCGGCTAACTCTCTGACCTTGCGCATCTTCGGGCTTACAGGCTTGGCCTTTCCCGGCCTATAGCAATCATAGCCACCATGACACACAGGGCCTTTGACTTTGCCGTCAATAATCAGCCAATCGTATGTAGTCGGCTCCCTTCCGCAGATTAAACACTTCATTGTCACACCGCCTGTCCTACATCATTCCAGCCGGAAAACCGGCTATTCGAGTAAACCAGCCTCGCATTCGGCATTGACCTGCAGCTTTTCCTTGGTAGTCAATGTGTCCCAGCAAGCCCATGCCGCTGGCATAACCTCTTCGCGAAATCTCCGCAGGCTTTCTTCCTTCGTTATCTGCGGCGCGACAACGTGCACTACACTTTTACCAAATTTGCCGCCTTTGTAGGTTGCGGCGTATTCCTGCGACTCTACCTTTTTGGCTGTACTCATTCTCACCCCTCCCCTTTAACAATGTATGCTGCCGTAGATTGTCTGCTTGACTGATCTGATTTTTCATATGGTTAGTTATGCTGGCAAATTAATTACATTATCTTTAGTTAGCAACCGCCGAATATAATCAAGACCCTTTTGATATACTAAGGTTTTGATATTTATGCATATATCACCATTTGGTTTATTGTATTTCTGCTCAAGAACTCGGAAATAACCTCTGTCCACATACTCTTGATACGGCTGATTGTTATTCATAAGTATTTTTCTGTTACGAAGTTCTTGAAAGAGTTTGTTTCTGCCAACCCCAGGAATGTTTAGAACCTTGGCAGCCTCGCCAATTTCAATAGCATCTTTTGAGCCAGTTACTGCATCGTAGAATTCTACTTTCGGTTTTGCTGCCTCTAGCTGCTTAACGGCTTGTTCTTTTTCCTCGATAGCCTGAGCCGCTAGTCTTAATGCTTCTGGCAATGTTTGTGGAACACGAAATGCTAGTTTAAACTGCTTCTCAACTTCAACAAAATAGCTTCTAGCCTGTTTGCCGCGTTCGGATCGTGACAACATGCATAAGTGCTTCGCAAAATCGATTGTAAGCCTGTACTCCTTGGTTTCATTACCGTTAGCCACTATGGCGAACCCCAACCAATCAATACTTTCTTGATAAAATTCATTTTGTTCGATGTTAGTTTTAGTCCATCTTGAATAATGAGACTTATCATCAGGACTTAAAAACTCGTACAATTCTCTGGCAGTAATCTTGCCGTTTTCATCAACTCTGATTAACTCGTTCATGCCGCACCGCCTTTTTGATTGCTTTTGTAATCAAGTTCGACAAAAAAAATGTCGTCAAACTCACATTCAAGCGATGATATAATTTTTTGAGCAATAGGAGCACTAACATTTCTTTTGCCATTAATTAAATGATTTATAGTAGTATCCGAAACAATAGATTTTTTAGCTAGTGAACGCTGTGTAAAGCCTTTTTTTAACATTATAACCTTGAGTTTTTCAGGATCTTTAAGTATTATTTGCATACATTCCACCTCCTTGATTACAAAAGTAATCATGTTCTTGCACTTATAATAGCATGTCCTGATTACTTTTGCAAGCACTTTATTATTATTTTTTTTACATTTTCCTTATAATTCTTTATAATAAAAAAAGAGGTGATTACAATTGACAGCGGAAGAATTTGGTAAATATCTTAAAGAATTAAGAACTGAGAGAGAATTAACAACAAGGCAACTTGAGTTACAATCAGGTGTATCAAACTCGTATATATCCCAACTTGAAAATGGTAAACGCGGAATGCCAACACCAAATATATTAAAAAAACTTGCACCTGCTCTCAAAGTATCCTATGAAAAACTCATGCTGAAGGCTGGTTATTTACCTTTAGATAAAAAAATTGAAATGTTAACCCCTGAGCAATATGAAGGATTAATTGAAGCTCTTGTAAAAACATCTTATCCATACGCTGTTAGCAGTCACTTTCCCTCTGCCACTACAGAAGAAACACATCGTAATTTTTATAACACAATACTAAAAAAAACACCTGGCACTAAATTGTCACCCGAACAATATACCCTCATAAAATCGCATATAGATGGCATTGATATTATTAACGAAGAAGAAATTGCAGTACATTCAAAGTTGCAGTTACCGGCAGCCACAATAAAAAGCGATCCACCTATTCCGTCAAATGCTATTTTAATTCCCGAACACCAACATGTAATCAAACTCCCCATATTTGGTGAAGTTCGCGCTGGGGTTGGTGGTTATGCTTTGCAGGAGTATTTAGGCGAAGAAGAATGGATAGTATCTAACGGAGATTGCAAAAATTGCTATATGCTTAAAGTTAAAGGTGATAGCATGACGCCGCGTTTTCTTCCATGCGACTACGCTATTGTTCGTCCACAAAATGATGTAGATAGCGGCGAAGTAGCTATTGTTATAGTAGACGGCGATGAGGGTATTATAAAGCGCATAAAAAAAGTGCCTGATGGCCTCATATTGAAATCAGATAACAGTTTATATGATGATAGAGAATTTTATAAAGAAGAAACAAGTAGAGTAAAAATAGTCGGCAAAGTAATCGGAATAAAACCAGGACGCATTTGATATTAAGCAAAAGACACAGCAAATGGACAAGCTGTGTCTTTATATTTAAAAAGGAGTGGTCTTTTTGAAAAAACAATGTTTTATTTTTGCATTAATACTTATCGTTAATTTTTGTATGTCTGGCTTGGCTTTTGCATCAGAAGAAAATAATAGATGGATAAAGGTTGTTGGTAACGATAAAATTATAACCTATCTCGATTCAAAATCAGTAACGAAACACAACAATAGCAACTTAGTATCATGTTGGATAAAAATAACGTCAACTGAAAAATACAAAGAAAATTTTTCTCAGGATATTATTAATACTGTTCCTAAATTAAAAAATACTAATCCATCCAGTATACTTGAATACGTTAAATTTGATATTGCAAATTCAAAGTATAAAATCTTCGAAGAAGTTATTTATTCTGATAGCAAAGAGCTTAACAGGGCTACGATAAGCGATTCATGGGAAAGCGTTATTCCCGAAGAAGAACCAATGGATTCTGTTTTTCAATATTTAAAGAATTGTTACTAGGAGGATCCCGATGAAAAAAATATTATATGTTTTCATATTAATCGCATTTGTATTTATTTTTGCCGGCTGTTCATCAAACCAAAGCACTCTTCACTCAATGTCTAAAGGCAGTAAAGAACCTATTGACTTTCGCAACGGCGGCGATATTACCGCAATAAAACACGGCGATTCTGTGATTGTTAGTGGACAAGTAATTTTAGGTAGCGGGAAAAAATCTGGCCGTGACATAGTAAGCGATTTTGGAAGCTTCGACTCTGTTCCCATAACTATACAAGATAAAAACGGCAACGAATGGAAAGCAGTTTTATATGATCCCGTAGAAAAAAGCTTGATAGATAAAACAATAACAATAAAAGGTGTTGCGGATGCAAATGCAACCGATCCGGCTATTGATTCAAGAAATAACGCTCGCGGCCCTAAAGCCGCAATAGTGAAAGCTGAGATTATAAAATAATCCGGGAAACTATATATTATATTTAACTCCTAAGGAGGGGCGTATTTTGTTAGGTAACTTATTTTACTCCTTGCTCAAGTCGTGGAAACTAAAAAAACTGCTTAACAAGTACAGAGATGTATCACCAGTTAGTAATGCAGATGCAATTATTTATGATATTTATAATTTTTGCTTATCAGATAAGAGGTTAAGAAAGATTATCATCTATAGCAAAGCGAGTATCGATGATTTTTCTATAATATATTATGCACTGCTAGCCAGCGGAGCAGGTCAATGGAGTAGAGACGGACATTTTGTTCCGATTTCGGCCTTTGCGTTTGAGGCGCCGCTTAGTTATTTGTTAGCAAACGCAGAATCTGCGCACACACAAAAAACAGCAATCGATATGCTGGAGTACTTTGGTGTAGATATATAAAACCGCATAAATAAACGCTTGTCCCTTGTAAAGTTTGTAAACCATAAAATCAGGGGTGACACACTATGAAGCAGCAATATACACGACACGACCTAGAACCGGCCTATTTTTACCTGCGTAAGTCTCGGGAAGATCAAGAGGCCGAGGCTCGCGGCGAGGGTGAAACATTAGTCAAGCACAAAAAAGCCTTGTATAAGCTGGCTAAAGACTACGGCGTTAATATAACAAAAGTATTCGAGGAAATAGTATCAGGTGAAAGTCTAATTCACAGGCCGGAAATGCTTGCACTGTTAAAGGAAGTTGAAGCAGGGCAATGCAAGTCTGTTTTCTGCATGGAGATTGACCGGCTAGGCCGTGGCGATATGGAAGATCAAGGCCTCATATTAAAGACCTTCAAAAATTCCAACACTCTTATTGTCACGCCGCGAAAGATTTACAACCTAAACGACGAATTTGACGAAGAATACACCGAATTTGAAGCCTTTATGGCACGCAAAGAGTTAAAAATAATAACCCGGCGTCTACAAGGCGGCAGAATACGATCAGTACAGGACGGCAATTATATAGGAACCAGACCGCCATACGGCTACGAGATTAAAAAAGAAGGACAAACCAGGACGCTTATACCCCACCCCGAGCAAGCCGACGTGGTGAGGCTAATTTTTGAATTATATGCGAATGGTGATATGGGAGGCCATAAGATTGCTGCCGAATTAAACCGGCGCGGAGCAAAAACCTATACCGGCAAGCCGTGGGAATCCTCTACCGTCCTCTTTATCCTCAAAAATGAAGTTTATACCGGGAAGGTACAGTGGAAAAAGAAAGAAAGTAAAAAGTCCAAGGACCCCGATAAAAAACGCGACACCAAAACGCGGCCGCGTGAAGAATGGATCAGCGTCCAGGGTAAACATGAGCCGCTTATCTCTCAGGAGCTATTTGACAAGGCGCAGGCCATTTTAAAAGGCAAATACCACGTACCCTATCAATTAGTTAACGGCATAACCAACCCGCTTGCAGGGCTGATTAAATGCGATATATGCGGTGCCAGCATGGTATACAGGCCATATTCTCACCAACAATATCCTCACCTAATCTGTTATAACAAACACTGCCCCAACAAGAGCAGCCGCTTTGAGTATGTGGAGCAACGAGTAATAGATGGTCTGGAAGCGTGGGTTGAGGAATACCAGTCGCAATGGGACAGTCATAAGCCGGCCAGCAAAAAGGAAAACACGGTTAGCATTAACCAGAAGATATTGCAAAATCTAACCAAGGAATTAAAGGCCCTTAACCAGCAAGTAGATAGTTTGCATGATTTCCTCGAACGGAAAATATACACTGAGGAAGTTTATCTGGACAGATCGCAAAAACTGTCTGAGCGGATTGCTGAAACGGAAAAAGCAATTATTAACACAGAAGCCGCTCTCGCAATTGAGGCCAAAAGAGAAAAAGCTCAAAAGGATGTAATTCCGAAACTTAGAAAAGTTCTGTCTGCCTACCACAAGGCGAAGGACCCGGCAGCCAAAAATAAAATGTTAAAAACGATTATGGAGTTTGCCACTTACCGAAAAGAGATAGACCAAAAAGGCGACGATTTTGAGCTAATTATTCACCCTCGACTAACCAAGTAACGGCGCGGCTTAGAGGTATCAAACAGATAACTCATTTCCCTCTTTGTCGACCCCAATTGGGTCATATAAGCTTACTTCTGTCCGAATACGTCGGGTACTCCTCAAATGCATAAGTATTTCATTTTCAATGCAGCGGGCAGCATAAGTAGCCAGCCTGATTTTTTTAGCCGGATCAAACGTATTAATGGCTTTAATCAGGCCAATAGTACCGATAGAGATTAGATCATCCACGTCCTCGCCAGTATTATCAAATTTTTTTACAATATGGGCTACCAAGCGCAAATTACGTTCAATTAATACATTACGGGCAACTTCATCCCCATCCTTAAGGCGCTGCAAATAGACATGCTCTTCCTTCTCTGACAGCGGCAAAGGAAATGTATTGTTTGCTATATAGGAAATAAGTAGGGTGATGCCTTTAATTATCGATGTGGCCAATACCGTAAAAAACGCCAGAGCCATTCAGTCACCCACCCCCGTATCTTCTGTCGATTACAGCTTATGGGGTGGACAATGAAAATGTGCCTGGCAACATATATTTTTATTATCCCATTTTCTTGCATCAGAAACAAAAGTAGCATATAATCCTGATATAAACACTGTTCACTTGCTTAGAAGGGATGTGACTTGCATGGAACGCTATATTGCTGATATTGGTATATTCTTTGCCGGCACATTAGTCGTATTGTATATGCTATGGGACAAATTGTTTCCGGAAGACTAGAAAACCTAAAGAGCGAGATTTCCGTACATTTACGGAAAATCTCGCTCTTTATATTTACGTATTATTTGGCCATCGACTGCGTATAAGCGGGAATTATCTCAGCGGTTATCTCCTGCAGCACGTTATTAATAGCTTCACCAATAACTCGGCTAAGCTTCATTACCTTTGACAGAGATGTACTTTGCAAGTCCATGTAGCCAATCTGGCTTTGCGCGTTAACAACACCAATAACTGAAATGTCACCGATAGTAGGCAGACGATTGCCTACGGCAATACCCGCCGCCAGACCGCCTTGCCAGATTTCAATGTTTCCAACTTCATGACTTTTCCCCAAACAAGCATCAACGGCAAGAATGATGGGATGGTGAAACTGGTATGTTATCTGGTTCAATGTCTCCACAAAGTTGCCAGCGTGAACAGGCTGTTCTAATGTACCGTATACATTACATATAGTTTGTTCTTCAAGATAAGTACCCACTAACGGCCCTAACGCATCGCCGGTATAACGGTCTGAACCAATACAAAGTGCCACAATCGGGCGCAGGCTTAGTCCCTCTTGATAGTTCAGCAATAATTTCAGATGCTCATATAGTTGTTTCTGAATATCAGTGTCATATAGATTAACGGTAAGCTTATTAAGAACATGTTTTGCCATTCTCTCTCTCCTCTTCGCTATTTCGTTAATCTATATGCAATTCTTACCTAGTTTATGTTTGGGGCATTACCCCACTAGCGGCAACTCCTGGTACTCAGGCAATTTCACAGCCTGAGCCAATGCCTGGGTGACAAAGGCAATATGTTCTTTAAAGTCAATATTCATTGCTTCCGCACTTGTCAGCAAGGTTTCGCGGTTTACAGCACGTGCAAAGGCTTTGTCTTTTATTTTTTTCATAACTGATTTTACCTCTAAGTTATCCAGACTCTTATCTGGACGCACCAAGGCACAGGCAATAATAAAACCGGTCATTTCATCTACAGCCAATAAGGTTGTTTGCAATAGTGTACGTTCTGGCTGCCAATCCCGGGCATGAGCCTCGACATCGGTGGCAAACTGGCTGTCATAGCCAGCATTGGTAAGAATTTCTCGGCAATGGTTAGGATGATCGTCCGGATATTTCTCAAAATCAATATCATGAAGCAACCCTACAGCTCCCCAGTATTCAACATCCTGCCCAAATTTAGCAGCATATGCCCGCATGGCAATCTCGACTGCCAGACAATGTTTTAATAATACTTCACTTTGAACATGTTCACGTAATAGTGCCCAAGCTTGCTGTCTACCCTTGTTCATAATAAACCTCCTGCTTATGTATGGTAATTATTTAATTGTACCAAATTTTACACCAATCTCCAAATTATGTATACATTCCTAACCCCAAATATACAATAGGTGTAACAGCCGGCTTTTGCTGTTACACCTATTTCTTCACTTATAGATGATTTGTGTCTATACTCATCTCAATTTCACTAAAGCGGACTGCCTGGGCATATAACCCGCCTTTATCGATAAGTTCCTGGTGGGTGCCCATCTCAGCCACTCGCCCCTCTGTCAAATACACAACCCGATCAGAGGCCATAATCGTCGACATTCGATGTGTAATAATAAAAGTAGTTCTGCCTGTTCCGGCTTGTCTAATGGCTGCCATCACCTGTTTTTCCGTCTGCGCATCCAGCGCAGCAGTTGGTTCGTCCAGCAGCAATATAGCCGGCTCAGTAATAATAGCCCTGGCAACAGCAATGCGTTGCCTTTGTCCACCAGACAACTTCCCTCCTAATTCTCCTACTATAGTGTCAAATCCTTGCGGCAAATTCATAATGAAATCATAGGCATCAGCCAGGCGAGCAGCTTGTTCAATCTGGTCTTTAGTAGCATCAGGCCTGCCATAACGAATATTTTCCAAAACGGTAGTATTAAACAAAATCGGCTCTTGTTGAATAAAGCCTATATGCTGCCGCAGCTCAGCAATCTTAAGGCGCCTGATATCCAGACCGTCCAAATATATAGCCCCGGTATCCGGATCATAAAAGCGTAATAGCAAATTAGCAAAGGAGGATTTCCCTGCCCCGCTCGGACCAACAATAGCGATAATCTCATTTGGCCGCGCAAGAATATTAATAGCCTCCAGCACCGGCTTGCCTTGCCAGTATGCAAAGGACACATCTTTAAACTCTACTACACCGTCAGTATGAGGCAGTTGTAAATCACCCTCTACAACAGTCGGTGTTTGTTCATTAAGCAAACTATTGATACGTCCCCAGGCTACCACACCAAGTTTTAAATGAGTCAAAGCCTGGCTGATTTTACGTATAGGCATTGGTACATTAATAATATAAATAAGAAAAGCAAACATCCCGCCGATACTCAGGTGACCATTGATAACCTCCCGACCGCCGTACCATATAATTATGGTTAACCCCACAGCAGCTAAAAACTCCACCAAAGACACCAAAATGGCACTTAAGCGCTGCGCTTTTAACAAATCATTGGCAGCCTGCTGAATCTTGTCGCTAAATTTTTTGTATTCATAGTCTTCACGGACATAACTCTGCACAACAATAACAGAAACCAAGGATTGTTGAATAATAGCCGTTACTTTGGCTAGCGCATGATCCACAAGCACTCCTAATGCCCCAATTTTGCTGTTAAAAAAACTGATAGCAACAATAATGAACGGCAAGGTAGCAAAAGTAACCATAGCCAGCCGCCAGTCAAAATAAATCATGATTGCCATAATTGCCAACAGGTTTATGGATTCCACGATAACATCAGGAATACCAACAGTAACAGCCTGCTGAATAAACAGCAAATCATTAGTAAACAGCGAGATCAGCTCACCTGATGGAGTCTTCATAAAATAAGCATAATCTAATGACTGCAGCTTACTGAACATGTCCTGACGGAGTTTGGCCAGCATTTTATTACCGGCTTTAGCCATACAGTAGCCATAGAAATAGGAGAATACTCCTCGGAAAAGATATAGAATTGCAATACTGGCAGTAATAAAATGTAGAAACTTCATGCTGTTTGCGCCCAGGGCATCATCAATCAGCAACTTAACTACCAACGGTGCCGCCAGACCGGCTAAACTTGCAATAATAAAACACACTATTGCTGTTAATGCCAGTAGCCAAAATGGAATTATAAATTTTTGCCAATAAAAACTAAACATAAAATACTATCTCCACTACAATTCGGCTTAACTCAATCTCTTCTATTGTCTCAGTTATCCTGATAAAATACAAGCCCTTTACGCTGCTTCACCATGACAAAACTCTGCTTCTTTTTAGGTACAGCCTGGTACCATTACAAGGTAGGCGGAAAGTATAAAAAAGCTCGACTTATGCCGGTATTTTGGGTAATGACGGAAGCCGCTGTTACCCGTATCCTGCTTTTAAGAAAGTTTTACTTTCTGTTAAGGAAATAAAAACGGGAAGGCAAAACGCCTTCCCCTCTTAGTTTACATCACCCGGCGAGCGCCAATGTAGCGTGGACCCCAGTAGCCACTATCCAGACTATCGACTCTTACACCGCTACTAGATGTAGCACTGATAAATCTACCATCTCCAATATAGATACCGCTGTGTGATGCCCCTGAAGTATAAGTGCTAAAAAACACCAAATCTCCAGGCTGAAGATTACCGTAGGACACATGCCGTCCAACTTCAAATTGCTCGTCAGCCATACGCGGTAAATAAATGCCGCTCTGAGCAAAAACATACCGGGTATAACCGGAGCAATCAAAGCCGCCTGGGCTTGTCCCACCAAAAACGTACGGTACACCAGTGTACCTCAGGGCCGTTTGAACAATACGTCGAACTGAAGCTGTGGAAGAATCCCGGCTTGCTGGAATATCCCTGCCCATCAGCGCACGATAGGTTTCGGTTCCAATCACACCATCAGATTCAAGGCCGCGCGATTTTTGAAAAGATTTAACAGCATCTGCTGTTGCATTTCCAAAAACCCCATCGGCTGCACCGGCATTAAAACCCAGATTATTAAGCTGGGCTTGAATAGCGGCCACATCTTCGCCCCGATCGCCTGCCTCATATGTAGCTGCCTGAACTGAAGCAGCAGTTCCGCAAAAGAGGCATAGAGCGACAACAAACCCGAAAAACTTATGCAAATTGGTTTCTCCTCTCACTGGCCTCCGAGGTTAGCTGACGGGTTAGGGTTGCAGGCACCCTACTCAAAAAACTTGCGTTTTCCAAATTTCACCCCTATAAATTGGTTCCCCCGTACCTGAGCTGGATTCGGCTTTCTACAACGCTCAACTTTACTTATTCTGCCTAATTAGCAAAAATCCTCCCTAAACTCGCGTTTTTTTTACATTGATTAAGCAGAGTTCTCTATTAGAACAGAAAATCACATTTTATTTCGCTCTTTCTGTTGGCTGATTTCAGCTGCTAACCAATACAGCGGACGCTGTTTTACTTCCTCAAATATCCGCCCCACATATTCACCGATAATGCCAATTCCCGCCAATTGCATCCCGCCAAGCAGCAAAATACTTGCAGTTATTGTGGCCCAGCCGGGAACAGCTTCCGAAGTCAAAAATTTTATATAGAGAACATGCAATGTCAGACCAATGCTGCCAAAACCCAAAATAATTCCCAGGTAAAAGGCAAAACGAAGTGGCAGTTTAGAATAGGCAGTAATGCCATCAAGCGCAAAATGCAACATCCTTTTTAAAGAGAACTTGGAATGTCCGGCAAAGCGCTTGGGCGCAATAAATTCAAGCTTAGTCTGCCTGTAACCAATCGCACTAATCATTCCGCGAATAAATCTGGCCCGTTCCCGAAAACGCCGGAAACTATCCACTACCTGCTTGTCCAGCAGCCTAAAATCAGAACCGCCCTCAGCAACCTCAATATTTGACATAGCATTCATTAGTTTATAAAACATACCTGATGTAAAACTTTTAAACCAAGATACACCTTCGGTATTAATTCTAACAGTCTGGACAACTTGAAAACCCGCTTCCCATCGGGCAATTAATGCCGGAAGCATCTCAGGCGGGTGCTGCATATCGCCATCCATGGTAATTACAGCATGCCCCTCAGCATGATCCAGCCCGCAGGTCAAAGCTATCTGATGACCAAAGTTGCGAGCCAAGATAAGTGCCCTCACCCGTTTATCGCTATGAGCCAAGCGTTCTAAAATCAGCGGAGTAGCATCCTTTGAACCATCGTCGACAAAAATAAGTTCAAAATCATATTTCATTGGCTCCATATGCTTAACAACTTCCTGATAAAAGCTGTCAATATTTTCTTGCTCATTGTATACTGGCACAACAATAGATACCAGCTGCTTTTCAAGCCCCATCTAGTACTCGTCCTCCTTTCATCTCTATAATTATTACATTACCAAAAGGTTATTGCAAATATTTCTATAAAGAAAACACGGCTTGCACCGAGCTTTTCAGCGACAGTGCAAGTCGATGTTGCCCTTATCCTGCTTTTAAGAAAGTTATACTTTCTATTAGGACAAAAATAAGTATCCCCCAATAGCAAAGTCTACTTTGCAAACCTGCAAAGCAGACTTTAGTTTACCGAAAACCAGCATTTCAGCACTCTATAGCTTAATATCCTGACGCAAAACAACTGCATCATGCAAATAAACATGTTTGATATCCTGCTGTCCTAAATCGGTATTCCATAAAATCAGCACCCGAATACAAAGCGGTGGCGCCTCAGGACATTCTATTTCCTGCGTCCCAAATAGCGGCACATACGTCCAGCCTACCTGTCTTGCACCGGCCGCCGGAAAAGCTGCGTTTAAATCAGGCGTTGAACTAAATATGACCGCACCAATCTCCTCGGTATTTAGCCCATTTTCCCGCTCTATTATTTCTAGCAGCTCTGCTACGCGTGTAAAAATTTCCTCACGATTATTAGCTGTAACAGTTGTTGCGCCGCGAATACCGCGTAGCATAATCATCACTCCCGAGAAAGAATTAATCAAGCTTCAGTATACAATATACGCACAAATTATGTTTTTTCCTGCTGACATTGTAAATTGTTTGCCATTATCACTATTACATTTCATGGTTTGTTGCACTGACACGAATGACAAACATGGCAACTCCACCACCCGCATTCGGAACAGACAACGTCGCCTTGGTTGAGTTCTATATATTGTCCTTGCTCATATTCTTTCCAGCAAAAGGCAGCGCCTGTTATTTTTTTTAGCTTCACACATCTAGTGTCAACCCAAAGTTTTTGGCCAAAAATCGTAATTAATAACTCATGACAGGCTTTCTCCTGATTATACCGGTAATCTTCAGCCACAAATACTTCTGGCTCTTCATTCAGGGTAAGGATAACGCCCAAAACATGGTAATTCATTCCCCCACCTCCCGCATTATAAGAAAAGACTTGGCTTGTGCCAAGTCCCTCAGGACGCCGGCAGAATCCCTAGTCGTTCTTATGTCAACAGAATTTTGTTATAAATTCTGGTAGACTAAAGAAAGCACAAGCCGATGTTGCCCTTATCCTGTTTTTAAGAAAGTTATACTTTCTGTTAGGATAACGTATGCGGTAAGTAGTTTATCTGTTAACTCCCCCTGCGCGGCCAGAGGAGCGGTTAATCTATTGAAGAATTCCGCCTACAAATCAGACGGCGTTAAAACGCCGTCTGATTTAAGTCTCCCTTTATTCCCCAGGAATCCAAAACGTCAATAACGCTTTCCACGGTGGGCGGCACAGTTGCCTGAACAACCGGACTTAGTTCAAGGCCAACATCAATAACAGCCGGCTGAACCCCCAAAATAACAACATCATTTACCGGCTTTTCCAACAGTTCCAGGGCTGTCAGCACATCCTGAATGCCTAATTCATGCATCGACACTTTTTTCTTAAAGTAAGATTTAACCTCTTCATTGCTAAACTGATAACAGGTCCCGGGCTGCCCATCTCCATTGACAGCGTCAATTATCAGCAACCGATCTGCCCCGTCAATAAAACGCAGTAGCTCCATTCCCAGTGTACCGCCATCAAGCACCTCTACATTGTCAGGAAACACATAGCGCCGGCTAAGTTCTTCAATAGTCCGGACACCAAAGCCTTCATCCTGCATTAAGATATTGCCGACACCAAGAACAACAACCTTTTCCATGTATAATCTCCTATTTCACCTTACACTTCTTAGTATCGATTATATCCCCCAAATCATCGGGGTCTTCCTCCATATATTTGACGCCAGAGAACATAGCCGATATTTCGCCGCCTTTTTCCGTAAAATCAGCTCTAATCGCCATATATATGTGCACAATAACAAACAAGATAATAAACCAGGCAACAAAATGATGAATCAGGTGCACGACATATTCGTTGATCAGCCAGTTGTTAAAGGGGCCAAATATATGCGCTAATGTTCGGTTAGGCTCAACCATATAGTACATGGCAAAACCCGTTATGATTTCAATTAAGAACATGAAATATACCGCCAGATATCCTGATCTGGCCAGTGAGTTTCGCAAATAGGGACGATGTTTTCCACGCAAAAACATGTAATGCAGCTGGGTATCCATAATCCCTGTCCAATACAGCTTTGTCCAGACTTTTGGCAGCAGCCTGTCTCCTGGATTAATTAAAAAACCGTAAATACGCGGGATAAAGGAAATAACCAATATATACGCAGCAATAAAATGGATATAGCGGATGGTCTCCATTGAAAAAACATGATTAACTGCAAATGTAGGCTCTACTCCCTGCGTACCCAGGAAAAAGGGGTTACCGATATATAGCCCGGTAATAAATAAGGTAAATACACATATTACCATAACCCAGTGGAAAACCCGTATCCATGGGCTAAAGACGTAATATGGTTTCATTGCTCCTTGACGCATGACCGGTATCCTCCTTTTCTCTATAAATACGGGTCTGTGCGGACTATCGCAATTTCTTTGCCAGTACTGTCATATAAATGTGTAGCACAGGCAAGACATGGATCGAAAGAATGAATCACCCTGAGTATCTCAAGTGGTTTTTCAGCAATCTTCACCTTTGTCTCAATCATGCTGGCTTCATAAGCTCCATGCCCGGCTTTATCGTCCCGCGGACAAGCATTCCAGGTAGAAGGTACTATGGCCTGATAGTTATCAATCTTGCCATTTTTAATTGTTACCCAATGACTAAGTCCGCCACGCGGTGCTTCGTGTAACCCAACGCCTTTGGCCTCCTTAGGCCAACTTGATGGATTCCAGTAAGCCGTATTGGCTACTGTTGTGTCGCCAGCTTTAATACTGTTAATCAGTTTATCCAGAAAATATTTACTGATATAAGCGTGCAGTTGTGCGTCTAACGCCCGTGCTGCGGTACGACCAACCGTAGATAAAAGCCATTTTTCCGGCGGCAAATTCAGCAATTTGGATACAGCATCGATTTGGTCGACAATCATTTTTTCCGCCCAGGTAGGCTGCCCTATAATACCTTGTTTCACCTTAGTGTAAACAATAATATATTTTGCCAAAGGCCCGACTTCAGCCATCTTGCCGTTATGCTTAGGTGTTTTAACCCAGGAATACTTGCCGTCCTCATTAAGGTATTTCCAGTTAGTTTTAGTGCCTTCCTTAGGCTCAGTATACTGAGGATTAGTTACACCACTCCACGGGTGAAGATCCTTGCCTTTTTCGGTGTAAGTATACCAGGCATGATCAACACCTTCGGCCAAAACATTAGGATCACTTAAATCTTTGCCTTCTAGCGGATAAAACTTAGCTTTATCAACGCCGCCGGCAAAGTTTTCAACCACACCGTTAGAACGGATCAATAAATTTTTAAAATAATCGCCATTGGAAGTTCCGCTGTATTTGTCTTCAGGGAAATCACCAAAAGACAATACCCGTTGACCGGCTAAGCCGCCGCCGTCAACATAACCGGCCTTGACAAACAAATCACCAATAACCAGCAGGTCGGGAATATAAAAATTATTAACAAGATCAATACTTAAGTTTACGGAAGTGTCTACAAGCGCCAAGCGTTCAGTATTAATCGGCGCATTCATATCATTCATCGAGATAGAGCAGGGCATGCCGCCCACTATATAATGCGGATGCGGATTTTTTCCACCAAAAATTACATGTGGAATAACTATTTCGCGCTGGCGGTCAAGCATATTCAAATAATGCGATACAGCCATAAGATGAGCTTCTGGCGGCAATACATTATAATCAGGATGATCCCAGTAATGACCGGCAAATATGCCAAGCTGCCCACTTTCCACAATAGCCTTTACTTTATTTTGGATTTCTCTGAAATAAGCGGTAGTCGCCTTAGGAAACTCTTTGGGATAAGCACTGGTCGCAAAGCCAATAGGCCCTTCAAACTTAAGACTGTATTTTTCCAGTACGGTATTTTGAAGCGCAGCAGTCGCCGCCGGGTCGGCTTTAAGCGCAGCCACCGGGCTTACCCAGTCTAAGGCATGCAGATGATAAAAATGCACAGTATGGTCATGAACCGCTTGGGACGCAGCAATTATATTGCGAATATAATTGGCATTCTTAGGAATTTCAATACCCAGTGCATCTTCGACAGCGCGCAGACAACCTAATGCATGCACAGTTGTGCACACTCCGCAAATGCGTTGGGCAAACATCCATGCATCCCGCGGATCACGATCTTTTAATACTAACTCAATACCTCGCCAGGCAGTGCCGCTTGATAACGCATCTTCGACTTTACCGGTTGCTTCATCAACTTTGATTTCAACCCGCAGATGGCCCTCAATTCGATTGATTGGGTCAACAACAATTCGTTTCATCTATGCCGTCCTCCTCATCCACTATTCATTTTGCCCAGGCTCAGGCTTGTGTTCATCAGAGTCTGCCAACTCTTTTTCCGCCTTTGACTGATGCATTTTGTGCTGAACATAGGATGCAATGCCATGAGCAACTACTCCGGCCGTAGTTACACCAGCCAGAACAGCTCCGACTTTGTCGGCATCGGCAATGGTGTTCGGCACCGGAATATTAGGCAGACGTTCATAGAACGGATCATTATCCCAGAAGTTTTTACTGGCACAAGCCACACAGGGCGCTCCTGACTGGATGGGATAACTCATGCCATTCCACCAGCGCATATTGCCACAGGAGTTATAGGCTTCCGGCCCCCGGCAGCCTACTTTATACAGGCACCAGCCTGCTTTACTGCCCATATCATCAAATTTTTCAACAAACATACCGGAATCGAAGAAAGGCCGCCGATAACAAGTATCATGGATACGATTTCCAAAAAACTGCTTGGGCCGCCCTTGGTTGTCGACAGGCGGCAATTGTCCAAATAAAACATAATGCATAACTGTCCCTGTCAGTACTTCGGGAATGGGTGGACACCCAGGAACTTTGATAATAGGCTTACCGCTGATTATTTCGCTAACAGACACAGACTTGGTAGGGTTGGGCCTGGCAGCCTGAATTCCTCCCCAGGCAGCGCAAGATCCGTTTTCAATAATGGCGGCTGCACCCTTAGCCACATGTTTTAAGGTCTCGATAATGGGCTTACCGCCCACCATACAGTAAATGCCGTTTTCCGCTTCCGGAACAGCACCTTCAAAAATAAGAAGATACTGCCCGTTATATTTGGCTATAGTCTCTTCCAGATGGTGTTCTAACGGCTCACCGGCGGCGGCAGCCAGCACATCCATATATTCAAGAGCAATCATATTGAGTACTAGGTCTGAAGTTAACGGTGACTGGGACCGGATAAAGCTTTCGTCACAGCCAGTACACTCATGACCATGCAGCCAAATTACCGGTAGCAGCGGCTTTTTCTCAGCCGCTTCTATGACTTGCGGTAATAGGTCTGTAGATAAACCCATAATACTGGTCAAAGCTACACATGTTTTGAGAAAATCACGCCTACTGATATTCTTTTTCTGAAACAACTCCCAAAGAGTATCCCGCTTTTCCATAGTCGCCCCCCTTAAAAGTAACTACTGTTTAATAATCCTTAATCTGGTATTCTGTTTTTTTTATTACTTTCCTCTTGGATTTTTCTGAAATGTAAAAATAATTATTATGACTCCCAGACGTTTCCAAAAGATCCTCCTATTAGATTGCCATTCTTTTAAAGGATTATGCCTATAAAGAAACTACGCCTTACACCGAGCTTTAAGATAAGCGCAAAGCAATGGTGTCACTATCCTGTTCTTAGGAAAAAAAAGAGGGAATACTGGTTTAACACCCATTCCCTCTTCTCAACTAATTCTATTTTCGATTTCCCCGGTTACACCAGGGTTCTTCCGCAAGATAATCGCCATCAGAATAATAGTATGCTCTGGCACGGCAGCCGCCGCATAAGCTGTCAAAACCACAAGATCCGCAGCCGCCTTTAAGCGGTTCGTGACGGAGCTTGTTAAACACTTCGCTATCTGACCAGAGAACATCAAAACTTTTTTCTCTTACGTTACCGATTTTGAGCGGCAGATATGGACAAGGCTGCACATCACCATTAGGCAGGATTACACAATATGAGGTTCCGGCCAGACAGCCGCGGGTATACCGCATAGGTATTCCTCTTTCTTTGGCAATCCTCATAAACTGCGGCGCACAGGTTGGTTTAATCTCAATAGGAACAACTGCCTGCTTATCAATAATCCGATTCAATAACTCTTCATATTGACTGGTCTTTAGTGTTGTTGCTTCAATATCTTTCCCTCGCCCTGCAGGCACCAGGAAAAATATATGGTGGGCAACAGCACCAAGTTCAACTGCCAAATCAGTAATAGCAGTCACTTCCTGTTCATTCCAGGTGGTGACAGTTGTATGAATCTGAAACGGCAACCCGGCTTCTCTACAGGCTTTAATTCCAGCCATGGTTTGCTGCCAAGCCCCTCTTACACCCCGGAAATTATCATGCCGGTCAGCATCACAGCTATCTAAGCTTATACCGGCACACATCAGTCCTGCTGCTTTTAATCGTGCCGGCACATCCTCAGTAAATAAGATGCCGTTAGTGCCAAGCACCGGTCGCAAGCCTACTGATGCGGCATGAGCTATAAGCTCATAAATATCCGGTCGCAGCAGCGGCTCGCCGCCGCTTAATATCATAATCTTAAAACCGGCTTTGGCAATCTCACTAAGCAGTTTCTTTCCTTCGGCAGTACTTAACTCGTCGGCTTGTTTGGCACCGGCATCACGATAACAATGGATACAATTGATATTGCACTGCTGGGTGGTATTCCATGAAATTATCATTCAGTTACTCCTTGTAATCAGTAAGATAACAGGCCGGATCTTCTCCCCACAGGTCGCCTGACATGGCCTCTGCCCTTATCCGGCATCCGCCGCAAAAAGCCTTATACCGGCACTCACCACAGCGACCAGTAATATGGCTCGCTTTATCCCGCAACTTACCCAAAAATTCATCCTGATTATTATGCCAGATCTGGCTAAGCGGTTGTTTGCGCACATTGCCCAGAGTTTTATGCCCCCAGAACTGACAGGCATGTACATTACCCTGCGGGTCGACATTAGCCATTTTTTGCCCGGCAGAGCAGCCGCCATGCATTGACAAAAGCTCTTTAATCTCAGGCACACGTTCAGGCTGAGTACGCTCAAAATATTGCAAAATATGAATGCCGTCAGCATGATTGTCGGTAGTCAAAATTTCAACTTCAACGCCCCGTTTATGGAAATCCAATGTCCGCTCAATCAATAGTTCGATAGTTTGGCGCTTTTGTTCTGGCGTAGTATCAAGCTCTGCCATTTCCCTGCCCCGTCCGGCATATACCAGATGATACATACAAAACCGGGGAATTTTTTCACGTTCAACAATATCAAGAATATCTGATAAAGTATGATAGTTTAATTTGTTTACCGTAAAGCGAATACCGGTCTTATTGCCTGCAGCAATAGAGTTGCGAATACCAGCAAGCGTTTCTTGAAAGGCTCCTTTTTTGCCGCGGAAATAATCATGCACTTCTTCAGTGCCGTCAAGACTAACACCAACATACTGAAAACCGGTGGCTTTGATGCGCTTGGCCATATCTGGCGTAATCAGCGTGCCATTTGTTGAAATCACCGGCCGAATACCTTTTTCGATGGTATACGCGCCCAATTCAAATAAATCATGGCGAACAAGCGGTTCGCCGCCTGAGAATAAAAGTACAGGCACTTTCATGCTGGCCAGATCATCAATAAACGCCTTGGCTTCGGTGGTGGTAAACTCGCCTGCATATTCATGGTCTTCAGCATTAATGTAACAGTGCTGACAGCTCAAATTACAGCGGTTGGTCGAGTTCCATACGACAATGGGAGTGGCATCAGAGGAAAATTGAAGCATCTGAGGCGGCAAATGCTGTGAGCTGCGACCATACTTTACTATGTCCGATACTGTAGCCGTGCCACAAAGTAATTTAGTGCAACCTATCATCGTTATTTCTGTCTCCTTCAGATTTAAGTTTTTAAAATTATTTCGACATGTTTCAAGCTCTTCCCTGCCGGCTTACCAAACTTTCCTTGTCTGGTGCAATAGTAAAACGCCAGCAGCAGCCTGTTTGTGTAAAAGCAATAATAAAATCACTGCCTGTCCGGCAGAATTCCTTCAGCCAGTTTAGGCCGCCGGTTGATGTATAGCGGTTGCGGGCACAACTTCCCTAAACCGCTGATCCAGAGTGTGATTTATTTGTTTATCCCTGACAATAGTTTCTACCAAGCAATCACGCAAAGGGATCTGGGTATCCAGCAGATGCTGCCCTTGGCTAAACATAGTAAATCCATCTCCCCCCTGAGCCATGAAGTCATTGGTTACGACCTTATACGTTTTCGTCAGGTTCAAGTTACTGCCGTCAGGCAAGGTTACTTTAACTATTTTCTTAGCAGCTGGCAACGATATATCATATTCCACTTGGATGCCCGAAAATTGCACCATCCCGATTTGTTTATTGTAAATTCCGTGTGCAAGTACCTCGACGACTTGTTGGCCTGTAAGTTCAACAGTAACCAGCGTGTTGTCAAACGGCACTACCTGGTACAGGGTTCCCAGGGTAATTGTACCGGCAGGTATACCAGTTCTAAGTCCTCCGCCATTTTCAAAAGCAATATCAGCCTTCGCTTGATGCCGCATAGTATCTGCTACCCATTGTCCTAATACCGAATGAGTGAACTTCTCATGTTCCAATCCAGATGTTGTATTGCCAAGCACCTTGTTTTTCACAGGTGCCACTTCCTGCTGAACCTTATCAACAATCGCCTGAACCGCTTTATCAGGAACCAGGTTGTTTGGTGATAACTCAACTACCTTATACTCTGTATTTATAACTTCTTTGTTGCTTTTAGAAAAATATAAAGAAATTTTTCCTACAGCCCGCCCGTTGTATGCCGCCTGAACAATGGGTATAGAATTAACAGTGCCTGCCACCTTCCGGTGCGTATGACCGGAAACAACCGCGCTGATTCCTGTAACCTGCCGCACTAAGTCTGCAGCCTCACCAGTAATTTTCTGGGCTTCATCCATTTCGCTGCCCAGGTGCGACAAGATGATAATTATATTAGCGCCCTGCTGCTTTAGTTCAGGCACAAGACGGTTTACTGTCTTGACCGGATCAGAAAACACATAGTTTTTACTATACTTGGGATTGGTTTTAGTGGCGGTTTCCGGAGTAGCTAAGCCAATTATCGCAATTTTGATGCCTTTTCTCTCGGTAATACTATATGGTTTAACAAAGTTTGCTGATTTACCGGTTGCTTTATCAATAATGTTGGCAGCAAGATATGGAAATTTCGACTGAGCAATACGTTCTTGTAAAACCGGGATGCCCCAATCAAACTCATGATTGCCAAGCGCCATTGCCGCAAATCCAAGTTCATTCATTGTTTCAACTACCGGCTTGCCATAAAGCAAGTTGGATTCAGGCGTTCCCTGGAACATATCACCGGCACTTACGAGAATAGTCCCTGCCGGATTTTTGGCTATTTCTTCCCGTAAAAAGCCTGCTAATTTGGGCATGCCGGGATTTTTTCCATTTTCCGATAATGCTCCATGAAAATCATTCACACTAAAGATGTCAATCCTTTCTTGCTCTGTTGCAGCTTCCGCTGCCAAAGTTACCGACCCCAAACATGCCATTGCAATACATACAGCAGCAATAAATACACTTATTTTTTTAGTAAATACCAAATTTTCTCTCTCCTTTCCCCGATAGTTTTAATTATGACATATCACCAAATAAATACAAGCGTCATCGGATAAAAAACAGAACTCCCGATTTTTTCGGGAGTTCCTGTTTTTATCCGATGACTAACCCGTTCTAGAACTCCCGACCTCTGTAGGCGGGAGTAAAGAACGGCTAAGTCCCTGGATAATTCGACTAAACTTCAGGTGGGGTTAAAACCCCATCTGAAGCAAGTCTCATTTATAGTACTTTTTCAAGCATGTCGTTAATATCTTTTTGCGGACGATATCCGGTAATGCGACCGACTTCATTGCCGCCTTTGAAAATAATCAGCGTAGGAATACTCATAACATTGTAGTGGCTGGCCAGGTCTTGATTATCATCGACATTAACCTTAGCTACCACTGCCCGTCCCTCGAAGTTTTTGGCTACAGCCTCAACTTCCGGTGCAACCATTTTGCAAGGTCCGCACCAAGGTGCCCAAAAATCAACTAGAGCAGGTTTATCCGACTTAAGTACAGCCTCATTAAACTCATTTACATTTGCAATAGTAAGCATACTTATCTGTTCGCCTCCTCATATTAATGATTCTATTATCCCTATTTGATAACAATGTTAACCAGTTTCTGCGGCACCGATATAACTTTGACCACTGTTTTGCCGTCAATAAGCGCCTGAACTTTTTGCTGCGCAAGGGCAGTATCTTCAAGTTCTTTAGCAGTGAGTCCAACAGGAACAACCACTTTGTCCCGAACCTTGCCATTAATCTGCAGAACAATCTCAACTTCGTCCACTTCGAGCGCTGCTGCATCAAACGTAGGCCAAAATTGCTTATGAACACTGCCTTCGGCAATGGTTTCCTGCCAAAGTTCTTCGGCAACATGCGGCGCAAATGGCGCGATCATTTTTAATAAGCCGGCAACAACCTCCCGCGCTAGCACTGCATTCGGTGTTACTCCCTGCTCTTTAATCGCATACATGGCATTAACCAATTCCATAATGGCACTAATGGCTGTATTGAAGTTGAACCGCTGACTAATGTCTTCGGTAACACGTTTAATCGTAACATGCAACACGCGGCGAAGTTCTTTTTCAGCCTTAGATAATTCGTTAGCCTCATCACTTGCCGGTGCTTTAATAAGCGGCACATAATGCTCAATAATCCGCCACAAACGGCCTAAGAAACGATAGGCCCCCTCGACGCCCTGGTCACTCCATTCCAGATCGCGCTCAGGCGGAGCGGCAAATAGAATAAACAATCTAGCCGTATCGGCACCGTATTTGCCAATAATCTCTTCCGGCGAAACCACATTGCCTTTGGATTTCGACATTTTAGAACCGTCTTTGATAACCATGCCCTGAGTCAACAGGTTTTTAAACGGCTCGTTGACATTGACTAAACCGGCATCTTTTAGGACTTTTGTGAAGAACCGCGAATATAAAAGATGTAATATGGCATGCTCAATACCGCCAATATATTGGTCAACAGGCATCCAGTAATTTGCTTTATCAGGATCAAAAGGTTCTTCTTCGCTGTGCGGGCTTGTATAGCGGAAGTAATACCAGGATGAACAGATAAAGGTATCCATAGTATCGGTTTCGCGCCGCGCCTTGCCACCGCACTTAGGACAGGTGCAATTAATAAAATCATCGGCTTTAGCTAGCGGCGAAACAGAGCCACTGGCAAAATCTACATTTTGAGGCAAGAGAACAGGCAGCTGTTCTTTCGGCACAGGCACAGTGCCACACTCTGGACAATATACAATAGGTATCGGAGCTCCCCAATACCGCTGGCGGGATATGAGCCAATCGCGCAAACGGTAGTTAACCCGCCGTTTGCCAATACTCTGCTGTTCAAACCACTCCGCAATTTTCACCTTGCCTGCTTCATTATCCAGACCGCTGAATTCTCCGGAATTAATCATAATACCCTGACCGTCATAGGCTCCGGTCATATCGGCAATAGTAAGTTCTTTGTTTGCAGGCTGAATTACAACTTTTTTATTGAGTCCATATTTACCGGCAAATTCCCAGTCGCGTTGATCATGCGCAGGTACGCCCATGACTGCCCCTGTACCATATTCAACCAAGACATAATTGGCAATCCAGATTGGCACCTGTTCACCGGTAAAGGGATGAACAGCATACGCGCCGGTAAAGATCCCTTCTTTTTCGGTTTCATTAGAAGTCCGAGCAATATCGCTTTGATTGCGAACACGTTCGATAAATGCCCTAACAGCCGCTTCTTCCGGTTTGTCGGCAATAAGCCTGTCCACAAGCACATGTTCCGGAGCCAATACGATATAACTAACACCGAATACAGTATCATGGCGAGTGGTATATACGGAAATCTTATCATTAATCTCTGGCACATTAAAGCTGAACTCGGCACCCTCACTGCGGCCAATCCAGTTTTCCTGCATGGTCTTAACCCGATCAGGCCAGCCTTTTAGCTCATTTAAGTCAGCTAAAAGCCTATCAGCATAATCTGTTATTTTAAGGAACCATTGCTCCAAATCCTTTTTTACAATAACCGAGTCACAGCGCCAGCACTTACCGTCCACTACTTGCTCGTTGGCCAGTACGGTATTACAGTCATTACACCAATTTACAGCCGCCTTCTTTTTATAGGCCAGACCGCGTTCATAAAACAGCAAAAACAGCCACTGAGTCCAGTGGTAGTAGTTGGGATGGCAGGTAGCTACCTCACAGTCCCAGTCATAGGATAAACCCAGCTCTTGCTGCTGCCGGCGCATATTTGCAATATTATCCCAGGTCCAGGCCGAAGGATGAATGCCATTTTTAATGGCGGCATTTTCGGCAGGCATACCAAAAGCATCCCAGCCCATGGGGTGCAATACATTATAGCCCTGCATTACTTTAAATCTGGCAATAACATCACCAATCGAGTAATTGCGTACATGACCCATATGTAAATTTCCGGACGGATATGGGAACATTTCTAAAACATAGTACTCTGGCCGCTGGCGGTTAATAGTTGTGCAAAAAGCGTTGGTTTCACTCCAGATTTTTTGCCATTTGGTCTCAATTTCATGCGGCATGTACTTCTCGTTCATCGAGTAATCCCCCTCGGATAAATAGTTCAAAAAATGACTAAAAAAGTCCCGTGGCTGACGCCAGGGACGAGATGCTCGCGGTACCACCCTGTTTGATGACAACAGTCATCCACTTTTTGCCAATAACGCAGGCATGCGTCAACTGCTACTGCCATTTCGCAGTTACTCCTCAGCAGTGAGTTCAGCTATCTTCCAGATTGGCTCGCAACACCCGCCAACTTTCTGAACTGTCATAGTAAGCTTACTATTCTGCCTCTTCAGATTTGTATATTCCATTATATAGCACGACTGTAAAAAAGTCAACTTATAAGCAATCTGTCAAAAGCGGTTCTATATCAAGCAAACAGTCATACAATTACTTATAAGGAGGTGCGTCATGTATAAGCTTATTATCGGCAATGTAAGAGTGACTGTTGATGATGACAGTATTAAGCGGGAGCAGGCCGCCGCTTATGCCAAACAGGCTATTTCGGCTGCCGGCCAACAGGGCAAACTGCTTTCTCATGTTGAGCTTAGCGCCGGTCCGGACGGCATAGAAGTTGCTACCACCGAAAAGGCTGGGTGCCGAATGATCCGCAAGACCATCAAACAAAGCATGATCGACGGCATCTTAGATGCCACCAAAGAAAAACTGTATCCATCCGGAACTTTTTATCAAAAAGATTCGTGGTTTGACAGTGATACCGGACAAGAATGGCGAGGCGTAGAGGTTGAAACCGCCCGCACAGAAGTATTGTCCAAGTTAGAGGAGTGGATTAAATCTAACAGTTCTACCAACTAATGAACGCAGCTTTATTTAACCAAACGCAAGCCCACCCAGAAATCCATTATGCGGAATCTGGGCGGGTTTGTTTGTGTATATGCCTAACAATAAGGGTAATCTCTTATCTGCCGGTCATTTGCCAGTACATATTCATATTTTTTGGCATAATATTGGCGATATTGAGCGATATGTTCCATAAGCTCCAGAAAAACATCTATTTCTTTGCAATTATTGTAAATCCCTAGGCTGATTCTGGTCAAGCCGGGAATAGTTTTATCATCATGCGTTTGGTAATATTCAATTTCTTCAGCACTTATGTTTAACAGCTTCGTTACATACGGATGGGCACAGAATAAACCGTCGCGAACAGCAATACCGGCCTCTTGCGACAATATTTCCGCAAGTTGGCTATGATGCAGGCCTTCCAGGGCAAACGATATCAGGCTTACGCGCTCTTCTCCGTCCTGTCCACCGCTATATAACTTAATACCATTAATTGCCGCTAGGCCGTTTATAACATAACCAATCAGTTGCCGCTCATGTTGATAAACCTGGCAGAGCTGCAGCTCATTAAGTGTCCTTATTGCCGCAGTAAGAGCCACTATTCCCATCATATTCGGTGTCCCGGCTTCGTACTTGGCCGGTGGATCATCCCATTCAATCAACTGATGGGATACTAGACCGACAGCCCCGCCGCCTTGATATACCGGCACAGCATTGTTAAAGATTTCCCTTGGCCCGATGAGTACTCCTGTACCAAAAGGCGCATACATTTTATGTGCCGAAAAGGCTAAATAATCAATGTGTTCCGGTGAGTTATACGGTTTCATATCAACAGGCATATGAGGAACCCATTGTGCACCATCTACCAGAATTTTGGCTCCATACTGATGAGCCAAGCGCGCAATTTTATTTATTGGATTAATATAACCGGTAACATTCGATGCCCCGGTTACAGTTACCAGCACAACCTTGCCCTGATATTTCTTAAGTTTTTCCTCCAGGTCTTTTATTGACAAACGTCCTGACTTTGTTAAGGCTATATAATCAGTGATGAATTTATCACGCCATGGCAAATCATTGGCTAAATGTTCCATATCACTGGACAAAACAACCTGCTTCCCGCTTGTTGCAGCAAGCGCATAAGCTGCCAGGTTGATAGATTCGGTTGTGTTCTTAGTAAAAATTATAGCATCCCGGTTATCGGCATTAACAAACTTTCTTACCACTTCCCGGCTATACTCATACTGTTCAGAGCAAAGAATTGATTTGTAGCCTTTGCCACGATGCACAGAGGCATACCATGGAGAAAATTGGTCAATTTCTTTAAGAACAGAACAGAAGGGCGGCGTAGTAGCCGCATTGTCGAAGTTAATGGCCGTAACATACTTGCCATTTGCAAGTGCTACCTTGGTTTCTGTTCCAGCTACTAAGTTCCGCAAATAGATATCCGGCTTTCTACAGCTCATGTTTTACCCCCGCTTTTATTTTTTCGAGCACTACATATGTTGTTATAATGTATGCTGAAAAACAATACATTGGGAGTATCCTGCAGGATTTTCACCTATATCGTAGTAAGATACTACTAAAATCAATTGACATATCTGTTTTGCACTGCTGTATTTATTTGCTATTCAGCGTAATGTTCGCTACAATAGATTCCAGGCACTGCCTCCAAAATCAAATGAAGGATGCTTTCATTTATGAAGATATTTGCCATTGGCGATACACACTTATCCGGCCAACCGCCAGCTAAACCCATGAACATTTTCGGCAGCCACTGGGATGGGCATTGGGAAAAAATCAAAACCAGCTGGCAAAATCAGGTATCCCCTGAAGATGTTGTCCTGCTTGCCGGCGATATTTCCTGGGCTATGAAGTTACCGGATGCGCTTGTCGATTTAAGCGCCATTGCCGAATTACCTGGAAGAAAAATTATGGTTCGCGGCAATCATGACTATTGGTGGCAGACGGTCAGCAAAATGGTACAAGCTACCCAAGGCCAGTTTGAGTTTCTTAACAATAGTTTTACCGCTGCCGGCGAGTGGGCTATTTGCGGCAGCCGGGGCTGGATATGCCCGGGAGATCCGCTGTTTAAGTCCAAAGATCAGGCTATCTTTGCCCGCGAACTGTTACGGGTGGAAGCCTCCCTCTCCGCCGCCCGCACGGCAGGTTTTTCTCAGATCATTCTTATGCTTCACTTTCCCCCGTTCTATAACCATCAAATAACAACCGGCTTTACCAGTCTAATTAACAGTTACCAGGTACAGACCTGTATTTATGGTCATCTGCATAGCGAGTCGGCAATAAAAACGGCAGCTACCGGTTTAATAGGCGCTACCACTTACCATCTGGTGTCCTGTGATGCTTTGAATTTTTCAGTAAAGCAGCTTTTTTAAGCTGCGCAATTATAAAAGAAAACCTGAAATTATTCCCACTGCTTTTTGCATTAAATCAAAATACATCATAATACCTGCGACAATAAGAATAATTCCGGCCGCCTGCTGAATAACCGGCAGCCACTTATATAGTCTTTGTATTTTATTTACATAACGATTTATCACAACTGCCGCAAGCAAAAACGGCAGACAGAAGCCCATTGCATAAACAAACAGCAAAAACGCCCCCTGTGCAACAGTAGCGGCAGTACCGGCATACATCAGTATCGTAGCTAAAATCGGGCCAGTACAGGGTGTCCACCCAGCAGTAAATGCCAGGCCAAGCATAAACGCTCCGCCAGGCCCGGCAAATGCCCCTTGTAGCCAAGGGCGATATTCGCATCCAAGACCGGGAAGTTTTAACACCCCAAGCACCTGCAGCCCCATAATTACCATGAAAGCAGCGCCCACTTTACGGATAACCTCCTGATAATTAAAAAGCAGTTCACCAATATAGGAGGCGGTTGCTCCCATGGCAACAAAGCAGAGAGTAAAACCACTCAAAAAACTTACGGCATTTATTAAAAAGCGCCAGCGTTCACCCGAGTGCTCCCGAGTTCCCGTCCCGGCCAAGAGCGCCGTATATGTCGGCAGCATAGGCAGCACACAAGGAGATAGAAATGAGACTATACCTGCCCCAAATACTGTTATTAGCGTAACGCTATAATCCATTCAGCACCCCTTCCAGTTCAGTCAGTGTAACCGCCCCTGCTTTGCGGTATTTTATAATTCCCAGCTTATCAATAACCAAGGTTGTCGGAATGGCGTTTACGCGAAAGCTTCTCGCCACTGCACCGTCTTTGTCGATAAGTACCTCCATAGAGTATTGATTCTGGGTCATAAATTCAGTTATTTTGTCTCCTGATTCTTGAATATTAATCGCATAAAAGGTTACCTTGCCGCTATACTTGCGGGAAAACTTTTCAAGTTCAGGCATCTCCTGACGGCAGGGAGGACACCAAGTTGCCCAGAAATTAAGTATCATGGGCTGCCCGCCTGCAGCAACTTTGATTTCTTTGCCCTGTAGAGTACCCAGCATAAATTCCGGCAGCCGTTTGCCGACAGTAACCCCAGCTTCGGCTGCAAGGCTGTTACCACTAGCTTCATTATTAGGCTGGCTGCTGCCGACTTTTTCAGGTATTTTCTCGATAGTCGCCGGTTTGTTGCCGTCACTTCCCGTAAAGCGCTCAGGCTTCATGGCAATAAATCCAATAATAGCACCCACAATAATGACTATTATAACTAAAACAACTAGTTGTTTTGGCATAACTAACCACTCTCCACTATAACAAATATATGTTTTGCGCCCTATAGTTACTACTATTTAATTGATAATGGAGGTTTCAACAGACTATGCATCAGTACCTCTTTTTTATTGGCGATTTCCCGATCCGTGCCTATGGTTTAATTTTAAGTTTGAGTATTATCCTAGCCACCGGTACTGCCTATTTTTTGGCCAAACAAGATGGCCGCTGGCATCATCATGTGCCTGATATGGGTATTTACTGCGGCTTAGCCGGTATTGTCGGCGCCCGCCTCTGGGATGTTTTCTTTTTTGACTGGGAGTATTATCAACACCATTTGCTCGAGATTCCCTTTGTCTGGCAAGGCGGCATGGCCATTCAGGGCGGTGTGCTGTTAGGCGCTATTGCCGGGATTATCTACACCAAGATTCATAAAATTGATACCTGGGCATTTGCCGATATTGTAGCTGCACCGGCAGTCATTATGGGACAGGCCATCGGCCGGATGGCTAACTTAATGAATGGTGATGCTTTTGGTCATCCCACCGGCAGCAGTTTTGGCATTATTTATCCCTCAACAACCTTGGCTTATCAGGTTTATGGCGATAAACCGTTATGGCCGGCTGAGGTTTGGGAAGGACAGATCGATATTGTAATTTTTGTCCTGTTATTACTATTCCGCACAACCAATCACGCCAAAGGCCAAGTCTTCATCCTCTATGCTATCCTGTATTCAACAGCCCGCTTCTTCTTGGAATTTCTCCGGGGCGACTACGGCACACTGCTGTTCGGCCTAAAATCAGCACAACTCACCAGCCTGGCAGTCATCCTGGTGGGAATTGCGTTCTTTATCTGGCAGGGTTACCACGCCGAACGCATCGGATTAACCGACAAAAAAAATTAACCGTATGATTAAATGAGCCATCACACTAGTACTAGTGCGTTGGCTTTTTTACAATTAGAGCATATAAGTATCCGTAATCAAGGAATCTTTATAAACCAAGGAGTATACCACATATTTGCCTTTGAGAAATTTTGACCTATAAGGTAGTGCCCCGGCACGACTCGTAACTCCGTAACCCTTCGGCCTTTGCCGGAAAAAGCGCTCCGCAGGAGAAAATCCGGGCGGTATTCCGTTAAGCAATCCGTACTGTTTGAGCGCAGCGAGTTTACGGATTGTAGGAATATCGCCCGGATTTTCAGGTCCGCGCATTGAAATGGAGACTCTATCATATAGCTATGAAAGCAAATCTCTAGTGGAACAGGTTAGCGTGGAGGCTTCAGGCCTAGACCTTTTGGTTACTTTGGGGGCAATGCCAAAAGTAACACGTACCCCTTGTTTCCTAGATTTTATTAACGACACAAACTGGATTTTTCATAAAAAGAAAAAAAGAGGCCATCGCCAGCGATAATATATCGCTCTTGCAACGGCCCTTCTCGTCTTTATGGATACACGGCTATCAATTCAATTTCCACATAAACATCACGTGGCAGCTTGGCTGCCTGCACGCAGGCCCGTGCCGGCGGTTCTTCCACAAAATGCTGACTGTAGATTTTATTCATTACCGCAAAGTCATCCATGTTCTTTAAAAATACTGTTGTTTTTACAACATTGTCAAAACCCAGACCTTCTTTTTCTAAGATTGCCTGAAGATTAGCAAGTACTTGATGTGTTTGTGCTTCTATACCACCATAGACAATTTGTCCGGTAATCGGGTCAAGGGGAATCTGCCCTGACACAAATAAAAAACCATTAGCCTTAATGGCCTGCGAATACGGACCAATAGCCTGAGGGGCACGATCAGAAGAAACAACTGTTTTCATGCTGCATTCCTCCAAATTATGTATTCTTGTTTTGGTCATTCTCCATTTGCTAAAAAAACCCTGCTTTTCCATATAATATATCTACTAATTTTATACAAATTTAACAATATCGACTTAGATATTTTTTTCGAATATTTTTTCGGTTAATTCTAGTGCAGTTGGGGTTATCGCTAAACCACCCTGCGCTGTTTCTTTTAGGGAGCAATGCATGGAATTCCCGATTGAATCCATGGCATCAATGACTTCATCTACCGGGATAACACTTTTTATGCCGGCAAGTGCCATTTGAGCCCCAACAAGCGCTTGCGCTACTGCCCCCGCATTACGTTTTACACACGGAACTTCCACTAGGCCGGCAACCGGATCACATACCAGTCCCAGCATATTTTTAAGAGTAATTGCCACCGCATGTCCAACTTGTTCAGGTGTTCCGCCTAGCAAAACCACCATAACTCCAGCAGCCATAGCTCCGGCCGAACCGCATTCTGCCTGACAGCCGCCGGCAGCCCCGGAAAGTGAAGCCCGTGAAGCAATGACCATACCAATGACTCCTGCCACAATTAAGCCTTTAGCCAGCTCGCGCGACTGAAAACCATACTCTTCTTTCAACGTAAATAAGACAGCCGGCAATACTCCACTTGAACCCGCAGTTGGCGCAGCCACAATCCGCCCCATGGCAGCATTGGCTTCACCAACTGCCAGAGCATAAGTCACTGCTTTGCCGGCAAAATTCCCCAGCAAATTTTGCTTACTACCCATCAGGCATTGCTGCAATCTTTGGCCATCCCCGCCAACCAAACCGCCCTTAGACCGCAACCCTTTGAGCCCGTCTGCAATCGACTGTTCCATCACGGCCAGCATAGCTTCCATTTTGGCAATTACGTCTTCTGACGATCTTTCCATCTCCCGGCTTTGCAGCTCTACACAAAAGTCGGCAAATGAAACCGATTGCTCTGCCGCTGCCGCCAGCCATTCCTCTAGTGATAATTTAGTTAACGCCATACTGCCACCCCTATCCGCCTATCGCATTAATGAACCGCACTGATCGGATCATTGCCAAGCCCTTCAACGCGGCAATATCAGAAGCATCTACCGACTGATCAGTCTCAAGCACCATGCTTGCCAGCCCGCCTTTATTTCTGCGAAATACCCGCATTTGCGCAATATTTACGCCGCGTTTGGATAAAATGCCTGTTACTTCGGCTACTGCACCTGGCCGATCTTCATGCAAGGTCAGGATAGTTGGAAAATCTCCGGTAAACTCCAGAGCAAAGCCATCTACCTCGCTAATAATCACCCGGCCGCCGCCAATCGATGCACCGGCTACAACACTAGTACGGCCACTGCGGCCTTTCAACTCAATTTTGACATAATTGGGATGAGCGGCATCACCGGCATTTATATTGATAAAAGAATAATGCAGCCCCATTTCTTTAGCATAATTATGAGCCTCTGGAATTCGCAGATCATCAGTAGCCCAGCCCATAAGACCGGACAAGAGCGCCAGATCCGTACCATGCCCCCGGCCGGTTTGCGCAAAGGAGCCATGCAGCCCAATCTCGGCTTCAGCCACTGATTCTCCCAAAATCGCCAAGGCCGCATTGCCTAAGCGTACAGCCCCAGCAGTATGGGAACTGGACGGGCCAACCATAACCGGCCCAATAATGTCAAAAATATTCATTAGTTTCGCCTCTCTTCTAAGCGATCAAGCGCCAATAACAGCCCATAAATAAGCGCTGCCGGCCGCGGCGGGCAGCCCGGCACATAGATGTCGACAGGAACGACGGTATCAGCCGCACCACAGATTGCATAGCTATTGCCATAAACCTTGCCACTGGCGGCACATGCACCAACTGCCATTACTATTTTGGGAGACGGTGTTGCTTCATAAGTCATAGCAAGCGCCTGGGTTAAGTTACGAGTCACAACACCGGTAATCATCAACATGTCCGCATGACGAGGAGATGCCACAAAATCAATCCCGTATTGCTGCAAATCGTAAATTGGATTATTCAGCGCTGTCATTTCCCAGTCACAAGCATTGCAGGAACCGGCATCAACATGTCTGATATGCAGCGAACGCTTAAACATTGACCTGATTTTTCCCGATAATTGGTTCTGCAGCTCTGACAACCGGTATTCACCGGTATGGGTTAGGGCCTGCTGCTCACATACCGCAACACAACGTCCACAAAAAATGCAGGCAGAATGGTCTACTATTAACCGTTCGCCACTAAAAGCAATTGCTCCTGCCGGACATGCCGCAAGACACTGCCGGCAATGCTGACATGTTGTTTCCTGCCAGGCCAGTTCTCCACGGAAACGCGGCGGCACACTGCCGCCATCATAAGCTTCGGTAACACAACCTGTTTTTATCATTTTCCTTAGAAGGTTAAGCATAGTATCCCCCCTTATCGATCAAGGCACGCATAGCATAATTCAAAGCTTTTATTAATTAAGGGGAAATCCGGAATAATATTCCCCGGGACGGCAACCGTAAGTGCCGGCCAATTTGGATAGGAGGCCGAACGGACAAAATAGCGATAAATGGTATTATTCTCGCCAGTCATAATCCAGTGCAGATTAGAGCCACGTGGTGATTCTGTCACGCTAAAATCAGACTTGTATGGTTCAACAGGACGCAGTTGCGTTATTAACTTGCCACTGGGAAGTCCTCTAAGCAGTTGACTAATAATGCCCAAAGACTGAATTGCCTCATCGGCTCGCATCCATAAACGGGCAGCCACGTCGCCTTCCGTATATACCGGCACCTGAAAACTAAAACTGCGATAGGCCGCATAAGGAAAATCCCTGCGTATATCAGTATCAACACCTGAGGCTCTGGCGGCAACACCGACAACACCCAAATCAAGCGCGGCTTGCTGCGGTAAAATCCCCGTATTATTAACCCGGTCTAAAAATGCATCATTGTCACGCAAAAGACTAAGCAGACCATCAAGCTCTTTTCTTAAACAGGTAAGTGTCTGCGAAATGTCTCCTGTCAGCTCCCGCGTTATATCCATGGTAACCCCGCCCAAGGTAATCCAGCCACGCAAGAACCGGTTGCCTGTCAGCCGCTCATTAAGCCGCATTAACTGCTCTTTAAGTCTGGCACCATGACTAATCCCTGGCGCAAAGCCCAAGCCTGCACACAAATTGCCAATATCGCCAACATGATTGTATAGCCGTTCCAGCTCGGCAGCCAGTACCCGTAGATACTTAGCTCTTGGTGAAATCTCGGCTGCAGCAAGGTTTTCAACTGCCTGCACATAGGAAAGTGTATTTGCTATTGAACAGGCTCCGCAAATACGTTCAGCCTGAAATAAGGCTTCGTCAAGGGAAAGAGCTTCTACCGCTTTTTCAATACCTCGATGGGTAAAAAATAATTTGGCCTCAATATTAATAATATTCTCACCGGCCTGGCTAAAGCGGAAATGTCCGGGTTCAATGATACCGGCATGAATAGGGCCAACAGGCACCTCAAATACGCCTTCGCCCTGAACAGGCGGCACCAGATATTCCGTACTAGCACCAGCCATACTCCCAAGATCAAAATCTTTTCTAAAAGGATAGTTTCCCTGTGGCCAATTTTCGTGCAACACCAGCGGCCTCAAATCCGGATGACCCAGCGGTGTTAAACCAAATAAATCATTAATTTCCCGTTCATACCAGGCAGCAGCCGCCATAATTGGCGTAATTGACGGAAATTCCAGCGGCTCATCCTGTTTAATCAGGGCTTTAATTGTCTTAAACTCGGCTTCTTCTTTGCTAAAAAATATTGCATACACAGCAAAGCTGGCGTTTATACTGCGTTCATCATTGGCAAACATAGCGGTCAACCGATAGCGTCCGCCATGGCTGAGCGCCGTAACAGCGGCTCTGAGGGTTGATGCCGGAATTACCTGTACTGCACTTATCATTGTACCCCTCCTATTATTGCCGCGGCCTGAATAAGCAGCGTATCAAGCCAGGACGGCAAGTAAATTCCGCCGGCAACCATGAGCAGCATCGAAAACGAGACTGCTGTCATCGCCGGTTTTCCCAGTTGGTAGTTATCATGTACTTTGCCTGGCACCTTGCCAAAGCCAAGTTTTAAAGTGTAATAAATCATCCCGGCAAAAACAGCCGCCATTAAGAGCAAGATTAATGCTCCCAATAAATAATTGCTTGATTGAAAAGCAGCCCACACAATGGCTAACTTACTGTAAAATATACTAAACGGCGGCAACCCGGCAATCGCCAGTATGGCGGCAACAAACATTGTCCCCATAACTGGCATGGCGCTTACCAGACCCCGTATCCGCAAAATATGCTTTGTTCCGTAATGCTGAATAATTGCTCCTGCCAGATAAAATAACGCCGACTTAGTTACCGCATGATTAACAATATGAAGCAAAGCACCATATAACGCCAGCGGCGTCCCCAGCCCAAGGCCCAACGTAATAAGTCCCATATGTTCAATGCTCGAATATGCGAGCAGGCGTTTTAAATCATGCTGCACTAAAATAAACGGCACAGCAATAAAAATGGACAGTAAACCAAAGCCGATCAAAAACTGTTCAGGAAAAGCCGGGCCTACCGCCCCTTTTACAATGATCACCATGCGGATAATGCCATATAAAGCGCAACTTAAGAGCGCGCCTGACAAGAGACCGCTAACCGGCGACGGAGCTTGACTGTGCGCATCTGGCAGCCAGGTATGCATCGGTGCCAAACCTGCCTTTGTTCCATAGCCAATTAGAATAAATACAAACGCCAGCTTAATCATGCCTGGATCGAGCTGTTCACTGACTGCCTGCATGGCCAGCCAGCTTAAAGCCTGCCCCTCGCCGCCAAGATCGGCATTAACCTGTGCATAATATAAAAGAATCGTACCTAACAGCGCCAAACAGATACCCACTGTACATACCATAACATATTTCCATGCAGCCTCTAAGGCCGCACGATCAAAATAAAAAGCCACCAGCAATGCCGAACTGAGGGTAGTAGCTTCAACAGCCACCCATAATATCCCCATATTTTCCACAAGCGGCACACACAGCATAGTAAATACAAACAGATTCAACAGCCCATAGTAACGTTTTAGCATTGTCAAGGAAATATGCCCGTCAGTAATTTCCTTTTGCATATATGACAGCGAAAACAAATTGGCAGTACAGGTAAGAACAGCTACCACTAAGAGCAAAATGGCACTTAAAGCATCAATATAAAACTGACCGACATGAATTGTTCCGTTTTTTGCTACCTGCTGCACAAGGCTTAACAAGACAGCACTTAACAATAAACTGCCAAGCAAATTAATAAACCGGATTGGTTTTTGCCTGGACTGGATCATGGTGAATACACCAGCAAGCAGCGGCAGAACAAGCGCTAAAATTATCAAATGCCCCATAATATCATCCCTTTAACTTTTTTAACATGCTCGTATCTGTAGACAAAAAGGAGCGTTTAAGCCGATAGGTCAAAATAACTAGTACCACTACCGCAACTAACACATCCAGAAAAACACCTAGTTCGATAATAAGCGGCAAACCTTTTGTTACTGAAAGACCTACTAAATATAAGCCGTTTTCCATGGTAATCAAACCAACAATCTGGAGTACCGCCTGCCGCCTAGTCATAATCAAAGTCAAACCGATTAACATCATTGCCACCGCCGCAGCCAGTGCATCCCGACTGACAATACCAGGCAGAGCTTTGTCGATCAGACTATAAGCCAAAACAACCATAATACCGGCAACCATAACTGAATGGTTAGGGCTGATAATCGGATTTGCTTCCCGTTCCCGGCGCAGCATCCTGACAATACGAAAAAGTGCATAGGGAATAAGCCCAGCTTTGATAATCAGAGTAAGCGCCGCCGCGATATAGGTATGCATTTCACCGGTTTCTGCCGCAACAAACGCACAGGCCAGCGCCACCAATACTGATTGAAACAGCAAAATATTCACAGCTGTTTTAAGGCTGGTGACCCGACTTAATAAAATTGCTAAAAACAATAAAATGATAATAAGCATATTTACTGCCCCCCCTTCTACTGCGCCACTAGCGCAAGTAATGCCAGCATGCCTGCCAGCCCCATAAATCCGGGAACTTTAAACAGGCGCATTTTATTGGTACTGGTTTCAATAGCCGCAAGAGCCACTGCCGTAATTAAGACTTTGGCACTTAGCCAAACGGCTGCCATGACCGGCGATAATTCACCAGGCTGCCAGGGTAGAAACAGTACTACAAATAACAGGATAAAAACCAGTTGCTTACAGGCCGAAGCTAAGAATATCAAACCTAACCTCCGGCCTGAGTATTCAAGCACCATGGCCTCATGGATCATGGTCAGCTCCAGATGTGTATCAGGATTATCCACCGGGATTCTACCGGTCTCGGTTACCAAAATAATTAAGAAAGCCATCGCGGCCAAAAGATACGGCAAAGAAAATGGCGTAATTGCAGCAACTGCCGACATAGCTGCCAGTTTAGTCGAACCTGCTCTAGCCGCAACAGTAAGCATGGTTAACAATAATACCGGCTCAACCAGGACACTAATATACAGTTCACGCGAACCACCCATACCGCCAAAGGTGCTGCCGGTATCAAGCGAAGCCAGAGCCAGGAAAAAACGCCCTGCCGCCAACAGATACAATAGCGCAAACAAATCACCGCCTGACAGCAGTGTTGCCGCACCAAAAGCACCTGAAAAATAGACAAAAGGTGCTACAGCAAAAATCCAGGAAGCAGTCGGTGATACCATACTGTCTTTTTGCAGCAGTTTAAACAAGTCATAGTATACCTGCAGCAATCCCGGCCCGCGGCGGTTTTGCATTCTTGCTTTACTGATTTTAATAATTGCCGCCACTAACGGCGCAGTTATTATGAGCACAACTGCATATGCAATTGACGTTATTACTATAGTTATTTCTTCCATACCATTCACCACCAAGTACTCAAAATAAGGGCAACTACAGTAATTGCCGTTATATAGCCGATATAAAGCTGCACACTACCCGCCTGGATAGGTTTCATAAGCTGGGCGATACGAATTATTCCGGCATTAATGGGCCGGTATGTGGCACTGAAGATATCGACAATACTCACATGATAGCTCAAGCGGCGGCCAAAGTAGCGATTTGGCGACAGATCTACAACTGTTTCATGCTGTGGTCGCAATATTGACTTAAACGCCAACCTAATCGGCTTGGAAAAACCAATAGCCGTATATTCCATCCTGGCAGTAGGCACAATGCCACAGGTCCAGGTTTCTCCTTTATGCACTTGCTCTCTGCCATACACTCGGAATAAACCCCAGGCAACAATTGCGCCTACAAGGAAAAGAGCAGCAACTACAGGCATTTGCAAACTCCCGCCGGTAGTACCGGCATGAACCTCTGCTGCCTGCCAGGTTGTTCCCGCAAACGCCAGTCCTGCATTAATCCCGTTTATTCCTGTTAAAACCTTGCTAATAATCTGCAGCAGATACTCAGGCCAGATACCAAGAACCAAGCATAGTGACGCAAGCAAGGCCATAGAAACAAGCATCGGCTTATTGGCTTCCTCGGCCTCTGCCGCTTTACTGCTCCGCGGTTTTGCCAAAAAGATGATGCCAAATGCTTTAATAAAACAGGCTGCGGCCAATGCCCCTGTAAGCCCCAGCATAGCTAACAAAAAAGCACTAAACAGCTTGCCGGTAACTCCCGCCAGGCTCTGCGGCAAATAAAACAACGCCTGGAAAGTCAGCCATTCGCTGACAAAACCATTAAACGGCGGCAAAGCCGAAATCGCGGCAGCACCTGCTAAAAACCACACAGCCGTGTACGGCATTCTTTTTATAAGACCGCCCAAATGCTCCATGTCTTTGGTATGAGCGGCTTGAAGTATTGCTCCTGCGCCCATAAATAGCAGCGACTTAAATATCGCATGATTAAGTACATGGTATAGCGCTGCCGCCCAAGCCAGCGCGGCCAGAGTGCCATTTCCTTTTGCTGAAAACAGTAGACCCGCACCCATCCCTAAGAGAATTATCCCGATATTCTCTACACTGGAATAGGCCAGTAAGCGTTTTACATCATGTTCCATCAGCGCATATAACACGCCTAATACTGCGGTAACAACTGCCAAGACAAGAACCAGTGCGCCCCACCATGCAAAACTTGTGCCTAAAAAATCAAGATAAAAGCGGCACAAGCCATAGATCGCGGTTTTCAACATAACACCAGACATCAGCGCCGACACATGGCTAGGTGCTGCCGGATGAGCCCGTGGCAGCCAAATATGCAGGGGAACAATCCCGGCTTTAGCACCAAAACCGATAAGCGCACATAAAAACACTGCATTTTTTGTCCAAACATCAAGACTGCCTGCCGCCTCAATTAAGCGTAAAAAGGCCAAGCCGCCGGCCTTATTTGCCAAGAGAAAAAACGCAGTAATAATAAAGGCTGTCCCTACATGGGTCATCACAATGTAAATAAAAGCAGCTCTGCTTGTTTCCAGCTTCTCGTGTTCATAATTTACTAGGAGAAAAGAAGTCAGTGCCATGATTTCCCACACAATAATAAAGGCCACTATATGACTGACACAAACTACTAAAATCATGGATAATAAAAACGCATTGTACAGTGCTGCCATAACCCGGTACCGGCAGGTATCCCCAAGGTATTCCCGGCTGTAACCTATCGCGTAAACACTAACAATACAGCCTACGATTCCCACCGTCAACAAAAAATAAGCTGCTAAATAATCCACTCGGACATAGACAGCCTCTCCAAACATAACCAGAGATGTTAGTATTTGAAGCTTCCCGGTGCTAAAAACAATAATTGCACACAGTACGGCCGCCAAACTTCCCAGCGCTGCCATTCCGTGTGCAATATAATTTATTAGCTTATTATTGCGTATGAAAAATGGTGACAGTACTCCTGTGATGAAGAAAAACACCAAAGAATACAGTAAAAACTCGACAATCAAACTACTCGCCTCCGGTATATTGGTATGATAACATCTATAAAGTAGACTTATCTTCAGGTGGGGTTTAATCCCATCCGAAGGTTAGTCGCCCTCATCCAGGGACTTAGCCGCTCTAAGACTCCCACTTGAAGAAGCAGGAGTCTTAGAGCGGCTTAATCTCAGGATAAATTGTATCATACTTTTAGAGCTATGTGTATTGTAAAAATATACATTTATGCATTTTTCTACATTTGAGCTGCAATTTTCTACATGTGAGCCAGGTTTTTCTACATCTGGGAATGCATAAAGCAGACTAACCTTCAGGTGGCCCCCCCCCCTCTGAAGGTTAGTCTCAGGATAAACTGTCAGTTGTAGCAGCAAAAAGTAAAAGACCAACCTCTTCAGGATTAAATCTCCCTGCAAGAAGGTTGGTCTGGTGTATAAAGAGATTATTTACGCTTCATGGGTCTCTTTCTTTTCAATATCCCCGCCGCGTTTTTTACGCAAATAGCCGACAGCCAGTACACCTAGCATAACGCCAACTTCCAGTATAAGCGCATATGGCTCAAGCCATGCCCCCAGCACCTCATCAGCTATCATCATCTTAGCAGCCGTCCAGCCAAGGATTGCCGCCCCCAAGTAGATGATAATAGGATACCTATCCATTAGCTTCATCAACATCTGACTGCCAAACACAACTAGCGGTACACTCATAGCCAAACCAAATATTAAAAGACCAAAATGTCCATCAGCTACACCGGCAATTGCCAACACATTATCAAGACTCATAATTAAATCAGCAAAGATAATGACCTTAATTGCTTCTCCAAAGCTGCTTGCACTTTCGCAGGCCACTTCATCATGTTTGTCGCCTAACAAGTTTATTGCAATATATACTAAGGCAAGACCACCCACGAATTGTACATATGGAATTTTAAGCAAATATGCCGCAACCAATGTAAGCACAATTCTTAAAACCACAGCACCGGCACTACCCCACAACACAGCTTTTTTCCGCTGATCATGAGGTAAATTTCTACTCGCCAGAGCTATGACAACAGCGTTATCTCCGCTAAGTATTAGATTAATCAATGTAATACTGCCTAACGCTACCAATAGTTCCATCAAAATACCCCCTCAACATTTTATTTTTTTATATTTTATCTATGATTGCACTAGTTGCTCTTTATATTCACCCCCTGCGTAATAAACAAAAAAGGACCTAGCCGCCAGTACGGTAAGGTCCTTCTTAAATACACCAACAAGACCTTACACTAGTATATATTTAATAATAATATACTAAAGGTCTCACTATTGGACTACTCCAACGACACAACCATGCACTTCTGCAGAATTGTTGATTGTGTCTGCCAGTTACTCCCCTTTAGGGTATTCACTTTACAGTACTCATAATAATACAAAAACCGACTCACGTCAAGATAGTTTTCTCCACCACTTACCATTAGACGGCCTCCCTACTAATCGTGATATAATTAGCAAGTATTTTTGTTTTATGTCACCTAGCTTAAGGAGGTCATTTTTGCAATGGACGCACTATCCCATGCCTTGCTTGGTGTAGCTGTTGCCGGTTTATCCGGCCATCCACTAAGCATCCATGATCCCATTTACTTAGCCAGCGTAATTGGTGCTCAAGCCCCGGATTTTGATATCATTGCCATATTGCGCGGCAACTTTGCTTTTCTTAGGCAGCACCGGGCATTCTCTCATTCTCTCCCCGGTATTGCCATATGGTCGGCTTTGATAACCTGCGGCTTCTTCTTAGTATCCCAGGAAACAGTAGCCAGCGAAATTTTTCTTTGGTCTTTTTTGGGCGGTTTATCACATATCTTATTAGATTTTTTTAACGCCCATGGCGCCGCCGTGTTATGGCCGCTTAGCCGGAAACGCCAAAGCTTTAGCCTGTTAAACGTGTTTGATCCGCTACTCTTAACCGCTATGGTAGCTGTATATTGCCTACAACTGTCTGCATATACAACTTCGCTGCTCTTCTTCTTATTAATTATTCTCTACATTGCCATAAGATACCTTCTCAAACAGCAAAATATCCTGCGCCTTCAGCAGCAATTTACTAATGACACCGTTGAGCGCCTGCTGGTAATGCCGTCACTTAAAAGCATCTTCCGGTGGGATTTTGTTCTGGAAACGCACGATAAGTACTATGTGGGACAAATAGGTTTTTTTAGGCAGACGTTAACCATTTATACCGAACTTAGCAAACAGACCGCTTCTCCGGCTACCTTAGCAGCCCATAACACCGTTATCGGCAAATTCTTTTCAACCTTTACACCCTTTAGCTATTTTACCGAATATCAAGACACAGAACAAAACAATAAATTTGTTACCATTTACGATTTACGCTATTTTCTCAATCAGGATTTTCTGCATAGTGCCACAATTATGTTTAATGCTAACGAAAGCCCCTGTGACTCCTATATCAAGACCTCTGGCCGCGTAATAAAAGTACCTTGCTAATTTTAACAGTAAAGGAGTGGCATAGTGCCTAAACGCATAAGTTTAGTTTTCACACTGCTGCTGGCTACAGTTATGCTTATCCGGCCAGCCTCAGCTTCAACCCTGGCACTCAGCAATTGGCATGCCAATGGTTCCCAAATGTGGCGTATTAACTTTCCCGGCTATAACAATGCAATGCCTGCCAACCAAAAGACTGACCTTGGTGTCTCCGAACTCACTTATCCGCAATCTGGTACTTATGCGAGTGTAACTTATGATATTCCGCTCTCGTCTTCACATAAAATAAGCTTGGATGCAGGAACGCTGGGGGCATTTTCATCAGCAACCGGTACTGATTCTGACTGGGATTACTCCCGTTCTAAAGAATTATGGCATTATGGCACGTTCCAGACAGACGGCACCAGCACTTTTATAAATCTTGATTTTAAACATATGCTTGCAAATAATACTGAGTTTTTTTATGGATATGGCTATTCCAACAGCCAATATGTCATGACTCAAGGCTATTATTCTGTTTTGGATTATGCAGCGGTAGACCTTCCCCTGCCCACGCTGCACTCTACTTATTCAATTGCTTATCATGGTCCCCATGTCGGCCTAACCGGTACAAAACAACTAGCACCTAAACTGGCGCTAGTTGGCAGTTTTTCATATTCACCTCTTGTTTTGGTTCAAGGGCACGGCATATGGAATTTACGCAATCTGGATTTTCGGCATTTTGGTACAGGTCAAATGCTGGACGGAAAAATCGCCCTGCATTACGCTATAGCAGGCCGCCGGGATAATGCACTTATTTTGGGCTATCGTTATCAATATTATAGTCTGTATACCGGTTCGGAAAATACCAGCAATCAGATAACTTGGACAAAAGCTACTAAACTGCAACACGGCTGGTATATGGGAGGAGAATTCAGTTTTTAGTACTAGCGCTGCGCTTGCGGCTGCTTGCGTCCAGCAAGCAAGCCCCCCAGCAAAACGACAATGACTGCAAAAAACAGCGGAATAACCCAATGCGTCCAAGGATATGGATTTAATAACGGGGCAATTTTTTTATCGGCAGTTGCCATTTCGCCGGCAGTCCAGCCTAGAAAAGCTGCACCAATCGTAATGATAATCGGCCAGCGCTCCATAAGCATATTAATCATCTTGCTACCCCAAATAATAATCGGAATGCTAATGGCAAGGCCAATAATCAGTAACATCACATTACCTTTGGCTACACCGGCAATAGCAATCACATTATCAACACTCATAACCAAATCTGCGACAACAATTGTCTTAATCGCTCCCCATAAGTTGCTATTAGCCTCCAGTTCATGGTTATCTTCCTCACCAACCAACAACTTTACAGCAATCCATAGCAAAGCTAAACCGCCAATAAGCTGTAAATAAGGAATCTGGAGCAATACTATGGCGGCAAAGGTAAGTATAATTCTAAGACCAATTGCACCTGCTCCTCCCCAGAAGATGGCCTTTTTTTGCTGTTCGGGCGGCAGCTTCCTGCTGGCCAACGCTATTACCAACGCATTATCGCCGCTTAACAGCAAATTAACTGTAATAATACTCATTAGCGCTACTGCAAATTCCACAAATTCACCTCCTGGCTATTGCGATAATAACCGCACCATTAGTATTGCCAGCTCATGATATTATTCCCCTAACAAAAATAGCCAACCGTATTCACAAAATACGGTTGGCTACATTTGTTAATTGTTCCAAATTGCGGCATTCAAATATTTGCCGGCAATACATTTGGTATTCTTTCATTAGGCAGTCACCGTCAAGCCATTCCTCTGTCGGCAGCGGGTTAAGCCAATAGATAGCCTGCGCCCGTTCCGCTATCTTAGCTAATTCGTCAGCCCCGCCTGGGTGCCAATTATTACGTCCGTCACCTAAAATAATCAGCTTAGTCCGGGCATTAACCGCCGGCAGCTCATACCGGGCTATTTGTTCAAAAACCAGGTCATACCGTGATAACCCCACACGCCGGTTAAAGCGATCCCGGAGATGTCTGGCCTGCAAAAAAGCGTTAACATCCTGAGTCTTGAACCACTCTGTGACTTCAACCACTTCATCAATAAACACAAAGGAGCGGATATTGGCATACCGTCGCTGCGCCGCCTGCACCAAAAGCAGCATAAACCGGCTAAACCGTTCCACTGAATTAGAAACATCACATAATAGCCACAAATCCACTTTGCTTTTTATTTTATCCCGGTATTTTAAATTCACCGGACAGCCACCGGTGCGCACTACTTCCTGAAAAGTGCGGCGAATATCGACAGTTCCGCGTTTTGCCCGCCGCAGCCGGATTCCCGGTCTTTCAGCCAATTTTTTTGCTAATTTACCAATTTCCTGTTCAACCGCAACCACTTCGTTTGCGGCCAGACAATCAAAATCCCGCCGGCGGATATTTGCGTATTCTACCAATTTAAGAATATGCTGCCGGCCAAACTGCTTAACGGCTTTTCGTTCCAGTTCCCGGCGCAAACAAGCCTCAAGCTGAGCAAACGTCTTTTGCCATTTTTGAAAAGCCGTCTCCATCAGCTGACCGGTAACATATCTACGTTCCACTTTGTTGACGGCTTCAAACCAACGTAAGTTCACCTGGGTTTCGCGCAGTTTTTGCGAAATTTCTCCTGGTTCGGCACTAGAAAGTGAAATATTGGCGGTAAATTGCCTTGCCAATTCCTCTAAGATGGCAGCAGGCTGATTATCAATGGTTTCCAAAAGCCCTTCGGCATCGCCGCCTGCACCGGCCGAACTGCGGCCACTGCCGTCAGCAGTAGCCCCTTTAATGGCAAGCGTCGGAGATTGGGATTTAGGGTGCATCCGCAGCGGCTCACAGTCAAACTCAAAATACAACTCAAATAACGCAGCAAAAACCGGCCGTTCCCAAGTACTTTTTACAAGTGTAGTTTCCAGCACCCCGCGCAGTAAGTCCGGAGCAAACCCAGTAAGTTCAGCCGCCTTAAGCGCATCTATGGCTTCCATAGTGGTTACTGTCAGCCCTGCTTGCCTTAACAAGCGGACAAAATCAACAATTACCTGTTTCATGGCTTTAGTAAAAATGGCAGTTTCTCAGTTATCAGGTCACGGTCTTTCGTGTATTTTAGCAAGGCGCTCAGCGTTGCCCGCACATTGTCTGTTGTCAGCTCACCACCTAAAAACTGCATTGATAATACCCAGTCAATACTCTCGGTAACACTGGGTGGTTTTTTAAGAGGCTGTTTGCGAACATTTTGAACAAATTCAATCAGCTGACAGGCAAACTTATGATCAATATCTGGTGCGTTAAGTTCAACAATAGCTAATTCCCGTTCAAGTTCCGGATAGTCGATATGAAAGTGTAAACATCGACGCCTTAGCGCATCGCCAAGTTCTCTGGTGCTGTTTGAAGTCAGGACAACATAAGGTCGATTAACCGAATGGATTGTACCTAGCTCGGGAATGGTAACCTGCCAATCTGATAGTGCTTCTAAGAGAAAGCTTTCAAACTCCTGATCACTTTTGTCAATCTCATCAATCAAAAGCACCACCGGTTCCACACTGGTGAGGGCTGTTAACATCGGGCGCTTTAGTAAAAATTCCTGATCAAAGATTTGTTTTCGTCCGGTTTCCCAGCCTTTTTCTGTTAAGGCAGCAATCTGAATATACAATAACTGCTTTTGATAATTCCATTCATACAATGCTTTACTTTCATCAAGGCCTTCATAGCATTGCAGACGGATAAGCCGGCGATTGCGCAGCCGTGACCAGGCCTTTGCCAATTCCGTTTTACCAACACCGGCCGGTCCTTCTAAAAGCAGCGGTTTTTCCAGTTTTTCCGCCAAGTAAAGCGCAGACGCCAAATTATCATCAGTAAGGTAACCGTGCTCTCCAAGCTTTGTCTTAAGCTCTTCAATTGCTTCTAACATAGTACCACTCCGTCACTTTGTTTCTATCGCAGTTTTACTTCCAAAAAATTTTATCCAGGTAAGTACAGCCATACAACCCAAGGTTACAAGGTTTGCAATAAATACCGGCATACTGTTTATGTAATATCCGTATATCATCCAAAAGAAAACCCCGAGCGTCATCATTACTATCCAGGCAGTTGAAAAATCAGCGGCCGACTTACTCTTGATTGTTTTTGCAACCTGTGGGAAAAAAGATATAGTTGTAAGAATTCCGGCCAAACTGCCAATCCATTCACTCATAGAAGCTGCTCCTTCCCAGCTTTAAATACTTGCACTACATTTTTTAGGCAGCTAATCTTTGCAAGCGGATTTCCGTCCAGCACCAGCAAATCCGCCTTCTTGCCTGCCGCCACAGTCCCAAGCTCCTGCTCCATTCCGATTGCCTGCGCACTAAGTCCGGTCGCCGCATGAATGGCGGCAACCGCAGGCAAACCACATTCGACTAACAAAGCGGCCTCACGCCACATATCGCCATGTCCCACTCCCAAGGCTCCGGCATCTGTACCGGCAACAATCCTGGCCCCATTTTGATATGCTCTCTTAACCATAGCTTGATGCCTCAGGTAAACAGCTTCAATGCCATGCGCCGGCAGTGTCTTGGTTTTGTGGATACGTCCGTAAGCCCACATGCGTTCAAACGGAACTAGTGTAGGTATCCAATATACACCACTGCCAGCAATTATATCAGCAGTGGCTTCATCTATCAGCGCCCCATGTTCTATTGTAGTAACACCGGCATCAATGGCCTGGCATACGCCGGCTATACCATTGGCATGCACTGCTACCGTCTTTTTCAGATGACGCGACTCGTCAACAGCCGCCTGCGTTTCTGCTAGTGAAAGTTCAACAATACCTGCATCTTGACGAATGAAGTTAACACAGCCTGTCATCATAATTTTTATGCAATCGGCATTATTCCTGGCTTGCTCCCGCACGGCCTTAACCATTTCGTCCGGCCCGTCTGCTTCTCTCCCACCTGCATAATGAAAATGGCCGCCGGTGATCGAAATAGCCTGGCAGGCGGTTAGTACCTGCGGACCGTTAATTATTCCTTGTTTTACAGCCTTTTTTAAAAACACATTGATACCGAAGGGACCACCTAAGTCACGCACAGTGGTGACGCCTTGCCGCAGGGTTCTATCCAGATTGTTAACAGCCCGCAGCAATGTTGTCTCCTTATCTTCCCGCCAGCGTAGCGTACGCGCTTTTACATCAGCTATTCCCTCCAAAAACAAATGCACATGAGGATCAATAAGTCCCGGCATAACCGTATACTGTGAATAATCAACTGCAGCTTCCACCTGCGCAGCGGCAAAATCGTCGGCTTTACCCACACCGGTAATATATCCGTTTTCCAATGCCAAATAGCATGCTTCTTGCGGTGCGCGGCCTGTTCCATCAATTAGTAGGCCTGTCTTTAACAATTGCATCCCAAGTTCCTTCTTCCCTATGCTAATCTCAAAGTATTCTGCATGCCAAGCTTAAGTACCTGCCAAATATTTGAACTTACGCAAAATTCTTGACATTTTTATTTGGTATAAGTATAATTTATTTTAATAATTATTCGGGGATATAGCTCAGCTGGGAGAGCGCTTGAATGGCATTCAAGAGGCCAGCGGTTCGATCCCGCTTATCTCCACCACCGTATGCCTGCGACTATAATCGCAGGCTATTTTATTATCCTGAGACTTATCTTCAGATGAGGTTCCCCCTACCTGAAGATAAGTCTACTTTATCGCCCAAGCACAGGGTTCACCTGTTTCCCATGTATTAATCCTTGACTGAACTGTGGTTTGTGCGATAAACTATTATTATATCTTAATAATTACACTCTAAAAAGGAGTACTTTACAATGGATGTATTGCTGGCGATGCTTTTGGAATGGGGTCTTCCCGGCCTCTTAATTGCCGCTTTCACCGAATCCTTTATTTCGCCAATATTACCTGATCTGCTGCTTATACCACTGGCCATAGCAAATCCACAAAACGCCATTTACTATGGCTTGGCCGCTACTGCGGTATCTATTCTGGGCGGCTTGGTCGGTTATCTTATCGGGCTAAAGCTTGGCCTGCCGGCTACCCGCAAATTTATCCCGCCCAAATATCTTGAAAAGATACACATTACCGTGCAGCAAAACGCCCTGTGGGCTATATTTATAGCATCTTTATCGCCAATTCCTTATAAATTTGTCAGTATTACGGCAGGAGCTTTGAAGATCAATATGCCAGCTTTCCTGTTTGTCTCTCTGCTGGGACGTGGCAAGCGTTTCTTGCTTGAAGGCGTGCTTATTTACTACTTTGGTCCGCAAGCCATGGAGATGATTTCCCAAAACAAGGATGATATGATTATTGTTTCGGGTTTAGTCATAGCTCTGGCTATTCTTGCTTATGTTCTAAAACGCGGCAAAAAAACGGACACTGCCATGGAGGAATTATAATCAAGCAAGCTACTGCCCGCTGCATTTCGTCGGCGGGTACTTTACTATAGTTATATCTGTTGCTAACGCTATCGGTTTGTCAAATATCTACTGCGGTGCGTTTGAGCAGTACAATAAACGGATATGATATGACTGCATAAACTATTTGAAGGAGTGTGTTATCTCAACTTTGGACACAGGTTCAATTGGTACTGAAATTATAGTAATATTAATATTAATTCTTGCAAATGGACTATTTGCGCTGACTGAAATGTCAATTATATCCTCACGCAAAACCCGCTTGGAAAATATGGCGGCAACCGGCAATAAAGGAGCTTACTCTGCACTAAAACTGGCCGAAGAACCTACTGCGTTGTTGTCTGCCGTACAAATCGGCATTACCCTTATTGGAATACTTACCGGCGCTTTTGGCGGAGCAAAAATAGCTCACTATTTGGCCTCCTTCCTAAACAACTTTGCTTTTCTTAAGAGTTATAGCGAAGGCCTCAGCCTTGCAATTGTCGTAGGCATTATTACCTATCTATCACTTATTGTTGGAGAACTGGTGCCAAAAAAACTGGCTCTTAATAATCCTGAGCCCATTGCCGCTGCTATTGCCAGACCAATGTCGGCCTTTGTACGCCTCAATCGTCCTTTAGTTCACTTGTTGAGTGTTTCAACCGCTTTGGTAATGCGCCTTTTGGGTACCAAACCGCCGGCAGAGCCGCCGGTGACGGAAGAAGAGGTGCGAGTCCTTATCGGCCAGGGCACTCAGCATGGGGTTTTTGAAAAAGCCGAACGCGAAATGCTGGAAAAAATCTTTATTTTAGGCGATATGCGCGTAGGGGCGCTGATGACACCCCGCACCCAGATTAAGTGGCTGGATCTTGAAGATAATGATCAATATAATCTTCGTGTCATTCGCAATTCCAACCATTTATTTTTCCCGGTTGGCCGTGGCAGCTTAGATGACATCGTGGGTGTTATTTATTCCAATGAAGTCCTAGCCAATTATACTCCTGGCCGACCACTGGCATTAGAAGGAGCCGCCCGTCAACCGCTGTATATTCCTAAAAATACGCCGGCGCTCAAAGTTCTGGAAAGCTTTAAGGAAACAGGAATTTATGTTGCTCTGGTTGTTGACGAGTATGGCGGTATGTCCGGCCTAATCAGTCTGTATGATATTGCCGAACACATTGTTGGCGAAATGCCTTATCTTGGCGAAGACGAAGACCCTGATATTATTCTCCGCGAAGACGGCTCTTGGCTGGTAGATGGCATGCTGCCATCGGAAGAACTCAAAGAACTCTTAGATGTTGACCATTTTCCCGGCGAAGAACGAGGTTACTTTCAGACCCTTGGCGGTTTTATTGTTTCCTATCTTGGCCATATCCCCAGCACCGCCGACAAGTTTGATTGGAGCGGCTACAACTTTGAAATCCTTGACATGGATAAAGCCCGGGTTGACAAAGTCCTTATTACCCGCAATTTGCCGCCACTAGATGGCGATCATTCCTTTGAGTAAAAATCTAATTTCTCTAAACCTCCGCCTGAAATATTGCGGGGGTTTTTACTTTTTATTTATAACCAGCCATAACCGGCTTCTACTAAGCAATAAATAAAGCCACCTTGGTGGTGGCTCAAAATGTCCGCATTGAGGGATAACGCTTTTCCTGTATTGTGTGGGCATAGTCTTCCAGTTGGGTATCCAAAATGCTGCTGGCTGTTACGATTTCAGCGTCTGCGGTGTTAGAGTTCTGCATAAGCTGGTTAAGCTGCTGCCTAAGTGCTTTGATCTGTAATGATATTGTCTGCATTTGTTGATCCATATAACACACCTCTGTTTCTGTTTTAATTAGTTTCTCCGATAGAACAAAAAACATGTATCAGTATTGCTTGCGGCTAGAAATCATTGTCGCTCATGCGAATTTTTCATTTGGGAAAACTACTATAAATACAGTATAGGAGGTGAACATTTTGACAGATACAAAAACAGCTTTTTGGAATGGAAAAAATGTAGCAGACCAAACACAGGTAGGTACAAAGAGCCTCATTAGTGAAGGTTCACGCACCAGTCCTACGCAATCAAAATATCAGGTAAGCAATGATACTGTTTCTGCTGATGATCTTCAACCTTCTGCCCACTCATCAACAAATCAAAAAGAAGCCGGTGGCTGACCTCCACACAAATAAGCAGTTGCTTATTAGCAAAACCAAAACTCTTAAGGAGGGATACTATGGCTGCAAAAGACTTATTAGATTCAGATAATGCCAAGAATGGCAAACCAGCCTCAACTATGCAAAAACCAAATAGTGCGAACAATGCTGATCAAAAAAAGCATATGCCCTGCAAAAATTCACTGCCAACGTAATGGTAATGTTTCTTGCCAAAAGAATAACGAAGGCGGCTCACTCGCCACCTTCGTTATTTTTTAAATAAGTCCAGCCTTCTCTTTGTTCCACAAGATTGTCTTTGAGCAATCGTCCCATTGCCCGTTTAAAAGCTGCCTTACTAATATTAAACTTTTCCTTGATAATTTCCGGTGGTGAAGCATCGCTGTAGGGCATTTGACCGCCTCTGCTGCTAAGGACGTTAAGAATTTTTTCAGCATCGGTATCCATCGCATTTTCTTTTATAGGCCTCATCGATATATTAAGCCGTCCATCCTCCCGAATAAAGGTAATCCGGGCAGTAACTTCAGCTCCAACACGAGGCCTTTCCAGAATTTCATCATTATGCAAAAAAGCAATAAACCGCTCTTTGGTAAAAAGAAAGGCTCCTTGCTCATTAAAATTATATACAGAACCAGTGATTGTATCACCGATTTTTACACCCTCTGCCGGGCGAGAGGCTCGTCTCAGCTCATCTTCTACTTCCATGGTAACCGCCGGGCGGCCTGATTTGTCACGATATAGTTTGACCCAGACTTTTTCACCGACCTTTGGCAAACCCCGTCTGCCGGCATGGGGCATAAATACCCCGCGTTCTGCACCAATATTAACAAAAGCACCGTCACGCGTTGTATTGATAACCTCAACTCTGGCTACCTGTCCTTCTTGCATTTGTGGCAAACGCATACTGGCAGTCAGCCGGCCTTTAGGATCTTTATAAAGATATACTTTGACAGCCTGACCAACAGCAATCTCTTCAGTTTGCTGCGCTTTATGCAGCAAAATATCATCACTGGTATTGCCGGTGCCGGCATCCAAAAAAATACCTAAGTCACTTTTTCTGACAGCCGTTAACTCTACTACATCGCCAGGCCTGTAGTTATGCTTATCCATAATTACACCTATCCTTGATATGACACTTGTTTGGCATCGCCCCACAGGCGTTCAAGATTGTAGAATTGGCGATCCTCTTCAACAAAAATATGTGCCACACAGTTGCCATAATCCATTAGTACCCAGCGCGCTTCCCGGTAGCCTTCTTTGTGTAGCAGGGTAATCCTCTGCTCGGCAAGCTGTTCTTCTATATGATCGGCAATGGCTTTAACCTGAGTAGTCGAATTAGCACTGCAAATCACAAAATGGTCAGTTACCGGTGAAATGCCTACCAAATCCATAATAATAATATCACGTGCTTTTTTGTCACTAGCGGCCTTGGCCACCAACTCAGCCATTTTGCTGTCATTATCAGTCATCAATTAACAAATACCTCCTGGAAACTCTTCGTTATAGCTTTTTCTTTCTAATTTTATTTTATTCGGACTGAGAAAGCAAGTTTCCTGCAGATAAGCAGAAACACATAAAAGATTATCGCCCTGGTTGCTAATTTTTCCTGTTGTTGGTAGTGCCGGAAGTGCTGGTTTTCCCCTGAGATATGCCTGTTTCTTTAACAGGCATAGATAAAAACATAGTCTGCACTAGTTGCTGTGTCTGTTCGCTATCAGGAACCCAGTAGCTTAACCCGTCAATTGTCGCAAAGGTTCCCGGCAGCATCTCAGCCGTAAGATTACTGGCGTTAAAGCTTTTAAGACTATTTCCCACTTTAATCATAGTCATTGCCGACATATTGGTGTCAACATACTGATTAACCGTATTTACGATTGCCGGCACCTTAAAAATAGTGCCCACTTGCATTATTTCTTTAGCCAACGCTTTTAAAAAGCGCTGCTGGCGCTGCACCCGGCCGATATCACCAAGCTCATCGCTGCGAAAACGCACATACTGACCGGCCTTTTCCCCGTCTAAATGCTGATACCCTTTGTTAATTTCAATATCAAGATCTGCATAGGGATCGCGATAATGCATGTCATTTTCCACATAGAGATCAACACCACCAAGGGTGTCAATCACTTTGATAAAGGCTTGCCAGTCAATGACCACATAGTAATTGATAGGAATCTGCAAAAACTGTTCGACAGTAGTTTGGGCAAGCTGCGGCCCACCATATGCGTAGGCATGATTAAGCTTATCATAGCCTTTGCGTCCGGGAATATTTACTTTAGTGTCACGCGGCAGCGACAGCAAACTAATAGTACCGTCTTGCGGGCTTATGCTGGCAACCATCATAGTATCAGAACGCCGCGTGTTGTCGCCGGGATTTTCCCGATCCTTATCGTCAACCCCTAGCAGCAGAATATTTACCTTGTTGGTTAACACCTCCGGCGCCCGCTCCTTAGTCTTTGCTACCGGCGCGCTAGTAGGTGTTTGCATAATACTGAGATAAGCATAAACAGTAGCACCTGTTATTGCCACTATTGTACTCAGCAGGAGAAGCAGTATGAGAAAAACTCTGTCCCAGCGAATTTTTCGTCTTTGTCGTTCCATTCTATTTTCTCTATTTTCCATGGTATTATCTCCTCTCTACAAAGACAACACCCTTCACTTCATTACGTACTTTGCTTTAGTAATAAATAATTACGTCCTTCAATAGTAGCCGGATGAATCAGTAAACTTCGCTCAATAACATAGTGAAGGGATTGATCAAATGCGACAAGCATAGCTGTGTCCAGATCTTTAAAAGCCAAACTGCGAAGCTTGTCTATTCCGGGGAAATCCCGGCTTGGTTCTATGCAATCAGCCAAGTAAATAATTTTATCTAACATCCCCATATCACGCCCACCAGTAGTATGAAGCGCTATGGCGTTAAGAATCTGCGGATCACTGATGCCATATTCATTTTTAGCCAAATAGGCACCAATTGGCGCATGTAGCAGTATCGGTTGGCGAAGTTCGACATCATTCATCACTATAGCAAAGGCTTCTGCCATTTGCAATAGGTTATTGTTGGGTAAGCTCCGGGCACAATCATGCAACAACCCGGTCAGCTTGGCTTTATCCACATCCTCACCAAACCTAGCAGCAAGTTCTGCCGCACTCTGGCTAACACCCAAAGAATGCTTAAATCGTTTGGGTTTCAGGACATGTGATAATTTCTCTGCGATTTGATTATAATCCATAATTCTACACCACCTATTTTCCAATACTAAAATTCGCCAGTTTCCTGCAAAAACCCTCTTTTCCAGGAATTCAGGCGCAAATCAGTCGCAAGCTAAAGCGCGTGTTTGCCACGCTCTACATAGAGTTATTTTTTTCCACACCTGCACAACAATAAAAAAACCTCCTATAAACAGGAGGCAAATACCATACATATCAAAAATCAACAAATTACTATATACTCAAGATTAAGCTTCTCGTGGTTTAGCTTCATTAACAACAATCTGCCGGCCAGCAACCTGCGCTCCATTCATGGCCTCAACTATTTTGTCCGCATCATCATCTTCCACTTCTACAAAGCCAAATCCCCGGGAACGCCCGGTTTCTTTATCTGTAATGATTCTACTCGAAATAACCGCGCCGTGCGGCCGAAAAGCGTCAGCAAGAACAGTATCTGTAGTACTCCATGGCAGATTACCTACATAAAGCGTCTTTGCCAAAAGAAAATCACCTCCGTCACCTCAGGATACTTAAAGTTTTACGTTAACATTATCTGCAAAAATGCAAGATTTATGCCTGAGTGACATTGCCTTTATTTGGCACACAACAACAATGGTTATCGGTATAAACCTTCTTTATAAATATAATCTTCCACGCTTTCCGGCACAATATATTTGATCGAACGGCCTTTTCTTACCCGTTCCCGAATATCGGTGGAAGATATCTCAAGTTCGGGCGTCGCCAATCGTTGAATACTGCGGCGGCCTTTAGCTCCAAATTGTTTAATTACCTGGTCAATATAGCTAATACAGCCAGGCCGGGTAGTTGCAACAAAATAACATAAATCCAGCAGTTGATCAATTTCCTGCCAGCTCGGTAAATCCTTCACCGCATCGGCACCGGTAATAAAGTAAAACTCCGTACTGGCGCCATAACAGTCAATTAACGCTTTTATTGTATCAATGGTGTACGATAATCCTGACCGCTCAAGTTCAATACCTGATACAAAAAAATGCGGATTGGAATAAGTAGCCATAACCGTCATGATGTACCGGTGAATAGCCGGCGTAACCATTGAATCCTGCTTATGTGGCGGGTTGCTGGCAGGAATAAACAAAACCTTATCAAGATTGTACTCAATTCGGACAGCTTCAGCGGTTACCAAATGACCAACATGAATAGGATCGAACGTACCGCCCATAACCCCTATCTTAGTTTTTGCCTGTAACATACTATCTGCCTTTCAAATATCCAAAAATTTCTAATTAATTCTATTATAGCAAATACAAGCCAATGTGAAAAGAGTTACATAGTATACCACCACTGAATCACCCATCTGAGTAATACAGCAATCCCTAAAATAATTACGGCTGCGCGGGTATAGTCAATAACATCATGCCGCCCTTTGGGGGTATTCAAGTAATTGCGGACAGCGTAATAGTAACCCCGCCAGTGCTTTTTGGTACTCATTAATTCCTTATTTGTCCATTGCCATTAATAACATATTTAATGCTGGTAAGCTCAGGCAAGCCCATCGGTCCGCGGGCATGAAGCTTTTGGGTACTAATGCCGATTTCTGCGCCAAAACCAAATTCAAAGCCATCGGTAAACCGGGTTGAGGCATTAACATAGACAACAGCCGCGTCCACTTCCTGCTGGAACCGTTTAGCATTTTCATAATCGCGGGTAATGATGGCCTCCGAATGTTTGGTGCTATATGCGGCTATATGCTCAATTGCGGCCTCCAAACCAGGTACTACTTTCACTGCCAAAATAAGATCGTGAAACTCCGCTGCCCAATCTTCTTCTGTGGCAGGCTTAACCGCATTGTGATATTTCTGGGTTTGTTCACAGCCTCTGAGATCAACGCCGGCTTGGTGATAACGCGCAAGCATATCAGGCAAAAACTGAGCTGCAACCACTTCATGAACAAGCAGCGTTTCCATAGCGTTACATACTCCCGGACGGGAAACCTTGGCATTGAAGGCAATATCCTGAGCCATTCCCAAATCAGCAGTCGCATCAACAAAAGTATGGCAAACACCGGTGCCGGTTTCAATAACCGGCACTGTGCTATTTTCCACAACAGTTCTGATGAGTCCGGCTCCCCCCCGGGGGATAATTACATCTAAATACTGATTAAGTTTCAGCATCGTCGTTACAGCCTGCCTGTCTGTTGTCTCAACAAGCGCAATCGCCCCTGCCGGCACGCCAACAGCCTGCGCGGCTTCAGAAATAATTGTGGTAACAGCCTTATTAGACTCGATAGCTTCCGAACCGCCACGCAAAATAACGGCATTACCTGCCTTCAGACACAAGCCGGCGGCATCTACCGTAACATTAGGACGTGCTTCGTAAATAATGCCAATAACCCCAAGCGGCACACGTATTTTATTTATGGCAAGCCCGTTAGGCCTTAGCCATCCGCCGATTGTTTCACCAATGGGATCAGGCAGGGCTGCAACCTGCCGCAGACCTTCAGCCATACCTTGTATTCTTGCTTTATTTAAGAGCAAACGGTCAACAAGCGGCTTAGGCATCCCGTTGGCCTCGGCTCTTTCAATATCCTTGCAATTGGCGGCAATAATTGCAGCTTGCTTTGCCTCAAGCGCAGCGGCCATAGCCATTAGCGCTTGATTTTTTAGAGCTGTTGACATAGTCGCCAGTTTCCGGGCAGCTTGTTTGGCAGCCTTACCTTTTTCTGTTAACTCGGTTACGTAATCCATGTCACAGCCTCCCATCAAATTAGCACTACCAAATTATCGCGGTGCACAACCTCATCATATGGTTTACACCCCAATATAGCAGTTATTTCCTGTGTGTGGGCACCTTTGATTTTATGTAAATCATCAGCATTATAGTTGGTAATGCCGCGTGCCAGTTCCCGGCCGCAGCCACTCATAATGCTGATAGTATTACCTAACTCAAATTCACCTTCAACTGTTATAATGCCGGCCGCCAACAGACTTGACCCGTCTTTTACAAGCGCTTGTTCACAGCCTTTATCTACAATGACTTTGCCGCTTACGCCTGCGCCAAAAGCCAGCCAGCGTTTGCGAATCTGCAGGCGGTTTTCCCGGGAAACAAAGATTGTCCCCACTTGGTTTCCTTGAATAATTTCACGAATGATACCGTCCTGGCCGCCAGAGGCAATGACCATGGTCACCCCTGAGTTAACGGCAATTTTAGCAGCTTGAATCTTAGTATACATGCCGCCAGTCCCCTGCAAAGTTCCCGGTCCGCCAGCCAGCGCTTCCACCTCAGGAGTAATCTCACTAATCTCACTTATCAGTGTGGCATTTTTGTCCTGTTGCGGATTGGCAGTGTAGACCCCCTCAATATCAGAAAGAATAATTAGCAAATCCGCATCAACAATGCTGGCAACCATTGCCGAGAGCGTATCATTGTCGCCAATTTTTAGTTCGTCAATTGCCACTGCGTCGTTTTCATTAATAATGGGAATGACGCCCTGGTTTAAGAGCGCCATGAGTGTGTTGCGGGAGTTGGTATAACGCTTGCGATTAACCGAATCGGCGCGGGTCAATAAAACCTGTGCAACAATCTGCCCATATTCACCAAACATTTTTTCGTAGATATGCAGCAAAATCCCTTGGCCAACAGCAGCGGCAGCTTGCTTTTCCGGGATAGTTTTGGGCTTTTCCTTAAGTCCCAGCCGATCCATGCCGGCGCCAACTGCCCCTGAACTCACCAGGATAATTTGCTTGCCTTGATTGGCAAAATCAGACAATTCGCGAGCCAGTCTTTCAATACGTAAGAGATTTAGTTTGCCTGTGGCATGCGTTAATGTGCTTGTGCCGACCTTAATGACAATGCGGCTGGCATTGTTAAGATTTTCTCTGGTAAGCATACTACTAACTCCCCCAAACTTAAGGCAATTCGATCTTTGATTTTTCCTCGTTCTTCTTATATAATAAACCGTTCCGGCCAATCACCTGAACTAACTGGGCACCAGTGGCTGTTGCCAATGCGGCAATCGCGTTTTTGGGTTCTTCCGGGCTGTTTTGTAACACCCGGACTTTGATAAGTTCCCGGGCAGCGAGCGCTTGACCGGCGCTCTCAATAACAGTGTCGATTATGCCACCTTTACCAACTTGGACAACTGGGTCAAGGTTACTACCCAATGCCCGTAAAAACCGTTTCTGTTTACCTGTTAATGTAATTTCATTTGTTTCTAACATAGTGCCTCCTATGGCCTGAACTCGAATTCCATATCACGAATACGAACGGTATCGCCTTCCTGTATGCCGCGTGCCCGCAATTCATCATCAATTCCAAGACGTCGCCAGATAGCCTGAAAACGGCGTAGTCCTTCCTCATCATAAAAGCGCGTCATGGCCACCAGTTTTTCAATAGCGGCACCTTCCACAACAAAGGCACCATCTTCATCTCTACTGACAGAAAACTCATCTTCAGGTTTTGCTTCATATACCTTGGCTTCTTCGATTTCTTCCGGCTCTTCCACATATTCCGCCAAGAGCCGAGCTGCCCGCTGCATTAAAGGTGTTAAGCCCTCACCGGTAGCAGCGGAAATAGGATAAATTTCATGACCCAATTCAGTCATAGCCTTAGCTACCCGTTCGTAGTTTTCCCGCGCTTCTGCCAGATCCATTTTGTTGGCAGCAATAATCTGCGGTCTTTTGAACAGTTTTTCATTATATAACTTAAGCTCATTGTTAATTTTATGGAAATCCTCAATGGGATCCCGGCCTTCCATGCCTGACACATCAAGCACATGGATAAGTACTTTGGTACGTTCAATATGCCGCAGGAAATCATGCCCAAGGCCAACCCCCTCATGGGCGCCCTCAATAAGTCCGGGAATATCGGCCAACACAAAATTATTCCCTTCACCAATGCTGACAACGCCGAGTACTGGTGATAATGTAGTAAAATGGTAAGCCGCAATATCAGGCTTAGCCGCCGATACCATCGATAAAATACTTGATTTTCCTACACTAGGATAACCTAAAAGACCGACATCGGCAAGCAGCTTAAGCTCTAGCACTAACGAACGTTCCTCCCCTGGTTCACCCAGTTCTGCAAACGTCGGCGCTCTGTGAACGCTGTTAACAAAACGTGCATTGCCACGTCCACCACGTCCACCTTTGGCTACTACAATTGTTTGACCAATCTCAGTAATATCTCCAAGTACTTGCCCGGTAGCTTCATCTTTAATAATGGTGCCTGGTGGAACTTTAATCAGAAGATCATCAGCGCCTTGACCATGCATATTTTTCATCTGGCCATTGCCACCACTATCGGCCTTAAATAGACGTTTATAGCGAAAATCAACGAGGGTATTAAGATTTGCATCCCCAATCAGTACTACATTGGCTCCACGACCGCCGTCGCCACCGCTGGGTCCGCCCTTAGGAACATATTTTTCCCGGCGGAAACCGGACATACCATTACCGCCACCACCAGCTTTAACAGTAATTTTAGCTCTGTCAATAAACATAGCAATCCCCTTGCATTTTTATATGTAATATGCGCTTTCGCGCTCATTTTTAGCCTACAAATTGCAAATCTCTTAAAGTTAGTTGTAGCTACTCTTTTTGGTATGTTGCCAACACATTTGAAATCATTTCAGGATCATGCGCTAATTTCTCAATATATTCAAGCGCTTTTTCGCTACGCCCCAATTGAATCATAGCATGAATAACCTGTAGATGATTTAAAAAATCATGCCGCTGGATGCGCAGCAGATTATTTGCATCAACACATGTTGCAACTTTAGAACAGACTCGACTTGACATACCATCATCCTTCCAATATGTTGCAGAATGGTATATCTTTCGCCCCCATCGCTCTAAATACCTGTTGGAGTTTGAAATATTAGTAAAAATTGCTTGAAAAATACGTTACCATATGAACAAATTAATAGTTGAAAGTATATTTTTTACTTATAACGCTAAAAAGACTTTCCACATGATGCTAAAAAACCTGCGGCTTTATGGGCCGCAGGTTTGACTCATCCCAGCGAAAGGTTTACTTTCTTAGAAACAAGCTTACTATCGCTTTTTGCTTTTGTCAACGACTTGCAAATTAGATAGCTTTTTCAGCTGCAGGATACACACTGATTTGGCGGTCATAACGGCCTTTGCGCTCGAAAGCCACCTGGCCAGGTATCATGGCAAATAAGGTGTCGTCTTTGCCAATACCGACATTATTACCGGGATGGAAATGGGTACCACGCTGACGTACTAAAATACTGCCAGCGGTAACAACTTCACCAGCATGACGTTTAACGCCTAGGCGCTTAGCTTCGCTATCGCGACCGTTACGAGTGCTACCTACACCCTTTTTATGAGCGAATAACTGTAAGTCAAAAGAATTCAGTTTAAAGTTTTCCATCTTGCTTTCACCTCCTGTGCTCAATTATACGAACACTCTTAGGATATAGTTTGGCAATTTCGGTTAGGCCCAGCAGCATGGTTGCCAGAATTGCTTCTGTCAAACTGTCCGGCTGTCCAATGAGGTTCATAATTAACCCATCATTGTTTTGCTCAAGGTCAATCTCCCGTCCAAGATGACGTTCAATTCCCATAATAGCCGACTGCACAAGTGCAGATACGCCGGCACAAACTATGTCCATACCATGCGCCCCAGCTTTGGCATGCCCACTGACAGCAAAACCAGTAATTGCCTTATTGTTTTCTTGTGTTAAGGTAACCGTAATCATGGTTTGTTCTTACGCATGAATCTTTTCAATGCGGACTTTAGTGAATGGTTGACGATGACCTTGACGACGACGATAATTGGATTTGGCTTTGTATTTGAAAACCAGAATCTTTTTACCTTTGCCATGAGCTACTACCTCAGCAGTAACTTTCGCGTTAGCCACCAGCGGTTTGCCGATAACTACATCGCCTTCTTTTACAACAGTCAAAACGCGGTCAAAATCAACAGTTTGTCCTTCAGCTACTTCAAGCTTCTCAATAGTGAGAACATCACCTTCGGTAACGCGGTACTGTTTGCCACCTGTTTCAATAATTGCGTACATTATAACTTGCACCTCCCCCTCTATTAGGACTCGCCAGATTCGGTACAGTAGAGCATATACATGCCTGTCTGTTTAAAAGAACCTCTCCGTGCGGTTAGAGTAGACAATCGCCTACATCATGAAATTTTATCATACTGGAAATACTTTGTCAATCTGGTTTCCACAACAGCGCAAAATTCTCCGGGCTCATAGTGGCAACACCTTCTACCATAAGCGTTCTGGAAGTTTCTTGTTCCAGCCGTTTGAGCTCGCCCTGCTTCTCCAAAAATCCGGCTAGCTGCGGATGTACCTGCAGCACCAGACTTCCGCCAAACCTGGATCGTTTATTTAAATTCCTTAACTCACGCTTAATATCAATTATTACCGTTTCCGCCGACTTTATCCGGCCCTTTCCCATACAGCAGGGACAAGGGCTATGCAGCATACCATTTAAGTTCTGTCTGGCTTTTTTTCGGGTCATTTCTACCAAACCCAAACTGGTAATACCCAGCACATTGGATTTTGTGCGGTCATTTTTCAAAGCTGCTTCTAAGGCCGACAATACGGCAGAGCGCTGTTCGGCTTTATCCATATCAATAAAATCAATAATAATAATACCGCCAATATCCCGGAGCCTAAGCTGTCTGGCGATTTCAGCAGCAGCCTCCAGATTGGTCTGAAACACAGTTTCTGACAAGTTGGTGTTGCCGACATATTTACCGGTATTCACATCTATAACAGTTAGTGCTTCTGTATGGTCAATGACTAAATAACCGCCGTTTTTCAAATCGACCCGCCGGTCACGCAAACTTTCCAAACTAGTTTCAAGGTTAAACCGGCTAAACACATCACTCTCGTGCGCAGTCGGCTCATACAAACTAACACAGTCTATCAATTCGGGCGATATATAACGCAGTAAATCAATAACCCGGTTATACGCTTCCCGGCTGTCAATAATAAACTCGCTTACATCATGGGTGAGATAATCGCGAACAATTCGCACCACAAGATCGGCATCTTTGTAAATAAGTGCCGGCGCATTAATTCTTTTGGTTCTGGCACTCAGTGTTGACCACATATTTGCCAGATACGCCATGTCCTGCAGCAAATCATCCTGACTCTTGCCAAGCGCTACGGTTCTGACAATAACCCCCATGCCCGCAGGCCGAATTTTTTCAGCGATCTGGCGCAAGCGCTCACGTTCGGTCTCATCTCCAATGCGACGTGAAATGCCAATATAGTCAACAGTCGGCATCAAAACAATGTACCGACCTGGCAAGGTCAGGCTCAGTGTAGCGCGCGGTCCTTTATCACCCATTGCATCTTTGGCAATCTGCAGTAATACGTCTTGCCCAACTGTCAAATACCTGGCAGATGCCTGTCTGCCGGTATCCCCCATATACAAGAAGGCATTTTTTTCGCGCCCGATATCAACAAAAGCCGCTTGCATTCCTGGCAAAACATTTTTAACTTTGCCTTTATAAATGTTGCCAACCAAATGTCCACTCTCACTACGTTCCACCGAAAACTCCATAAGCTGGCCATTTTCTAAAAGGGCCACACGGGTTTCTTCCGGCATAACATTAGCAATTATACTTTTATTCATGACTTTTTTCCTTTGTGTAAAATCAGTTGTTACTGTACCTCAAGCGGTGACCGGCGTACTTTTCCGTCAGTTATAAACAGTCCGCTGCGGTGAATCAGCGCTGCATTTTTATCAACAGGCATCCCAAAGTTTTCTATCAGTGCAGCAAGTACCTCAACCGGTTTAATACTGCCGTTCGGCATGATTTTGATGGCAAGATTAATGCTTACTTGGTGCGGATTATCTTGTAACGGTTTAGCCACAGCCGGCTCGGCTAAATATTCTTTGATATCCAATTCCCGACGTCCCTTAGGCGTTTGCTTTGTATAAATTACTTCTACTTCACTATTAAAATTTTGCACACTGTTCTCAATCACATCCCAGGCGGCATCATTAAGAAGCGGCACAACAATTTCATAGACAGCCAGGTTAACAAGCGCCATTAATGCCTTGCTCGGCTGGTGCACATATTGAGCTGCTTTAAGTTCAATGCCTTCAGGCAGTTGTGACACAATCTGCTCTTTTAGCCGGTCAAGTTCCAGTTCCTCAGTAAGTTCAAGATCCATATATTCGGCTTCGCTGGTTACCCCGACTGCCAGAGCCGAGGCAAATGCCATTTTCATATGCGGGTTAAAGCCTTCCGAATAAGCTGCCGGCAATTTAGCCCGCCGGACAACGCGTTCGAGTGTACCGGCAAAATCTAAATGAGAAATATAGCGAATTGGATTGCCTTTAGTTATCATCAAACGCAATTTTGCCATTACTTTTGCCCCCAATCCACAATATCAACATCAAGATCCTGACAAACACCACAGACTCCGCATGAATCATGACGGCAATCAGCAGTAAAGGTTTCCTGCTGAGCAGCCTGCCACTCTTTCACCAAAAAGGCCTTGTTGACCCCGGCTGACAAATGCTCCCATGGCAAAAACTCGTCAGTCTCGCGGTGACGTCTGGCGTAAAATTCCGGATCTACTCCACAAGCGTCAAAAGCTTCCATCCAAGCATCATATTTAAAGTGTTCTGACCAGCCGTCAAATTTCACGCCCTGCTGCCAAGCCCGGAGAAGAACTTTGCCCAAGCTCCGGTCTCCCCGCGCAAACGCGCCCTCAAGAAAGCTTGTCCTGGCATCATGCCAGCTAAGTGATATACTGCGGTCTTTAATCAGCGACCTGAGCAGCTTTTGCTTACGTTCAATTTCTTCTACCGAGTTTTGTCCAAACCATTGAAACGCAGTGTGCGGTTTGGGAACAAAGGAGGATACACTGACAGTTACTTTGGCGCCCCGCCGCCCTTTTATCTGTTTGTATAAATCGGCCACCCGCTGCGCTAGACTAGCAATTCCGGCAATATCTTCGTCTGTTTCGGTTGGCAGTCCAATCATAAAATACAGCTTAATAGTTGACCAACCAGCCGAAAAAGCAGCACTTACAGCCTGGGTGAGATCTTCTTCAGTAACGCCTTTATTAATTACATCACGCAGCCGCTGGGTACCTGCTTCCGGCGCAAAAGTTAAACCGCTTTTTCGCACTTGTTGCACTTGTTTTGCCAGTTCAATGGAAAAGCTGTCCACCCGGAGCGAAGGCAGCGAAACACTTACCCCTTGCTGTTTAAAGCGGGTAATAAGTTCTGTAATTAAGGGACTTAAACAGGAATAATCAGCTGAACTTAATGATACCAGAGAGATTTCATTATAGCCTGTATTATCCACCAGTTCCTGAACATAATTAACCAAAGTGTCCATCTTGCGTTCCCGTACAGGTCGGTAAAGCACTCCTGCCTGGCAGAAACGACAGCCTCGGGTACAGCCGCGGAACAGTTCCAGCATAATGCGGTCATGCACGATTTCGATAAACGGCACAATGGGTTTTGTCGCAAAGGTTACCTGATCAAGGTCTTTTATTACGCGCTTAACAATAACCGGTTTAGCTTCATTTTGAGTGGGACGCAAAGCAATTAGCCGTCCGGCGGCATTGTGTTCTTCCTCATAAAAACTTGGGACATAGATGCCCTGAAGCTGCGCAGCTTGGCGCAGCACATGCGCTTTGCCGCCAGGTTTGCCTGCTTTTTTCCATTCGGCAATAACTCCGGCAACTTCGCCAATTACTTCTTCCGCTTCCCCAATAATGAAAAGATCAACAAAATCAGCTAATGGCTCAGCATTAAAAGCACACGGCCCGCCACATACCACCAGCGGATGACTCTCATCACGCTTGGTTGATTCTACCGGAATAGCGGCTAAATCAAGCATGTTGAGGATATTACTGTAACTAAGCTCGTACTGCAGCGAAAACCCAAGGATATCACATGAGCTAACCGGGCGCTTGGTTTCCAGTGTATATAGTCTTATATTTGCAGCTCGCATTTCGGCTTCCATATCAACCCAGGGAGCATATACCCGCTCGGCAAAGGTATCTGGCCGATTATTTAATACCTGATACAATATTTTAAGCCCCAGATTGGACATGCCGACCTCATAAACATCAGGCATAGCCAAAACAAAACTAACCAAGTCTGCGTTAACGTCTTTATTTACACTGTTCCATTCATGTCCGGTATAACGGGCCGGTTTCAGCACCTTACTCAAAATTGCCGGACTGACAGTATTTATAGGATGCATATGTACCTCCAATATATAGCTATAAAAAACATTATGTATTTTTTGTTTGGAAATAGCAAGCGTTATTTTTTCCAATTACAGCTAATTTGAAACCTAGCCTCAACAAAAATTTAATTAGTCATTGTAGAAATTCCTTTAACTTAGACTTTATCCCTCTTTGCATTAATCCATCCCATATTTCTGTTTCACTCAAAGTCCCACACAACCGAAAATTCTGGTCAACAATGTGCACAACATAGTATGCTTCTGAACCGAACAGGCAGATTACATCGCTAAGCACAGTGCTTTCTAAAGCGGTAAGGTGGCTTGTAGGCATAATGCGCCTAGTGGTAAGTTCCGTTTTTTTAGCTGCTAAAATACGCATGGCCCTAAACCCTGCCAGATCATTTTCTTTCCTGGCCGAAAAAAACAAAAACACTGCCGCCACTATTATCGTTACATTTATCGTAGCATGCAGCCAATACCCTGCACCTGCAAAAACAACCAGCATGATGGCAATACCATAACTAATTGTAACGACAAGGGCTGTTGCTTCCCGATATTCACGCCGGCAGCACAATAAGGCCCGCAGAATTCTTCCGCCGTCAAGCGGCAAAGCCGGCAACAAGTTGAAAAGTGCTAGCATGAGATTTACTTCCCCCAGGAATTCTACTATAGCTTTCCAATTACCGGCTTCCTTAATTATACTATAACATAAAACCGCCAGGACCATACTTGCCAGTGGCCCGGCGGCAGCTATCAATATTTCACTTGTCGCTCCCGCATCGGCAAGATTATCTATACGGGCCACAGCCCCAAAAGGTAAGAGCTCCACCTGTCTAACCTTATAACCTAAACCGGCGGCCATAAGCGTATGTGCCAGTTCATGACATAAAACAGCACTAAATATTAGCAATACTTTGTTCACAAGGCCTGCCACCGCAAACAAGATAACAACTGCGATAAACCAGTTATTGATTACCAGTTCTACCCCCGCTACCTTTCCCGCCCGCATAAATCACCTCTCTATTTAACGGTCTCCTCTTTAATTCTGGAAAGTGGATCAACAGCTCTTCCATTTTCCCGCAACTCAAAATAAAGTTCAGCCATGGCCGGTCCGCCTTTCCCAATATAAGCCATTACCTGGCCCTGACTCACAGGCTCGCCTTCCTTAACCAATACTTCCCCTAAATATCCGTACACAGTTTCAATACCCTGACCATGTTCAATAATCAGCATCCTGCCTAACCGCACACTGTCGGTAACAGCTTTTACCTTACCGGCAGCAGCCGCCTGCACGCCACTCCCTTCAGGAGCAGCAATAGCAATCCCTTCATGAAGTATTGCCTGTTTTGGCGCTTGACTGGTCTGCCAGCCATAGGGAGTTACTATTTGTCCAGCAACCGGTTTCATCATATAGCGCAAAGGATCTGCTGGCCGCGATATGGTTGTCTGTACCTGTTTTAGAACCGGTATGACCGGGGAACTTGCGGCATTGGGCCAATGGGAAGTAACATAGTCAATGGCTTGCATTGTGTAGTAAGCAAAATCAGTCTGCGTAACCAGCATTTGACGAACACCGCCAGCCAGTTCCAGGCCAACTTGTGTATTTGATACCTGAGCGCCATATACCAATGCAAACAGCGCCATAGCCGCTATTGTCTTTTTAAGCCAAGTATAGTCAGGTTCATCCTCATAATAAGACTGCCAAGTCTTTTCATTGCTGCGGTTAGTAAACTGCCAGCCGTTTTTTATAGAATTCCATAACTTTGTCATCGTAAGCCCTCCACAATACCGGTCCAGAGTATCCTTACGGAATATATATGACAAAACTATAAAATTATAACCAGCCACTCCCTAAAGGTTGCTACTCTTATTTCACCAATACAGGAAAGCGACTAGGATTAGCTGCTAAAAAAGCAAAAGGTGAGGACTATAAAAAGCCCTTACCTTTTTAAAATTAAAACAGTATTTTTTGTCGTCGCATATAAATGTTTAATAATATCCCGATACTGACAAGATTAGTTGTCAAAGCACTGACTCCATAACTCATGAGTGGCAGCGGAATACCGGTAACCGGCATAATCCCCGCTGTCATGCCGACATTAACCAATAGGTGAAAAGCTATCATCGAGGTAATACCGGTTGCCAGTAGTGTACCAAAATTATCCCGGGCCGCACCGGCAATTTTTATGCCGCGATACAGTAAAACAAGGTACAGCAATAAGATTATGCTGGCACCAATAAATCCTAATTCTTCGCCGATAACCGCAAAGATAAAGTCAGTGTGATTTTCCGGCAGAAAATTCAGCTGGCTCTGTGTGCCGTTGAACAGGCCTTTACCAAACAGCATCCCCGAACCAATGGCAATTTTTGATTGAATAATATGATAACCAGAACCTAATGGGTCAACATTAGGATCAATAAACACAGTTAAGCGCTTTTTCTGATAATCTTTTAAGAAGTGCCAAAAAATCGGCATAAAAGCAAGTCCGCCGCCAACTATCACCGCGAGATGCCGCAAACTGATGCCAGCGACAAACAGCATCCCAAATAATATCGCCAAGAACACCAACGAAGTTCCCAAATCAGGCTGTTTCAAGACCAAGACAAACGGTATTCCGACATAAATAAATACCGGAATTATTTCCTTAAAGGTATTTAGTTTTCCCATGCGTTTATCCAAAATCTGAGCCAGGACAACGATCATAATAATCTTGGAAAACTCAGATGGCTGCAAACTAATAGGACCAATTTGTATCCAGCGCTGAGCGCCCAGGGCTGATTGCCCAACAAACATAACGGCAAGCAGCATAACCATATTTAAAACATATAAAAATCCCGAAAATCTTTCCAGTGATTTGTAATCAAAATTTAGCATAAGAAACACTATAAGAATATTTGCCAAAGCAAATAAGCCTTGCCGTTGTACAAACCAGTAACGGTCTTCGCTGGGATTATTAATATGGGTGGCGCTGCCGATAACAACAAGACTGATAACTACAAGCAATGCAGTAATGCCAATAAGTACAAAATCCAAATTTCGCAAGAGGCGCTGGTTAAGCATAGCCGACTAACCTTCTCTCTACCAATGTCTTAACTATTATAATAGTTTTTCCCTCTCACGTCCAGTTAACTTATTCACTCGGCAGATTGGTGCGTTTCATGCGGTTAACCGGAATATTGGCTACTAAAGCTACCTGCGTATTGCTTCTCGTCAGATTTACTTCCATCTCATTTTCATTAATATCCATATAGTTTGAAATGACTTTAATCATATCATCTTTAATAGCTTCCATATATTGCGGCGATACATTAACACGATCATGCACCAGTACAAACCGCAGACGCTCTTTAGCAATATTTTTCGAACCTTGCGCTTCTTTGCCAAATAATTTCTGTATCAGTTCAAACACGCGTTTTCCCTCCCAGGCACAAATTAAAAGCCTAACACTTTTTTAAATTTCCCCCACAAACTTTCATTGGTCTCAAATGTCATAAGCGGAACATTTTCACCCATCACCCGCCGCACAATATTCCGGTAAGCCGTACTGGCCATTGCCGAATTGTTAGCAACTGCAGGTTCGCCTCGGTTAGTAGAGATAACGATATATTCATCTTCCGGAATAATACCGATTAAATCCACAGCCAAAATTTCTATGATATCATCAATATCCATCATATCGCCCTTTTTGACCATCAATGGCCGGATACGATTGATGATAAGTCTGGGATTATGTTTTCCCTCAGATTCCAGTAGACCAATAATCCTGTCGGCATCACGAACTGCCGATACCTCTGGTGTAGTAACAATAATGGCCCGATCAGCCCCAGCAATGGCATTTTTAAAGCCTTGTTCAATTCCGGCCGGACAATCAATGATTACATAGTCAAATTCCTCTGCCAAATCTTTACATAGCTGCTGCATCTGGTCAGGAGATACTGCATTTTTATCACGTGTCTGAGCTGCCGGCAGCAAATACAGGGTTTCATAGCGCTTATCTCGAATTAACGCCTGCTTCAAGCGGCAATTTCCTTCGGTAACATCCACCAAGTCATATACAATCCGGTTCTCAAGCCCCATAACAACATCAAGATTTCTAAGTCCGATATCCGCATCAACCAACACAACCTTTTTGCCTTGCAGGGCAATACCAGTGCCAAGATTGGCAGTTGTCGTTGTCTTGCCAACGCCGCCTTTACCTGACGTAATGACGATTACTTCTCCCATCCATGTACCTCCTATATTTGAATCATGCTGGTTCGATAATTACAGAACCATTTACAATGCGGGCCACCTCGCGACAAGTAGGCTCATCCTGCTTGTCCGGAGCCCTAGCAATAAGTCCGGCAATTCTTAGCTGACTGGCCATTAACTTATCAGCCGTAATGCTAGCTGTTTTGTCGCCGTTAATACCGGCATGGGCAATGCCGCGGCAGGTGCCTTGCACAGTAATATTGCCACTGGCAATCACTTCTGCGCCAGGATTGACATCCCCGTTAATGATTACCGACCCTTGAAATACTATTTTTTGCCCGCCACGCAGCACCCTTGAGACAAGTAAGGTTCGTCCACCTTCCGCTTCCTGGCAGAGTTCAACAGGAATATCGTCGGCAGGTAGGTCTGCCGCTTGTTCAAATTCCGGTGTTGAAGGTTCTATCTCAGGATATTCCTGCAAGGTTAATCCGTAATCAGCGAGCAGGCTAATGAGTTGGTGCCGCTCATCTCCATTTAGCCTATTTGTACCAGATATGATTCTAACCCCGGTACTGCCGGCAAAAAATTGAGCAGCCGATTCCAACTTTTCCTTTAGTTGTTCCAAAATAAGCGCAAAATCAACTGACTGGTTTATTACCAGTTCAAGACCGCCTTTACTACCTTTAAATACTACATCCTCCCGCATGTGTTTCTCCTAAATTTTACCATAATTAATTAACTATACGTCAACAAAATTCGCCTTATATGCAAAATTTCCTGCAGCGTTACAATACCAATTATATAATTGACAAAAGAGGTATTGCAAGTAGAATACGGAATATACTATTTTAGTTGACTATATTGGAGGCAAGAATGTGATTACTTATCTAGCAAAATTTACTTCTTGGCTGGGACAGCATATGTTCTATATTGTGCTTGCCGGTCTCTTACTAGGCTTTTTAGTACCAATCCCCGATTCTCAGGTGCTACGGACAACAGCCATTGGCGCGTTTGCCTATATGACCTTTGTTACTGCACTTGGCACAAGTTTAAAAGAATTTATACGAGTGTTAAAAAAACCTATTGTTCCCCTCTGGATACTTGTGCTTATTCATCTTGTTACCCCTTTTACTGCCTATCTGGCAGGGTTGCTGCTGTTTAGTGGTGACCATTATACACAATTAGGCTATTTGGTAGGCACCTCAACCCCTATTGGCGTAACTTCGGTTATCTGGACGGCAATCGCCGGCGGCAGTGTCACAATCGCTTTGGTTGCAGTAACACTGGATACACTCATTATACCTGTAATCCTGCCATTTTTCTTTAAAATTGTTATCGGACAGTCACTGCAAATTGATTATCTCCAAATGATGTTTCAATTATTAATGATGATTACCCTGCCCAGTGTTGCCGGTATGTTAATTCATGACTATGGAAAAAAAGATTTCTTGCCTGCTCCCCTGAAAGTGATCGGTAATTTTCTCGCAAAAGTGGCTTTCTTTATCGTTATATTTATCAATGCGGCAATCGTCGGTCCTGATATCTCCTGGGATTTATCGACACTCAAGATAATCCTGGTAACCATGCTGATAGTGGCCGCTGGATATTTTTTAGGTTATCTGGGCTCCTTTGTCTTTAAAAACCGCTCCCGGGAAATTACGTTAGCTATGATTTATTGTGTCGGATTACGCAACGCCAGTTTTGGAGTGGTATTGGCCCTGACTTTTTTTCCACACGAAGTGGCCATACCGGTCACGATGACAATCTTATATCAGCAGCCGTTTGCCGCTATTATTCCTTACTTTTTTCGCCGGCAGCAGGCTGTTGACGCTAACTAGTAACATAATACAAGGCTGTCACAACAGTGATATTATCGCTGGCGATGGCTCTTTTTTTGGGAAAACTCCAATCTACGCCAGTGAATACTTTATTTGAATCCAAGTCGACGGGTGTCCTTTTGTCATCGACACAAAAGGACCAAAAAGTCTAGGCCTGAAGCCTCCAAAAGCTGAAAATCCGGGCGATATTCCTAAAATCCGTAAACTCGCTACTCGCTCAAACAGTACGGATTTCTTAACGGAATACCGCCCGGATTTGAAGTGAACCCTGGTTCAGGAAGATAAATTAAAAACCCTATGCGTAGGATTAATCAAAATTACGCACACTGGCACCGTTTCTCATACGGTGTCAGT
>JAGGAB010000066.1 GCA_017889705.1 Bacillota bacterium | reverse complement strand
GCAGGTGCTGCCAGCGCGGTGCCGGCAACGCTCATTGCGAATACTGCCGCAAGAGCCATAGCGGTTTGTTTTTTCATTTGTTTTTCCTCCTTAGGTTTTTAAACTTGTTTTTGCAGATGCTAAGGAAGATTCGCTTAGTGTCCATGTTTCCTAAGCTTCTTACTCAGCATATACAGTTATCTAAGCGTCTGTTTTACCAGACGTAAAGATCGTTCTAAAAAAAAAATGGTCAAGGTTATCCGCCTGCCATTTAGCTTCATTGCTAATATTTTCTATATTTATGTACATAAGTATATACTATGTTTACATTAAAAATCAAGTATCTAAAAACTAATTTTTGGAATTTTTTTGAAATATTATTTGCTAGGGTGTAACTCGCTATAATCACGAGGAAAAATAGCGTTCTGCCAGAATTACAGCCACATAATCATCTACCGGGCAAGGCGGAACTTGCATAGTGGTAGGAATTAGGCGCTTTAAACCGCGCGGCGGATGCTCGCGCCAGTAACGCTTACGCGCTTCATCGGTTGACCGATGCTCGTTGACAGGAATTATAGTTACTTTCTGCCCGTCGGCCCAAACGTTTGCAAGTTCAGCTTGCGCGATAAGGGAAGTAGTCCGATCACCGATGACAAGTGTAGCTACTTTATAGGTTGTGGCAAGCTCGGCAACAGCGCTAACCAATTCTGCAGTGGCAACAATGGTTTTAAACAAGACACCTCGATCTCTATGTACTACGGCAACACCGCATTTTTCCCGCCCCGGATCAATAGCAACAACCATATCTTCTGCCACATTATTCACCTCGCACTTTCAACCCACTTTGGGTAAATAGTTTCTTTAATGATACCACAGCTATAATCATAGTACAAAAGAAAAGGACGCCCGCGGGCGTCCTTTCATTGCGGAATGCGATATTAGAATTTAACGCTAACAGTAGCAGCTGTACGAGCATCACCATCGGTAGGAGCTTGGTATTTCACGTTCAGCATAGTGTTTTTCGCGATTTCACGATCATAAGTGTACTCCATACCTTTGAAGGATGCAGTTTCATCGGCAAGCAGGGTATTGAGGTCAGCAGTCATAGTACCTTTCTTAGTGAAGGAACCGGCCTCAATATTTCTGTAAGTTGCACCTAAGCCAATTTTGTCAAACTTCACACCATAGCCATAAGCTTTAGCATCACTGTCTTGGTTTTTGTAGTATTCAGCATTAGCAGTTACACCTTTTGCCAGAGCAAAAGCGGTATTAGCACCATAGATTTTTTGGTCGTCAAGTTTCACGTAGTCAGCAGCCAGTTTTACACCGTTAAGTTTAGTAGCGTATTGAGCAGTAAACAGATCTGCGTTATCGTATTTACCGGCAAACAGTTTCAGACCATTTACGCTAGTAGCAAGACCATTTGCTTGGGTGTCAAAAAGGAATGCGTTGTTACCAGCTTTAACATCTTGGCGGCCAATAGTATTAGTCAGGCCAAGAGCATTGAAGGTTACATTGGCGGTGTCAAGGATGATATCCCCTTGACCACTTCCAGAAGTTTTCGCGGAAGCGTCGATATTGCCGCTAGTCAAACGAGCATTGAACTTCAGGTCGTCGTTGATTTTTCCATCAAAGCTTACACGAGCACGGAAATCAGTGCTGCTGGCACCATCTTCAATTTCGCCATAACGCACACGAGCGTCACCGGAGATTTTAACCATGTTGCCCACTTTTTTATCAAGAGCGTCAACTTTGATGCCCATACCGGTAAGTTCGGTTGCAAATTCCTTGGAAAGTTTGTCAACAATTTGTTTTTGGTCATTGTTGAGGTTTTTTTGCATAGCTGTTGCGATCATGGAAGCCATTTCATAACGGGAAACAGTTTTGTCACCTTTGAAAGTGCCATCGCCATAACCACTTACTACACCAGCTTGGGCCAATTTATTTACTGCATCATAAGCCCAATGTTTTGCAGGAACATCGGTGAAAGGATTAGCAAAAGCAGGAACAGCGAAGGCTACAGTAAGAGCAGTAGTCACAGCTACTTTTAAAAGTCTTTTGTTCATTAGAAAATCCCCCTTGAAATATTTTTAAGTTTGCGGGTGTTGCCACCGGCACACCGGGAGCCACCCGTTCAAGGGGGAGGGGGCGAATGAGTATCCACGTTTCCTCAATCTTTCCTTCCTCTCTGCAGGGCTTATTCTCGATATGCACCTGCCGCATTCCGCAGGTTTTATGTTAACATAATTTCGACATAGTTGCAATCTTTCCTGCTTGAATTCTCGAGGTATGTTCTGGAAACATCACTGTATTTATTGAGTTAGCAGGAATATTTATACTATGCCTAATTCAGTTATGAACTTTACATAACTAAATTTATAATCTTATATATTCGCACAAAAAAGAAAGAATCCTGCTTACTAAGCAGGATTCTTAACTAGTATATTTTGTTAATAATAATTATTCACGTGTACTTCTGATTCTTATCTCAATTTGTAACGGGCCCGCTGTATAGGTATCACTTTTAGCAACTGCCATCAGTTCAATCTTTCCGCTCTGACGCTTAACCTTGCTAACTGTCTCAAACAATTGGGTTCCGCTCATACTGCCAACCGTACCTTGGATGGGATCAGGTAGTATCCCCTTGGATACAGCAGCTGCGTTTACTTTTTGCAAAAAGGATAAAACATTCTCTTCTGCCAAGTTCTCAGAGGTTATCGTAACAGTGTCACTGTAAACCGCATCACCCCGGCTATAGATAAGATGATTGGGGAAGAGTTCAATCCGCCCAATAACGGCTTCGCCGTAGACTGTATTGCCTACAGTCGAAATACGGACAATAACTTCCTCATCGGTTTCACTAATCAGCTTGGATGCCTGGTCAAAATCAGACTGGGCAATCCATAGTATTTCCAGCTTCTTATCGGCTACATTCAGTTTCTCTAATATATACTGATTGGTTTTATAAACTACTCCAGCCAATTCTCTCGAAGTAGCTTCAGTTGACTGCCCGCCCCGTATTGTGGCATTGGAAAGCAATTCGCCAGCCCTAAACACCACAGTACCTTCCCGGACAATCTGCAAGCCTTTTTTCAGATTAGCAGTCAGTTCATTAAGCCGGTCAACATCGGTTTGCAGTTCTGTCTTGGCGGTATTGAGTTCATTAATTTGGGTATTGAGACCTTCCACCCGTTTATCAAGTTCGGTTTTGGTAGCCTGAAGACTTTTAATACTAGCCTGATAACTGAGTAAATCACGCTGCGCTAAGGCATAATCGGCCTGCAGGTTGGTTAGCGCAGCTATTGTGCGGTCCCGCTCAACCATTACTTCGGTAAGTTCAGCGGTGATTTTAGACAATTGCTCGGTAGTTTCTTTTATTTTTGCACTGATGGCGGTGTACTCGGCATTTTTGGCATCAAGAGCGGCACGACTGGCCTCTAATTCTGTTGTTTTTGAATTTACTTCGGTGGTTAAACTATGAAGTTCTGCTTTAAGTTCTTCCATACCAAAGAGGGCCGTACGTACATCCCAGGATATGGCCGTCATAATTCCCAGGGTGGCAGCGGAAATCAGAATACCGGTGATAATGGTAACAATAATGGAGGTATGCTTGGGTCTAAGACCAAACATACTGAGTTTTTTCTTACCCACTTTGGTTCCCAGTTTGTCGCCAATATAGGCAATAACTCCGCCCATAATGGCAATGATCGCGATTAGCGCTAACCCGTACATAGTGCACCCCCTTCTACCGTGAGGATTTGTATACTAAATATGCGCCCACTAAAATACCAATTATGTCAGGTATCCAGGCGGCTAGAAACGGATCGACAGTTCCACCTTTACCGAGAGCTGTCGATATTGTCAGCAGGATATAATATACAAAGATAATGATAATGCTTAGACCAAGACCAATGGACGAACTGGAGCGATGCGGCGACAGTCCGAGCGGAGTGCCAATCATCGCAAAAACAAAGCTGGCCAGCGGAATCGTTAATCGCTGATACAATTCTACTTCATACTGGTTTGTTATTACGTACTCCTGCTTTAAGGCTGCAATGTGCTCTCTAAGTTCTCGTATGGTCATATCTTCGGCATCTTTTTGTTCTCGTGAAATACTAACCGGATTTTTATCTATCGGCAATTCCTTGTTGCCAAACGGAAGGATGCACTCTACCCGCCCATCAGCTGCAAGCTGGGTAGTTACACCATCATACATACGCCAGTAGCCATCTTGCCATACAGCCCGTTCCGCGTTTTCCACACGCACAAGACGTCCATCCTCATACTCCTGAACCGAGATTTTATTCATCGTGCTGGTTTCTTCGATAAAGTTTCGTGCATAGGTCAGACGTTCTAATTCGCCTTGCGTAATATTTTTAATAACAACATGATCCTGAATGATCGGTTGCGTATTTTTTTCTACTTCCTGGCGCACAATGTTATTATAGGCGATATTTGAGGCCGGCACTAAAGCCTCATTGAGAATAACTGCCGCTGCACTGACAAAAAACGCTGCAATAAACACAGGAACAGCTAACCTGGCAAAACTCTGACCACCAGATTTCATAGCTGTTATTTCGCTGGAACTTGACAACCGGCTAAAAGCCATAAGCGACGCTAACAACATGGACATCGGAAAAGTCAAAACAATAATACCTGGCAAACTGTAAATAAAAAGCTTAATTACTGTCAATATAGATGCATCATATTGCGTAATAAATTTTGTTAGTTTTACAAGTATATTTGTACCGATAAAAATACTCGAGAATGCAGCTATGCCAAAAGCAAACGGCCCCAGCATTTCTTTAATGATATATTTGTCAAGTATACGCATTAGCTTCTCCTACATGGTAAGTTGTTAATTTCGCTATTATAGTGTGAAGTTTTGTCCGAGATAGTATTTTTTAGCAACTTCACTATTAGCGATAGTATCACTGTCGCCGGCAATGAGGATTTTACCATCGTTCATAATATAGGCATGATCAACAATAGTCAACGTTTCACGCACATTATGGTCGGTAATGAGAACGCCAATTCCTCGCTCTTTCAGGTATGCAATGATATTTTGGATATCGGAAACCGCAATAGGGTCAACACCGGCAAACGGCTCGTCCAACAGAATAAACTTCGGATCGGTTGCCAGCGCCCTTGCAATTTCGACTCGCCGGCGTTCGCCGCCAGACAGTTCGGAACCTTTCCGCTCGCGGACATGATTGACATTGAATTCTTCCAGCAGGCTGTTCATTTTATCCTGGCGTTCACTCGGGGTAAGCGTTGTCGTTTCAAGAATAGCCATGAGGTTATCCTCTACCGACATTTTGCGAAAAACGGATGCTTCCTGTGGCAAGTAACCAATACCTATGAGCGAGCGCTGATACATCGGCAGGTCAGTAATATCCTGGTCATTCATATAAATCTTGCCGCTATTCGGTCGTTCCAGCCCGACAATCATATAGAAAGTAGTTGTCTTACCTGCACCGTTAGCACCTAGCAAACCGACGATTTGCCCCTGATCAACTCGAAGATTAACACCATTGACCACATTACGATTTTTATAAGTTTTTATTAAGTCACGAGTTTCGATATACATATCAGCAACATCCTTGCTCTATTTAGTCTGTGTAATAACCAACTTACTCCGTCCTTGGGAATCCATGGCTTTTTCATCAAGACGCAATGTAAGTGTTTCACCGATAAGGACGTTACCATCCTGAACAGCACGGGCATTACCACTCAGTATAACTTTACTCTGATCTTTAGGTTCGCCATAGTAGGTAGCCGTATCGGCTGTAGCATCCAGGTTGCGGGTCGGACTGACTATATGAACAGAACCGGTGCCTGTTGCGCTGTTATCCTGAAAAAAGGCTTCTATTTTGTCAGCTGTCATAGTACCATCCGGCCTTACGATTTTGCCGTTCTGGGGCACTAATGCATATTGTGTGTCAGCAAAATATTCGACCCGCGGACCGGTAAGTCGGTCTTCTCCTTTTGTCAGCACGGCATCACCGATAGCAATCAGATAGGTATTATTCTTATAGGTCTGTACTTCAGCAGCTGTCAGAGTTGAATCCTGGTTAACGGCTTTTACGCCTCCAGTAACGCGCCCTTCCTGACTTTCGGTATTGTATTCGGCTTTATCGCCAGTGACTACAAGCTGCCCTTGTTTTATACGCACCCTGCCGGTTGCAATAAGGATGCCTTGTTTTGCATCATAGTCGATAGTATCGGCAGCAAGCTCGACCGGTGTCTTGGCGTTAGGTTGCGGAGCCGCAACAGCGTATAAACTGCCAAAACTTAGCATTAAAAGAGCAACCGTTATAATCATATTACGTCGAGAATACTCTAGTCTTTTTATCATTAGTTCTTGCCTCCTGTTACAGCCTTGGCATTTCCATGAACTTTTACTTTTTCCATCTCAGTGTCAGCATCAATGCTATCACCGGTGATGATGGTATCACCCCGTGTCAGCCTAATGCCGCCTGAACCGTAAAAGAATTTAGTTTGGTTAACATATTTTCCTTTTGGTGCCGTAAATACCGCACCATCGCTTGAAGTAGCTTTTATATCACCCTGTAGCATAATATCATGTGTTTTTGTATCAAGAATTCCTTCTTGTGCAACAATATCCACTTTACCGCCTTTTTCCTGATAAAAAGTCCCGTTAAGTTTTTTTAGATAAACCAGGTTACCAGTAGTATCTGCTTCAATGCTTTCGGCATTTAATTCCCATGATTTTTTGCCATTTTTCTCTTCAACAACTGTTGAACCGGCAAATGTAAGGGTTGGTCCTGCCGACGTAGTCTTTTGTGTACTTGCCGGAGCTTTTCTGGGCAGTGGCGGCTCTGCCCGAAAAAAGTAATAAAGTCCCCCGGCTAAAAGCAATATAATACAAGCAAAACTTAGATATGCAGTTCTGTTCAAGGAGACTTCACCTCAGTTTTCCAGCGTTTTTTAAACCAGACCCACTCATCAGGATTGTTCCTGATAGCGGTTTCAATGATTCTGGTTGTACGTTCAGTCAAATTATATAAATCGGCATCAGGGTTGCCGGTGTCTTCATAGTAAATAGGTGGCTGCAGACAGATACAATGTGAGCCGTCCGGCTTGCGGGTTATGAAACCCGGTACTACCGGTGAATTAAACTTCCTGGCAAATACGGCAGGACCAAGGTGGGTCGACGCTGGTTTGCCAAAGAAATCAACAAATATACCATCTCTGCCAGCATCACCATCAGCAAAAAAGCCAAGAAGTTTACCTTTTTTTAAAGCTCTCGCAGCACCGACAACTTCGCTTGTGCCGCTGGAGAAAATTTCAATGCCAAACATTTGGCGATACTCGTTAAGGCCAAAGCCGCGCCAAACCACTCCCAATTGCCTAAATGGCCTGTTAAAAAAACCACGCCTTTTTTCTGCGCCAGGGCATCTGTCAGATAATGCCGGTTTTCAATAGTTACATATTCCTCTAACTTTTCTTTTGTCAAAGCAGGCATATACAATACTTCGAGAAAGGTCTGCGCCAGTTTGACAAAAGAGTTTCTGATAGTTGCTTCCGCCGCTTCCGCCGATAATCCAAGACGTTCCCTAATCTGTCTCAGGGCACGCTCACGCTGTTTAGCGGCAATTTGGTAATAGACTCTGCCTAGCAGCTTACCCATGGCAAGTATTGCGGAATAGGGCAGCAAACACACTAACCGGCTGGCTAGTTTCCAACTATAGTATTGCCATTCATTGGACATGCGTTTGCTCCCTCCTACTAAATTGAGTGCTTTTACTGAGATATCGTAAATCGTTCGACATTCATATACTCGGCAATAATTGTATCCCAGGCATTTTGGGCTTTCAAAATATATTCGATAATATCGCGCACAGCGCCATTGCCTCCCTGGCGGAGTGAAATGTATTTGGCCTGTGCCTTAACTTCCGGTACGGCATTGGCAACCGCACAGGGCAATCCTACTTGCGCCATAACCGGCAGATCATTGATATCATCGCCAACATAAGCAATCTGTTCAAGAGTTAATGAATGCTTTTGCATAAGTTCACGCAAAGCAATCACTTTATCACTTGCGCCTTGATGGATATCACCGATTTTAAGCTCAGTGGCGCGCCGGTGCACAATTTGACTTTCGCGACCGGTAATGATAGCAGTCTTAAGACCAGCCTTATGAGCCAGCGAGATACCCATCCCGTCCTGGCAATGAAAGGCTTTTAAGGCTTCACCGTCCTGGCCGAAGATAATATGCCCCTCTGTCAATACACCATCCACATCAAAGATGATTAACTTTATGTCTTGGGCATAAAGGTCACTATTCATTATACCACTCCTTGACGCAATAAGTCAGTAAGGTGAATAATCCCAATAGCCCGAAATTCGCTGTCAACTACTGGCAAGAGTGTTATAGGACGCGGTTGGTTTTTTTCCATTATATTTAGTGCCTGGGCTGCCAGTTTTTCTTTGGTAATCGTACGCGGCTGTTTGGTCATAAGGCCAGTTACCGGCTTATCCAAGAATTCATGGCCTTTTTCCAGGCTGCGCCGGATGTCACCATCAGTCAGGAGACCTATAAGCTGCATGCTGTCCATTGAATCAACAACCAGTACGGCTCCAAGTCCTTTGGCGGTAATTACAAATAACGCTTCTTTTACTGTCTTATCAGAGGTAACAATTGGCAGATCTTCGCCTGCATGCATAACATTTTCCACAGTCAGCAGCAGTTTGCGCCCTAACGAACCACCAGGGGTAAATTTACGGGCTGACAGCAGCGCCATCGCCAACGCATCGCCCATCGCCAACGCAGCTGTAGTGCTGGCAGTTGGTGCCAGCCCCAGCGGGCAGGCCTCTTTTTCTACTGCCACATCGAGAAAAATATCGGCATTTTTCGTTAGTGTCGAATCTTCCCGCCCAGTCATAGCAATAATCGGCGCTCCAATGCGTTTGAGTGTTGGCAAGAGTCCGATCACTTCATTGGTTTCCCCACTGTTTGAAATGGCGATTACAATATCATTGGCGGTAACCATGCCTAAGTCACCGTGAATGCCTTCAGCCGGATGAAGAAAAAAGGCTGGTGTACCGGTACTGGCCAAGGTTGCCGCTATCTTTTTGCCGATAATGCCTGATTTGCCCATACCGGTAACAATGACACGATCTTTGCAGTTAATAATCATATCCATGGCAGCGGAAAACTGGCCATTGATACGAGGAATTAGCGCCCGGATAGCTTCCGCTTCAAGTTCCAGGCAGGCACGTGCATGTTCAATCGGCATAAAATATGCCTCCCTTCAAACTCATTTATGCTTTCTAACTACATTATCAATAGCCAGCACATCTTGCAGTACGGCTTCCAACTGGTCGATATAGAGCATGTTGGGGCCGTCCGATTTGGCTTCAGCCGGATTGTCATGCACTTCCATAAACAGCATGTCAATCCCTGTAGCAACCGCAGCACGGGTTAGGTAAGGCACAAATTCGCGTTGTCCGCTGGAAGTCGTACCAGCGCCGCCAGGAAGCTGTACACTGTGCGTGGCATCAAAAACTACCGGATATCCTAATGAGCGCATAATAGGCAAGGAGCGGAAATCTGCCACCAAATTGTTATAACCAAAGGATGCGCCACGTTCTGTCAACAAGATATTCTTATTCCCGGCTTCTTCGATTTTGGCAATAACATTTTTCATATCTAACGGGGCCAGAAACTGGCCTTTTTTTACATTGATGACTTTACCGCTGCGCGCAGCCTCATATACTAAATCAGTCTGGCGACAAAGGAATGCCGGAATCTGTAAAATATCAAGAACTTCTGCTGCCGGCTCGATTTGTGTAATGCAGTGAATATCACTAACCACTGGCACACCCAGCTCTTTTTTGATGTGAGCCAAAATGCGCAGTCCTTCCTGTAGGCCGGGTCCCCGGAAGGAGTTATAGGAAGAACGGTTGGCCTTATCATAAGACGCTTTAAAAATATACGGAATATGCAAACGATCAGCAATAGCCTTAACAGCTTTACCAATCGCCAAGGTACGCTCGGCATCTTCAATAACGCAAGGACCGGCAATAAGGGCAATTGGATTTTGCCCACCAACCGTGATGTTTTGAATGCGGACTGTATTCATAGCTTCTGCCTCCTAAAATATTCGTTAACTTTATCTAAGTCTTCCGGGGTATCTACCCCGATGGATGTAAAATCGGTTTTAAGTACTTTTATTTTATAGCCATGTTCGAGCGCTCTAAGCTGTTCCAAAGACTCTGTCTGCTCAAGCAGCGTGGGTTTCAAGGCAGCATAGTTTAACAAAAACTCACGGCGATAAGCATAAATCCCGATATGTTTGTATACCGGCAGCTGGCTGGTGTTGCGCGGAAATGGCACAAGTGACCGGGAAAAGTAGAGGGCATAACCATTGAGATCTGTCACCACTTTAACTGCACTGGGGAGATTATACTCGTTTTTGTCCATCTCGGTCATAAGTGTGGCCATACTAAGTTCTGGCTCATCATCAAAAGCCCCTGCCAGCAAATCAATTACTTCAGGCGCAATTAACGGCTCGTCACCTTGCACATTAATAATAATATCGGCCTCGGGATGTTTTGCTGCCACCTCAGCCAGGCGATCAGTACCGGTAGGATGATCTGCTGAAGTCATCATAACTTGGCCACCAAAACCTTCTACTGCCTGGTACACCAATTCATGATCGGTAGCTACCAGTACCTTGCTGGGACGTTTCGCTTTTTTAGCCTGCTCATAAACCCGCTCAATCATGGGTTTGCCAGCAATTAACGACAGAGGCTTTCCTGGCAGGCGGGTAGATGAATATCTGGCAGGAATTACACAAAGTATGTTCATGGTTTACCTCCAAACAGGAACTTGGTTACTTTTGCTCAGCTACATTTTGGATCATATCCATTAATTCTTCATAGCCATCATGGAATCTGACTTCAATAGATAAAACATACACCGGCAACGGCCGTTCGGAATGGATAAATTCAGGAGGAATTTTGACGGCATCTTTATCAGTGGTAATGAGGCCTTCAGCATTGCTGTCAACTGCTTTTTGCATGATATACTGCATTTCGGCCATCGTATAGTCGTGATGATCAGGATAGCGAACAGCATCGACGATTTTTCCTTCCAGATCAATAATTGTCTGCTCAAAAGAAGATGGATTGCCAATAGCTGAAAATGGCACTACAGATCGTCCCTTAATAACTTCCAGAGGAACTGTATCCGGCCGTACGCCTTTGTACCACTCCTCAATTTCAATAAAACAGCGCGGTGTATGGGTACTCTCAACAATCAACGCGTCCGGATTGTATTTTTGCAACGTTTCTCGAATAGCATCTCTGGCAGTATCTGTTGACTGATCAACCTTGGTTAACAAAAATGCATTAGCTCTGTTCAAGTTGGTGAGTGGCTCGCGCAAAGTGCCCCGAGGCAAAAGAAAATTATTGCCGAACACATTGATGGTATCAATCAGCACAATATCCAGATCGCGGTCAAGTTGCCAATGTTGATACGCATCATCCAGAATGATGACTTCAGCCTTAAGGTGCTGCACGGCATAATCACCGGTGATAGAACGGTTGCGTCCGATAATTACCGGCACACCTGGCAGACTCTTAGCCAAAAGATAGGCTTCATCGCCGGCTTCAGTAACCGTCATGTAAATTTTGCGGCCATCAGAGACTACGCCAACCTGTCCCTTCCAGCCTGCACGATATCCCCGGTTAAGAATAACAACCCTATATCCTTTATCACGGATATAGGCAGCCAGGCGCTGTGCCGTAGGCGTTTTTCCAGTACCGCCAACAGTGATATTGCCTAAGCTGATGACCTTGCAGGGAAGTTTGTGTTTTTCTAAGACTCCCCTTCGGTACAAAGCAAGTTTACATTGCACTCCCATGCCATAAATACCTGACATTACGCGAAGCAGGGCAATAATTAATATTGGCAATATTCCTTTTTTTTCGCCATGCACCAATTTATATAGATATACCTGGAGCGCTTCCCGCTTATTTATCATATTTTCCGCCTTTTCCTTGGACTCCCACGCTTCACTGATTCCTGCCGCTTCCCGTTGTTGCAATAAATGCTTTAAGTAGACGGCACTCTTATGCGAAGCACCCCGATTTTCATTGATAATAGCAAGTGCCTCGCTGCCAAGCGCTTGTCGCTTATCCGGATTCTGCAATAGCGCAAGCATGGCTTCGGTTAATTCAGCGCTGTCGTGAACAGTCAAACATACTCCACGTTCAGTAAACAGTGCATATGTCTCTTTAAAGTTAAACATATGCGGACCAACAAGTATAGGCTTACCATGAGCAGCCGGTTCCAGGATATTATGTCCACCATGCGGAATAAGACTGCCACCAACATAAACAATATCACCCAGCCCATAAAGTCTCCCGAGTTCACCGATTGTATCGATGATAATCATATCAGGCTTATCTGTTTCTTGTCCTGCTATATTGGTACGCTTCACGGCTGTAAAATTATATTTGGCGGCTAACTCAACAAGTTCGTCAGCACGCAAAGTATCGCGGGGAGCAACAATAAATTGGGTACGAGGAAATTGCTTGCGAGTGGTATTGAAAGCTTGAAACAGTAATTCTTCCTCGCCTTTGTGTGTACTACCAGCCACCACAATTTGTTCAGCGTCACCCAACCCTAGAGCAAAAAGCATTTGTTTTTTATCTTCCTGGCTCAGTTCGGTATAACTCTGATCAAATTTCGTGTTGCCGGTAACAAGCACCTTTGCCGGGTCAGCTCCCAGCCTGACAATATATTTAGCATCAATATTAGATTGCATGCAAAACATGGCAATACTTCTAATCATGTCAGTAAGTACCCGCCGGAAGTAAACATAGCGGTTAACACTTTTATCACTAATTCGGCCATTAACCATCATGGCCAGTATATTGAATTTCCTGACTGCTTTGAGAAAATTGGGCCACAACTCGGTTTCTACCATAAGAAACGCCTGTGGTTTAATTTTCTTAATAACCTCCTCGCTAAGATAAGGTAAATCCAGCGGAAAAAAAATAATGCCTTCCGCTTCCGGAATAATGCGTTTCGCCATATCATAGCCGCTGGCAGTAACTACTGACACCACAATTGGAATACCCGGCAACACTTGTCGTATTTCTTTGACAATCGGGCTTGCCGCCACAATCTCGCCAACTGAGGCCGCATGCACCCAAATAGCTTTTTTGTTTGCAACCTTTTCCAATGTTTCATCTGGCAGAGCACCAAAACTCTGTTTGAGCCGCTCAGCAAAGCCATTTTCCCGGATAAGTCGCACGGCAAATACCGGCAAAGCCAAAATGATGAGGATAATTGCCAAGATATTATAAATAAAATACATATAGACCCCTCGTTACCTCTTACTTATCGGCAAACTGCACCTGGTACAATTTGCTGTACAGACCACCTGCCCCCACCAGTTCGGCGTGAGAACCGCATTCGATAATTCGACCTTTTTCTATAACCAGGATAACATGGGCTCGCTGAACTGTTGATAAGCGATGGGCAATAACAAACGAAGTCCGGCCAACCATCAGCTTGTCAAGCGCCTCCTGCACCAGTTTTTCACTCTCGGTGTCAAGTGCGGACGTGGCTTCATCCAATATCAGTACCCGGGGATCTTTAAGAATAGCCCGGGCAATAGCAATACGCTGGCGTTGCCCGCCTGAAAGTTTTGAACCCCGTTCACCAATCTGAGTTTCATAAGCTTCCGGCATCTCCACAATAAATTCATGGGCATTAGCTGCCTTGGCCGCGGCAATAACTTTGTCTTTGTCAGCCGCTAAATCGCCATATAGTATATTTTCATAGACAGTGCCATTAAAAAGCATAGTCTCCTGCGGTACAATACCAATTTGCTCGCGCAACGATTTTAAGGTAACGGTTTTTATATCATAGCCGTCAATGGTAATACGCCCTGCTGTTGGATCATAAAACCGGGGAACAAGATTGGCAATAGTCGTCTTCCCTGCACCGCTTGGACCGACAATTGCGATCATTTGGCCGGTTTCAGCTACCAGAGACACGTTTTTCAAGGCTGGTTCGCCCTGTTTATAGGAAAAATCAACATTTTCAAACACTACGCGTCCGGTAATCCGTGGCAACTCCTTGGCTCCCGGCAAATCCTGAATTTCTGGTTCAGTGTCAAGCACTTCGAAAACGCGCTGCGCTGCTGCCAACGCCCGCTGGATATTACTATATACCCGGCTCAGACGTTTAATGGGATTGCTGATATTAACCGCATAAATTAAAAAAGCGATTAATGAACCGGACGTTAAACTCCCATTAATAACTTCGCGGCCTCCATACCAAATAATTATTGTAACCCCAATAGCGGCCAAAAATTCAATAACAGGAGTTAATGTGGCAGTTAATTGAGCAGTTTTCATTTGCGCACGGAAATTGTAATAGTTTTCCCGGCTAAAACGTTGTATTTCATGCTCTTCCCGGACAAACGATTTAATAACCCTTACTGCCGAAATACTCTCCTGTAAGACTGAAGTAATATCGGCTGCCCGCTCTTGCATAACCCGACTAGCTTTCCTAAGCCGCTTGCCAAATACAGTAATAGCTCGCGCTACCAATGGCAATGTAACGAAAGTCAAGAGCGACAACTTCCAATGCAGATAAAACATCGCACCCATAGACCCAAGCAATACCATACCTTCAGTAAACAGTTCGATGACACTCTCTACCAATGCATTTTGAAGAGCCGCTACATCATTGGTAATATGGCTCATAATAGCACCAGTCTGACGCTTTTCATAATAAGACAGTGACAGTCGCTGCAGATGGCGATATACAGCTTCACGAATATCGATAATCACTTTTTGTCCAATAAAAGACATTAAGTAGGTTTGTCCGAAAAAGAAAATACCACGCAGGAAAAATACCACCACAATACCAATTGTTATAGCATTTAGTTTGACCATATCCTTAGAAGCAAGCACACCATCAATAACATCTTTGATAATCCAGGGAACATATAGATTTGCGCTCGCAGCGACCAATATGCATACTACAGCCAAGGCAAGACGCGGCAAGTAGGGTCGCGCGTAACTGAGTAATCGTAAGTAGAGTTTCATATCGTTACCTCTTTTTTTCTGCCACTTCTAAAATAACTTGCGCGACGCGATTTACTGCACCGGTCTGTCCAAGTTTCGCTTTTACTTCGGCCAAATCAGACTTTATTCGGGCATAAACTTGTTTGTCAGTAAACAGTTTTACTGTTTCGTCCGCAATGTTCTGTGGATTGGCGTCATCTTGCAATAGCTCAGGGACAATGCGCCGCCCGGCAACAATATTAGGCAGCCCGATATCCGGTATCTTAACAAGAAACTTGCCTAGGAAATAGGTAAGCGGCGCCATTTTATACAATATGACGGTGGGTGCTCCCATAATCGAGGTCTCCAGTGTCGCCGTACCGGAAGCCGCAATGGCGACATCAGCCAGTCCCATTAAGTCATAGGTATATTCTGTTGTTAGGGTAACAGGCACTTGATAGTTGTTTATTATATTTTGCAGTATTTCCTGGGAAATCGTCGAAGCAATCGGCAAATAAAACTGACAATCAGGTATATTTTTTAAAATCAGTTGGCCAGCCTCCAGCATAACCGGCAAAAGCTTGGCAATTTCCTGCTGCCGGCTGCCTGGCATAAACAAGATTACCGGCTTGGCTGGGTCAACATGGAAATATTGGCTGGCTTCTTCTTTAGCCAGCGCCGGCTTTACGATATCTAAGAGTGGATGGCCGACAAAAGTGACATCAGCACCGGCTTCCCTGTATATTTCGGCTTCAAAGGGAAAAATGGCCGCAACTTTATCGACTGTTTCGGCCACTCCTTTAGCCCGGCCGCGTCGCCAAGCCCATGCCGACGGGCTAATGTATGACACAACCGGAATCCCTTTTGATTTTGCAATTTTCGCCAAACGCATATTAAAATCCGGATAATCAATGACGACTAAGGCATCAGGACGTTCGTGGTCCATCAGTGCCGCCAGGTTGTCCCTCAATTCAAATAGCTTTCCTAGGTTTTTAACCACTTCCACTAATCCCATAATCCCCTGGCCAGCAATATCGTAGTCCACCCTTACACCTGCAGACCGCATGGCTTTGCTGCCCATTCCAAAAAGTTCAATATCTGGCTGCAAAAGTTTTAGGGCATTAGCCACACTGGCACCATGCATATCACCTGAGGCTTCGCCGACTGAGAACATGATTTTCATGGATTTCCTCCGGAAATTTAGTCAAGTTACATCGCAACAATGGTAATATTATTACGATCTGCTAATTCAACAACTTGTGCTTTATTCACAAGCAGCGTCTTACCGGCTTCGATAACTAAAGCCGTTGCACCTGCTGCAATCATAGCATTAAGAGTATCTGGTCCCACACTAGGGACATCAAACCGAGAATCCTGTTTGGGTTTGGCAGCTTTAGCAACAACGACACCGCCGCGTCCAAGCTCACCGCCCCGCTTAATACAGGTATCAGTTCCCTCAATAGCTTCCACAGCCATCACAGCCTTATTTTTCACGACAACGGTTTGTCCAATATCCAGACCGCCAATCTGGCGAGCCATACCTAAGCCATATTCCATATCGACTTCTTCTTGCGGGGTAGGTTGACGTTTTGTCAGCACACCAGGCACCGGCATAAGTTGTCTAATAAACTGAGTCTGGTCAAGCACGCTAAGACCCTCTTGGGCAAATTCACTGACAAGCGCCAACATAACCGTGTCGTCATTCAAGTCCTTAAGACCGGCAAGCAAGCGCTGCATCCGCTCATCCGGGCGGGCTGCCCCGCTAAAGAGGTGTTCTTTAGTAACCTTGCCCAGCATGGTCACCTGTTGTACACCGGCTTGTTTGAGAAGCTGAATTAACTTATCAAGTTCGCCAAGACCAATGGTATGAAACTCATTAGCAGCCTGTGCCAAGCCTTGTTCCACTCCCGGCGCTACAGCTACGGCTATCACGTCAAAGCCCATGCCGCGAGCGGCACGGGCAAATTCTACCGGTAACAAGCCAATGCCGGCAATCAATCCAATTATTTTATTCATAACGGCTCCCACCTTATGTAGCTGATGCAGCTTATCGCTGCATCAAGCACTGTTATCAACAAATCTATGGTTATTCTTATAAATAGGGTTTGCCAAGCAGTACCAAGCTATGCATACTTACTCTGCATCTTTACGGCCGCGGCAAATACCGCGTTCGGCATTGCGGAGGAATCGCAGCATATGCTCAACTTCTTCACCGGATTCAAGTTCCTGTTCCATTACCGCAATGGCTTGCGCCAGGCTAAGACCGGAACGATACAGTGTTTTATATGCTTTTTTCAGATTGCGGCGGGCAACAGCATCCACACCAGCGCGGGCAAGACCCACACTATTTAAGCCGCACACTTTAGCCGGATGGCCGTCAACTATCACAAACGGCGGAATATCCTGGACAACCTTGGAAGCGCCGCCAATCATAGCATTACGCCCAATCTTAACAAATTGATGAATACCGGCTAAGCCGCCGATAACTGCCCGGTCTTCCACAACCACATGACCTGCTAAGGTTGCGGCATTTGACATAATTACATGGTTGCCAACAATACAGTTATGAGCAACATGAGTGTAAGCCATCATCAGGCAATTAGAACCAACCCGGGTTTCTTCCCCTTCGCCGGTTGCACGGTTAATAGTCGCAAATTCACGAATTTTAGTATTGTCACCAATAAACACATAGCTTTTTTCGCCGCGAAATTTCAAATCCTGCGGTTCAGCACCAATAGAGGCGCTTGGATAGATTACACAATTTTTGCCGATACTGGTCCAGCCATCAACCACCACATGCGCACCGATTTGTGTCCCGTCGCCAATAAGCACATTTTCGCCAATAACTGCGTATGGTCCAATTTCAACATCTTTGCCAATGCGGGCATTAGGGTGAATTACTGCTGTTTCATGTATTTTATGCAATGGTATTACCACCGATTCAGGTTTCATATCAAACTCAACTCCCCACTAGAATTAGAAGTATATAAGCAGATCTCATATGTCATGTATTACTACATATATTCCGACTGGACAGTCAAAAAATGACATGCCATTTTCGGGCAAAATCCTGCTTTATGGTTTAAATATTATCATTATCATCATCTAGCACACACACTTCAGTGTTTTTATTATTATTCGTCTATTTTTCTGAGGTAAGCGCAAACATAAATTCAGCTTCGGCAACAACCTGACCATCAACTAAGGCTTCCGCCCACAGCTTGCCAATGGAGCCGCGAAGTTTCACAACCTCTGCTACCATACGCAGCTGATCTCCCGGTATAACTTGTTTTCTGAACTTAACCCGTTCCATACCGGCAAAAAGTGCTAATTTCCCCCGGTATTCATCAGGATACAGCATGGCTACACCGCCAACCTGGGCCATGGCTTCCAAAATAAGTACGCCTGGCATAACCGGTTTTTGCGGAAAATGGCCTGCAAAAAACTGTTCGTTCATAGTAACATTTTTTATACCTACGGCCCGTTTCATGGGCTCAAGTTCAATGATGCGGTCCACCAACAGCATCGGGAAACGATGCGGAATAATAGTCTGAATCTCGGTTGTTGTCAAAATCATCTAGGAAACGCCTCCTCAACTCTCATCACATACTTGCTTTTACAATCTCTTTAGCCAATGCGGTATTAAGCGCATGACTTGATTTTACGGCAATAACATGGCCGGCAATTCTGCCAACCAACGCCAAATCGCCAATTACATCTAAAATTTTATGCCGGACCAGTTCGTCAGGGAACCTTAGCGGCGTTAAACAATTTTTATCATCATATACTACTGCGTTGTCCAGGCTGCCGCCCAAAGCCAATCCCTGGGCTTTGAGAGCTTCCACCTCGTGCATAAAGCCGATAGTGCGTGCCGGAGCCAATTCCCGTGCGAAAACATCAGGAGTTATTTCGTAATCGCCAAATTGCACACCTAACAGCGGATGTGGATTAACCGACGTAAAGGTAATACGAAATCCATCATACGGCACGATAGTAATAAACTTATCGGGATGCCGCACTGTTAAGGCCTGTTTTATTACAACAGGAGGCCGGCGAAGTTCAGACTGCACCTCTTTACCTGCTTGTTCTAAGAGTGTAAGAAAAGGCAAGGAACTGCCGTCAGCAACCGGCGGTTCTACTGAGGAAATTTCCACTAGGCAGTTGTCAATCCCCATAGCGGCGAAAGCAGCCAACAGATGTTCCACAGTAAATACTTTGGCTTCACCAGCTTCCAGCGTGGTTGCCCGCATGGCATTGGTTACATTAACCGCTTGGGCCGCAACACGAGGCGCACCAGGTAAGTCAGTCCTGGCAAATACAATACCGCTGCCAGTTGGGGCCGGGTTTAAAGCAATGGTTACATCCCGCCCTGAATGCAGGCCAATGCCGGTATAGGTTACGCGCGAAGCTACTGTGGTTTGGCAGTCCATGGAAATCCTCCTGAGTTGTTTAAGTCCAATTAATTTTACAAGAAATTAAAGTTTTGTGCAAGTATTTTAATTTTTATCCTGTACTTTAAGCTATACGTTTTCCCGCCAGGGTACGGGCACTGGTGTTAAGCTGATACTCAATCAGTTCTTTATACTGGCGCCCAACATGAGAAACCGGTTTAACAAATACCTGACTGGGAATACCAGTTTCTACAATAGTCCCTTTTTCCATAAGCACAATTCGGTCAGCCACATGCAGTGCAAAAGCAATTTCGTGAGTTACTACCAGCATGGTAGCAGCCCGGTATTTTGCCAGTTCTTCCATAACCACGAGGACTTCCCGCACCAGCATAGGATCAAGGGAAGCCGTAGGTTCATCCCACAGCATGAGTTCAGGTTCAAAGGCCAAGGCCCGAGCAATACCTACCCGCTGCTGCTGGCCTCCAGACAGCTGGCTTGGTTTTTTATCCAGAAAATGTTCTATGCCTACTTTACTCATAGCTTCAAGCGCCTTGTCATAGGCCTCGTCTTTTGATTGTCCGGCCATAACCAGCCCCAGCATAACATTTTCTACAGCGCTGAGGCGATGAATCAGGTTGAAATGCTGGAATACATAGCCAATGCGTTTGCGAATGTTTCTGAGTTCCTCTTCGTGCAAAGCGATTACATCCACGCCATCAAAAAAAACGGAGCCTCCATCCGGTTCGATCAGGCGGTTAATCATCCGGATGGTTGTTGACTTTCCACAGCCGGAAGGCCCCATAATTACTACAGTCTCTCCTGGAGACACTTCCAGGCTAAGATTATTGACAGCAACCAGACTGCCAAATTGTTTGTATAGGTTCTCTATGGCAAGCACATAACTCACCTCTTTTCTAGCTAGTATTTATACCTTTATTTAAATTTTACTTTGCGTTGATTCAGTTTTTGCATAAGGCCAGGGCGTCCGTTAGGAAGCACAATTTCACGCATAACCTCATCCAGTGACATACCTAGGGCTTCACCGGCCATAACTTCCTCACCGGCAACCGGACTGATCTTCTCAGCATAGGCAGCGGTTATCAGACCAAGCACAGCGCCAATAACAGGCACTCCAATCCAGGGCAGATATGGTATTCCGCCGCCAGCCAGAATAAACATGGCAGTCAGCATAACAGCACCTACTCCCATGCCATACCGGCGTTCAGGCGCAGTAAAGCCTACCGTTAACCGTTCAACCGCTTTGCGCCAGCCAGTAGCAGCCACCTTATTTTCTAGTCGCTTACGACGAATCACTGTCATGATGGCTGTGTGGTCAAGCACCAAAAACAAGATCGTGATAATAGCGGCCGTCATACCGGCCAATATCCCTTTTACCTCATTAAGGACCTGGTATAACTCGCCGCGCGCATTAGGCTCAATAACCCCTAATGCTGTTGAATACAGTGACACATTGTTATGGCCGACCTGGGCCTGTACAATAGGCGCCACCGCTTCGGTACCAATATTGTTTGTTGTCAGAATCTGAATCCGGGCGCCGGGAATAACTTGTCCGGCGATAAATTTATCCAAAAGTGTTACTGAATGGCTGATTTCTTCATCTTTAAGACTGGGTACGGCATTCGCCAGATATTGCACCTGAGCCGTAATCATGGGTACATTAATTTCCTGCAGTCCGTTCAGACGGGTATTGACATCTGTCAGATTTCGTTTGGCGCCCGCTACATCAAAAGCCTTCAAGGCAGCAAGTGTCGTCTGCCCATTGGCAGCAATGTTGTCAATCGCGCTTTTAGCCTGACGGGCATTAGCCGCTACACCATCAAGAGATGACAGGCTGGAGCTTAAGTTTTTAAGGTTTTGTTGTGCTCCTGTTAAGGAGCTGATTGTCGAATTAACATCGCCATTAAGCAAACGAACAACCTGCAGGCTGGTAACCAGGCCTCCAATATTATTCGCCGAGCTGTCAAGCTGATAACGGATGCCGCTGGTATCAATACCAGCCAGTGCACTGGTCGCCGATTGAATTGTTGTGCCAGCGGCCTGCAATCCAGATAAGGTGGCATCCAAGGCCGCTACACTGCCACCATAATTATCAAGTGCACCAAGAGCAATACTACTTAAGCTTTTGGCATCTTGCGCAAAGCCTGGAATCTGTCCGACAAGTTTCCCGGTCTCACCTAATGCATTTCCCAGTTCCTGACGGGGGTTTTTATAGGTGGCGGCAGCAATTTGCGGCCCAACCACTTCTTTTTCCAATTTATAACCTGGTGTATTACCCAACTGAGAGGCATCACCCTGAGTAATGCGCCCTTCAGCCGCACCACTGGCGGCAACCGCCGTAACCTCTACAATTACATTGGCTTTATCAGGCGTTTGCCCAGCCTGAGGAGCTTGCGCTCCTTGGCCTTGAAATACCACTTTATCCCCTTTTGTCAGTTTTCCTTCACCAGTCGGGGCAAGCGTTATCTGAGAAGCATAGGCTGACAAGAATCGTTTCAATTCCATCATAGTGCTGACCATATAGGTCATATCATCATTTTTTCCGTCAATAGATACATTTTCTGCATATTCCAGCCGTAAGTTCTTTTTCATGGTTGCAGCAATTCCTTCTCCGGTGCGTACCGGGTTAGCCGGTTCACTGCCTACCGGAAAGGTAATCTCAATAACTTGATAGTCTTTTAAAATGTTTTTAATACTGTTGCTTACGGCTGTCGATTTATCCAGCGAAGTCAAGATAACTCCAACAGTACCGCCATCGCGAAAAGCAAACCGTACGCCCTCCATTTGCATGATTCGTTCAATCAGCATATTTTTGGCGCCGTCTGGCACACCACGAATATTAAGCCGTGGCTCAGTCATCATGCCAACACTGGCACCACCGGGGATGCTGCCGAAGGTTTTTGGTAAATTTTCATATATTTGCTTGGTTTTATATTGGTCAGGCAGAGTAACATAGAAATAAGATTTGCCGGTAACCGTCGGCCCCTGGCTTACTTTACCACCAGGAAACACGTCTTCCACAATCTTATTCACCTGCGCGGCTGTTTCTTCTTTCATCTCTTCCCTGACTTGAATTACTAAGTCATATTCACCATAATCACCTACAAGGCTTGACAGTGTTTTTGAAAAATACGCGTTTGCAGCCATGGAAACTGAACTGGCAGCAAGTGAACCGATAATTATACTTACGGTCAGCAGGGTTAAGATGTCCCGCTGGATAGAATCCTTCCAAAGACGATTGATGTTCTTCATGATTTTTATTTGTGACATACGATGTACTCACCTCATTTCTGGAGTACATTATAACACGTATATCAGTTTTATGTAAATAAGTATATCAAAATTTATTATTTTATATATACTTGCTTTGTTTTTTGGGACAATGAACCTGTCAGACTGTGTGAAAAGTGGTTAAAATTCACATAAAACTACAAATATGTTAAAATATAGTCAAATACTGATTGAGAAGGTGAGTGTATGGGC
>JAGGAB010000065.1 GCA_017889705.1 Bacillota bacterium | reverse complement strand
AAGACAAACAACATCCCCTTTACTAACGGAAAAGGACAGATCTGCTAGCAAATCACCGGCTGGCGAATAACCAAAACTGATATTCTCAACTGCGAACAAAATAATCCCCCTCCTTTCACGCGGCGACAATTCCGGCGCTGTCCAAACATTGCCTAGTATCAGTCCAGGTCAAAATTCACCAGCGCATTTCTCGATTCGGATACTGGCCGTCCAGCCCGGTAAGCTGGCTTATACCGCCACCGGTATACCCCCTCGACTGCCGCCTGATCTAATTCAGCATAACCCGAACTTTGAGCCACCCTGGCGTCGGCTACATGTCCTGAAGCATCCACTAAAACACGGACAATCACCCTTCCCTCCCAGTGATTGAGTCTGGCTTCAGACGGATATACTGGTTTCGGTTTATACACCGCATAGGCGCGGCTGTCAACCTCTTGATCCGCACTCGGTTGTACAGATGCAAAACCACTTCCTGTTTCTGTGTTTCCTGTTCCGCCATTTACCGCCTCACCATTTCCTGCGGCTATACCTGAATTACCACCACTTACTTCCACAACTTGTCCGCCATTAGGCACAGCTGCAGTTATCGGAGCGGCGACATTTCCATCTCCGGCAGCGGCAAAACCGGGAGTTACTGGTGCAACACCCGCATTTACCACATTGTTGGTTGCTTTACTACTGGGGCCGACTGCAGGCACCACTGCAGCAGGCTGATACCGCTTGCTTTCCTCAGCAGACATTGCCGGTGCTAACTCGACTTCCAGATATTCCTTTTTGGGTTCCAAGTCCGTTTCTCCCAATACTCCCTGCCCTACTACCGCCAACCCCGCGATATGAATGATAGCGGCAAGGATAAAGGCCGGCCCCCAGGAATTCGCTGCCCGCATCACTATCTCCCTTTCTCCTCGATAGCTATCGCCAGCTTGGTTATCCCGGCTTTATGGATTTCATCCATAACCTCCACTACCCGCCCGTGGCTGACTTCTTTATCTGCCCGAACAGATACTGTGGTTTTTCCCGTGCCGCTTACCGCCGCTGCCAATTGCTCTTTGGCTACCGGCTGACCATTCACCGCAATCCGTCCATCCTTAGCAATCAATACCACCAATTGTTTTTCTGCCTGTTTTTCGGCCGATGCCTGTGGCAGATTAACAGAAAATCCCGGATAAACAGTAACAAAAGCTGTTGTCATCATAAAAAAAATGACTAAAAGCATCATTACGTCAACCATGGGTGTCATATCTACATGTATCCCGATTTGCTGTCGCCGCACCTTACCAGCCACTGCTATTCTCTCCTCTCGTCAGCAGGCGCGTAAATTCCTTTACCCGCATCTCCAACAAACATAACCGACGCGCCGACCAGTTGCGATAATGATTATGGCAGACAATACAAAATATCGTAACAAGTAGCCCTGCAGCCGTATTGTACAATGCCTCCGCAATTCCCTCAGCCAGCAGTTGAGGATTGCCGGCTCCGCTAAGTGCCGCAACATGAAAAGTTTTAATCATTCCCAGCACAGTCCCTAACAATCCAAGTAGCGGCGCAATGGTCGCAATAGTTGCCAATATATAGAGATATTTTTCTAAACGTAAACTCTCTTTATCTAAAACTACTTCAGCCGCCACAGCCATGTCATCGCATCCTGTGTAGCATCCCTGCATAGCAGCCCATAGCCTTGACAGCGGCCCGTTGCCATCACCGAAAGGCCGGGTATTGCCGCCAGCGACTACTTGTTCCAGTCTCGGCATATATTGTTTGTCTTCTTTTGCTATCGAGCGATAAAACCACCAACGTTGAATAGCAATCGTCATCGCCAACAACGAGCATACGATAATGATACAAAATACGACTCCGCCCTTTGCCACAACCTCATACACAATGATCATCTCCTTCAAGCACTTACTACCTAAACTTTGACAAACAACTCTTGTTCTGGCAATTGCCTTGCCGCAGCTAAATCAATCTCCGAGCGCACCATGAGCGTAAGACTCTCGTGGTTCTTTACCCAGTACACCTTTCTGTGCACTACATCATCGCAGTAGCAAAACCGGCTGGGGTTAGCCAGACGTGCCCGGGTCAATCCCTGAAGAACATCGGCAAAACACGCGTCTCCTTCCACTGTCAGCTTTAGCTCTGGCGATTGCAGTTGCCCAAAATGCCCCTCCACCAGCAGCGCCATTTTCACCGCTAACTCAAGTCCCACACAAGATTCCCCATGATGAGCTAATGCTTGTTTATATAGCTGGGCTTTGCGCGTTTGGTATTCCCGCGGCGGCAAATACGGAGTTGTAGGAGAAAAAACAATATCGGCTTCAAAATACGGTTTTATATCCAGTACCGGTGTGCCGTCCACTGCATCCATACCACTCACAACCAACCGTCCATCCTCCACTTTTTCTAGCTTTACCACCGTCAAGGCAATGGGATTGGGCCGAGCCGCACTCCGCAGTCCAAACACACCATATTCCGGCAGATCCGGGTTAACTTTTGACGGAACAACCCGTAGTATCGACCGGTCAGCTTGGTCAAACCAGCTCAACACCCATAAATGGCTGTGCTCACTAATGCGATATAAGGCCGGCTGGTATTCAGGCTTAATATGGATAACTGCCGCTGCTCCGCCGAGCGGAATAGCCAGCGTATTTTGCCAGCTATTTTCAACATGCCCTATCGGTTGTATGGTACTGACATCGCTTGTAATTAACTTAGTCACATTCATGCTCTCCCTTCTTTCTTATCAACAAAAAATATGTACAATACACCCCCTGCCACAACGCTTCTTTCCATTGAGCAATTTTGCTCATTCCCAGCCCTTCTTAGCCCTTGCCAGCAAAAAAACAAAAAAGGGTGCGCCTATTAGAGCAGTAAGAATCCCCACCTGTATCTCCAGCGAAGCAATACTGCGACTTAAGTTATCCATAATTAACAGATAGGTACCACCCAACAGCATGGATGCCGGCAGCACGGTTGCAAAGCTTGCGCCGAACAGCATTCGCGCGGTATGAGGAATTAAAAGCCCTACCCACTGGATAATACCGCCAATACTTGTAGCAGCGGCTGCCAGCAAAGTGGCACAGACCAACACTATAATCCGGGTGCGCCGAACATTAATTCCCAAAGTATGTGCTTCTTCTTCACCAATACTAAGTACATTAATCTGCCAGCGCATAAAATACAGCACCGTCAGCGGAATAATTATCGGAATAAGCGACCAAAGCACGTCCTGATCAGTAACCTTCGACAATCCACCCATCAACCAGAAGCTGATTTCCGGCAAGGTATTCATTGGATCAGCCAAATATTTCAATACCGAAACAAGTGCCTGAAAAAATGCCGACACAGCAATTCCCGCAAGTACTAACGAAATCATGGACTTGTTTCCAAAACACGCACTTATGGCAATAGCAGCAAAAACAGCCACCAAACCAAAAATAAAAGCTGCCACTTCCACCCATATCCAGGACAAATGGAGAATCATACCTAATACAGCCCCAAATGCCGCTCCCCAGGAAGCACCTAATAAGGATGGTGATACCAGCGGATTACGGAACAAATTCTGATAAGCTGCTCCAGATACTGCCAGCGCGCCGCCTACCAGCAAAGCAGCGGCAATCCGCGGCATACGGATTTTAAATACAACTGTTTCCATAGTATCAGTCCACACCTGTGGCACGGCTGTTAGTTTTGAACAAAGAATTGCAAGTACCATATCCGGCGAAACCGGATAACGGCCAATCAAAAAAGATGCAAAAAAAGCAAAGATAAGCACAGTCAACATAACTGCTACCTTCCCCACTTCTTTGTGCATCCGGTGCGCACCCATAAACCTGCCCGCCGCATCCCGCTTAGCCGCCGGCGTATTTGCTACTTGTTTTGTCAGGGTATTATCCATTTTTATCGCCTCTGTCAATTCACCGCACGACCGCAACAGCACAGCCAATGCAGGCAATCTTTCCTTCACGCCGCCTTGTCCAAGGTTCCATTACTTGTTCGCCGCAAAACTCACAGCAAGGCGAATCATGGATTGGTTCTTTTTCCGGCAAAACAACGCTGACTGGTTCTACCTTAAGCAATTCTGGGTCTGGCAGGGTTAAAATCTCATGTATCCGCGCCTCACGCGCCGTCTTATAGCGGCGGTATTCTTCATCAGATACCCGGCCACTCATAACTCTTTTCGTCAGAGCATTACTTTCGGCTGAATAATTATATGGCAGCTGTATGACCCGCACTGCTTTGCCACTTTGCCGGCAGCCTACTGTAAAGGCCTGCTTGCCGGTAGAGTGTATATAGAGTTTTCCTTTGCCAATCGTGCAACCCAGCACAATCTGAAAGGGATCAATAGTGCAGCGGTCACTTTCCGCAATTGTCACCAGATCGCCTTCCTCCGGATCTTTATAACCCAGTGCAACTAACGCCGCTTTAGCCAGACGATAACCGGTAGCCAGCCCAGGACATACATGTCCATGAAATTCTATAACTTTTTGCCAATCCTCCGGATATGTTGCTGTCATTTTTATCATCCTTCCATACCTATTTTGTGTGCCAAATTTTCACCGAAAGATCTACCGGTGAATCACTCCCAAACATCCTTGGTTAGCCAAATTTCTGGCAAAGCATTCAATAGCAATATCAGCGCCTGTCACACTGTGCATAAACATGCTCCGGTTGCCAACCGCAACGCTTCTGCCAGCGAACCGTTCTCCTATCGTGCCTGCTGGCATTGAAGTCAGATACCCTGAAAAAGGATATTCCTTATTTTCATCATCTTCCAGGTATGACTTATAACCGGGAGGATAGGCAAATACCTGATGTTTGCCTGTACTTATCGTTAAATACTGCGCCTCACCATTCTCGTAAACATACCAGTCCTTTGCGTTAGAACAAGCCGTGTAGGGCAGACGGAAATCTCTAACTCCCACACCTTCAACCAAAATTAGCGCTACTTTTTTCTCCTTCAACATCGCATCAATACCACCGCTGATGTCGGTGATGGAGTTTATTGGGCCAAGTGCCGTCGATACCGGCATAGTGTAATTATGAGAGGGTATCATAACCGGCCGCCTGAGCAAAGTTGACCTAAAACAATATCCCTCGCAAGCTATCGCCAGGTAATCCGGCAACCGTTCGGGCGCTACCTGTTCATCCCTAAACAAAGCCATAAATTCTTTTTTGTCTACCAGTCTTTCAATTCCGGCATGCTCGCACAAATAGTCCATATCTGCCGGACTTAGATCATAAAGCCCGGCATATCGCGTCAGCCAATGACTGGTTATTGCCAGACCATTCAGCCTGCTCAAATCGATATAGCCTGATACGGGGATCATATCGCCTGTTCCCACAACCACCGGAACAAAACCCGACTCTTTGCTAAATCGCTCGACTTCGCCAAACACGGCGTCAATGAGCTGTTCGCGCTTAGCCTCTTCCGGGCGTTCAAAGCGAAATGCGTAATACTGCTGGGCATAGCTTAGAAAAACAAAATTCGGATCATAGCGACCAATTAAATCCAAGGCCGTATCTGTCACCCATGAATTACCTTGTTCGTCAATATCACCGGGAAAAGGATGCTGCCGCAATACCTGTTTTACCATTTGTACTTTTGGTGATTTGTCGGTTCTTTTTTGACCTGTTCGTAGATCAAACTCATTTTGCCATTCCCGCGCATCAATTATTGCCAAACTCATAGCTGTCCCTCCCGCGAATTCCACGCAATGCGTTCACCATGCAGGTTAATCGCATAACCACAGTCAGGACAGGCCTTATCTTTGCAGTTATAGCGATCAAGCTTATCCCCGCCACAGCCTAAGCTAAAGCGTTCTATAACTGTGCTGCCGCACTGAGGACAAAGCGTATTCACCCAATCAGAGCCAACAAAATTGTGGAAATAAATATAAGGCAAAAGCTCGCGACTTTTATCCAGCGCTGCATTTATTGCCTCAATATTGGGATACTCGCTTTCTTTCATCTGGTACTCCGGCAACAGCCGAAAAACATGCCAGGGTATTTCTGAGTCAACTTTGCTAAGAAAAGTCGCAATTTCAGTCAATTCATGATCATTAACCGACTGAATTACCGGAGTTGTAACCTCAACATGGGTCAGTGACGCCAGGATTTTAATATTACGCAAAACAGGCTTAATATTCGGAATCCCTAAGTATTCACGGCAAAAATCATCATTTAGACCCTTTAAACCTATATTAACAAACGAAAACATCGAACCTAAAAACTCTGTTGTTTCCTCGGTAGTATATGCGTTAGTAAGACAGCCCATTGGGATTCCTGCCAAACGTGCTTCCTTAGAAACCGCCATCAGTGAAGGCAGCGAAACAGCCGGTTCGTTAACATTAAATACGATATTGTGGCAACCGCGTTTAACCGCCATGCGCACAAGCTCTGCCGGAGAAAATGTATACATGGTATCCTGAATGGCAGCCGGCTCTGTTTTGGCGACAAAGGCATTTACACAATACTTGCACGCCATATTGCACCCGGTAGTACCAATCGTCATACTTCTGCTGCCTGGATAAACATGATAAAACGGCAAGGATTCCACCCGTGAAATGCCATAAGTACACCACTTATGCGGAAACCGCTCAGCTATTGCCCCGCCTTCTTCATAGTACATGCGGCATACTCCATACTGACCGCCGCCCAGTTCGCAACGCCATTCACAATAATTGCACTTCATGCCAATTCCCTCCCATTGCTGCCTATTCTTTCTTTACTGTCGCTGCGTTCTGTCTGCCAGTTTATCTAGTTCCTGCTCAGACAGTTGATATTGATAAAACAACGAATAAAACCGCTTAACCTCAGAACGGAACTCAAATGGATACACATCCGGGTACAATAAATTAGCTACCCATCTGATGCCAATAAGGCGGCTTACCGCCGGCGGTCGATCAAACCAATTAAAAGGGCCGGTAGGAATTTCATAAACCCGCTTATCGCGAACAGCCTGAATACCTTGCCATGCTTTATCATCCATAATCGCCGGAAAGCTGCTACTCTCCCCATCCCGGAAATACCCGATTAAAATCACTTCCGGATTCCAGACCATTACCTGTTCTAGCGAAACCGGACTGCGTCCGATATTGCCGCTGCTCGGCAACCCGGGATCAGCAACATTGGTTCCACCGACAAATTCAATGATCTCGGCATGCCATGATCCGCGCGGTTCAGTTTCTAGGCCGCGGCGCCCTTCGGCATAATAGACAGTTACCGGTTTACGGTTTGCTAAAAGCGCCTTTTTTTCTTGCACCATTCCGATAGTATCTCGGCAATACGTCGCAAGCTTGGCAACCCGCGCTTCACGATTAAACAACTTTCCAGCCAATAAATAGGTTCCTTCCATTTGAGTCATTTCCTTATTTAGCATAACTACCGGTATTTTAGTTAACTGCTGCAGTTCATCAGCATATTCCTTATTGACTTTGGTGATATCATTGACCATCAGAATTACATCAGGCTGTATCTTAATTACTTCCTCAACATTGCCCACCGACCCGCGGTTAAGCCAGGGAATAACCGGCAAGTTGCGATAAGCAGGTAAAATATAGTCTGACTGATCGGCTCCCATATGATAGCCCCAGCCTGCCAGTAATTCCGGATCAATGGTATAAAGGAGCACCGCTTCCACTGGTGACATCGGATACACCTTTTGAATGTTTTGCGGTATTGTCACCTGCCGGCCAGCCATGTCGGTGATAACCCGGTCGCTTTTTACCTCGGATCTGGAATTCACAGTATTTTGTTTGGCACAGCCTGTTACAATGACAAGAAGTATAACAACAATTGCTAACCATGACATATATGTTTTTTGCATAATACCTCCCGAAAAATACCTCAACGATAACCAACCTATCATAGAAAGTAATATGTGCAATAAGGAAATAACTTCCTTATTGCACATATTACTACTAAAAAGAATATAAATCAATACTTTTGTTTGTTTTAGTTGGTTTATATTTGTTTATGTTTGTTTTTGTTTAATGTATACTTTTTTATCCTAAAACAAAAGCCCTCTGCATACTCGCAGAGGACATTTTTACATTCCTTATTATCCGATAACCAACCCGCGCTAACTCTCCCTTTATCTCATTAACAACCTGTAATCCTGTCCTTGACGACCAGAGTGCAGACCCAAGGCTTACTTAGACAAGCGGGAGCATACCTTTACGGGCATAAGCGAACAGCTAGACATTAGGATAAATTCGACTACAATTCAGGCAATGTCAAAATGCCAGCTGAATTAAGTCTCTATTTATTTCAACAGGCTTATCGCTAAATTGGTATGTAAATAAATAGCCTTATCCTCTGTCGTAACATCAGATATGCTAAGTTGATCACCAATAGCTTGACCGATACCGGTTGCAAACAGACCAGCCGCAAAGGGTTTTAGATTAATATCTACCGTATTGCCATTCACCTTGCTCTCAATGTTCGCTTGTTTCAACGGATTGCCATAGATATCAGTGATAAAGCCCAAGCTCATCTGATTAAAAAGCCAGGACTTGATGGAATGGCCCAAAAGCTCTTTTTTATCAATATGCAGTCTTATCAAGGCATTGTCTTTGTCAAAATGAAACTCTGTTATTGTGCAATGCAATCGTATCTTTCCTGTTTTTTCAACAGTTGTTGTCAGCGTAAATTTATTATTTTTATAGATATTGACTGTGGAGTCTTTTACTTTAGGGTTGTTGGCGATATTCTCGGCAAAGTAAGCATTAAGTGCATCTTCCGGAATAACATAAACACCTGCCTGCATATTTTCCATAGTCTGCGCCTGAAAAAGTCCGCTGGCTAAGTCAGGCGCCTCTGCGCAGACAACAGGAACCAACAAATATATCCACAACAAACATAACCATATAATTTTTTTCAAATGATCATCTCCAATAATTGGTACTTTTTATGTTTGCACAAACAAATGAATTATTGTTCAAAACGGCCCTCCTACTATGTACTTGCAAATGAATTTCGCTAATATTATAGTAAATCCTTTCCCAAGACCATTCTGATCTGCCTGATCGTAATAGATTATAATAATTCCATTACATTTTTTTTGACTCTTGCCAACACATCTACCCATGTATTAAAGTTATGCTGGCGAAATAAACGCATTGTCGGGTACCAAGGACTGTCGTCTCGCTCTAACTGCCATCGCCAATCAGGAGTAAACGGCAACAATATCCAGGTTTTCTTCCCCATCGCCCCTGCTAAATGGGCAACTGCGGAATCAACGGTTATTACTAAATCCAGATTAGCTATGACTCCTGCAGTTTCTGCAAAATCCGTCAGTTCACCAGAAACATCTGTAACTTTCGCAGGTGTTGTTGACAAATCACTTACCTTTTTCCCCTTCTGTAAACTAATCCAACTTACCCCAGAAATTTCAAAAAGGCTTCTAAAAATATCGAACGGAATAGACCGATTGCGGTCATTATAATGAGCAGGATTACCAGCCCAAACGACCCCAATCCGATATCTTGTTCCACCATCAAGTTTGTTGAGTTTTATATTCCATTCTCTCACAGTTGCAGCACCTGGGTATAAATAAGGAATTTGTTGGGGTATAGTTTCTCTTAAAGTATTAAAAATGTACGGAAGCCTAAGCAAGGGACTAATAAAATCATACGCTCCGGCATCAATGCTAGTGTTATCAATAAAATTACAGCCAAATTGAGAAACTGTCACTAACCGTCTTAATGGCTTTTGAATTAGTACACTTGTTTCACTTGCAATACCAGCAATCTTGGGAACATACCTGATAAAATGGATGCAGTCACCAAAACCTTGGTCAGCAAACAATAAAATCCGGCGACCTTGCAAAGCCTCGCCACGCCATCGAGGAATTGGCAATTGTTTGTTAGCATTGTATACTGACCACCAGTCATCATACGCTTCCCACCCCTCTTCATATTGTTCACGCAGAAGGTATAATGTTGCTAAAGCCAACTTCGTATTTGCTGAATCTGCTCGAATCGTCAGCGCACGCTGAAGACAATTCTCTGCCTCATCTAGTTGACGAAATTCTTTCAGCAGTTTGCCTAAATTAGTATAGGTTACAGCATCATTAGGGTTTAATATGATAGCTTTTCTAAAACACACTAATGCTTCATCATAGCACTGCTTGCCTTCCAAGACCATCCCTAAGTTATTATATGCTTTCGCATATTGGGGGTCTAGCTTTAGCGCCTGCCGCAAACATTCTTCCGCTTCATCCAATCTATTTGTTCGCAGCAATGCCGTACTGAGGTTATTTAACGCCTGAATATAAGTGGGCTTTAATTTGACGGCCCACGTAAACAGTTCTGCGGCTTCCTGAAACATATTTGCTTTTTGCAATACAACTCCCAGTTTATTGTAAGTCCTTGGAAGATCAGGGTTCAATTTAATAGCTTTGCGAAGCATATCAGCAGCCTCAGAGAATAGCCCCTTATCACACAGCCTACTGCCGAGATTATAATAAGCTTCGTAAGAATAGGGATTTTCTTTAATAGCTTGTCTAAGCTCAGAGAGCTGTTGCTGATTTCCTTTAATTTCTGACTTCATAGTTTCATTTGACAAACTGCAAATTTCGCCTCCCCGGTAAAATAATTACAAGAACTTTCCTTTAAATTATAGTTCATCTTATACTTGTACCTTAAACCATCATGATGGAATTGAATTGCTCCGTTCCTCAAGCAAAGCCATTTTAACTCTGCCTATTACTTCCCGCCAATCACCCGGCCGCCGCTGACGAAAAAGTTTGATTGCAGAATACCAAGGGCTATCATCCCGTGCCAGCTGCCAACGCCAATCGGGGTCAAACGGCAAAAGCACCCATGTCTTTTTGCCCATAGTTCCAGCTAAATGTGCAACAGAAGTATCTACAGTTATCACTAGATCAAGAGTTTCTATCAATCCTGCAGTATCCATGAAATCAGTAATGCTGTTTGAAACATCAGTTACATGATACGTTGTTTCCGCTAAGTCTTCCGCTCTAAGTCCAACTTGCAGACTAATCCAGTTTATTTCTGGAACACTAAGCAAATTCCTAAAAACGTGAAAGGGTATTGACCGTCTTGAGTTGTTAAGATGTTTGGGGTGTCCGGCCCAAACCACACCAACCCGATAGTCAGTACCCTTGTCTGTTTTCGCCAACAAATTATGCCAATCGGCAGAAATCGCTTGGCTAGCCAAACGATATGGAGCAGGCTGAGGAACGGTGGCATTGCAGGTATTAAATATAACCGGAAGACTAAGCAAGGAACAGACATAATCATACGCGTCTTGCCGTGGACATTCTCCACTATAAACAGTACTATTGGGAAATGCAACTGAGCTCAAGCGTTCAAGCGGTTTTTGAACCCATATACTTGTTTTAGCTGCAAGCTTTTCTACTTTTTGCGCGTACCTAATGAATTGTATAGTATCCCCAAATCCGTATTCCCAATATAGTAAAATACTTCGCCCGGTTAAATCTTCCCCATTCCATTTGGGAGTAGTAAAGTAGGTATCACCACATCTCTTTTGTCGTAACTTTTCAAACTTCTCCCACCCACTGCTAAAATTGCCTTGTAACAAATATAAATTTGCAAGAGCCAAATCGGCTTCCCAGTAATCCGAACGTAAAGCAACAGCCTGTCGAAGATAACGCTCGGCATCTTCCATTTGTTTTGTTACACGCAAAAAAGTGCCAAGATTATAATGAGCTTCCGGATAGTTTGGATTCAACTCGACCGCTTGATAGTAAGCGGTCTTAGCTTCTGCAAATTGGTTTGTTTGCTCTAAAATAGTCCCCAAATTGCTATATATTTCCCCTTGATTAGGCCTTATTTGGATAGCTTTGCGGAAACATGCCTCAGACTTCTGCAAATCACCCAAATCCATTAATACTAAACCGAGATTATTATAAGCATATGAATCACTAGGTTTCAGTTCGATAGCTCGACAAAAACAAGCCTCCGCTTCCTGGAGTCGTCTTGTTTTTTTTAAAACCAAGCCCAAATTATTATAAGCCGCCGCATATTTTGAATTCAACTTAATGGCTGCGCAAAAAGCGGTAATGGCATTTTCAAAGTCTTCTTCCATAGTCAGTTTTATCCCAAGATCTAAGTATTTTTTGGCAGTTAAATACTTCTCCATTATTGGTCCTCTCTCTAGCAAGATATGTATACTATTTTATTATACACGTAAACGAACATGTTTTTCCCACAAATTTCAAATTTATGAATTTCTAATAAAATACGATCATTTTTCAGACATCACTGTAATTAAATGGCAGAATTAACACAATTATAACAACTACTATATAAAATATAGATATAATTTAATTTGTAATTTGTTTTAACAAATCGTTTCCAGGTTACCCTTGTGAAATGAACACATAATTCTACAATGAAATACCATCTAACAATAGAGAAACTAATGTTAGATGGTATTCCTTTTATAAACTGAACCGGAGAGTGTACGCTGCTATGAAAACCTCCCCCGCCGAAACTAAAACTACGCCATCTGCAACTTATACTAAAGAAACCCCGATCGTTTCTTTAGAACAATATAGTCGCCCAGCCGTTTTTTTTGACCGTGATGGCGTACTCAACGTAGATTCCGGTTTTGTTTATCGTCCGGAAGATTTCCGTTGGATTGACGGCGCAATTCAAACTATTAAGTTGTTCAATACCGCCAATTATTTAGTCTTTGTAATTACCAATCAAAGCGGTGTAGCACGGGGTTACTATTCAGAATTTGAAGTACAGCAGCTTCATACATGGATGAATGCTCAATTAGCCACCCAAAAAGCTCATATTGATGCCTTTTATTATTGTCCGCACCATCAAGAGGCAAAACATCAGCAATACCGTAAAGCCTGTGATTGCCGCAAACCAATGCCCGGACTTATCCAACAGGCCTTTGCAGGGTGGTCGTTAGATAAAAATAAATCTTTTTTAGTCGGAGATAAAAATACCGATTTGCAAGCAGCTGCCGCAGCTGGTATCAGAGGCTATTTATTTAATGAAGAAAATTTATTTGATTTTATTACCAATCTTGGACTAATTAAACAATATTAGGCATACATAGGAGCAAAGTGACATGATGATATCTACGATTATTTCAGAGCATCTTTCTATTATCGAAAAGCTGCATCATACCGGCTTAGGCGATATACAACTTTTTGCCGAATTGTGCATTACCGGACTTAAACGCGGAAACCGATTATACCTTATGGGTAATGGTGGCAGCGCAGCTGATTGCCAGCACTTAGCAGCAGAATTTATCGGCGGCTTCCAAAGAATCCACAAAGGGTTACCCGCAATAGCATTAACAACCGATACCTCAATACTAACGGCAGTAGGCAATGATTATGGTTTTAATACTATTTTTACTAGACAGATAGCCGCATTAGTTACTGCAGGAGATATAGTGATTGGTCTGTCTACCTCCGGCAATAGTGAAAATATAATTCAAGCCATGCACTTGGCCCAGGAAATAGGAGCTGTAACAATAGGTCTTACTGGCCATGATGGTGGTATGCTAAAAAACAGTTGTGATTTGTGTATTCAGGTTCCCTGTAATACAGCACCCCGGATACAAGAAGCACACATTTTAATCGGTCACATAGTTTGCGAATTTGTTAATGAAGTATTCAATAATGCATAACCAGATAAGTCAGATTGAGCATTTCTTGTTGTCTGAAGTATCTGCATGCAAGGTTCTTGTCATTGGCGATGTTATGCTGGACATCTATTATTGGGGGAATGTTAACCGTATTTCACCGGAAGCACCTGTACCGATTGTCAAAGTTGCAAAAGAAATAAAAACATTAGGTGGGGCTGGTAATGTAGCTAGTAATTTGGCACAACTCGGATGTCAGGTATTATTGTCCGGCGTAACCGGAGACGACGATAATCGCCAACAACTCCAACAGCTTATGAGTATGCATAATATTGAATGCTCGGGAATTTTCAAAAGCAATCGACCAACAATCACCAAGACTAGAATTATTGCAAACCATCAGCAGATCGCCCGACTGGATTTTGAAGAAGTCATACCCTTAACGGAACATGAAGAAAAACGCTTATTAAAACGGGTATTAGCTGCTTTGTCACAAGACGTAAATATCGTTATTGTCTCAGATTATGATAAAGGCGTCTGCACTCCCACAGTATGTAAAACTATCATTAATGAATGTCAGCGGCTAAATATCCCTACAATTGTTGATCCTAAAGGCCAAGATTGGAGTAAATACCAGGGAGCGGATTATATTACCCCTAATATTAAAGAATTAAGTACGGTACTTTGTTGTCATATTAACAATAGTAATGATGCAATATACCACCATGCCCTCAAAGTCAGGGAATATTTCAATATAAAGAATGTCCTGGTAACACGGTCCGAGAAAGGCCTGAGTTTTGTTAATGATTCTGGGGTTGTTCATATACCTACTCGCGCCTTATGCTTGCAGGAGTAATAGATAGTTGCACGGCTGTTAAAATCGCAAATCTAGCTGCAGGAATTGTCGTTGCCAAAATCGGCACAAGCCCAATAAATTCAAATGAGCTATTAAACGCCCTTCGACATGCTAATGCGCCTTTATAATTATTCTCATTTTTTAAACGCACGCATATTAGTCTCTCTTTTATTATTAGACAGCTCTACATCTGTTCATTTTAACTTATTGCCGTAACTATGTAATGACACTATAATGACTACGCTAAAAAAATCATGTCACAGCAATTCTACTTTACAAACCGCACACCCACTGTTCCCAAGCCGTCAAAGGTAGCCCGCATATTATCTCCGGCTGCAACCGGACACGCAGCAGTGAGTGAACCTGACATAATAATTTCACCGGCATTTAGCGCAATACCATACTGCGCCAGTTTATTAGCCAGCCAGACAACTGCATTAGCAGGATGCCCGAGCACCGCAGCCCCGGCAGCAGTCGCCACTACTTCACCGTTTTTTTCCAATACCAATCCCATATAGCGCAGGTCCAGATTTTCAACAGGGACAAGAGCGCCGCTGAGTACAATACGACCGATGGAAGCTGCATCAGCAATGCTGTCCTGAATTTTGATATTCCAGTCTTTCATGCGGGTATCAATAATTTCAAACGCCGGCATAATTCCGGCAGTTGCCTTAAGCACCTGGGGCAGCGTAACACTTGGCCCGATAAGCCCTTCTTTTAGCACAAACGCAATTTCGGCTTCCACTTTGGGCGCAATAACATTTCCCAGCGATATAGGTTCTCCTTCCAGCACCATCATCCGGTCGGTGATATAGCCATAATCAGGCTCATATACCCCCATTGCCGCTTGCATGGCTTTACTGGTAAGCCCGATTTTTTTGCCTACGAGAATATGTCCGTCCGCAATTCTCATGTTCATGCCGGCCAATTGTATTTGATATGCCTCTTCGTTGGTCAAATCCGGATAACGAGCAGTAATTGTTTCCATTGGCTGGCAGCTTTTCTCAGCGGAATAGATTTCTCGTGCAAGCTGGGAAATTACTTGTTTGTCCATACTATCAACTCCATTCAAAAATATGGATTCCCCATTCCGTATCTATTACTATGCTTAGCGTATTGGTACTACTTCGGCAATTCGTCCAATTTCCCCTCTCTGTTGGTTACTATTTTCACATTTAATTTGTCTGAACTTTCTTTCAGCATTTTATTGGCTACGGTTTTGGGACTATTTTATTCAAGTCCCCAGGTCTGCGAGATAACATTTATTAGAATAAATAATAAGGGAGGCCTCCAATCAAGGCCTCCCTTAGCTGTTTTACTTAATATATTTTACCTGTTTGCAGATATCTTCGACAATCGGTCCTTTTCTTTCGTTAAATAAGGCTTTGTTTTTTTCGAAAAGGTTATTGCCTTTGGTATCAATTGAGATAATGAGCGGACCAAAATTCTTGACCCGGGAAACCCATAAAGACTCTGGCATACCTAAGTCTTCCCACTCTACTCTTTCGATTTCTTCGACTTCGGTGGCTGCCAACACTGCGCAGCCACCAGGGAATACAGCGTGCAACGCCTTAAGCGTCCTACAGCCTTCCATGGTTTCCGGCCCCATTCCGCCTTTGCCGATAATTAGTTTAACACCGGTCTGGGCAATGAACTCTTTTTCAAACTTTTCCATCCGCATGCTGGTGGTAGGTCCAATCGAAATCATCTGCCATTTGCCGGCATCATCCTTGGCAACAATGGGGCCAGCGTGAAATATAGCCAGACCATTCAAGTCAACAGGCAGCTCTCTTCCCAATTCAATTAAACGGCGATGGGCTACGTCACGGCAGGTAATCAAATACCCATCAAGGTAAACCACGTCGCCGGCTGTGATGTTTTCAAGATCTTCATTCTTAATCGGAGTTGTTAAAACTTTCTTCACAGTGTTACCCCCTTATGTGAAATGATTTCGTAGGACATATCTTGGTTAATGCGAATTGTGCCTCTTCTGTGTGCCCAACAGCCAACAGACACAGCTACACTGATGGTAGACGGATGACGGGCTGCTGATTCAATATGAACACCCATAACGGAATTCTTGCCTGATAACCCTTGTGGTCCAATACCGATATCGTTGAGTCCTTTTTCAATGAGTTGCTCCATCTCTGCACCGCGTTCGTCATGATGGCGTGAACCGATCGTCCGGAACAAGGCTTTTTTGGAGAGAGTAGCCGCCACTTCGATGGAGCCGGCGATACCAATACCAACCAAAAGCGGCGGACAAGCGTTAATCCCATAGGAAGTCATTACATCAAAAACAAATTTAACAACGCCTTCATAACCCTCGCCTGGCATTAAGGTTTTGCCCTGTCCTGGCAGGCTACAGCCACCGCCTGCCATATATACTTCGATTTCTACACTGTCAGAATTAGGAATAATGTCCCAGTTAACAATCGGAACACGCTCACCGGTGTTATTGCCAGTATTTTTTTCTTTGAAAATTTCTACCGCGTTATGGCGCAGCGGCGCAGCTTTCGTTGCTCCCAGCACAGCATTTCTTAAAATGTCCTGAAGGTTTCCCAGCAGTGGAAACTCTGCCCCGGCTTTGACATAATACTGGATTACGCCGGTATCCTGGCAACAGGGACGGTCTAACTTATCGGCGATTTCCTGATTTTCAAACATGGAGTCATATACTACTTTTGCCAGATAGGTATCTTCCTGGGCTCTGAGTTCTTTCAGTTTGCCCATAACATCATCAGGCAGCCGCTTTCCCATATAACCGGTAAATTTGGCCATGGTATCTGTCATAGATTGGATCATTTGTTCCTTGTTCATGGTATACCTCCCTAAATTTATGTGAGTTATTTAAAATGGCATTGCGCCTGTTATTGTATGCATGAATAAATAGATGAAAAGTATCGGCCAAGTCCAATAGAAAAATAGTTTTTGGTAATCAACAAAGTTCATATTGGTGCGTTCGCACAATAGATAAAGCGCTGGAATAACCGGACTTGCCAGACGGAAAGCCTGCCCCACCATCGAGGCTACTGCGGTTTGTTCAGTGGAAATACCTAATTGACCAGCTACCGGTGCGATGATTGCGGCAATACCAAAGTAGAAAGCATCTTGCGGTAAGAAGCAAATGGCCGGAGCGGCAATAATCGCATACAGCGGAGCCATATGGACACCAATTGACTGTGGAATAATCGCGATAATGCTCTTGGCGATTGCCGTTGACATGCCGCTGCTGCCTAATATACCGGTAAAGGCGCCTGCGGCAAAGGTTGCCAGTGACGGGATCAAAACGTCAGACGCACAGTTTCTCATTAACTCCAGTTGTTCCTCAAGTCCATAGTTAACAGCAAGAGCGATAGCTGACCCGATCATAAACAGAATGCCGCCATGCCCAATACCGGCAATCAGCATACCTACCAAAATAATTGTCAAACAGAGATTGAAGAAGAAATACTGGGGACGCTTGAAATCCGGCTCGAAATTTTTTACTGAGGAAACCATCTCTTCAATGTGTTCAGGTGTGACCAGATTTGCCTGAGCTGGATCGTAGTTAAGTCTTGCTCTTTCTTTTTTGCCGATTAAATAGGCAGCAAAAATTACATAAATTTCTGCAACGATCATACCGGGAAGAATTTTGGTAAATAAAGGCCCCATTTCGACACCCAGGGCAGTGGCGTTAGCAACCAGAGGACCGCCCCATGGCAACTGATTGAATATGCCGATTGGCATGGTAATCAAGATCGCCAGATAGGATAACTTCATCTCCATCCGTTTCCATAAAGGCAGTAACGCCGAGGTGCAAACAACAATGGTAGTCGTAGTATCGCCGTCAAGGGTAACCATGCTGGCAACCATGACAGTTGCAAGTGCAATTTTAAGCGGATCACCTTTGGCTTTCTTTATGAAGTAAATACACAGTGGATCAAACAAACCGGACTTCAGCATGATTCCAAAATATAAAATGGCAAATAGTATTAAAACAAGCCCGGAAATAACACCCATTTTCACAGCTTTGGTTGTAGGATTAACCGTATAGAAAACCCCATTTTTAACCCAGTCCAATATTAACAATAAGTCTTTGTCCAAAACCAGACAGGCTGCAACACCAAATACGATAGGAACAAGAATGAGAGCTGCAAACACATTTAATTTTCTTTTGGTCAATAGTACCAAAAATACAATAATCATTGCATAGCCTAATACTGTTAGCATGACAGACCTCCTCAAATTACGTAATTTTTGTATATTGAAATTGATTAACCGCTATCCCTGGTACAGTTAGTACATCACTTGGCAACAACCCAGGACGCCACCGGACAGCTTTCACTCCCTTC
>JAGGAB010000029.1 GCA_017889705.1 Bacillota bacterium | reverse complement strand
TACTTTGCCAGGCATTGGAGCAGTTATCGGGGTATCACCAGCGGCAACAGCTGCCGGTGCAGGAGCAGCGGCTTTAGGAGCAGGTGCAGCAGCAGGTGCGGCAGCAGGTGCAGCAGCCGGAGCGGCGGCACGTGGTTGAGCGGCAACGGCGCCGCCTACTTCTTCAACTTCTACCTCATAAGTATTGCCATTAACGGTAACATTAAATTTTTTCATTCTAACGGACCTCCATTCATTGATGGTGTTCATATTTCGATTAGGCAAACTGACGATTATCCATTACTTTCTGGCGTCCAACATTTGCCCATTGATTACTGGTACGACTAATCCTGACAGCTAAAGCGCCTGTTCCCATCATTGCATAAATGCTGGCAGTAATGGCAGCAATAACTTCCGGACTAATGCCTTCTGCTTCGACAACCCCAGCATCTGCTGTTTCAGTTGCAACCGCAACAGGTCTTTTTTTCTTCTTAGCTTTAGGCGGTTCGGGCTTACCGAATAAGGAATCTAAAAAGCCCACGTTAACTATCCCCTTTCTTTCCCTATGAAAGTATCAGCGAGAGAATTATAACGGAATATTGCCGTGCTTTTTAGCCGGACGCTGTTCGCGCTTGCTGGCTAACATGTTGAGCGCAGTAATAATCCGCGGACGGGTTTCTTTCGGTTCGATAACCTGATCAACGAAACCACGTTCTGCCGCTTTATACGGGGTTGCAAAATCTTCCACGTATTTTGCAGTTTTGGCTGCAGCGTCTTCATCACCACGGAAGATGATATTAGCAGCGCCAGCAGGTCCCATAACCGCAATTTCAGCACTTGGCCAAGCCAATACCTGATCGGCACCCAAGTCTTGGGAGCACATAGCCAGATAAGAACCGCCATAGGCTTTACGTGTAATGACAGTAATCTTAGGAACAGTAGCTTCCGAGTATGCATACAGCATTTTCGCACCATGACGAATAATGCCGCCATATTCTTGGTCAGTGCCAGGCAAGAAGCCAGGAACGTCAACAAGGTTAACTAATGGCAGGTTGAATGCATCGCAGAAACGGATAAAGCGGGAAGACTTGTCAGAAGCATTGATATCAAGGCAACCGGCCATTACATTCGGCTGATTGGCAATAATACCTACTGGTTGTCCGTCAAAACGTGCAAAACAAGTGATGATGTTTTGTGCGTAATGGGCATGTACTTCATAGAACTCACCATTGTCAACAACTGACTTGATGACGTCCTTCATGTTGTATGGCTGATTGGGGTTGTCAGGTAACAGTGTGTTAAGACCATCATCCATACGGTTAGCATCATCACCAGTATCAACAATCGGAGCATCATCCAGATTATTGCTTGGCAGGAAGCCTAACAGATAACGTACTTGCTGCATGCACTCATCATCATTTGCAGTAGCGAAATGAGCCACACCCGAAGTCGAGTTATGAGTCATAGCGCCGCCCAATTGCTCAGCAGTTACTTCTTCAGCCGTAACTGATTTGATAACAGCCGGACCGGTAATAAACATTTGGCTGGTGTTTTGAACCATGTAGATAAAGTCGGTAAGTGCCGGAGAATAAACGGCACCGCCGGCGCATGGTCCCATGATTACGGAAATCTGAGGAATAACACCTGATGCCAGGGTATTCTCATAGAAGATTTTGCCGTAGCCGGACAATGCATCTACCGCTTCTTGAATACGAGCACCACCGGAATCGTTAATACCAATTAACGGCGCACCCATTTTCAGAGCCAGTTTTTGTACTTTAACGATTTTGTTGGCATGCATTTCGCCCAGAGAACCACCAATTACAGTGAAATCTTGTGCAAATACATATACCAAACGACCGTCAACCGTACCATAACCAGTTACAACACCTTCGCCCGGAGATTCTACTTTCTCCATGCCAAAGTTGGTGCAACGGTGAGCAACAAATTGATCTAATTCAACAAAAGTTCCCTGATCCAAAAGCTTTTCAATGCGCTCACGAGCAGTAAGTTTACCGCTTTCATGTTGCTTGTCAATACGCTTTTGACCGCCACCTAATAAAACTTTCTCTTGGCGTTTTTTCAGGTCAGCAATTTTTTCCTGGATTGTAGCCATTTAGAAAAACACCTCCGTTACTTGGGGATTACTTGCGTTCAGACAGTTCTAATAAAATACCACCGGTAGCTTTCGGATGAACAAAAGCAATGCTGGCACCGCCGGCACCATAACGAGGAGTTTCGTCAATTAAACGAACGCCTTGTTCTTTGAGATCAGCAAGTGCAGCCTCAATGTTGTCAACCCGCAGAGCCACGTGTTGGATGCCTTCGCCATTTTTTTCAATGAATTTAGCAACCGGGCCATCTGGGGAAGTTGATTCCAATAGTTCTACTTCGCTGTCGCCGCAAGGGATGAAGCAAACTTTAACTTTTTGTTGTTCAACAACTTCTTCACCCATAGCTGTCATTCCAAGGACATCAGTGTAAAACTTTTTGGCTTGTTCCATGTCTTTTACGGCAATTCCGATATGATCGACACGAAGAACCTGGAATTTACGAGCATTCACACTCATAGTTATACCTCCTGTTACAAATTTGATTGATTAAGCCAATCCTCATATATGATATCACACTTCAATATCAGGTACTATAAATTCCTAATGATTTTAGGAATCTTTTTAGCGTAATACTTGGCGCAGCATATCGGTAACAACGGTATAAGGATCTTTTTCCCGTTTCTCAACCGCTGCTACAATAGCATCAAACTCTCCGCCGCGGGTAACATGTTCTAATATATAGCGGCCAATTCGTTCGTCAAGCAAAGCCAGTAGTTCGTTTTTAGTGCGTTCAGTGCGTCGAATAGAAAGTTGACCAGATTTTTGCAAATAACTGATATGTTCTTCAATGGCATCAATTAACTCGGTAATGCCTTCTCCCTTACTTGCGACAGTACGCTTTACCGGGGGCCGCCAGTCAACCATAGTTTGATTTAATTCAAGCATCATTTCAATCTCGGTATTTAGACGATCTACGCCCTCGCGGTCAGCTTTGTTGATGGCAAATATATCAGCTATTTCTAAGATACCGGCCTTAATGGCCTGGATATCATCGCCAAGACCTGGCACTAATACAACAATAGTAGTATCTGCTGCTTTGATAACATCAACTTCAGACTGCCCCACACCTACGGTTTCAATAAATATAACGTCTTTTCCCGCAGCATCCAGGATTTTGACTGTTTCTGCCGTTTTTCTGGATAATCCGCCCAAGCTGCCTCTGGTTCCCATGCTGCGAATGAACACGCCTTCATCTAAAGTAAGTTCATTCATCCGAATCCGGTCACCCAGTATGGCACCACCAGAAAAAGGGCTTGTCGGGTCTACAGCAATAATTCCTACAGTCTTACCTTGACTGCGGTACTCTTTGGCCAGCTTGTCAGTAAGGGTACTTTTGCCGGCACCCGGGGGGCCGGTTATACCAATAACATGAGCTCTGCCGGTGTGAGGATAGAGCTGCTGCATAATTGCAGCAGCTTCCTCATATTCATTTTCCACTGCGGTGATGGCGCGGGCAAGGGCCCGTTTGGACCCTGCCAGCACTTGTTCAACGATATCCATTTTTTTCACCTACATATTACACAATGGCAAGCTATTATTTTACGTTAGCTTTAATGAATTCAACAATGCTGCTTGTCGGTGTACCAGGAGTAAATACTTCAGATACGCCGGCTGCTTTCAGGCCAGGAATGTCGGCATCAGGAATAACACCGCCGCCAACAATCAGTACATCACTCATACCTTTTTGTTTGGATAATTCAACGATTTTCGGGAACAGGTGATTATGAGCACCTGATAATAAGCTTAATGCTACAACATTTACGTCTTCTTGAAGAGCAGCTTCCACAATTTGCTCCGGAGTCTGGCGAAGGCCAGTATAAATTACCTCAAAACCGGCATCGCGGAGAGCGCGGGCTACGACTTTGGCGCCGCGGTCATGACCGTCCAGGCCAGGCTTTGCTACCAATACTCTAATACGTTTTTCCATCGTTGTCCCTCCTTCTCAGCTTATAGGCTTACATGCGCTTCGTATTCGCCGAATACTTTGCGCATTACGCCGCAGATTTCACCAAGGGTTGCATAGGCCTTAACCGCATCAAGAATGAGCGGCATAAGGTTAGCATTTTCGTCTTTGCAGCCAGTTTCCAGTGCAGCAAGTTTTGCTTGTACTGCAGCGTTGTCACGGCGTGCACGCAGATCAGCCAGCTTTTTCTTTTGCAGTTCGCCAACAGAAGCGTCAACGCGCAGCAAGCCTTCAACTGGTTTCTCTTCGATTTGGAATTGGTTAACACCAACGATAACACGTTGTTTGTTTTCCACATCCATTTGCCATTTATAGGCACTTTCTTGAATTTCACGCTGAATGTAGCCTTTTTCGATAGCAACAACAGCGCCGCCCATATCATCAATTTTGCTGATATATTCCCAGGCTTCTTTCTCAATTTGGTTAGTCATGGCTTCAATGTAGTAAGAACCAGCAAGTGGGTCAACAACATCAGCTAAGCCGCTTTCATAAGCCACGATTTGTTGGGTACGAAGAGCAACGCGTACTGAGTCTTCAGTAGGCAGAGCCAAAGCTTCGTCTTTGGAGTTAGTATGCAGAGACTGGGTTCCACCAAGTACGGCAGCTGCAGTCTGCAGAGCAACACGAACAACGTTGTTCTCAGGCTGTTGAGCAGTGAGCATCGAACCTGCAGTCTGGGTGTGCACACGCAGCATCCATGATTTCGGGTTGGTAGCGCCAAAACGCTCTTTCATTACTTTTGCCCATACGCGACGGGAAGCACGGAATTTGGCTACTTCTTCAAGTACGTTGTTGTGAGCGTTCCAGAAGAAGGATAAACGTCCGGCGAAATCGTCAACATTCAGGCCAGCTTTAATTGCGGCATCAACATAGGCAATACCGTCAGCGATAGTGAATGCGATTTCCTGCGAAGCGGTAGAACCAGCTTCACGGATATGATAACCCGAGATTGAAATTGTGTTCCAGTTAGGAACATTTTTGGAGCAATATTCGAAAATATTGGTGATAAGACGCATGGAAGGCTTAGGCGGGAAAATGTAAGTACCACGAGCAGCATATTCTTTAAGAATATCGTTCTGGATAGTACCGTTAAGTTTATCCGGGCTAACGCCTTGCTTTTCAGCAACCGCAATGTACATGGCAAGCAGTACAGAAGCCGGTGCATTGATAGTCATGGAAGTAGATACTTTACCAAGATCAATGCTGTCGAACAGGATTTCCATATCAGCCAAGGAGTCGATGGCCACGCCTACTTTACCAACTTCACCTTCAGAAATGGGATCATCAGAGTCATAACCAATTTGTGTTGGTAAGTCAAACGCGCAGGATAAGCCGGTGCCGCCTGACTCTAAGAGATAACGATAACGTTTGTTGGACTCTTCGGCAGTTGAGAAACCAGCATACATACGCATGGTCCAGAAACGGCTGCGATACATGGTAGGTTGTACACCGCGGGTAAATGGATATTGACCAGGGAAACCTAGATCCTTCTCATAGTCAACACCTTCGATATCAAGCGGAGTGTAAAGCCTGTTGTAAGGAAGGTTTTTGCGCTCTGGGAATTTGGCCAGAGATTTTTCCACCTTGCCGGTGTACTCAGCCATTTTTTGTTTCAAGCTATCGGTATTAGCTGTGCACATTGTTCTAATTCCTCCTTTTAAGTATGTAGTAGAAGTACGTGCGAAAAACTAGCACAAGGCCGTTTTTCTATTTTATTTTCATACTGCCTGTTTCCAGGAAGCGAGTATGCCACGAGAGGGCTTCATTGATAATATGCGGAGTATGAGCATTGCCTGTAGCTTTTTCAGCCCGCTCAAGATAATCCATAAGCATTGGCTGGTAATCAGGATGCGCACAATTTTTGATAATAACGCGTGCCCGCTCTTTGGGGCTTAAACCGCGGACATCAGCCACACCGCGTTCGGTAATAAATACGTCAATATCATGTTCGGTGTGGTCAAAATGCGAGCACATCGGAACAATTGAGGAAATGTCGCCATTTTTAGCAACAGAATTAGAGAAGAAGAAGGTCAGATAAGCATTGCGGGCAAAGTCGCCTGAGCCGCCAATACCGTTCATCATCTTGGTACCCATGATATGAGTGGAGTTTACATGTCCATAAATATCAAGTTCTATAGCAGTATTCATGGCAATTACCCCAAGACGACGGGCAACTTCCGGGCTGTTGGCAATTTCTTGTGGCCGCAGGATAATCTTTTTGCGGTATTCACCGATATTGTCATATAACCGTTTTAATCCATCTGGTGAAGGAGTAATGGAAGTACCTGATGCAAAGGTTAATTTACCGGCATCAATCAAATCAAACATGCCGTCTTGAATTACTTCGGTATAAACGGTCAGGTTTTCGAATTCAGAGTCAGCCAGGCCGGCAACAACAGCATTAGCTACCGAACCTACACCTGATTGCAGCGGCAACAGATTTTCAGGCATGCGACCAGCTTTGATTTCTTCTTTTAAGAAGTTAATTAAATGACCGGTCATAGCTTTAGCATCATCATCAATAGCAGCCAGCGGACGCACATCATCTTTTATATCACAAGGAACTATATAAGCAATTTTTTCAGGGCTGCACGGAATATAAGGAGTACCAATACGGTCATCTGCTTTTACAAGCGGAATTGGCTGACGATTGGGAGGATCAAGTGGAACATACACATCATGCATGCCTTCAAGTTCAAGCGGTTGAGTTGTATTGATTTCAACAATAACAAAATCAGCGCTTTGAATAAAGGAAGCTGAATTGCCCAGCGATGTGGTAGGTACGATATGACCTTCTTCTGTTATCGCACAAGCCTCAACAATAGCCACATCCACTTTACCACCGAGATAACCATAACGAGACATTTGCGCCACATGGCTTAGATGAAGGTCAGTATACTGGATAGCACCGGCATTAATGGCTTTTCTAATATCATTGTTTGTTTGATATGGTAGCCTTTTGTTAATGCCATTTGCTGAAGCCAGTGCACCGTCGAGTTCTTTTCCTACGGAAGCACCTGTCCAAAGGTTTACTTTGAAATTTTCCTGCTTCATTCTCTCAGCCAAAGCCATTGGTACTGCCTTGGGATAGCCTGCAGGTGTAAATCCGCTAGTACCAATATTCATCCCCGGCTTAATGCTGGCAGCCGCTTCTTCTGCACTTGCAATTTTTGCTTGCAGAGCCTTGTTCCTGACACGATCTTTAATGTCAATCATTGCGTACTCTCCCTTCGAATTCACTATGTAATGTAACATAGCATGCCCACCTAGTTGTTATTGTTAGAATTATGACAGAAAATATTCTTATTCTGCATATTCACAATAAAAAAGCACCTATGGGCTTATTTCGATATGACAAAATAAACCTAGGTGCGCACTTACTAGACATCCATTACGGTTCAGGCAACAGATCATAAGAGCGTAATACGAACTATACTTTTAGTTAGCGGTAATAACCGCAGCCTATCTATATAGTACAAATTCTGCTATTATTACATTTTTCAACCTTACTTAGTTCCAATATTCAACATCAAATATTAAAATCCTGCTTATTTTTTTCAAAATTTTAATTTTTTTTCAAATTATCCGTTTTGTCGCGAAAGATAGTAGGAAATGCTGCTTAAGCCCACCGATAAATCTTCACTCACAATATGCACATTTGGCGGAACGTTAACTTTCATCGGCGCAAAATTCCAAATGCCTTTAATTCCGGCTTCAACTAAGTTGGTTGCAGTACTTTGAGCATGTTCAGCCGGCACGGTTATGATGCCGATCTGGATATCACGGCTTGCAACAACCTCTTTGATCTTATCAATATGGAAGATTTCAATTTCATTAATATAGCGACCAATCTTATCAGGATCAATGTCGAAAATCGCCTGCAGCACAAAACCCTGCGACGAAAAATTCGCATAATTCGCCAAAGCCCAGCCCATATGCCCGACACCAACGATAGCAATATTCCACTGGCGGTTTAAGCCAAGTATTTCACCAATATTACGCATAAGTTCCCGAACATAATAACCTACACCTTTTTTGCCGAACTCACCGAACGCCGATAAGTCTTTACGTATTTGTTCAGGAGTGACGCCAATCTTCCTGCCAAGTTCATCAGAAGATATGATTTCTATGCCTTCTTCTTGGCTGAGCTTAAGTGTACGATAGTATAATGGCAACCGGTCAATAGTTGCTTTTGAAATTACCGCATTCTCTTTACTTTCTTTCATCAACAACTCTCCCTAGCATTAGTCACCGCTCAAAAAAAGCAGCCCATGTTTAGTTATAAGTGTTACATTCTCACTTGCAGGCAAATTTCCTGCTAACTTATTTCAAATCCGCCTAATTTGTATATCCTTTCACATATTATCTTATTTTATGTGAAAAGTAAATACAAATCAGAAAAAAGGAGCCGTACTGAAACGTAAAAGTTCCAGCACGGCTCTTTGTCTTTTAGCACTTATCTTGTTTGTGATAGTGAGTATGGAGAAGGTGGTGAGATTTCTCACCAAGCGGTTTTCCAAGCCAAGTATCATATAGTTCTTTAACTGCCGGATTATCATGCGATTTTCTAATTTCCGAACATCTATCGCACTCATAAATAGCATTCATACGATTCTGCCGCTTTTCCGGTGAGGTAATTATCGGCTGGCCGCCGCCACCTGAACATCCACCAGGACAAGCCATAATTTCGATGAATTGATAATCGGCTTCACCGGCGCGGATTTTATCCAGCATAACGCGCGCATTAGCCAAGGTATGCGCAATTGCAACCTTAACGCTCAATCCTTCTTTTAACTGAACTGTCGCTTCTTTGATACCATTCATCCCACGAACTGCCTCAAACTCGATATTCTCAAGTTCTTTGCCTGACACCAGTTTGGCAACTGTTCGAAGAGCCGCTTCAGTTACACCGCCGGTAGCACCAAAGATAACGCCGGCACCAGAACCAATACCAAGCGGATTATCAAACTGGGCTTCCTCCAAATTACCAAAGGAAATACCTGCTTCACGAATCATCCGACCTAATTCCCGGGTTGTCAACACATAATCGACATCCTGGTAGCCGCTGGAATTCATTTCAGGACGGGCTGCCTCGGCTTTTTTAGCTGTGCACGGCATAATCGATACTGAAACAATATCTTTCGGATCAATACCGACTTTTTCCGCATAATAAGTTTTGGCCACAGCGCCAAACATCTGTTGCGGCGACTTGGCAGTTGACAAATGATCTAACAAATCCGGGTATTTTAATTCAATAAAATTAACCCAGCCTGGGCTGCAGGAAGTAATCATCGGCAGTGTACCGCCATTAGTCAGTCGCTCAATAAGTTCTGATCCTTCTTCCCAAATAGTAAGGTCAGCCGAGAAGTTTGTATCAAAAACCCTATCAAAACCTAACCGTTTTAAAGCAGCTACCATTTTACCGGTAACAATGGAGCCATTGGGTAAATCAAGTGCTTCGCCAAGAGCTACCCGCACAGCCGGCGCGGTCTGAACAATTACATGTTTTGTCGAATCACTGAGGGCATCCCATACAGCCTGAGTATCGTCTTTTTCAACAATGGCGCCTGTCGGACAAACAGCTGCGCATTGACCGCAATAGGTACAGGCAACTTGATCCAAGCCCAGATCAAAGGCAGGAACGACTGTGGTATCAAACCCCCGGTTAGCAAAGCTGTAAACATGTACGCCCTGCCGCTCGCTGCAGGCACGAATGCAGCGGCCGCACAAGATACACTTGCTTTGATCACGAACCAAGGACGGGTTATTATTATCAAGCGGATAGTTTTTCTTTTCCCCGTCAAAACGAATTTCCCTAACACCGACATCAGCCGCAATATTTTGCAGTTCGCAGCTTAAATTGCGTTGGCAAGATAAGCAGTCAGTCGGATGGTTGGCCAACAAGAGTTCTACAACCATCTTACGCGCTTCCCTGACATCCGCAGTGTTAGTACGGACAACCATTCCCTCATTTACCGGATAGACGCAAGACGCAACCAGACTGCGAGCGCCTTCCACCTGTACCATACATACCCTGCATGCCCCTTCCAGACGCAATTCAGGATGATAGCATAAAGTAGGAATTTTTATTCCAATTGAAGCTGCCGCTTCCAAAACAGTCGATGTCTTCGGCACAGCTAGTTTCTGGCCATCGATTGTTATATTAACCATTTCCATCGTCGTGTCACCCTCTCTTCTCCCAATCAAGGTTGGGATATATTTCCGTGCGTTAACTGGCAAGTTTAGCTTTTAACAATTGATTTGAACGGACATTTGCCAAAACAAGCTCCGCATTTAATACATTTAATCAAGTCAATTTCATGTTTTTCTTTCTTCTCACCACTGATTGCCTCGGCAGGACATACTTTTTTGCACAAACCGCATCCTTTGCAGGAATCGATAATCGCATATTGCAGCAGGTTGTTACATGCACCGGCCGGACAACGTTTCTCTTTAATATGGGCTTCATATTCGTCACGGAAATAATGCAAGGTGGACAAGACCGGATTAGGAGCGGTTTGCCCCAAACCACAAAGAGCAGTTGTCTTAATATTTTTTGCCATGGATTCCAAAAGTTCGATATCGCCTTCACGGCCTTCACCTTCGGTAATCCGTGTGAGGATTTCGAGCATGCGTTTTGTACCTTCGCGGCAAGGAGTACATTTGCCGCAAGACTCAGCCTGGGTAAAGTTTAAGAAGAATTTAGCGACATCAACCATACAAGTAGTCTCGTCCATTACGACAAGGCCGCCTGAACCCATCATGGCACCAGCTTGAATCAGCGAGTCATAATCAACCGATAGATCAAGCTTATTCTCAGGCAGACAGCCGCCTGACGGGCCGCCAATTTGAACGGCCTTGAATTTTTTGCCGCCCTGAATGCCGCCGCCGATATCATAAATGATTTCGCGCATGGTAATGCCCATTGGAACTTCAGCCAAACCGGTATTGTTAATACGGCCGGTGAGCGCAAATACTTTGGTGCCTTTACTGCGCTCAGTGCCGATGGACGCATACCAGTCAGCACCTTTAGTGATGATTTGCGGCACATTGGCAAAGGTTTCAACATTATTGATATTGGTAGGTTTGCCCCACAAACCGGAAATAGCCGGGAATGGCGGGCGCGGACGCGGCATACCGCGTTTGCCTTCGATAGAAGCCAGTAGCGCAGTTTCTTCACCACATACAAAGGCACCGGCACCTTCTTTAATTTTTAATTTGAAATTAAAGCCGGAACCCAAAATATTTTCACCTAAAAGTCCTAGTTCTTCCGCTTGTTGTATCGCAACTCGTAAGCGTTTGATAGCCAGCGGATATTCGGCCCGGACATAGACATAGCCTTCGTCAGCACCAATTGCATAACCGCAGATAGCCATACCTTCAATGATACGATGGGGGTCGCCTTCAAGTACGCTGCGATCCATAAATGCACCGGGGTCACCCTCGTCGGCGTTACAGACAACATATTTCTTGGTGCCTGCTGCGCCAGCAGTAAAGCCCCATTTCATACCAGTCGGGAACCCGCCGCCTCCCCGACCTCTCAGGCCGGATTTTTTGACTTCTTCCACCACTTGGTCCGGCTTCATTTGCGTTATAGCTTTACCTAAGGCTTCATAACCGCCCTCAGTAATATATTCATTGATTTCTTCCGGATTGATATGACCGCAGTTGGCTAACACATAGCGCATCTGCTTTTTGTAGAAAGAAATTTCATTGTAGCTTGGAATACTTTCATGAGAAATCGGTTCTTTATATAATAATCGCTCAACAATGCGACCTTTATAAAGATGGGTTTCTACCAGATCGGCCACATCGGCTTCCTGTACACGAACATAGAAGGTCCCTTCGGGGTAGATAATAACCAACGGCCCCATTTCACAGAAGCCATGACAGCCGGTCTCAATAATTTTTACTTCTTTATCTAAACCTTTTTTGACCAGTTCTGTCTGGAATGCGGCTTCCACTTTTTTTGAGCCTGAAGACACACAACCAGTACCAGCACAAATGAGCACATGCGCTCTGATATGTTCCATACTATCCCCTCCTGTTACTCTATAAAAGAATTATTCCGTTATTTTACCGACAGCAAGTTCTGCTATAATGCGTCCGTTAACTACATGCTCGGCAATAATTTTGGGGACATCCGCCGGAGTAACTCTTCCATAGGTTATCCGAGGCTCACCCGGACGCACAACATCAAGCAATACCTCTTTTTCACACATGCCGATACAGCCTGTCTGGCAGACTTTAACATCTTCAAGCTTCCGTTTAGCAACTTCTTCCAAAACGGCAGTCATTACTTGCCTAGCTCCAGCAGCAATACCGCAAGTACCCATGCCAACAATTATCTGTGTGCCACCTTCATGGCGCAGGTTGTTTTTTGTTTTAAGCTCTTCGCGCAACCGTTTTAAATCTTCAATTGTTTTCATCTTTAGCACCTCCGTACAAATTGGCTATGTTATCAGACAAGTATCCATGTAGCCAGATCAAAACATCCGGCTGTGTTAATGGTACACCATCCAAGATATCGGATATTTCCTGGGAAGAAACTGTAAGCGTCTTGTTATTAACGGTATGATAATAGGAAAATTGCAATGCCGCATTAGCAACAAGTATGCTCTTTATGGTTTCCACCAAATTTCCCATTGGCGGCCTGTCAAAGTGGCTGTGTTGGTACATAGCCTCAATTACTGTACCTTCTCCTGGCGTTGAATCAATGTTTAAATACCCACCACAACGTTTTGTAGACATATCCATTAGTGGTAACCCTAAACCAATCCGCCGAGTAGTCCGTGTGGTTATGAAAGGGTCTATCACTAATTGCCGTAATTGCTTATTCATACCTCGGCCATTATCAGATACTCGAATAATCATACTATCCTTGCTTAGATCTTCAATGATCTCTAATTTTACTGCCGTCGCCCCAGCTTCATTCGAGTTCTGAACCAAGTCAAGAATATGAAGTGATATTTCCCTCATAAGCTGTTCTTAGGCGTATTGAGCCAATAACTCGGGAATTACTTCAGGTGTTAGGCGACCATGAGTATCGTCATTGACCATCAATACCGGAGCCAGACCACAGGCACCGATACAAGCCACTGTTTCCAAGGTGAATTTCAGATCAGGAGTGGTACCACCGGCTTTAACCTGAAGGTTTTCTTCCAGAGCTGTAAGAATAGCCTTGGCGCCGCGCACATGGCAAGCAGTTCCTTGACAAACGCGAACAATATTTTTGCCACGGGGATTAAGGTGGAATTGAGAATAAAAAGTTACCACACCATAAATCTGGCTAACCGGGATTCCCAGTTTCTCAGCGATAGCCTGAATAATTTCTCGTGGAAGATAGCCATAAGCATGCTGTGCTTCTTGCAGAACCGGAATAAGAGCACCTTTTACACCCTGGTACTTAGCTAAAACTGCTTCCAGCTGATCTAAAGCCAGCTTGCCTGCTTCACCGCCACCACAGCAGCAGCTTTTAGTTTCTTTGTTGCTGTTCATGTTAACTCCTCCTTATGAAAAAAATCACATTTGTCTTCCAAAAAAATCCCAAACAGTGGCTATACCACCACCTTTCGTAAATTTTGAGCTAATAATGCCTGGCGGATTTCTGATAAAGTAGGTTGCTCCATATAAAATACCGTCTTCGGTCCATTTATAAAATCATCCATTACATGGGCATCCGAGGCTGTTATTACAGGCAAACGACCAATAGCGGGAATGCGCTTTGCCGCCTGCTCTATACTCATATTTCTTGATACCTCGACAGCTGCCAATTCGACATCGGCCGGAATAAAGCCTAGTTGTGAAATAATACTATAGGTTGGCCTGTCGACATGGCTGGCAATACAAAGACCGCCAATTTTTTTTACTTGCTCGGTAATTTCCGCAATACCAACAGTCAAAGAGGCTAACAACATTTCGGGTTTCTCCGCTACAAAATTATCATCGGCATCAACGATGAATTGAGCGCCAAAACGTTCTGCATCATTGAGGCGTCCTGACATATACCGTTTGATAAATTGTTCCCACTCCTTTAGTTGTCGCATTTTTTCGAATAATACAATTAGATGAACTTCTTCTTTACTTTCCACTTCCATCCCCGGAAGAATGGTAACCTCAGTACCTTTTGCCGCCTCTAGGGCTGCAACAACATTATCGCAGGCATTGTGATCGGTAATGGCCACAATATCAATTTTGTGCTGTACTGCATGCCAGACAATATTACTTGGCGTCATTTCAATTTCAGCGCAAGGTGACAGCAGAGAGTGCACATGAAGATCGGCCACATACCGCCGCATCATCATTCTCCGGTAATACCTAACTGATACAAGCGGCCAACCACTTCATACGCAGACAGCGGCGTAGTCAGCATAATGATATCTTCTGATGCTGCTTTACGAATGGCTTCGGGGTCGGGTTCTACATTGCCCGCAATAATAATGCCAGTCAGGCCGGCCAGTAGTGCCACAGCGACAATGTTCTGATGACCTTGCATAGTAACCCATAGATTGCCAACATGCGCTTGTCCCATTACATTACTCAGCAGATCTGACACATATCCACCTTTTATTTCTTTTTCGAGGTTGGACTGGCCTGATATCACTTTTAGAGGCAATGCTTTTACTAGCTCTTGAACAGTCACAGATACTCCTCCCTATTATAGCTGGAATAAAAATCCGCTATTCTTCTTTCTCTTTATCAAGCGGCGGCGGCATCTTAGCGGCCAAATTAACCATTTCATACGCCAGATCCCTCACTTTGTTACGCAAAATAAATACACAGTCAGTCAAACTGGCCCTTCCCTGAGCAATATCTTCAGCCAAGGCCTTGCAATTAGGCGAACCGCATGATCCACAGTCAAGCCCTGGTAAACTTTTTAGGGTTGCATCCATTATTTCAATCTTAGACATGGCTTTTGATATATCGGCATCAAGACGCAAAGCCGGTTTGGGTTCAATAGCCCGGCGTCCCGCCACACCAAGTTCAAATTCCGAATAATCCGAGCGCGGCATTATACCATACTTGGGATCTAGTGTTTTTTTCTTGGTGATTCGCTGTTTCATCCGATATCCGGCGACATAATGGTTTTCGACATTTAAAGCGCCCCCCACACAACCGCCGGCGCAAGCCAAAACCTCAATATAGTCAACATCTTTAAGCTTTCCTAAGGCAACTTGTTCCAAAGCACTAGCAACATGATTAATATCATGCACAACCAACATATTATCAACACCAATGGCAGCCGTTTCGCCACCAGGTATCGCCCAGCCGACTCCGACCCAAGAAGCCTGTCTGCGGGCATCTTGACTCTCTGCAGTAACCACTTTAAATAAATCATGATATATTTTATTAATAGCAATAGCGCCGCTAATACTTGATTTCTCCGTTCCTAAAGGCTGGTATACTGCCGTCATTTTTGCCGGACAAGGCGTAATAAACCATACACCAATATCATCTGGTTTAAGGTCAGTCACTTGCTCGGCCTCCGCTCTCGCCAGGCGGGCAGCTACTTCAACCGGAGCGTCAAACGGCACAATGTGATTAATAAGTTCGGGAAACTTAACCTGAATAAGTCTGACAACAGCCGGGCAAGCGGAAGAAATAGCCGGCCGGGGGATATCGGAACGCTTCAGATAATCTTTAATTGCCAGCGAAACAATTTCCGCCCCATGAGCCACCTCAAAGACTTCATCAAAACCCAGTTTTAGCAGACCTGATAATATGGCACGAACCGGAGTCTCAGCATTAAACTGACCATATAGTGACGGCGCCGGCAGGGCAATATTATATTTGTACTTTTTAAGATCGGCAATTTCATCGGTAACCGCTGTTTTCGCATGACCGGGACAATTCCGGATACATTCACCACAGTCAATACAGCGAGATGAGGTAATATAGGCTTTGCCGCCGCGAATCCGGATAGCTTCTGTTGGGCAGCGTTTGGTACAATTCACACAGCCCTGACAGCGCTCTGACATTAATCGTACTGAGTGAAATCGTTCTTCCACCACTTTCACCACACAATCTATACAAATATCCTACATTTATATTTATGTTTAGTGATAAATGATCATACTAAGCTTTGTGCCAACATCCTTAACACTTTTTATATCAAACTTATCTGTACACCGCACCATATTGGGTAATCCCATGCCGGCACCAAAACCCATTTCGCGGATATGGTCGGGAGCAGTAGAATATCCAACCTGCATGGCCAAACTAACATCAGAAATTCCCGGACCTTCATCATCCACAACTAGTTCAGTACGGTCAGAATATATTTCGGCTCTCATTACACCGCGATATGCATGAATAATTACATTCATCTCGGCTTCATAGGCGCTGATGGCAATGCGTCTGATAATATCAGGACGTACGCCGAGCTGCTGCAAAGTTCGTTTAATTCTACTGGAGGCTTCCCCTGCACCGTTAAAATCTGCCGATTCTAACGCAAATTCCAATTCTATTCCCTGCTCTGGCAACAACAAGGTTCCTCCTTTAGCGAACAACCCGCCAGACCATCTTCATATAGCACCCCGCAAGCTTCATACATTGGCTTGTTGGTAGTCAGTAACGGAATTTGCATTTTCCGCGCCATTTCAATAACATCTGCCCCTGGCCGTTTACCGCGTACAAACATAATGGCAACTAGGTCACTCATTTCCGCAGTACGAATCACTTGAATATTAGTCAGACCGGTCAGTAAAAGTGCCTGTTCTTTAGTAAAGGCCAAAACGTCACTCATCAGGTCTGAACCGCATGCACTCCTAACGTCTTTATCAAGCCATTCCACCCCGCAGAGTACCTCGGCATCCAACATAATTCTTATTTGTGCCAGTTTCACTAGGGCACCTCCATGAGCCAAAATTTGCGCTTGTTCGAAATTTCACAAAATTTCGCATAAAAATTAAAGGGGTAATCCCCTCAGAGTATAAAAAATAGCCCTAATATTTTTGTATATTCGCGCAATTATTTTTAAATCCTGCTGCTGCGCGCAAAATAATTTAGTTTTTTTTCCAAAAAAATACATGGTAATTTATTGCTATCAAATGTACATCTACCGCACTCAGCCAATTGCTCAGGTTAGCCAGCTATCCCTTTTAATTGTGATGGTGCAGGCCCTGCCATATCGCAATAATAATAGCATTAAGCAGCCAAAAGAGCATCGACATTTGCACATTAAACATAATATAATCCGTAAAACCATTGACTGCCAGCCCAAGCACCGCAGCTACAATCCCGAGCAGTAAGCCTGCCACCCGACGATTGTTGGTTTGGCTTAACACATCTACAGCTTTCTTAGTATGTCCATAAAGAATGGCTAAAAATGCAACCAGCCCAGGTATGCCAATTTCAGCGGCAATATGCAGGTACATGTTATGGGCATGCACAATCCGGGCATCAGGATTATTCAAGAAGAAATCATATTCAGGATATACCAACCAGTACGCACCCCAACCGATTCCGAAGAGCGGATTATCCATAATCATGGCAATTGTGCTTTCCCACAAAGCAATCCGCAAGGTTGAGGAAGTGTCTGTAGGGTTAAAAATAGATATAATACGACCCATAACTGCATCCTGAGAGAAGAAGACAACCAGAGGAACCACCAGCAGCAGCCACAAAACTTTCCGATTATAAAAGCGTCCGCAAATAGCTGCAACGATTACGAGACTAAGCCATGCCCCACGCGAATAGGTAAGCACTAGGCAGGTTCCAAGGACAGCAAACAGCCCCAAGAGCGCCAGTTTGCTTTTTACGCTTTCCGCATACAGTCCCTGACCAACAGCCAATGACATGACCGCCACTAAAAAACCGGCTAATAAATTAGGGTTTTGTAGTGTGGAAAAAACCCGGACTTTAAGATCAGGAAACTGCTCTCCGTCTACCCATTGAAAATTTGATATATCTACACCATGCACATATTGATAAAAACCATACATAGATACCAGCACGGCCGATGCCATCACCGACCACACTAACCGACGCACTTGCTGCAAGGAATTAAGATTATTGACAACAAGGTAATATAATACTATGTACCGCCCCATATGATGATAATAATTATAAAAGCTAAAGCCCCTGTCCGGTGACGCAGTAATAGAAGCAGCTGATAAAATAACCAAAACAGCAATAATCGCATCAAACGGCGTGCGTTTTAACAAGAGTTTTCGGGCAACTATCATTTTGGTTGCCCATAAGGCTGTCCCCACACCTAAAAATATAGTGGTGGCATCCAGTGATAACGGTAAAAAAAAGGCAACCGCCAAAATACTACATTCTATCAAATAGTCGAGACGATATTGGGGTTGGCGGTTAATTGAATATGCTGTGTACACACTTTCACCTACGGTTTTTCATTTTCGTTTAGTTTACTATAGTTTATTATTTACATATTTAGGGTATGCTTTACCCTATAAAAAAAATAGAACAAAGAAACTGGCGCTTGAACGAATCCCCAAGCGCCAGTCTTTATTATATACAATTAACGTTAACTTGTCTACTTATTAAAAATAACCTGCCGCGCCTCACCGATTAAGTAAAGCGAACCAGCAACACAAACCACCCCGTCAGTACTAGCCAATTGTTTGGCTCTCTCAATACCGCTTTCAATAGAGGCTGCTGCCTCAACATGTTTGGCTTCAATTTCCCTGGCAATTTCTTCCGGAGTTGCCGCCCGGTATGATAAAGGCTGCACTGTAACAACCGTATCAGTGGTTCGGATAAGTTCACGAATAATCCCGGAAACGTCCTTATCGCGAAGAATACCCAACGCAAAGGTTATTTCACGTCCCGCAAAGACCTGATCCAGGTTTTGCCGCAGCACTCGAGCACCATCTGGATTATGCGCACCGTCAATTACAATCATCGGGCTGCCAGGAACCATTTCAAAGCGTCCAGGCCAACGTACCACCGCCAATGCGCTCTTAATAGCCTCCACCGTAATACGCCGCTCATCATTTTTCAACAGTAATGCAGTCGCAATCGCAACCGAGCTATTTTCCAATTGATGACAGCCAATAAGATTCAATACACTTTCGACTTGACCAAGTTCGCCGGCATCAACAAATATTTGTTGCTTACCATTGTCCATCCCCATAAATTTGCTGGTAAACTGTTCCTCTTTAACATAGACTCTGGCACCTTTTTCAGCCGCCGTTTTCTTGATTATGTCAAGCGGTTCCCCTTTAGCAGCCGTTACTACCGGTACACCGTCTTTAATGATGCCGGCTTTATGCCGGGCGACATCGGCAATAGTAGAGCCGCAGCGATCAGTATGTTCCAGCGTAACATTGGTAATTATCGATACTTGCGGAATAATAACATTGGTCGAGTCCAAAAGTCCGCCCAAGCCGACTTCGATAACGGCATACTCAACCCCAACTGCCGCGAAATAATAAAACGCGGCGGCAGTAATTACCTCAAATTCTGTTGGCTGCTCAAAACCTTCTTGTAGCATTTGCTCAACAAACTGATTGGTATAAGTAATTGACCGGGCAAATTCTTCCCTGGTTATTTGCTGTCCATTGACAACCATCCGTTCCGGATAATCATGAAGATGGGGTGAGGTATACATTCCGTTTTTGATGCCGCTGGCAGTCAAAATAGCAGATAACATGGCTGTTGTAGAACCTTTACCATTTGTGCCGGTAACATGAATGGTTTTAAACCGGCGTTCTGGATGCTGCATGAGCTCAAGCAGCCGCTCAATACGAGCCATTCCCAGGTTAATACCAAATTTACTCAAATTTTCAAGATAGGCCAGGGTTTGTTCATAATTCATCTACTGCACCTCCGTTTTTTAGGTACTAAATGATTATAACTGAGCCAAATACACCAAACGTTCTTTAATGGCAGTCTGTTTTTCCACATATTCTGCCTGTTTAGCTTTTTCCTTTTCAATAACGTCAGCCGGAGCTTTGGCCGTAAAGCCTGCATTATTGAGTTTTCCGCTAATCCGGGAGAGTTCTTTTTCCAGATTGCCAAGTTCTTTGTTCAGGCGGGCTGTTTCTTTTTCGACGTCAATAAGTCCTTTGAGCGGTAGATAAATTTCAACACCGCTGGCCACTGCCGTCATAGCATTTTCGGGTGTTGCTTCACTGGCAGCAAGGATGCTTATCGGCTCGGCAGCCGCCAAGGTTGCCAGATAGCTGATGTTTGCTTCCATTTGCGCTTTGAGTTCATTAGAAGCCATTTTCAAAATTACCTGGCTCTTCTTACCAGGGTGAACATTAACTTCAGCCCGCATATTGCGCACTGACTTAATAGTTTCCATAATGACGTTCATCAACTGTTCATCTTCCGGTTTGGCAAGCTTCTTGTCTTCTGTCGGCCAGCCGGCAGTCATTATGCTAAGCCCTTTGTGCGGCAAACTCTGCCAAATCGCTTCGGTAATAAATGGCATAAAGGGATGCAGCAGTACCAGTGTGTTGCTAAGTACATAGTTCAATAGATACTGGGCAACTTTACGGCTTTCAACATCTTCTTTATTGTAAAGCCGGCTCTTGGCCAACTCAATGTACCAGTCACAGAATTCATCCCAGATGAATTCATATACCATGCGAGCGGCTTCCCCAAGCTCAAAACGTTCCAGGTTGCGCGTAACATCTGCAACTGTTGCATTATAGCGGCTTAGGATCCAGCGGTCAGCCAACGTAAATGCGCTTTGGTCAGGCGTAAACTCTGGATCGAAGTCCTCCAAATTCATCAGCACAAATCGTGAAGCATTCCATATTTTATTTGCAAAGTTCCGGCTGGACTCAACTCGTTCCCAGTAAAAGCGCATGTCATTACCCGGGGTATTGCCGGTTATCAGCATGAACCGCAGCGTGTCAGCACCATACTTATCAATTACGTCCAAAGGATCAATACCGTTGCCTAGCGACTTGCTCATCTTCCGCCCCTGGCTGTCCCGGACTAAGCCATGGATAAATACATGCTTAAACGGAATATCCTCCTGGAACTTAAGTCCCATCATAATCATTCTGGCTACCCAGAAGAAAATGATATCATAACCGGTTACCAGCACGCTTGTCGGATAGAACTGCTTAAGTTCAGCGGTATCACTAGGCCAGCCCATGGTGGAAAATGGCCATAATCCCGAGCTAAACCAAGTATCAAGCACATCTGAATCCTGTTCAACCGTGCCGCCGCACTTAGGGCAAACTGTAATGTCCTCACGTGATACAGTAACTTCACCACACTCACAATACCAGGCAGGAATACGATGTCCCCACCAGATTTGCCGGGAAATACACCAGTCACGGATGTTTTCCAGCCAGTTGGTATAGATTTTGGTAAAGCGCTCAGGCACAAATTGAATTTGGCTGGAAGTTACCGCTTCAATTGCCGGTTTAGCCAGCGGTTCCATTTTGACAAACCATTGTTTGGACACTAATGGCTCCACTACGGTGCTACAGCGCTGACAATGGCCGACAGCATGATTATGTTCGTCAATTTTAACAAGATAACCCGCTTCTTTTAAATCGGCAACTAACGCTTTACGGCATTCATAACGATCCAGCCCTGCATACTTGCCGGTATCGGCTGCCATTGTACCATCCGGATTTATAACAATAATTTCAGGAAGTTTATGTCTTAGACCCATATCAAAGTCATTGGGATCATGGGCCGGAGTAACTTTTACTGCCCCTGTACCAAAAGAAGGATCAACATATTCATCGGCTACCAGCGGCAGGCGCCGGCCAACAATTGGCAGGATTAAATTCTTGCCGACAAGTTGTTTGTAGCGCGCATCCTCTGGATGAACAGCAACGCCGCTGTCGCCTAAAATGGTCTCAGGCCGAGTAGTAGCAACAGTAACATACTCATCCTCAGTCCCTTCAACTAAATAGCGGACATGATAAAGATGACCCGGTTTTTCCTCATGTTCTACTTCGATATCACTTAATGCCGTATTGCAGCGCGGACACCAGTTAGTGATACGGTGTCCTTGATAAATAAGTCCCTGCTCATACAAGCTTACGAAAACCTCACGCACAGCTTTAGAACAGCCGTCATCCATGGTAAAGCGTTCGCGCTCCCAGTCACAGGAAGCGCCCAGACGTTTAAGCTGATTTAAGATCCGGCTGCCATATTGCTCTTTCCATTCCCAGACCTTGTCAATAAAGGGTTCACGCCCCAAGTCATAGCGAGTCTTGCCCTCTCCGGCCAGCACTTCTTCCACTTTAATCTGAGTGGCAATACCAGCATGGTCTGTTCCCGGCATCCACAAAGTATTATAGCCTTGCAGTCGCTTAAAACGAATCAGAATGTCTTGCAGTGTATTATCAAGCGCATGTCCCATATGCAGTTGACCTGTAACATTAGGCGGCGGGATTACAATACTGAAAGGCTGTTTATCCTTATCTACTTCAGCATGAAACAGCTTATTGTCTTCCCAGAATTTATACCATTTGGCTTCTACCGCCTGCGGATCATACACAGTTGAAATCGTGTTGGTTTGTTCTTGTTCCATAATGCCTCCTTAAAGCACTTCTCTTAGTAAGAAAATAAAAAAGCCTTTCATCCCTCTAAGGACGAAAGAGCTTAACTTCCGCGATACCACCTTGTTTTCCAGCTAAAAAAACTGGACACTCGCACTGCCGTAACGGGGCAATCCGTCCACGCCTACTCACTGTTCAGCGCGGCAGCTCCTGGATGACCTTCAACTTACGTTCTGAGGAGTCTTTCAGCCAAGGACCCCCTCTCTATGCAGACACGTTAGCCTACTCTTCCATTCTTCGCCATTTAGTATGTCAAATTAGTTTTATTATACTTTTCCCAGTAAGTGATGTCAATATTTTGCATCAGTGAGCCCTTGTTCTAGCCAAGCTTTCGCTTTCGCTAAATCTGATGAAGTATTTACATTCAAAAAATAGTAATCTGGCAGCTGTAGGCTTGCCATCTCAGCTTGGACAATATACTTAATGGTTATATCCTGAAAAAAAGCCTGTACACAGCGATGTTCTTCATGAAGATGCCTTTCAATAGCCGGCAGACAATCTTTTGAATAGAGGGCATGCAAAGGCTCCACATTTTCACCATTATGAGGAATAAGGACATCTTCCTGCCCAAGCCTTTTTGCCATATACTCAATAAAAAACCGGGCAATAAACGGCATATCACAGGCAATAATAAACACATAGGGTGTAGGCGAATGAAGCAAAGCTGTATGTATGCCACCCAGCGGTCCCTTGTCTTTAATAAGATCACTAACCATTTCGCAGCCCAGATACTCATATTCTTCCATATGATTAGTGATAATAACCGGTTTTCTTTCAAATATATTAGAGATCTTTTCCAAAACAATCTCAATCAGTGGTTTGCCATCCAGTAATACAAATGACTTGTTTTGCCCCATTCGCCGGCTTTTCCCTCCAGACAATATGAACGGAGTAATCGTATTCCGCCACCTGGGGTTCTGTTTGAAATCACTCAACTAAACCAGCGCTCCATCTCCAATAGACATTTGGTTTAATTATAATAAATGGTATTATTAATGTCAACGCAGTGTGTTCTTGCCCCCCTTTCTTTTACCAACATTTGTTTGTAAATTCCACTTTATTACAATCCGGTTGGTGTCCAGGTTGTTTCGGCACAATATTCTTGCCATTCAGAATAATAAGTTGGCTCTATTGTCAATTAATTCTTACAATATATATAATGAGGTATTCTGCAAATACATAACTGCTTGCAAATCCCGATTCCAGGAAGGAGGATAACATAAAATTTCGTCGAATTTTTTATTTTAAATGTACGAATTTTTTTGCAGTTCCTCTTAGTATACCCGATACTACCATAAGGAGTGTGAACACAGGTAATGGTCAAGTTAACGATTGACAGCCAAATCATTGAAGCCCCTGAAGGAAGTACTGTATTAGAGGCTGCCAAGCTAGCAGGAGTAAATATCCCTACTTTGTGCCATCTTGCTGATTTAACCCCAGAAGGTGCCTGCCGGGTCTGTGTCGTGGAGGTAGAAGGTGCCCGAGGGCTAGTTACCGCCTGTACCTATCCGGCAACAGAAGGTCTGGTTGTACGCACCACATCAGCAGTTATTCGTGAAGCCCGTAAAAGTGTTGTTGAGCTTATGCTTGCCAATCATCCTCAGGATTGCTTGTCCTGCCAGCGCAACCTCGACTGCGAACTTCAAACACTTGCCAGCCAGCTTGGTGTCCGCGAAATCCGGTTTGATGGCGAACGCCGTCAATATGCAATTGATGATAACAATCCTTTCATTATCCGCGACAATAATAAATGTATTCTCTGCGGTCGTTGCGTTCGGGTCTGCCGCGAAATACAATGCTGCGATACGCTTGAATGGACTAACCGTGGCTTTGATACCAAAGTAGCACCGGCTTTTGACCAGCCAATGGTCGACTCATCCAGTTGTGTGTTCTGCGGGACTTGTGTATCGGCTTGCCCGGTAGGCGCCTTGACCGAAAAGCCTATGCATAATGCCGGCATACCTGATAAAAAAGTAAAAACTACCTGCCCCTTCTGCGGAGTGGGCTGCAACTTCGATCTAAATGTAAAAAATGACAAGGTAATTGGTGTTACTTCCAACCTAACCAGTCCGGTTAACGGCCGTCTTACCTGCGTAAAAGGCCGCTTTGGCATTGACTATATTCATAGTCCTGAACGTCTAACCACACCATTAATTAAAAAAGATGGCGAATTTGTCGAGGCTAGCTGGGATGAAGCTCTTGATCTCATTGCCGGCAAACTCGGTGAAATAAAAACCACCTATGGCGGCGATGCTGTTGCAGCACTCAGTTCTGCCCGGTGCGTTAATGAAGATAATTACCTCATGCAAAAATTTATGCGCGCAGTGATCGGTACCAATAATGTTGATCACTGCGCACGTACCTGACACGCTCCCACCGTGGCCGGTCTGGCCACTTCATTCGGCTCTGGAGCCATGACTAACTCGATTAACGAAATTCCCCAAAGTAAAGTTCTATTTGTAATTGGGGCTAACCCAACAGAAGCCCACCCTGTTATCGGAGCAAAAATGCGTCAAGCCCTGCGCAACGGCGCTACTCTCATAGTGGCTGATCCTCGCAAAACCGAACTGGCAGGCAAAGCCCATGTTTGGCTGCGCTTGAAACCCGGCACCGACATTGCTCTAATCAACGGCCTGATGCATATTATTATTAAATCAGGCTGGCAGGATAAAACCTTTATTGAAGCCTGCACCAGCGGTTATGAGCAGGTTGCAGAAACCGTGGAAAAATATACCCCGGAATATGTAGAAACTATCACCGGCGTACCAAAATATTTACTGTTTGAAGCAGCTAAAATTTATGGTACTGCCGAAGCGGCTCAAGTTTTTTACACATTGGGAATCACCGAGCATGTATGCGGTACAGATAATGTTATGAGTTTAGCCAATCTTACTTTGCTGACAGGCAACATTGGCAGACCCAATACCGGCCTTAACCCAATGCGTGGTCAAAACAACGTACAGGGTGCCTGTGATATGGGTGCATTACCCAATGTCTACCCTGGTTATCAAAAAGTTGATTTCCCAATGGTTCAAGATAAATTTGAAAAGGCTTGGGGCGTAAAATTATCGAATAAAGTGGGACTTATGATTCCCGATATGTTCGATAAAGCTATTAGCGGCGAGCTCAAGGCCATGTATGTTATGGGCGAAGATCCCGTGCTGACTGACGGCGATGCCAATCATGTCCGCAAAGGACTCAAACACTTGGATTTCCTGATTGTACAAAATCTGTTCCTGACTGAAACGGCTAAATTAGCTGATGTTGTTCTGCCAGGCGCTTCCTTCGCTGAAAAAGATGGTACTTTTACCAATACCGAGCGTCGCGTTCAACGGGTTCGTCAGGCTATTAACCCGATCGGCAACAGCCGCCCTGACTGGCAGATTCTGATGGATTTATCCACCCGGATGGGTTACCAGATGTCTTATAGTCATCCCAGTGAGATCATGGATGAAATGGCATCACTCAGTCCTATCTACGGCGGTGTTTCCTTTGACCGTCTGGACGAAAGCGGTCTGCAGTGGCCGGTTCCTGACCGAAACCACCCTGGCACCAAATATCTGCATGACAAAGGTAAGTTCACCTGCGGCATTGCCCGTTTTATGCCGATTGATCATCAACCTCCTGGTGAAGAACCTGATGCCGAGTATCCGTTCCTGTTGAGCACAGGCCGCATTCTCTATCATTACAACATCACTACTCCGGGCTATTCTAAAACACTGACCGACTTCCGTTCTGAAGAACAAGCTATGGTTCATCCTGATGATGCCAAGCGTCTGGGTATTGAAAATCAGGAAGTTATCCGTGTTTCTTCACGACGCGGCACAGTACAAACCAAAGCCTGGGTTACTGACCGTGTGCCGCCAGGAGTTGTATGGATGTCCTTCCATTACCTGGAAACTCCAACTAACGAGCTTACCAGCAGCAACCTGGATAAAACGACCAAAACGTATGAATATAAAGTAGCTGCCGTTAAGGTTGAAAAAATTTAATATCCTTTCAAAAGTAACATGGGGGCTGTCGCAAGTGATAGAAGTATCGCTGGCGACGGCTCCTTTTTTAGAATCCAATCTCTGCTTGGAGCCAAGTACGTGGGGTGTACTTTTGGCATGACCCAAGTACCAAAAGGTCTAGGCCTGAAGCCTCCAAAAGCTGAAAAATAGGGTGGTATTCCTAAAATTCGTAAACTCGCTGCGTGAACAGTACGAATTTCTTAACGGAATACCACCCTATTTTTCTCCTACGGAACGCTTTTTCCGGCAATGGCCACTGGGCACGAGAGGTGACAAACGTAGACAGCATTGGGGCGCAGGCGTCCGTCATGCATAAGCGGAGGTTAAGCGCCAGCGGCGAAGCGTTGTATGACGGACGCCTGTGCCGGGCTTTGAGTTTGAGACTCTTGTTCTATATGTCTGCCTCAATTCTCAAAACCTATACATTCTAATAATGAGTGAAAAGCCATCGCACTAATTACTTAGCGCGACGGCCCTATTTCACTTCTTTCTATTAAATTTTATTAAATAAACTGCGTTACGTATTTTTCACTACACTGGTACGTTTGGCTTTAATACTGGTTTCAATGTCCGCCGGCAGCATTACTGACAATGCTTTGGTCGGACATTTTTGTATGCATTGCGGCCCCGCTGTCACTTCTGCGCACAAATCACATTTGTAAGCTGTTTTTTGACAAGCCCCTTCTGCTTCGCGGGTTAAATAAACAGCACCTATCGGACAGGCCATCAAACAATTCTTGCAGCCAACACACTTGTCAGCAAGCACATAAATGGCCTGGCCACGATGCACAATGGCTTTTTCTGGGCAGGCTTCAGCGCAAGGGGCGTCTTCACATTGACGGCACTGCACAGGAACACTGATATCTTCGGTTTTTACCACCGATAACCGGGGTAAAAACGGTACACTTTTAATTTCTTCTGTCCCCAGCTGTTTTTCAGTATGGGCCAGCACACAAGCCAGTTCACAAGTCCGGCAACCTATACATAAGTCGGGATTTCCGATCACAAAAGCAGTCTCAAGCATGCTGTTATCCCCTCCTTACATAATGGGTGTGCAAGAGTTCATGCGACTTGTGCCCCAGTGGCTTGCCCAAGAAGTCTTTATACAGTTTGGCCACCTCGGGATTGTCATGCGATTTTCTAAGTGGCAGTTCCTCATCATGTTTGTACATCGACTGACTGCGGCTGGCATAAACTTCTTTCCGTTCATTTTCCAGCAAAACCTTGGGCTGGCCGCCGCCACTGATGCAACCTTGCGGACAAGCCATAACTTCAACAAAGTGGAAATCGGCAGTACCGTTCTTGATTTCTTCAAGAATAGGCGCTACATTGGCAAGACCAGCAACCACCACTGTTTTAACTGCCAGGTCGCCAACCTGAATGGTCGCACGCTTTACGCCTTCGCTGTACCGCACATCAAGGATATTAATGTCATCAAGTGCTTTGCCGGTAATCAATTCATAACCGGTACGCAAGGCAGCTTCCATAACCCCGCCGGTAACACCGAAGATATGTCCGGCACCGGTGTAGGCCCCGAGTACTGAGTCAGGCTGGCTTGGTTCCAGTTTTTTAAAATCAATACCCGCGTGTTTAATTAAATTGGCCAATTCCCTTGTTGTTAAAACAAGATCAACATCCTGACACCCGCTTGCTTTCATTTCCGAACGGGAAGCTTCAAACTTTTTGGCCGTACAAGGCATAACCGATACGCTGACTACTTTTTTAGGATCAATTTTGTCTACCTGTGTACCATAAGTCTTAAATAAAGCTCCGGCCATTTGCTGCGGCGATTTACAGGTAGACAGATTGGCCTGAATATCAAAGTGCTCTTGTTCCACATACTTGACCCAAGCCGGACAACAGGAAGTAAACATCGGCAGCACGCCATTTTCCTGTATCCTTTTGATTAACTCACTGCCTTCCTCCATAATTGTCAGGTCAGCAGTAAAATTGGTGTCATAAACCTTGTCAAAACCCAGTTTCCTAAGGGCAGTAATCATTTTACCGGCAACCAGTTCGCCTGATTCCATGCCAAAGTCTTCAGCCAAACCAACTCGAACTGCCGGCGCACACTGAACCATGGTCACTACATCAGGATTATGGAGCGCTTGCCACACCTCACGCCCATGTCCCATATTATGTGCGGCAAACAGCGGTTCTTTCACACTTTCCAGTAAGCCGCGCTCCTTTATTTTGATTTCCCGGGGTTTACTGGTGTCGGATTTGTATTCCTGATATGCGCTGCAAATCTGTACACACTGACCGCAGAAACAGCACTTATCATAATTAATCTCAACAGGCATTCCTTCCGGCCCGCCAATGGCACCAACCGGGCACACGTCTGTGCACCTACGGCATCCGGTACATAATTCCTGGTCAATCTCAATTGTATATTGCATCGTCCTCACCTCCTATTTTTTAAACATGCCGGCAATTGTAGCGACGGCTTTTATATTTTTATCCTTTTTTTCTTTATGCGGCTCAACCAATCGAAGCGCTTTTTCCGGACAAACTTCAATACAGATTGGTCCCTGTTTGCGGGTGTTGCATAGATCACATTTATTACCGTATAATAGCGGCTTGCCGAGATTTTCCTGGATAACAACCTCGCCTTTGGTAAAACGCGGCACCAGTTCGACTGCTCCAAACGGACAGGCAACCAGACAGTCTTTACAGCCTTTGCACTTTTCCGTCTGGATAAGCACTTTATCGCCCTCAAAATAGATGGCTTTCTCAAGACAAGCCTGCGCACAGGGGGCATCTTCACAGTGATGACACTGCACTGGCATAGTGACTTCCTCAACCCGGGTAACAAATAGTTTAGGGAATACTGGAGTGTCAATATTTCCTGCCGTAATCCCCTCGACATTGTGGGATACATGGCAGGCGATCTCGCAGGCTTTACAGCCAATACATTTTTTCCCGTCCCCAAGTACAAACGGGCTTAACTTTTCCATATTTACCTCCCTTTCAAGAAGTTAAAACTCCTTGCCTTTATTTATGATACTGTAGCACCCATCCTGCGTTTCAAATTGTCATACAAAGCGGTAAGCTGCTGCTCGGCTTGAACCTGATCGGCAATTGCCTCAAGCTTTACTGCGCAATACTTATACTCAGGCGTTTTAGAAATAGGATCAAGATTATCGATAGTAAGCTCATTACAAGCACCAATCCACCACTGATAGGTCATATATACAGTTCCCACTTTTACCCTGTCGCTGATTTTAGCTCTAGACATTACCGATCCACGCCGCGAAGAAATACGCATTAATTCTTCATCTTCAATTCCCAGGCGAGCAGCATCTTCAACACTAATTTGAATATAACCAGGTTCGTCGGCTAGTTTTGCCAAGCCCCAGCAGTTGCCGGTCATTGTCCGCGATGAATAGTGCCCAATTTCGCGCACTGTGCAAAGTATTGTCGGATATTCTGCATCAGTCTGTTCTGCCGGCGCGCGCCATTCAGCAGCAAAAAAGATTCCTTTCTTGCTAGGTGTCTGAAAGATGTTGCCTTTAAACAAATAATCGGTTCCTGGGTCTTCCGGTGTACGGCAAGGCCATACCACACTGCCCTGTCGTTCCATTTTTTCATAAGTTGCCCCGGCAAAACTTGGGCACAAGCTAATCATTTCGTTCCAAATTTCTTCCGTGTCTTTATAAGTCAAATCATACCCAAACCGTTTGGCTAATTCGCCGATAATAACCCAGTCGACCTTTACGTCGCCTTTGGCATCAACTGCTTTCCTAAAGATTTGGAACCGACGGTCAGCCCCACTGTATACCCCACCATGTTCTCCCCAGGAAGTGGCTGGCAATAAGACATCGGCAAAGTGCGCTGTTTTGTTCATGAAAATATCCTGGACTACCACAAATTCTAACTCAGTAAGCGCTTTGCGCAACCCGGAAGAATCAGGATCGGTTTGCGCAGGATCTTCGCCAATAATATAGAAGGCTTTTAATTTACCGTCAGCAACAGCATGCGGAACCTGAGTAATGGTAAACCCAATTTTATCTGGCAAGTTCTCTACGCCCCATGCCTTTGCAAATTTTTTGCGGTTAGCCGCATCTGTGACTGCCTGATATCCTGGATAGACATTAGGCAAGGCCCCCATATCGCAAGCTCCCTGCACATTATTCTGACCGCGTACAGGCCCTACTCCGGAGCTCGGCTTGCCAATCTGCCCTGTCAAAAGACAAAGCGAGCCAAGACCTCTTACCACATCAACCGCCTGTCCAAATTGGGTTACACCCATCCCCCACAAGATGAAAGAATTCTTGGAATGAGTATATATCTTCATTGCCTCTTCCAGTAAGGCCGGGGAAATTCCGGTAATTCCTTGAGCATATTCCGGGGTATAGCGTTCTACTGTTTTACGATACTCAGCAAATCCTTCGGTAAAGTTGTTGATAAAATGTTCATTTTGCCAGCCCTTTTCCAAAATAACATTGGCAAAACTATTGACCAAAGCCATATTGGAACCATTATTTAGCTGAAGCCATAAATCCGAAATACGAGCCGACTCTGTTCTGCGCGGATCTACAACAATAATTTTTGCACCCTTTTGTTTTGCTCGTATAATCCGTTTCGCCACCAGCGGATGCGCATCTGCCGCATTATAACCAAAAATCAGTAAACAGTCAGCGTCTTCAATCTCGGGTATTGTATTTGACATAGCCCCGCTACCGAAAATTAATGACAAACCGGCAACCGAAGGTCCGTGACACACCCGGGCACAATTATCAACATTATTAGTACCGATAACAGCACGCATAAATTTTTGCATGACATAGTTGGTTTCATTACCAGTGCCCCGGGACGATCCTGTACCCATAATAGCATCAGGACCATATTTTTCTTTTATGGCTTTAAGCTTATCAGCAACATAATCTAATGCTTCATCCCACTCAACTTCATGCAAAGGTTCACTTCGATCATAGCGAAGCATGGGTTTTGTAAGACGTTTGCTCAGGATTTTTGTGTCATTTAGAAAATCCCAACCATAATGACCTTTTAAACATAATTCGCCTTCATTGATAGGTCCATTTGCCGGTTCAGCCCCAACCACCTTGCTGTTCTCAACACAAAGGTACATTTGACAGCCTGAACCACAATAAGGACATACGGTTAATACTTTTTCCAACTAATATTCCCCCTCTATACAAATTCGCAATTTATATAAAACGCCGGGAGAATTATTTAGTGAAATAAGCAAACAAAAACATTTCAGGAAGGCTAACATCTTTGCATTACCATACTATTGATGTCACGATTCATTAAAAGCGCCAATCGCCTTACTATGAAATCTACTACTCATCCATTCACTATAACGCATGCTTCACATGAAGTAGGCTTAGAAATACTATTAAGAAACATTACCGCCTAGCTTGCGTTTAAGCTCATTATATGCTGCAATAAGTTCTTCTTCAGCTTTTTTCTGATCGTTAATGGCTTCCACTTTAACTGCACAATATTTGTATTCAGGCGTTTTGGAAATCGGATCAACAACATGGATGGTCAGCTCATTACAAGCACCTACCCACCATTGATATGTCATGTAAACAACGCCTGCTTGCACCCGTTCTGTTACCAGCGCTCTGGTGATAACCGAACCGCGCCGTGTGGTCACCCGTACAAGCTCTTCCTCCACAATACCAAGTTTATTGGCATCTTCCGGATTAATCTGAAGATAGCCCGGTTCATCGGCAAGTTTGGCAAGACCCCAACAGTTACCTGTCATGGTACGGGAAGAATAATGACCTACCTCACGCACAGTCGACAGTACCAGCGGATATTCAGCATCAGGCTGTTCAACAGGCGGCCGCCATTCTGCTGCAAAGAAATTGCCTTTTTTGCTCGGAGTTTGGAAGATATTTCCCTTGAACAGATAAGGCGTTCCTGTTTCCTCAATGGAACGACATGGCCACTGAATGCTGCCGAGCTGTTCAAGTCTTTCATAAGTCGCCCCGGCAAAGCTCGGGGTCAGACTAATCATCTCATTCCAAATTTCCTCAGTATTTTTATAATTCATTTCATAACCGAAACGTTTTGCTAATTCACAAATAATTACCCAGTCGTCCTTAACATCACCTTTGGCATTCACCGCTTTACGGAAGCGTTGGAATCTGCGGTCGGCACCGCTAAATACCCCGCCATGCTCACCCCAGGAGGTAGCAGGCAAAATGACATCGGCATGCAGAGCTGTTTTGTTCATGAAGATGTCCTGGAGTACGACTAATTCCAGTTCATCCAAGGCTTTTCGTACACCGGCAGCATCTGGATCGCTTTGAACCGGATCTTCACCAATAATATAAAAGGCTTTTAGTTTTCCTTCTTGGGCGCAATGAGGAACATCGGTCAACATATACCCGACTTTTTCCGGCAGGCTTTCTACGCCCCACGCCTCAGCAAACTTTTTGCGATTGGCCGGATCGGTAACAGACTGGTACCCGGAATAAACATTGGGAAGCGCTCCCATGTCGCAGGCTCCCTGCACATTGTTCTGTCCGCGTACCGGTCCGATACCAGAACTGGGTTTGGCAATCTGCCCGGTTAAGAGACATAGGCTACCTAATCCCTTAACTACATCAACTGCCTGATTGTATTGACATACACCCATGCCATACAGAATAAATGACCGTTCTGATTTTGCGTAAATTTCTAGCGCCTGTTCCACAAGTTTGGGATCAAGTCCGGTGATTTTTTGCGCATATTCCGGGGTGTACTTAGCTATGGTTTTCTTGTATTCGTCAAAACCGTCAGTATATTTTTCAATATACTCTTTGTTTTCCCAGCCTTTGGCTAAAATAACATTGGCAAAACTGTTGACAGCCGCCATATTGGAACCGTTTCTGATAGGCAGCCAAATGTCGGCAATCCGGGCCGCCTCTGTTTTGCGGGGATCAACAACAATAATTTTGGCCCCTTTTTCTTTAGCTTTTACAATACGCCGAGCCACCAGCGGATGAGAATCCGCCCCATTATACCCAAAAATAAATAAACAGGTGGCATCCTCAATTTCCGGAATCGAGTTAGTCATTGCTCCACTACCAAATGATGCAGCCAGACCGGCTACAGAGGGAGCGTGTCAAACACGGGCGCAATGGTCGACATTATTGGTGCCGATCACCGCGCGCATAAACTTTTGCATAAGATAATTGGGCTCATTACCCATACCACGTGCCGAACCTGTACCCATAATGGCGTCAGATCCGTATTTCTCTTTTATCGCCTTTAATTTGTCGGCTACAAAATCCAGTGCTTCATCCCATTCTACTTCTTTAAAATCCGAACTTCTGCTGTACCTAAGTAATGGTTTAGTTAGACGTTTGCTCAAAATTTTAGTATCGTTTAAAAAATCCCAGCCATAATGACCCTTTAAACAGAGCTCACCTTCGTTGATGTGTCCATTAGCCGGTTCTGCACCGACTACTCTGTCGTTTTCTACCAGTAAATTCATCTGGCAGCCAGCGCCACAATATGGACAAACCGTTAGAACTTTCTCCAAAATTTCCCCTCCTAACTAAAATTTGTAAACACTTGAGTAAGCTTTTCCCGCAGTTCAGTATGGGAATATTGCCATTGGGAGTAAATTGTCAATCTTCTGACTTTATTCCATCTCTCTCAAAAAATTCCTGCCTGCTTTTGAAAAAAATTTCACAAAGTATTCAGGCCGCAATTACTCTGCTTATCTGCTTGCACCAAGCTTCTCATTACCAGTATAATAAAATATGTATATAAATGAGACTTGCTTCAGATGGGGTTTTAACCCTACCTGAAGCTTAGTCGAACTATCCAGGGACTAACCCGTTAATACTCCCGCTTAAAAAGGACGGGAGTATTAGAACGAGTTAGTCATCGGAAAAGGTAAGAAAATAGAAAAGAGGTATTATCGTATGATACCAGTAATATCAATTGTTGGACGTTCTGATTGCGGTAAAACTACCTATTTGGAAAAACTAATCCGGGAAATTAAACGGCGCGGTTACAAAGTAGCAACAATTAAGCATGATGTTCACGGCTTTGATATTGATAAGCCTGGCAAAGATACCTGGCGTCATGCGCAGGCAGGTGCCGATATTGTTTGCATATCCTCACCGGCAAAAATGGCTATGATTAAGAAAGTGGATCAAGAATTATTGCTTGAAGAAGTAGCCGCACATATTGACGGTGTTGATATTATTTTTACAGAAGGATATAAACGTGAAAGCAAAGTTAGAATTGAAGTATTTCGTAAGGAAGCCGCCGATAGTCCCTTGTGCATGAAAGATGAACTGTTGGCAATGGCTACTGATACTGTCATCTATGAAGATATTCCCAGTTTTTCTGTTGATGATCCGATTCCTATGGCTGACTTTTTGGAGCAACGCCAGTTACTTCAAACCAGATAGAGTAATGACATAATAAAAACCAGTTTTAAGCAATATAATGGGCTGTCGCACTTGCGATTAAATTATCGCTGGCGACAGCCCCATTTATAGAAAAACCAATCCCGCTTATTAATATAATCCATATATTTTCACTGAATTTAGTCAATGATACAAAGATCGAGTTGTCCTTTTGTCATGACACAAAAGGACCAAAAAGTCTAGGCCTGAAGCCTCCAAAAGCTGAAAATCCGGGCGATATTCCTACAATCCGCAAACTCGCTACGCTCAAACAGTACGGATTGCTTAACGGAATACCACCCGGATTTTCTCCTTCGGAACGCTTTTTCCGGCAAAGGCCGCGGGGTTACGAAGTTACGAAATCTTCCGGGCACACCATCGTATGTGGGCACAACTTCTTTAAAGCAGTGGGTCGAGGTACCATCTTAGGATTGCTTTGCAGGACAAAACTACACTATTTTCCAGAACAGGCGTAAATAGTACGGAGGCACAGGCGGTCGTTATGCAAAAGCGGAGGTTAAGCGCCAGCGGCGAAGCGTTGTATGACGATCGTCTGTGCTGGGTTTTGTATTTGACAACCCTTGCCTTGTAAGGCCTCCACGACTCTCAAAACTTATAAAAGATGACCTTATTTAAAACAACACCTGGCGATTTTTACATATTCTATCCTGGCACGCCGGGCAATTGCCGTGGGGGATTCCGGCTCCTCCAGGCCTGCGCTGTTGTTGCTGCCAGACATTGCTAATTGCCTCTCTTGGTATTCGGCAAGATTTTTCTGTTTGGTAAACAATCTTGTAATAAACGCAAACATCGTACCCCTCCTTTGATTAGACGGTCAAGTTAAGCATCGGCCAGTAAGATAATTTCTACTTCGGTGCCTACGGCTAATGGGGGCGAATTTTCCGGAATTACAATTAGGGAATTCGCGGCCATCGCCGATTTTAGCATACCGTTACCCTGTCCGCCTGAAGGCTCGACAAGAATGTCTGTGCCGGCCTGCCAGCAGCGAGCCCAAACAAACCGTTTGGCACCCGTTTTTTTCTTAAAAGGTGATGCCAGTATTCCCTTAACTCGGGGACGCCACCAGATTTTACGCCCTGCCATTTTCATTAATACCGGCCGCACTAATTGTTCAAAGGAAATGGCGGCAGCAGCCGGATTGCCTGATAAGCCAATATACAGTTTACCATCGCGTGTTCCGGCCAATACCGGCATTCCCGGCTTAATGCTCACGCGGTCAAACAATAGCGTAATACCTAGCTTTTTATATACCTCACCAATAAGGTCATAGTCCCCGACCGAAGCTCCGCCGGTAGTTATCACTACATCACAATCAGACGCATTTTCCAGCAAATGCGCAATTTCATCAAGGTTATCGGAAACATTGCCTACCAGGACGGTCTCGCCACCGGCTTCAGCTACCTGAGCACTCAGCATATAACTGTTTGAGTTGCGGATTTTTCCCGGGGTGAGTGGAAAGTCAACAGGTACAATCTCACTGCCTGTAGCGATAAGCGCAACCCGTGGTTTACAAAAAACACAGGGCCGGCTTTTGCCAAGAACCGCGAGCATCCCCATTACCCCGGCATTAATAATTGTCCCCGGCTTTACAACCTCTTCTCCCTGGGAGAGGTCTTCACCCCTGCGGCATATATTTTTTTCCGCCCCCCGGCCATCTAAGATATGCACCTGATTTCCCTGTACACTGCAATCCTCCAGTCGTACTACCCCGGTAGCAGCCTGCGGGATTGGCGCACCAGTCATAATGCGGCTGGCTGTTCCGGCATTAATTGCTTTGCTGGGATTGCCACCTGCCGGAATATAGTCAATCTGCTCCAGTGTTACCGGGCTTTCGGCAGTAGCCGTGCCCACTTCTTCAGCAATAAGCGCATAACCATCAAGCGGCGAACGGTCAAACGGCGGAAAATCCATATCTGAAATTACTGTCTCCCCTAGGATACGCCGCCAACATTCATGTAGTGCCACCCGTTCCGTGGGCATTACAGTGACTAAGTTCAGTAATATTTCCTGGGCAATCTCCAGTTTAACCGACATCAGTTCATTCCTCCTTTACTTTCCAAACGGGCAGCAAGGATATGAACATTCTTTACACCCCAGGCAGAGACCGCCATATCCCATTTCGGCAAAATCCTGTTTACTTAAACGTTCCCCGGCAAGAATCCGGGGGAAAACCAAATCAAATACCGTTATTTTGGAAAACATGCCACAAGCCGGCAAACCGAGAATTGCAACCCCATCCAGATAGGCCAGCATAAACATAGCTCCCGGCAGCACCGGTGTACCATAAGTAATTACTTCGGCTCCGGTTGCCCGGATGGCATCTGGCGTTACATCATCAGGATCAACCGACATACCGCCGGTAACAACAATCACCTGAGCACCGACTTTAATCTGTTCTAAAATAGCTTGGGTAATAGCTGCGGTATCGTCAGGCTGATAGGTAATGCCAACAAAGCTTGCCTGATAGGTTTCTATTTTTTCCTTTAGTACCGGCCCAAACCTGTCCTGAATACGTCCGTAAAAAACCTCATTGCCTGTTGTAATTATCCCGGTCTTTAAAGATTGTAGCGGTTTTACCGCGATAATTTCTCGGTATTGGCCTGCTATCTTTTCTACAGTCTCAATGGTACCAACATTTACTACTAAAGGTACTACTTTAACGCCGGCAAGCGTCTCACCGGCTTTTACTGTTTTATTGCCATGCAAAGTAGATACAACAGCATAATCAACTGAATTTATTTTGATAATGGCCTCACGGTTTATTTTTAAAAGACCTGGTTGCTTAGCGATAATATGGATTTTACCTTCTGAAGGTGGCGCAAAACAGGTATTTTCTCCGCTTACTGCCTGCGCTAACCGCTGTGCGGCCTCATTTTCATGAAGTTGATCATCACTTAGTTCCAATAAGTAAATATGCTCTTTCCCTATATTAAGCAGGTGCGGAATATCCTCTTCCTGAATAATGTGTCCTTTGGTAAAGGCCGGTCCTTTATATTCGCCCGGAATAATTTTGGTCATGTCATGACCTAACACCATGCCCACCGCATCTTTGATGCGTACTTTTTTGAATGCCATTGACTTGCCTCCAGCCGCAAAATTCCCTGTTTTTTACATACTTAGCTTCCTACAACCCGCTCAGGATGGCTATAAATGTTTAAGCGCTGTCCTCTGGCAAAACCAATCACGGTTATACCAAGTTCTTCCGCCATATCCAGCGCCAAAGTAGTAGGCGCCGACCGGGCAATAATAACCGAGATATTCATCTTACTGACTTTTAGCACGATCTCAGAAGATACTCGTCCGGAAAAGATTAGTACCTTGTCAACTGTACTAATTCCGTCCATCAGACACCGTCCGTATAATTTATCAAACACATTGTGTCGGCCAATATCCTGACTCCAACAGATGAGTTGTCCATCGGCAGCTAAAGCTCCACCATGCACACCGCCAGTAAGCCGAAAGGTTTCTGAAGCCTCCTCTAATAATCCCGAGTATTGCATAACCTCATCTGGTGTAATTATCAGCTCTGTTGCCACAGTTTTGGCTGTCAGAACATCATTGACAAAATAAAAAGCACTCCGTCCCTTACCACAGCAAGCTGTTAGATAACGTTTCAAAAACATTTTTTCGGCGGCAATCTCACCAGAAACGGTAGTAACCTGGATTACGCCCTTGCCAGGGTCAACTTCCAGTGTCTTTATATCTTCAACCTTCTGGATAATACCCTCGGTTGCCAAAAAACCTATTGCCAGGTAGTTTTCCTCACCTGCCGCAGCTAACATAGTAACGAGCTCTTTGCCGTTCAAGTAGATAGTTAGTGGTATTTCTTCGACAACCGGTTCTTCTGTATTGATAATCTCTTGTCCGCGAATTTTAATAACCGGATAATTACTGGTTCCCTTGAGTGCATCCACAGTATCACTCCTTTTCGGTAAGCTCCCGGTACAAATTTACCAGCCGAGCTGTAATGCCGCCGGCTTCTGTATGGTTTTTGCCAATTAGGCAGCCATCAAGCATATTGACCGGGATAACTTCCATAACAGAACTTGTCAAAAAGATTTCCTCTGCTTTTGTAAGTTCTTCCGGCCTCACCCGCCTTACTTCGACCGGAATCCCGTTTAGATTTGCCAGCTCAATAATACATGAGCGGGTAATACCTGGTAAAATCCCGCTATTTTCATCTGGCGTAATCAGACGCCCCTTGGCAACCAAAAACAAATTGCTCATAGAACCTTCGGCCACAAAGCCATCGGTATTAAGCATGAGCGCTTCCTGCGCCCCTTTGGCTTTGGCCTCGGTTTTCGCCAGCATATTGTCAAGATAGTTGGCCGATTTAATGGTTACCAGCGGCGAAGATAGGTTGCGCCGCAAAGTAACAGTTGCAACCTGCCAGCCTTCTGCCGGCAATGGTGGCGGTAGCGGCGACGCATATACAAGTACCGACGGCTGCCCGCAGCACCCCGGATCAGGGCGCGGCGCCCCCATCCCTCTTGATAACGTCAAGCGTACAGATGCATTGGGTAATTGATTACTGTCTAACACGCTTACAATTGCCTGACTGATTTCCTCCTGTGAAGGAAGTTCAGGCCAACGCAAAAAAGCCGACGACGCCTCAAGACGCTGTAAGTGCTGCTTTAGCCTAAATACTTTGCCATTATAGGCGCGCATAGTTTCAAACAAACCATGCCCATACAGAAAACTATGGTCAAGTGGTGAAATAACCGGCTGGTCAGCTGAAATAAGCCGGCCATTGCAATAAATCATCATTGTATCAGCAGCCTTTCCGCTACACTTGGTAACCCAATGCCCGCATCAGTGCCCGCGCTTTATCCACACTTTCCTCATATTCAAGTTCAGGTATAGAATCGGCAACAATCCCGCCACCTACCTGATAGTAAGCCCGGTCACCCTTAATGACAAAGGTACGGATTACTATATTTAGATCGGTATCGCCGTTAAAATCAATATAACCGATAGAGCCGGTATAAATGCCGCGTCGAACTTTCTCAAGCTCATCAATAATTTCCATGGCCCTTACCTTGGGAGCGCCGGTAATCGAACCTCCCGGAAAAGAAGCCGCAATTAAATCGATAACATCTTTATCATCAGCCAGTTCACCGACAACGGTTGATACCAGATGAAACACGGTCGCATATTCTTCCAACCGGATTAAGTCTGGCACCCGGACACTGCCATATTTACACACCCGACCCAAATCATTACGCTCCAGATCGACAATCATAACTAATTCGGCCCGGTCTTTCTGACTGTTCAGCAATTCTTCCCGCAACAGCCGGTCAGATTCGGGATCTTTTCCCCGCGGCCTTGTCCCTTTTATCGGCCTGGTCTCTACCATTTTGTCAGTAACTAACAAATACCGTTCTGGTGATGCACTGGCCACAATAACTTCATCAAAATTCAAATAAGACGCAAAGGGTGCCGGATTAATATGTCTAAGATACCGGTATAATTCATAAGGCGGAACCGTTACTTTGGCATTAAAACGCTGTGTCAGGTTAACTTGAAAAATGTCGCCGGCTGCAATATAGTCAATGCCTTTCTGCACCATGGAGCAATGACCTGCGCAAGTAAAGTTTGACTCGTAGTTGCCATCTGGTATTTGCGGCTGCGGTTCAGGTAAAGGTTTCGCCTGTTCTATCAGCTTTATTAATTCCTGGGTACGCTCTTCAGCCCGCTTCCTCTGGCAGAGTTCGTCCTGCTCAGGAAAGCCGTTAGATGCTATATAGGCTTTATTGGTGTGATGATCAAAAATCAGTACGGTATCATAAAAACCCAGGACACAGTCAGGATTATTCAAATCATCGCTGCTTACATCAGGTATAATTTCGAGTAAATACCCCATATCATAGCCAAAATAACCGATAATGCCACCTGTCAGCGGCGGCAGACCATCGACTTTTTGGGTCTTGTATATTGCCAGCAGGCGTTTTAACTCAGTAAAAGGATTGGCCTCATAAGTCCTGCTTTCGCCATCTTCCAGAATATGTATGTTCTTACCTTTACTCGAAAATACTAAAAACGGGTCACGGGCGATAAAAGAATAGCGCCCCATCCCATTAATATCCTTACCGCTGTCTAAAAACACACTGTACGGTTGCTGGGCAAATAACCCAAATACCTCAGCCGGCGGCAAAGCCAGCGTTATTTCGCGAATTGTCGGTGTTGGCTTCATTACCGGCTATCCCCTTTCCCTAGGCAGGTCCAATTTGATTTTTGTGCCAGAAAGTTTCTTAACATATCATGACCATGCTCAGTAAGAATGGATTCCGGATGAAATTGAACACCTTCAATATCATAGTCCTTATGGCGAATTCCCATAACCTCTCCTTGGTCGGTTTCGGCACTAATCGTAAAACAATCAGGCAAGGTTTCTTTCTTAACAATTAGCGAATGATATCTTGCTGCCGTAAGCGGACTCTCTAGACCGGCAAAAACGCCTTTACCATCGTGATACACAAGGGAAGTCTTGCCATGCATCATACGAGGTGCCCGGACAACGTCCCCGCCAAAGGCTTGTCCCATGGCTTGATGACCCAGACAAACACCAAGTATCGGTACTTTTCCCTTAAAATGTTGAATAAGTTCCAGACTGATGCCGGCTTCATTAGGAGTGCACGGCCCCGGAGAAATAATAATATGATTAGGACGCATATCCTCAATTTGGGCAATTGTCAGTTTGTCGTTGCGGAAAACCCGGATATCTTCGCCCATTTCGCCAAGGTACTGGACAAGATTATATACAAAAGAATCGTAGTTATCGATCATTACTAGCAAAGCGATGCCCCCTCGGCATTATTTTAACACAGCCTGTCCTTTACGTACAAACTGCTATTCTATTCCAATTTAAGAATGAGGACGGCTATGCTTGGAAGCCGTCCTCATTGTTGTTACTACCAGCTTACTTCTATTTATGCTGGGGATGATAATGGGTATGCAAGAGTTCATGGGATTTATGCCCAAGCGGTTTACCCAAAAACTCATCATATAAGGCTTTGACTGCCGGATTCTTATGAGACTGGCGAATAGCCTTGTCGCTATCTGCCTGATAAAGACCAGCCATTCGGGCTTCTTTGGTTGCTGTTGTGGTTCCCCACGGTTGGCCGCCGCCGCCAATACAGCCGCCAGGGCAGCACATGATTTCTACAAATTTGTAGTCACATTCGCCTGCCTTAATTTTTTCCAGGATAACGCGGGCATTTTTGAGGCCATTGGCAATGGCGACTTTGACTTTGGTACCGTCGAGGTCGACTTCGGCTTCTTTTACGCCTGTCAATCCGCGGATATCTTTAAAGTCAAGGTTTACCAGGTCTTTTCCTGTCACGACTTCGTACACGGTTCTAAGGGCTGCTTCCATTACGCCGCCGGAGGTCCCGAAGATAACGGCTGCGCCGGTCGAAATACCCATAGGGTTGTCAAAGTCTTCTTCTTCCAGTTTATTGAAGTCAAAACCGGATTCTTTGATCATCCGGGCCAGTTCCCGGGTGGTCAGCACTACATCAACATCGCGGTAGCCGCTGTCATTCATTTCCGGACGGGCACTCTCACGTTTTTTGGCTACGCATGGCATGACAGATACTGATACGATGGAGCTCGGATCAATGCCGGCTTTTTGCGGATAGTAGGTTTTGACTAACGCACCAAACATTTGCTGCGGCGATTTGCAGCTTGATACGTTAGGTAAGAGTTCAGGATAGAAGGTTTCGACAAAGTTGATCCAGCCTGGGCTGCAGGAGGTTATGAGTGGCAAGGCTCCGCCGGTACTCATTCTCTCTAACAGTTCGCTGCCTTCTTCCAGGATGGTTACGTCAGCCGAGAAGTCGGTATCAAATACTTTGTCAAAGCCTAACCGCCGAAGAGCGGCTACCATTTTTCCGGTGGTTATGGTACCGGGAGCCAGACCGAATTCTTCCCCTAAGGCTACCCGTACTGCCGGGGCGACCTGGACAACTACGTGTTTTTCTTTGTTTCCTAGCGCCTGCCAAACCTCAGCGGTTTCATCTTTTTCATATAACGCGCCTACCGGACAGACCGAGATGCATTGGCCACAGTATACGCAAGTGGTTTCTTGCAGCGGCCGGTCAAAAGCGGTGGTGATTTCGTATTCTACCGACCGATGGGCAGTGTTGATGGCGCCAACAGTCTGTACTTCCTGGCACATCTCTACACAGCGCCCGCATTTTACGCATTTAGCCATGTCGCGGACGATGGCGCCATTGGAGTCTTCGATGGGAAGTTCTTTGGCCTCGTTTTTAAAGAGAGGCTTGGTAATGCCAAAGTCACGGGTGAGCTGCTGCAGTTCACAGTTGGTGCTTCTTACGCATTTGAGGCAATCCTGCGGATGTTCAGCCAGGATGAGTTCCAGCACATCTTTTCTGGCCTGGCGGACAGTCTGGCTGTTGGTGATGAATTCGGCTCCATCCCAGACTTCGTTGCCGCAGGCGGTTTTGAGTTTTCTCTGGCCTTTTACTTCTACTACGCAGAGCCTACAGGTTGCCCGTACTTTTAAGTCAGGATGGTAGCATAGTACGGGAATGTCTATGCCTACCATTTTCGCGGCATCTAGGATAAGTGTGGTTTCCGGGCATGATACGGGAATGCCGTCGATGGTAATGTTGACAATTTTATTGGGATCTGATGCATGATGACCCATTACTACTCACCTCTTTCCTGTTCAGTAAAGCAGACTTTTGCCAGACATTTCTTGTTTAGGTGATCGTTAAATTCATCTTTGAAGAGTTTCCAGCAGGTGTTTAGTGCTACGGCTGCCGATTGCCCCAGACCGCAGAAAGATGCATTGGTCATGGTGTTGATGAGCTGCTTTAAGACAGCCATGTCTTCTTCGGTGGCTTCGCCATCGGAGAGTTTGCACAGTATGGTATAGATCTGCTTGTTGCCTTCCCGGCAGGGAGTGCATTTACCGCAGGATTCGTGAATAAAGAATTCGGTTACACCTTTAAGGTAGTCGATGACGCAAACATCTTCGTCCATAACAACAATAGCGCCTGAACCAACAGTCAAACCGGCATTTCTGAGGGCTTTGTAGCAGTATTCGGTATCAAGCTGAGCCGGAGCGCCGATAGGACCGGATTGACCGCCTAAGTGAACGAATTTGAGTTTTTTGCCGTTGGGGATGCCGCCGCCTAATTCGGGGTCATAAATACAGTCTTTTAAGCTTACGCCAAAAGGAATTTCGTAGACACCGCGGTTTACGACGTTACCGGACAAACAAATAAGCTTGGTACCGCCGCTGTCTTTAGTACCATAGCTTAGGTATTGGTCGCCGCCTTCCAGTACGATGGTGGGGATTGTCGCTATGGTTTCGACATTGTTTACCAGTGTCGGCATTAAGAATAAGCCGACTTCTGCCAAATGAGGCGGTTTGATCCGCGGACGGCCGGCTTTTCCTTCAATGGAGTTAAGGAGCGCCGAGTTTTCGCCGCAAACATAAGCACCGGCACCTGTCATGATATGAATATTAAATTCGAAGTTGGTACCTTGGATGTTTTTGCCAAGATAGCCGGCTTTTACGGCATTATCGATGGCACTTTGGAATACTTTTTGGATGGCACGGTATTCGCCGCGGATGTAGATATAGCCGTCATGGGAATTAAATACATAACCGGCTATTGTCATGCCTTCGATTACCCGGAGTGGGTCCTGTCCGAGCAGGATTTTGTCTTTGAAGGTTCCTGGCTCGCCTTCATCGGCGTTGATTACGATATATTTAGGGAATTCAGGGATTTCCAAGAGTTGTTCCCATTTGGAACCTGCCGGATAGGCCGCACCGCCGCGTCCCAGCAGTTTAGCTTTCTTTACTTCTTCGATGATCTCTTCGGGTTTCATGGTGAAAGCTTTTCTAAGACCCTGGTAGCCGCCTGCTTTCACGTATTCTTCTACGGAATCAGGTCTATTTACGCCACAGTTGGCTGATATTAATGTCTTTATTTTTGACATGAGGACACCCCCCGGTAACTAGTAACAATTTCAGCTACCTTAGCTGCTGTCAGGTTACCATAGACCTCTTCGCCAATCTTGGCTACCGGGCCAATATCACAAGCGCCAACACAGTTGGTGTGCATCAAGGTAAATAGTTTGTCTGGTGTGGTCTGGCCTAGGCCTATTCCTAATACTTCTTCAAACATTTTTACTACTGCGTCTGCTTTGGTGACATGGCAGGGAGTACTCTTACAAATCTCAATTACATATTTACCTTGTGGTTTAATGCTGAACATTGCATAGAAGGTTAATACATCATGCACTTTACTAACAGGCAAATCCAATTCTTTCGCTACGATTTCCGCCCATTCTTCGGCTACATAATTTTCGCCAGACGCACATTGGATATCCAGCAATATCGATAACAGCTGTTCTTTTTCTTTGTTATATTTGTTGATAATCGCCTTTACTTGCTCATATTGTTGAATGGTTTCTAATGCCTGGTCTTTTGTGACTTTTGAACAACACATTCTTGTTATCTCACCCTTTCTTTGCCATCTTGCATTATCAAGAAAGCATAGCACACTAAAGGATCGTGACGAATGGTATGTCATTGAACACAGTATATTTGTGAAAATTTGCTCAATTTTGGTTGTGTCAATAAGATAGAACTTAGGGTCAGTGACATACTGCCAGACTGACCCTATGCTTCTCCCTGAGCTAATCCTTCAATAAACCAATGCTTAGCCAGATGATGGGGATGTTTTATTATTAAACTTTCGGGCGCGGCAAGAAACCGGCGCCTTTAACAATTTCCGGCAAGGCAGCTTCCCAGCCGACAGGCATAATATGAATACCGGCTACCCCCGGGATTTTCTTGAGCTGATTGCACAATTCAATAGCTACTTGAATACCTTCTTTTTTCGGATCCTCGCACTTTTGCATACGTTCAACTAAGGAGTCGGGTATTTCCATACCGGCAACGTCCTTCTTCATGTACTGCAATGCTTTTACCGAACGGACCGGCAGAATGCCAGCAGTAATCTTGGTTCTTTCATGAATACCCCGGGCTACTACCATTTCCATAAACCGGGCAAATTTCTCAACATCAAAAATCGCCTGGGTTTGAATGAAATCGGCACCTGCATTTACTTTCTTTTCAAGACGAATGGCCCTAAATTCAAACGGATCGCCGAAAGGATTTTCTACGGCACCAATGAAAAATTTCGGCTCATCAGTCTTAATCGGTGCATCTGATAGCAGTTTTTTATCATCGCGCATTTTTTTGACCATGTTAATCAACTGCACAGAGTCAACATCATACACATTTTTACTTGTTGGGTGATTGCCAAAAGACTGATGGTCACCGCTTAAGCACAAAACATCGCGAATACCTAAGCTATAGGCACCCAGCAAATCGCTTTGCATGGCAATGCGGTTGCGGTCACGACAAGTCATCTGGATAATGGGAGTGCCGCCCCCCTTCATTACATGCACGCCGGCAGCAATACTGGATAACCGCACAATCGCAGTTTGATTATCAGTAAGGTTAAAACCATCCACAATATCTTTTAGCTCATGGGCATGATGTTCTAATTCATGACCGTTAGAATGCTGGGGCGGGCCAAGCTCGCCTGTCACCACAAAATGACCCAGAGAGTACAGTTTTTCCAGGTTGCTGTCTGTTTTTAAAACAGCTTGTTTATCATTAGCTACTTCGCTCATAACCGTACATCCTCCCTCACAATTTTGCGGGGACCGCCGTCTCTGTTTTTCGACCAGTCTTTAGCAGGAATTACCGCTGTCATCATATCCAGACGTCCTTGGCCTTTGAGGCGGTCATAAATTAGCTGCCATGCGCAGGGAGTATCTTTGCTGATTTCACATACTCCGTTTTGCGAACCACCACATGGTCCGTTCATTAGACTCTTGGAACAGCGGATAACCGGACAAACACCACCGGTTTTTGCCAGAACACATTCACCGCAAAGCATACAGCGTTCTTCCCAGATGCCATGCTCAATGGCAGCACCGGCAAATTTGGTATTTTGCCCAGGAACAAAGATAATTTCCGGATAATTCTCGGCCATAAACTGCACACCAACACCACAGGCCATGGACACAACAACATCTACGTCCTGGAGATGCTCTTTAAACCTAACTGCATATTCAGGATCACACTGGCGTTCATAGGTAGCGGTTTCGATTTGCGTAGGCTGACCGTCAACTTCCATCTTCATACGAAGGGCACTGGCCAAAATATCGGTTTCTTTTTGGCCGCAACTATCATATCGCTTGACTCGTCTCCTTTCTAGGCCTTCCGGGCCTTAAGCGGACTCGGACCTAACTTTTCAAGCAGTCCGGCCATATCCCGGGCGATATGGGCGAAACGCGGACCCTGTGTGCCGGAAACGTTGTACATAACCAAACGTTCTCCGCCAACTCCCACTTGGTCCAGTATTTCTTTGATATGATCTAAACGCTTGCGCGCACGGGAACTGCCTTTTACATTCATGCACTCATGCTCAGGGCAACCGGCGACAAATACCGCGTCAGCGCCTTTTTCAAACGCTTCTAGCAGCAATCTGCCGTCTACTTTGCCTGCACAAGGTAATTCGACGGTCTCGACAGCAATGTTAACATCGGCTGGTGGGCCAAGATCAGAGCTGATAAGCGCGCACATGCGGCAAACAAAGCCTACAACTTTAGTTTCACTCATAACTAACCCACCTCCGTTAACGCGGTCTTAACCCGGGCCAGTACTTCATCATCCTGGTAATGATGTACAAATATAGCCTTATTCGGACATTCTGATGCACACATACCACAACCACGGCAATCAGCAGGCGGAATATATGCTGCACCCATTTCTTTTTTCTCACGGGTAATTTGCGGAATGGTGTAAGGACAAGTCCGTACACAAGTTAAGCAAGCCGCACATTTTTCCCATTCGACTTCAGCGACCATACCACCCATCATGAGAGCAGGCTGCGCCAGAATACGTGCCGCCCGACCGGCCACCCCTTTGGCCTGAGTCAGACATTCCACAACCGATTTTGGCCCATGGGCCGCACCGGTAATAAAGATGCCACCACCAGGGAATGCTATCGTACCAAAGTTAGAGTGGGTCTCTGACAGGAACCCATCATCATTTACCTGGATTTTGAAGGTATCGGCAAGTTTGGCAGCTTCTGTTGAAGCAGTCTGCGCAACAGCCAAAATAACCTGATCAGGTTTTAAGTTTAACTCAAGACCTGATTGGGGATCATTGACTTTCATGGTGAGGGTGCCGGCACTGTCTTTTTGCAGCAACGGTTTATTGTCTTCTTCGTAGTGAATAAACACTACACCGGCTTTCCGCGCTTCACGGTATTTCAGTTCAAGATAACCGGGTGTACGGATATCGCGGGATAATACATACACTTTGGCACTTGGATTCTGCTCTTTTACCTTGGTTGCGGCATATACCGTTTCACCACAGCAGGTACGGCTACAGTATTTATGCTCCTCATTACGGGAACCAACACATTGTATAAATACATAAGTAGCATCACCTTTAGCGCTCAGGCGACCTTCTGCCAAACGCCGCATAGCTTCGGTGCCGGTAATAACCCGTTGTTCCTGACCATATAAGTAATCAGTAGGAGCATAGTCTGTTGTCCCGGTAGCCAAAATAACTACCCCGTGCTCAACATTTTTCTGGATGTTTGCCGGACCGGTTTGGACGGTGGTAACAAAATGACCCTGACGTCCATTAAAGGCGACAACCTCTGAATTGAGCAAGACCTCTATCTTATCACTGTTTTGAACTTGCTTTTCAAGTTCCGCAACGGTTTGCTTAAGATCCTCAGTTTCTAAACTGCCGGTAATCTCGCGGATATAACCGCCCAGTACAGAATCTTTTTCAACAAGAGTGCAGCCAAAACCGCGATCGGCTAATGCAAGTGCAGCCGACATACCGCTGACACCGCCGCCGACAATAAGCGCGTGCGGTACTACCGGCTCAGCATGCCATTTAAGCGGCTTATATGTTTTAACATCGCTGATTGCCCGCGCAGTAATCTGAGTCGCCGCACCGGTAGCCTTATCGACATTGTTTGCCCAGTCTTTAACCGGTACAGCCGCCATTTCCACAAGCATCCGGTTTAAGCCCGCAGCCTGTACTGTTTCCTGAAACAGATTTAAGTTATGCTTCAATACGCACGGAGCAACAACAATGCGATTAAGCCCCTGGGTCGCAATCTGGTTCTTTATTTTGGCTATTGCCTCAGGCTGACAGGCTGCCTGATCACATTCAACAACCGTTACATCGGCTTGTTGTTTGGCAGCAGCAATTACCGCATTGCTATCAGCCCCCATGGCAGCTAAACCACTTTGGCAGAGAAATACGCCAACCCGGAGTGGTTCTTGACTAATGTCGCGTTCCGGCACCGGTTTGCGTTCTGGACGTCCTTCGCCTTTACCAAGAGCTTTGGTCGTAGCCGCAGCCGCTGCACTTGCTAGTGCCATGGTTTCAGGAACATCAAGCGGTCCCTGGCTGCCGCCCACCGAAAAGACACCTGCACGTTTGGTCATTACAGGATCAAGTGGATCTGCCTGTACAAAACCAAATTCATTTAATGGCAACTCTAAAATTCCCGCAGTTTCTTTCAGGCGGCTAGACGGACGAATGCCTGCAGCCAACACAACCAGGTCAAACTCTTCTTGCACCGGTTTAGTAGCAGCAGCATAGTTAATTGATAATTTTTCAGTTACCGGATCTTCTTTAACTTCTGAAATCATGGTACGTACATATTTCGTACCTAGCTCCTGGGCCCGGGATAAAAAGGTATCAAAATTTTTGCCGCAAGCCCTCAAATCAAGATAAAAGACGGTGACGTCAGTTTTCGGAGCAAATTCTTTAGCCAGTATAGCTTCTTTAGCGGTAAACATACAGCAAATTGCTGAGCAATATTCACCTTTGGACACCACGTCCCTTGAGCCCACACACTGGATAAAAGCAATTTTTTCCGCACAGTTTCCGTCTGACGGACGTCTAATACAATCTGAGCGATAGCGGCTTTCAGATAGAAGATGTTCAAATTCTAAGCTGGTAACAACATTTTTGTAATACCCGTATCCTAATTCACCTTTTTGGGAGACGTCATACATGCTGAAACCGGCTGCCAGAATAACCGCTCCGACGACAAGTTTTTGGGTGAGCTTGCCGGCTTGGACATCGCTGATGGTAGCCTGGAAGTGACCTACATCCCCTTGCAATTCAACCAACTTGCTGCTGGTATAAATAGTTACAAGTGGATTATTAGTGGCGCGGGTAATAAGTGAACCCAGCACCGTACTGGATGCATGAAGATTGCCACCTAAATACAAAGCGGAAATGTTTACCTGATCCCCCCAAATGCAAGCAGACTGACTGCCTTTTTCTGAAGAGTCAACTAATTTTCCACCAAGATTTGCTTCATCTGTAATCAAATGAACGGGGTATCCTGCCCCAGCTAATTCCAGAGCCGCCTGCAGACCGGCAATGCCACCGCCAATAACGAGCACATCCTTTTGCATGGCTCTCAC
>JAGGAB010000028.1 GCA_017889705.1 Bacillota bacterium | reverse complement strand
CGTATAATGACAATCTCTTTACCGTACAGCTAGCATTTGGCCTAATTTTTGTTTTGCTGACTCTGGGGGGGATTCCACTGGGGATCGCGCAAATGCGGCAGAAGCGTGCCGCTTGAGGATTAGGGCGCTGTAGCTAGGTTAATCTTGTTTGAGCTTACATACTAAGGAGGAGCCTGATGTCAACAGCAGGCAAAAAGCTGACTTTATATTATTTGTTTGCGCTGTTAATTACGTGGAGTATCTGGCTGCCGTTAGTAAGTAACCGCCAATTCGAAACCGGATTGGCGGTGCTGCCATATCAGCATTATGCTGGCTCGTTTGGCCCTTTGCTTGCCGCTCTGATAGTGACCCTGGTCTTTGAGGGGCCAGGCGGTGTGCTGAGGTTTATAAAAAGCTGTTTTCGCAAAACCGGCAGGCCGCTTTCGTATGTGGCGGTAATTGTTGTGCCAGTGGTGTGTTTTGCCATTGCGGTTGAAATTAATTATCGCTTTACCGGGCTGTGGCCGGAGTGGAGAGATATTGGCATAACCCGGCAGCTTCCCGGGTTTTCCACCTTGTCAGCCTGGCTGTTTTGGATTTTTACGTTCGGTGTGGGTGAAGAAACAGGCTGGCGGGGCTTCGCTCTGCAGGAGTTGCAGCAAGTTATGAAGCCGGTCAAGGCCAGCCTTTGTCTAGGGATAATGTGGGCCCTTTGGCATATTCCCGCATTTTTTTATGATCAGGAATATCTGGCCATGGGAGGGGCGGCTTTGTCTGTTTTCTTAAGCTGGCTTTGTAATATTGCCGGCGGCAGTATACTGCTTGTTGCCTTATGGCATGGGACTTTTGATATGCTTATTGCCTGTGATGCAGCTACTGGCGTTATCCCAGGAGTTATGAGCATGCTGGTAATTGTAATGGCCATTGTTATCATGAAGAGTACAAAAGGACTATTAGGATATTCAGCCGGTTGAAAGAAAAACAAGGAATTCAAATGTCTTGGCAGCGGCTTGGCATTTAGCGGGAGGATTTTGTTTGCTGACAAATGTGCTTGCGGTAATGTTTTTTGTTGTTTCGTTTGGCGTGGTTTTGTGCTTAGTACCGCTTACCTGGGTTTCACAGTACTGGTTTGGGGAAGGGCTGGCAATCTTGCTGGGCGGACTGCTTAGCCAAAAACAAAAACTGGAGAAGCTGGGCTGGTCCCTGCTGATCTTAGGTCTGATCCCTTTTTTCGGTGGGACTTGGGTGTTCAATTTGAAATATGCGGAGCAGTATTATACATATAAGTACACAGTGATTACGCTAGGAAGCTGTTTGGTCAGCGGCATGTATTTGTGGCTGGCAGCGAAAGAAAACCCACCGGAATTTGGCAGGCTGGGCAAGTTTGCCACAACCCAGTTTACCTACTTTGCCGTTATCAATGCCTGGCTGTATGTGTTACACATCGGTGGTGAAATCTATTTTCACGCAATGCCGCGCGATTATCATTTTGAATTTTATCGAACAGTGCTGATGGCGGTGACGAATATAGGCTTCGGGTATCTGCTTGGCAAAATACCGTTGTTAGCCGGACGGTTTAGCGAGAAAATGCGGTATTTGCTGTATGGAATAGCAATTGTGCAGGGGATACTGATTGATCTGTCGCTGCCGGTTGTCATTTCATTTAGAAGTTTGGGTACAGGAGAATATGTGGCAATACTGGTATCAGCAATCTTGCACTTGTTGATGTTGTATACCTTGCGTGAGATAATTTACTATATTCGAATGAAAGTAAAGAGATAAGAAAAGTCAGCAGCTACCTGATCAAGGCAGCTGTTTTTGGGGTTGCCGCTGGATTTGGTGGGAATATTCTGTAAAATAACAAGGATTTTGCAGGAAATTACCAATTCTCATTGAAAATATAAATTATTAGATGATCTAAGGGTTTGCTGCATGGCGGCCAACCTGAATGAACGGAAAGCTGGTTACGGGGAAAAACAAGGGTTTTGTAGTAAATTGTCGAAATAGATATATTAATAATATATATCATAGGAGGGAGTCTATTGCTTCCTGCAACCCTGGTAAATAAGGTTTCTAACTTATGGCTTGGGCTGAATTTACGGGCAAAACTAAGTGTTTGCCTTGTCGGCATGACTGTGATTCCCTTACTATTGACAACTCTCATAACCGGCTATAATGGCGAGAAAGCTTTGGCCAGACTGGTTATTGACCATAACTGGAATGCGGCTTTGCATACCGCCGATGACGTTGACCGGGTGTTTTACAGTAAGATGAATATGTTGCACCTAGCTGCTGCTACTGCTGAAATTAAATCTATGATTCCTGCTAAGCAACTGCCGCTCCTTAAACAAATGACAGAACAGGATGAAGATATAGTAATTATTGTAGTTGCAGATACTGACGGCAATCTGGTTACCCGCTCTGATGCGCGCATGAGCGAACCCCGGACTAACTATAGTGACCGCAACTATTTTCAAACCATGAAAGCGACAGGACAGACTGTTATTTCTGAAAGTATCATATCTAAAATCACAGGCGTTCCGGGTATTGTTATTGCTGAACCTATTAGGGGCAATCAGCAGGAGATTGTGGGCGCTATGCTGATTACGGTTGAGCTGAACGCGCTTATTGAACATATCAATCAAACCAAAATTGGGCAGACAGGCAATATTTTTCTGGTTAATCAATACGGACAGATTATCATGCATTCAGACGAAACCGTGATTGTCGAAAACCCAGATGTCTCAGGATGGGTGCCGGTGAAAGCTGTTTTAGAGAAGCAGACCGGCTGGATAGCATATGAAGTTAATGGGGAAAAGAAACTGGCAGCCTACAGTTATATTCCAAATGCCGGCTGGGGGCTGGTGGCCGAGCAACCACTCAAGGAAGCGCTGGAGTATGTGACCCATGTCAAACGCACCGGCTTTACTATGAGTGTTGTTGGCGCGTTGTTGGCTTCGATGATTGGGATTATGGTTGCCGGCAAAATGGCAAAGCGCATTACCAACATTGAGGCCGTTACCGGACAGTTGGCTGCCGGTAATCTTGACGCCTCTATCCGGATTACTGCCGAAGATGAAATTGGGCGTTTGGGCAGGGCGTTTAACAGTATGGCTGCTCAGTTGAAAGCCAGTAGTGCCGAACTGCGGGACAGTGAAGAAAGATATCGTTCATTGGTGGAGAACACCAATGTTGGTGTATATCGTAAAAGCGGTGAGGGTAATTCCTGCATAGAATATGCTAATCCGGCATTAGCGCGAATGCTGGGTTACTCATCTGTTGAAGACTTATTAAAGACCTGCGCTGAGGTCCATTTTTTCGATGCAGAGGGTTTTGCGCAATTAGCAAAAGCTGTTGAACAGCAAGGCACAGTAAAAGACCAAGAAATTGTGTTGCGAAAAAAAGACGGAACGTGTTTATGGGGTTCGGTAACTGCGGCCAAGCATTTTGATGAAAAACGGGATTTGTATTGGATTGACAGCATTGTTGAAGACATTACTGAACGTAAAATGGCCGAGGAGAGCCTGCGCCAGGCTCATGCCGAACTTGAACGCAAAGTGCAGGAAAGAACGCAGGAATTACAGTTGCTTAATGAAACATTATACCAGATTTCTGTGCAGGACGGCTTGACTGAAATTGCTAACCGCCGTTACTTTGATGAATTCTTAGGACGGGAATGGCAGCGAGCCAAACGGGAACAGCAGCCAGTGGCGCTAATTATGCTGGATGTGGATTGGTTTAAGCGCTATAACGATACCTATGGACATGTTGCCGGTGACCAATGTCTCCAAAAAATTGCCGAGGTACTGCAGTCAATGGCCAAAAGGCCGGCAGATCTGGCGGCTCGCTATGGCGGTGAAGAGTTTGCGCTGATTTTGCCGAACACCAATGCGGCAGGAGCTGAGGAACTGGGAAATCAAATTCTGGAGGCTGTCAGGAAATTAGGCATAATTAATGAAACCTCAGCAGCTGGTGCGGTTGTGACAGTAAGTCTTGGTATTGCAACCTGCATACCGTCAGAAAACGAAGGTCCGCATAAACTTATTAGGACTGCAGACCAGGCGCTTTACCATGCCAAGGAGGCTGGGAGAAATCAATTGGCAATAGCTGATTCGGGTATGGATGATAAGGCTTTGTGAGAGAATAGAATCGATGCTGAAGTGGTAAAAAAGGTTAGTCTTTGGAACTAATTTGCAAATCATGGAACAGTTGTATATAATTAAAGGACTAGTTAGGGACGGAATTGCGTTTAAAAACTATGGACGGATGAGTGAATAATTAGTAAATGTATATAACTGGAGGTTTCTTGTGAGTAAAAATGACAAATTGTTAATTATCCCGCTTGGTGGGCTGGGTGAGATCGGCAAGAATATGACAGTGTTTCGCTATGGCGACGACATGATTATTCTTGACTCCGGACTGGCGTTTCCGGAGGAGGATATGCTGGGTATCGATCTGGTGATACCTGACATCTCCTATATTATTGAAAACAAAGATAAAGTAAGAGCGGTTGTGTTAACCCATGGTCATGAAGACCATATTGGCTCATTGTTTTATCTGCTGCGCCATATGGACGTGCCTGTATATGGTTCACGGTTGACGCTGGGGTTGGTGGAAGGCCGGCTGAAAGAATATGATGTGTCAGCTGCCAATCTGCATCCGGTTGCGCCTGGTGATACCTTGAGTTTAGGCGCGTTTGAAGTCGGTTTTATCCGGGTGAATCACTCGATTGCCGACGCACTGGGACTTTATTTAAAAACGCCGGTGGGTACGGTTGTACATACTGGCGACTTCAAAATTGATCAAACTCCGGTTGATGGCAAAATTATGGATATCCATAAATTTGCTGAATTAGGTAACCAGGGAGTACTTGTGCTGCTTTCTGACAGCACCAACGCCGAACGGCCGGGTTACACCAAATCAGAGCGCACAGTGGCGGTCAGTCTTGATGAGCATTTCCGCACAGCCAGAGGCCGGATTATTTTAACCACTTTTGCATCTAACGTATCCAGGCTGCAACAAGCCATTAATGCAGCCAGCAATTACGGGCGTAAAGTAGCGCTACTCGGCAGAAGTATGGTGACTGTTGTAAATAAAGCCAGCGAGCTTGGCTATATGGATATACCGGAAGGAACCCTGATTAGTGTTGACGAGATCAATCGTTATCCGGACAATCAAATGCTGATTTTAACAACCGGCAGTCAGGGTGAACCTATGGCTGCGCTTAGCCGCTTGGCTTCCAAAAGCCACCGCAGTTTGCAGCTGGCACCGGGAGATACTGTACTAATCGCTGCCAATCCGATACCAGGCAATGAACGATCTGTCGGCCGGACTATTGACGCTTTACTGCGCTCAGGTGTTCAAGTTGTGTATGAAAAAGCTTCCGGCATCCATGTTTCCGGACATGCCAGTCAGGAAGAACTTAAGCTTATCTTGAACTTGGTAAACCCCAAGTTCTTCATTCCGGTTCATGGTGAACACCGGATGCTCAGACAGCATGGCAAATTGGCCAATGAAACCGGTGTGCCCAAAGAGAATGTTTTTATTGGAGAAAATGGACAGGTTCTTGAATTTACTGCCGATACCGGACGGTTTGCCGGAAAAGTAACAGCCGGCAAAATCTTTGTCGATGGCCTTGGTGTTGGTGATGTCGGCAATATCGTTATTCGCGACAGACGGCAACTATCACAGGATGGAGTACTTATTGTTGTGGTTACTCTTGATAAGAGCCGTGGTTGTGTTCTTGACGGTCCTGATATTGTTTCCCGGGGATTTGTCTATGTACGCGACTCAGAAGAATTGATGGATGAGGCGCGCAATATCGTGAAAAATGTATTAGAACGTTTTGAAAACCAGCCAATTACTGAATGGGCGCCGTTAAAGAATGGCATCCGTGAAGCATTAACCAAATATTTATTTGCAAAAACCGGTCGTAGACCCATGATTTTACCGATTATCATGGATTTGTAAGGAGGTATTTGTGTGGCGGCAAAAACCATAAGAGCTCTTCAGCTTGTTAGTGACGATTTTGAAGACTTGGAGTTATGGTATCCAGTGCTGCGGTTGCGCGAAGCCGGTGTGGAAGTGCATTTGGCAGGTGAAAAGGCGCAGGAAACCTATGTCGGAAAATATGGAGTTCCTGCAGTGTCTGACTGTAGTTTTCTGGAGGTAATCGCCAAGGATTATGATGCTTTGCTGGTGCCAGGAGGCTGGTCTCCTGACAAATTGCGCCGGTTTCCTGCTGTTCTTGAATTGGTAAGGGAATTCAACGCTGTTCAGAAACCTATCGGACAGATTTGTCATGCCGGCTGGGTGCTTATTTCTGCTAAAATTTTACAAGGTAAAAAAGTGACAAGTACGCCAGGTATCCGTGATGACATGGAAAATGCTGGTGCCACCTGGTTTGATGAACCGGTTGTTGTGGATGGCAACCTTGTTTCCAGCCGTCGACCGCCTGACTTGCCGGAATATATGAAAGCCTTTTTGGAAGTGTTGTCAGCCCGGTAAATTAAATACATGATTTCAAAAAAAAGTATAGGAAAAAAACTATACTTTTTTTATTGACTATACTTTCGTATAGTGCATTTTCTTCCAGTATTATGTTAAAATTTATAAATAATGGGAATGCGCCCTGTTTTATCGCGCGGGAGTTGTTTGTGTTTGGCAAAGATACTGATTTGTGATGATTCTATATTTATGAGAATGCTGCTAAAAGGCATTCTAGTGCCAGCGGGACATTCGATTGTCGGTGAAGCAAGCAACGGCTGGGAAGCCGTAGAACTTTACCAGAGCTGCAAACCTGAACTTGTTACCATGGACATTACGATGAAAGAGCTTGATGGGATAACTGCACTGAAAAAGATTAAGACCCAAGACCCTCAGGCTAAGGTAATTATGGTTAGTTCGATGGGGCAGCAGGAGATAATTGTGAGCGCTCTCAAGGCAGGTGCCAGCGATTTTATTATTAAACCGTTCAGCGAGGAAAGAATTTTGGAAATCATTGGTCATGCTTTGATTAAAAAGGTATTATAAAAAAATACATACATGGAAACTTTTGTGTATCCCGAAAGGTTAATTAGCAAAACAACGAGAATAAATAAAAGTAAAATCTAGGAGGCAGTTTATGAACCAGGAAATTTTTGCCGATGGTATCAGTGCCATACATGTTACCGGCAATTTAGTGCGTATTGACTTGATGACTTTACAGCCACATGTTAAAGGCGAAAATGGTCAGCCGGTAGTTGATGTCAGCAAACGGATTATTATGCCGCTTGAAGGCTTTGTTCAGGGACTGGCAACCCAGGAAAACATCATTAACCAGCTTATTGAAGCCGGGGTGCTGAAACAATCTCCGAAACAGGATAGTCAGCCTACGCAATAACGTTAGAAGTAGTTAGCAGACTTAAAGTTAACTGACAAAAAAGGAAGGTAATAATTATGTTGATGCAAAAGAAAAAGATATACAGCACATTTCTTATGATATGTTTATTTACAGTGGTGTTTGGCGCAGGTCTGGTGCAAGCAGCTCCGGCACCGGCTGCTGCTGTGGGTTATGTGGATTTTTTATACCTGATTAATAACCATCCTGATACGCCTAAGGCCAATGAAGAGCTTAAGGCTGTGCGGGAACAACTGAAAAAGGAATTTGAAACCAAGTCGGCTGGCTTAAGTGACCAGCAGAAACGGGAACTTGATTTGCAGTTAGGACAGCAAGTCGAGCAAAAACGTCAGGAACTGCTTAAACCGATTACCGAAAAAATTGCGGCAACTATTAAAACGGTAAGAGGGGAAAAGGGCTTATCAATCGTGCTGGCACGCAACATTGTAGTTGACGGCGGCGAGGACATTACCCCAGATGTACTTAAAAAGCTTACCGGGAAATAGTAAGGAAGCGCTTGACAGCAGATCTTCTTTTCTATATACTAAATAAAAATGTATAATGCATCCAAAAAACGATGAACAGAAGAGTAGGCATAATAAAGAAAGTTTCAGCGAGCTGGGGTTGGTGTGAGCCAGTAACTGTTTGATATGACTGAAAATCATCTGTGAGTTGCAGGCTGAACAATAGTAAGCTTTGCCGGGGCCCGTAAGGGTAACAGTGCCCGTTATTGCGCTGGGGTATCGAGCTTTGCTCCGTACTTTATGAGAGATTGTAGTCCTACTGGATTGCAATAATTAGGGTGGTATCGCGGATTAACCTCCGTCCCTTTGTCTTAGGGGACGGAGGTTTTTAATTTTATCTGACAGCTAACCTGCAGATTACAGATGGGGTTCCCCACCTGAAGCTAAGTCTACTTTATAGGAGGTAATGTGATGAATAATCAAGAGCTAAACTTATTAATGATAAAAGAGGCCTGGCAGCGAATTACCCCCTTTGTTCACCAAACGCCGCTGCAGCCTTTTCGCACCTTGAGTGAAATCGCCAATTGCCAAGTTAGCCTGAAATTGGAGAATATGCAAAGAACAGGTTCGTTTAAAATCCGAGGTGCTGTCAATAAAATATTTAGTCTGAGTCCGGCTGAAATGGCCTGTGGTGTGATAACGGCTTCGGCCGGGAATCATGCGCAGGGTGTTGCCTGGGGGGCAAAAGCTTGCGGTGTGCCGGCAACAGTTGTTATGTCAGAGCAGGCGCCGGCTGCCAAGGTGCGGGCTACCAAATCCTATGGTGCTGAGGTGGTGCTTTACGGACAAAATTATGATGAGGCCTATCAGCATGCACGGCAGCTGCAAGCAGAACGCAAGCTGACTTTTATCCATGCGTTTGATGATCAGGCCGTTATTGCCGGTCAAGGGACAATTGCGCTGGAAATATTGTCACAAATGTTTGATGTTGACGCTATTGTTGCGCCTGTAGGTGGCGGCGGCCTGATCGCTGGCCTGGCAGTCGCTGCTAAAGAGCATAACCCTAAAATCAAAGTAATCGGCGTGCAAGCAGCCGGTGCGGCCTCAATGGTGCAGTCGCTGGAGTGCGGCAGAGGCACCTGCCTGGAGTCTGTCAGTACGCTTGCCGACGGTATTGCAGTAAAACAGCCAGGTGATTTAACTTTCCGCTATACGCGTAAATATGTTGATGAAGTTATTGCGGTTAGTGAGGAAGAACTTATGGCCGGCATTTTATTTATGCTGGAACGCGGCAAAATTATTACCGAGGGAGCCGGCGTTGCCGGAGTAGCTGCTCTCCTGGCCGAGAAAATCAAACTACCCTCGCAGAAAGTGGCGGTGGTCGTAAGCGGCGGCAATATTGATCCGATGTTTTTATCACTGCTTATTGAGGATAAATACCAGCAAGTAGCCAGTTGGTAATTTGCCGGACTGCTAGGGCAAAAAAAATAGGCCTGCAGGCCTATTCGAAGGGGGGGATTGAACTTACTGTATCTAGTATATTCAATCCCTGCGGAATTTAAACAAAGTTAGTGTGAATTTCCTCCAATCAACTGGTATTGGGGATAGTCTGTGGTACTTAGGTTGCCGGATGATTAGGGCCTGTGAGATGCTTGGCGCCGCCGGCGTTTTTGCTTTTGAGGCTGCGGTTTTGTTCTTTGGCTTGTTTTTGCGCCAAAGAATCATTGGTATTGTATTTCGCCACAATATCACCTCCTGGTGATTATTGTTTGCGGGCGAAATGGTTTGCATACCGAAGAGCCTAGGGTGTGTGACGGTTAATCCAATATTTCGGTGATAATGATTTTTTCGTCGTTATCCAAATCAACCAAAACGCCACTGTCAAGCCGCACTACAGGCCTGGCTGTGGCGATATTAGGCATTTGCACTACTGTCCCTTGCAGGCCATTGTTTAGCAAAACCCGTGATCCTAACAAAAATTTCTGAAGCTTTGCAGAGAAGGTTAAACATATGATTGAATCAAGTTTAGTGTGCATGTGTGTAAGCATGGTATGAATAGTAGTGATAGGAGGGTGTTTTGCACGGTACACCCGGTCTGTAGTCATTGCGTCATATACATCGGCAATCGCAACAAACTTGGCGTAAATGCTTATATCTTTTCCTTTTAAACCAAACGGGTAACCACTGCCGTCTTCGCGTTCATGGTGTTGCAGTACTCCTAATTTTACTTCTTCAGGGATCTCTATGCAATTACCAAGCAGGTTATAGCCTTGTGTGGAATGCAGCTTAATAATATCCATTTCTGCGGTTGTAAGCGGGCCTGGCTTATCCAGTATTCTTTGAGGAATAAGTGCTTTGCCAATATCATGCAAGAGGCCTGCTAAAATCAGGTTTTTTAAATTGCTGCCGGTAAAACCCATCCATTTGCCGAGCAGCCCGGTCAGGATGGCTACATGAAGAGAGTGAGTGAAGGTGTATTCATGGTGGGTTCTAATCCGGTATAGATTATCCAAAACACTTTCAATATCAATCATAAGTTCAACATAATTTCCAACCAGTTCGCTGCATTCGGCAAGCGGAACTTCTTTAAAACGCCGTGCTTTTTTAAATGTTGAAGATATCACATCAAGTGTCTCGTTGTACATATGAAATAAGTCGGGATTTGTAAAGGGGGGTGTATTGGGGCAAGCTACACTGACGCCCCAAACTCCCCAAGCTGTAAGTTGTTTTATGGTATCGGCGGTAACAACAGCCCCTTGTTCTAACAGAATCTGCCTTTTTTCTGAGAATACCGGCTGTGCAATGATCATACCGGCCTGGAGATCTCGAGTTAATACCATGTCATTTTTTGAAAACATGCTAGCCTCCGCGCATTGATATCATATAAACGTGAAACGACATTCCCCCTAAAAATCTTATGATTTGTTTAAATATGTCAAAATTCTACCCTGCTCATAAGTGTAAGACAGATACTGGCAATTTGCTATTGGACAGATTACTAAAAAATAGGAGCAGCTATTGTTATTCAGAAACAATAGCTGCTCCTATTTAGCCTAGTATAAAGGCGATACCATTTTAGCGGCAATTGGAGATGTGCTGCAATTCCCAGATTTTTAAATGTAACATAAGGGTTACTTTGGTTTCCGTTTTATCCAATGACAGACTTAATAGTTCCTCAATACGCCGTTTGCGCCAGATTGCGGTATTCGGATGGATATAGAGCTTTTTCGCAACTGTTTTTAGACATTCGTCTTCCAAAATATATTTTAGCGTTAACAGTAAATTGCCGCCGCGAATCTGATCATACTTTGCAAGTCGGCCAATTGTGTTGTTGGCTAATGCCGTGATAGTTTTATCTTTTATCAGTTGAAAAGCAATGTCATAAAGCCCAATGTCATCAAAGTGAAGGATTGGTGATGCACTGTTGGCAGTTGCGACAATAGCAGCGCGGGAAGCTTTTTCATACACTTCCTTAATATTAAAAGGTATGCCTGATACGCCTGATATACCGATTATTACCGAGAAAGAGGGATGGTGTTTTTGTATTGCTTGAGATAAATTAGCGGAAAATGCAAGTTGGCTGTGGGGGCTTGCCAGGCGTTCATCAATTATAGGCATAAGGAAAATTATATTATTATGCAAACTCCAGATTTTATCATAGCCTCTGCCAGCCAGCCAAATAAGTACTTTCTGCATAATTGTTGATGTTTCTGCGGTCTCATCTCCGGACGGATGGGCTGTCTTGTCAGAGGTCTGAATGACAAAACAACAATAGCTTGTCTGGCTTTCAATGCCAAATTCATTGAGGGCTTTGCTCGAATATTCCGGAGGATAGTCATTAGTAAGCAAGCGATTAAGATAGTCGCTGCGAGTGTTTAGCTGGTTAATGAAAATTAACTCTTTCTCGGCTTTCTTAATGCGTTCTTCTGTTAGTTTCTTTTCGGTGATATCCTGGGTTATTCCTAATAATATTCCTGGATTTCCCTGGGGGGCGGTAATGACAGTGGCGCGGGCGTGTAGCCAAGTGACCGAGCCGGTGCTGTTTACAATTCGGAATTCTGTTTCTGCATATTTTCCTGGTGGAATATTACGCAAGGCTGTATTCAACTTTTTGACATCATCCGGGTGAAGATGCCTGCGGAAAAGAGCTGTCGATGGTGTAAACTGTTGTGGGGTATAACCGAAATTTATGTATTGCTGCTCAGACCAAAATATTTTCCGCTTAGTGATATTCCATTCGAAATAACCCAGCTTGGCAATGGTTTGTGCCATTTTGTCATTGCGTTGGCTGCTGCGTAGAGTATTGGTGATCTGGGTCAGGCATTCGGCTAGTTCTTTTAATTCAATTTCATGTTTTTTCCTGTTCGTTATATCTTGCAATGTGCCGATTTTTTTGTGGGAAGTGCAGCTTGGATCAAGTACCGAGCAAATTCGCAGGTGTAGCCAAACAATAGAACCATCAGGCCGGACGGCCCGGTACTCGGTTTCAGATATTCCGGTGGCAGGCGGATTTATAAATTTTGCACGCATTAGTTCCAGATCTTCCGGATGAACAGTATGTAAAAACCAATCAGGTGAGGGCGTGTTGCTCTGCGGTGTCAGCCCTACCTGTTTGTAGACCTGATCAGAGCAGCAAAAACGGCCTGTAGTTAAATCCCATTCAAAAAAACCCAAATTTGCAATTTGCTCAACCAATTCTAACATTTTTTCATTCATTATCATGTAGTTACAAATTTGCTCCTTTATATTTGATGAGGGAAAAATATATTCTTTCCAAATAAGTGTATTTCCTCTTTTATTAGCCAATAATGGTAAAAATTCCTTCGGCTATAGTTATAAACATGATTTGGGCAGTATGCGGGTGAACGCCAGCAACAGACAACTAAGGAGTTGCATTTTGCCGGCAAAAAAAGAAAACCCATGAAGACAAACTAATTTGTCTTCATGGGTTACTGGGGGAAGTATCAGGCGTTGCTGTAATTAAAGATGCTGTCGATTGATTTGGAGTATTGTTTTCCTGATAGGCCGATGATGAATTGGCAGTCGGTGCTTTTGCAAGTACTCTCGCCGCTGCAGTATTTTGTTAGCAGCTCGCTGGTTGGCTTAGCGTCTTGTTTGCTGCTTAACACATAAGCCGAAAACTGCTGTGCTACTTCTTTGCCGGTCAAAGAACAACGGGTAATTCTGTTAATGGTGATGGTTTCTCGCATTCGAGTAGTCCCTCCCGAAAACTTTCTTTAAACAACTATAACAAGTTTTTGGGATAGGTACTAGGAAGTTTGTGTTAAGAAAATGTTAATTTTTGCTTTCTGACTTTGCTAACAAAGTATTTGTGAAACTCCAGATTGCTGGTCAGTTCAGGATGGAAAGCAGTTGCCAACATGTGGGCCTGTTCGACGGCGACGAATTTATCAGCGACTGTGGCAAGCACTTTGACGTCAGGGCCAACTTGCTCCACATAAGGAGCTCGGATAAATACCAAAGGGATTGGGGCACTGGAGACTTCTGGTATGCAGGCACTTGTGGTAAAACTATCAAGCTGGCTGCCATAGGCATTGCGTCTGACGATAATATCCATGAGTCCCAGATGGCAGTGGGTCTGTCCAATAATATTTTTAGCCAGCAAAATCATACCGGCGCAGGTTCCCCATACCGGTAGGCCGGCTTGGATTTTTTCGATTAATGGCAAGCCTAGTTGACACTCCAGCAGCAGCTTGCCGATAGCAGTGGATTCACCGCCAGGTAGGATAAGCCCGTCAATTCTGTCTAGGTCGGCGGCTTTTTTTATTGGAACGCCTGTTATGCCAGGAAGGGAATGCAGGCAGTCCAAATGTTCCCGGACAGCGCCTTGCAGGGCAAGAACACCCATGCTGACCAAGTTTACCACCCTCTGCCTGCCAAACGTTCTGCCGGCTGGAGTTTATCCATTTCAATACCCACCATTGGTTCGCCTAAGTCTTCAGAAATGCGGGCTAGGGTGTCCGGAGCATTGTAATGGGTGGTAGCCTGGACAATGGCATTGGCGCGTTTGGCAGGATCGCCTGATTTAAAAATGCCGGAGCCGACAAATACGCCGTCACAGCCGAGCTGCATCATGAGGGCGGCATCGGCCGGGGTGGCAATGCCGCCGGCAGCAAAGTTAACAACAGGCAGTTTGCCCTGCTGCCAGACATAGTCAAGCAAATCATAGGGTACGTTCAGTTCTTTGGCAATGCTCATTAATTCTTCGCGTGGCGCGGTTTTTACCCGGCGCATATCGGCAAGCATTGTCCGCATATGCCGTACAGCTTCAACCACGTTGCCTGTGCCGGCTTCGCCTTTGGTGCGAATCATGGCTGCGCCCTCGCCAATGCGGCGTAAAGCTTCGCTAAGGTTGCGGGCGCCGCAGACAAAGGGGATTTTAAAATCATGCTTATTGATATGGAAAGCATCATCGGCCGGGGTTAAGACTTCGCTTTCGTCAACATAGTCGATACCCAGGGCTTCCAGGATTTGCGCTTCAACAAAATGGCCGATTCTGGCTTTGGCCATGACAGGGATGGTAACAGCAGCTTTTATTTCGCGAATCATTTTGGGGTCTGACATGCGGGCTACACCGCCTTCCTTGCGGATATCGGCAGGTACTCGCTCAAGAGCCATAACGGCAACGGCACCGGCGGCTTCAGCAATTTTGGCTTGTTCAACATTGGTGACATCCATAATGACGCCGCCCTTTAACATTTGTGCCAGGTTTTTGTTGAGTTCATATTGTTTGGTCATGCAAAAGTCCTCCTCTTTGTAAATGCAAAAATTTGTGTTACAATAATTGTACCAATACAATTATTTGGTTTTGGTACAAAATTTTTGTAATTATAACAGGGTAATAAGAGGGATTCAAGATGAGCCAAGAATTTTTGAATTTCGTATCGATACAATTAAGCCGAGAGAATAAAATATCGCTGTATGTCCAATTGTATGATGCGTTGAGGGAACTCATTATAAACGGGAAATTGAGTCATGGGTATTTGCTGCCGCCTGTACGCAAACTGGCGGCATATCTTCAGGTTAATCCCGGTACAGTGGTAAGTGCCTATAAACTCTTGGAGCAAAATGGCTATATCTTTTCTCGCAGCGGCAGTGGCAGTTATGTAGCTGAAATCAGCGGCGACAGCGAGGATAATTGTCAACCGCCGGCATTGGAAGCCGAATTTGAAGCAGTTGTGCCTAAGGCGGTTGTACCTCATAATTGTCTTGATTTTGCGACTGTGATGCCGCCGCCGGATTTACTACCAATTGATGATTTTAAAAGTGTACTGATTGAGGTGTTGGACAGGGATCAGGGAAATGCGTTCAGTTACCAGGATAGTCAGGGCTTTTTGCCTTTGCGGCAGTCGATTGCCAGGTATTTGAAAGACCAGGGCGTCAGGGCGCAGGCTGATAATGTGCAGATCATTTCCGGAGCGCAGCAGGGGATTGATATTGTGGCTAAGAGCCTCTTAAATTACGGCGATTATGTATTTACCGAAAACCCCACCTATCCTGGGGCGATCGCAGCCTTTCGCTCCCGGGGCGCAAAAATTATCGAAATCAATATGGAAAATGACGGGATGGATATTCGAGAACTTGAGACTAAAATCAGAACATTTCGTCCTAAGCTTATTTATGTAATGGCCAATATTCAAAATCCCACCGGGTATTCCTATTCGATTGCCAAAAGGAACCGATTAATCGGTCTTGCCCGGCGGTATAACGCCATGATTTTAGAAGATGACTATATTAGTGAACTGGATGTTTCCAATGTGCCGTTAGCGCCTTTAAAGGCACTGGACCGGGATCAGCGGGTTATTTATCTAAAGAGCTTTTCAAAAATATTTATGCCTGGTCTCAGGCTGGCTTTTCTATTAATGCCGCCGTCGGTGGCAACAAGAGTGATGGCCAGTAAGCACAATTCCGATATTTCTACATCAGGTCTGACCCAGCGCGCTTTTGACCTTTATTTGCGCAAAGGTATCTGGCTGCAGCATATTGCTGCCATTCGCCGCATTTACCTAGAACGGTACCAAACAACGCTGGCGGCTATTGAGCAGTTTGTGCCGCCGACAGTAACCTGTCATCGACCCCGAGGTGGGCTGACCTGCTGGTTGGCGTTGCCGGAAGGGGTATCTGCCAGGCAGGTTGTGGCAGAGGCAGAAGCTCAGGGGCTGCTGCTGACACCAGGAACGGCATTTTTTCCGCGGCAAGCGCCTGACCGGTTTATTAGGCTTAGTTTTGCAGTGGCTGGCTCGGCGCAGATTCTGCAGGGGATTAAGCTTTTGGGTGAGATTATTGCGCGGTTTTGCTTGCCAAGTACGGCGAAATAAGCTATTGTGAGTATAGTGTTTTTCAGAGGGTATTAATAAAAGGTCGGTGAATTTGATGAGAAAACCAAAGCTCTTTTTACACATCTTTTTTCTAGTTGTTGTTTTACTGCTGGGCAGTTCATCGATTTTTCTGTCACCAATAACTATTGGCGCTGGTGCTGTACCAGATCATATTACCCTGACCTGGGCAGATGATCCCCAAACCACGCAGACTATAACCTGGCGAACGGCAGCTGACGAGGTCGGTGGGCAAGTGCAGTATGCCGAGGCGGTGAATGAGCGGTTATTCCCGGAACGAGCAATAACAATAACTGCCGGAGTGGAAGCGCTTTATACTAATATCGGCGACATGGCCACTCATTCGGCCACATTAACAGGGCTTAAGCCTGAGACTCGATATGTCTACCGTGTCGGCACCCCCAATAGCTGGAGTGAGTCGCGGTATTTTGTTACGGCGCCATCAGTGCCGAAGGCGTTTTCCTTCCTGGTGTTTGGCGATTCGCAAAGCGTTAATTATGGCGTTTGGGGAACTACCTTGCATACAGCTTATCAGGCTAATCCTAATGCTGCTTTCTTTGCTAATGTCGGCGACCTTGTCGACGTAGGCCAGGATTATGCCCAGTGGAACGCCTGGTTTAGCGGTGCTCAAGGGGTTGTGGATACAATTCCGGTTATGCCTGTTACCGGCAATCATGAATCCTATACGCCGCAGCGCCAGTTTTCTATGCCGGTATTGTTTACCGCTCAATTAAAATTGCCGCTAAATGGCCCGGATAACCTCAAGGGGCAGGTATATTCCTTTGACTATGGCAATGTCCATTTTGTTATGCTGGACAGTCAGGAAGGCGAGCAGCATGCCTTTGTGCCTGATATGCTGGAACGCCAGAAAGTCTGGCTGGAACGTGATTTGCAAACTACCCGAAAAAAATGGAAGATCGGTTTTATCCATCGCCCGCTCTATAACAACAAGGATGGGGAAGGCGATGTCAATATCCGCGGAACATTTGGTCCGATCTTTGACAAATACCATGTTGATCTGGTCTTTACCGGTCATGACCATGCGTATGCCCGGACATATCCCCTTTATGGCGGGATGATCACCGATAGTTCCCAGAAAGGAACGGTTTATGTCGCGGCCGGGCGGAGCGGTACGAAAACCTATCGGAACTTGCTGGCGAAAGACTGGCATGAGTTTTTCTATAATCCACAGGACGAGCCTAATTATCTGACTGTTGAAGTGGAACAGACTGCTCTTGTGGTGAAAGCATTTAAGCAAAGCGGTGCACTTATTGATAGCTGGGTCATTTCTAAGTAGTTGCCAGGCAATAAAACACCCCATGCTTTTGAGCATGGGGTGTTTTATTATTTGCAGTCATATTCAAGAAAAATCACAAAGCTGGTCTAGCAAATGCGTAGCTTGTTCATGGGGAATGTCTTTTACCAGGACAACCTCACTGATTAAAATCTGCCTGGCATTATCAAGCATGTTTTTGTCGGCCATTCCCAGTTTACGCTTGTTTTTGATGCGGAGTAAATCGCGGATAACCGCAACTTCTTCGTAGATGTCACCTGACTTTATTTTGCTCATGTTCAGCCGCTGTCTTTGTGTGTCATTCATCGGCGTGGCTTCGGGCTCAACGCTGTGAAAAGAACTCAGTACGTCGTCTAGCTGGTCAGGACCTACAATCGGACGCATCCCCAGTTGTTCTGTCTTATCAAAGGGGAGCATTACCTGCATGTTTCTATGAGGTATATTTACAACATAATACACTTGTGTTTGACCGAAAATTTCTTTTTCCTCAATCCGTTCAATAATACCCCCGCCATGCATCGGATAAAAAATCTTATCACCAACCTGAAACATGAAGTCACCCCCTAGTCGCGATACTATTGAGTATAACACATCAGAAGGAAAAAATCAAATAAAATTCTATATTATATCATTGAAGGAATAAGTAGTCAACACATTATTTGCTTATAGATAGCGAATTCTTTAGGTTTTTATTTGGGGAGTAACTTACTATGATACTTCCGTCTGTGCAGACCGTGTTAGCCTGCCGTCTAAATTAAGTCCCCATGTATTATGGGATAACTGAGGCAGGAAGAAATAGGCTGATGAAGAATTTGTTTTATAAGTTATAATGGTGCGCTAGTTTTAGGAAAAAATAAATTAACAGTAAGGGGTAATATGAACAAAAGAACAAGAGTAGAACATGCCATTAAGCATTTGCCAGTTGATCAGGTGCCCTGTGCCGAGCTTATCATTAACGATAAACTGATACAAACCGTGGCTGGTCGGGCGGCTGTCGGGTTTGCCGAGCGGCTGGCCTTTGTCGATGCCCTGGGCCTTGATGCCATTTGTCTGCAGCCTGTGTGCAATAGTGCTCTGCCAAGCGTTCCCGTTGCCGGGGAAGTTGTATTTGACGATATACATGACTGGGTAAACAGCGATTTATTTACTTTTGCCGTCCTGGATGGTCCGATGGGCTGGTCCGGGAAGATTCTTGGTTTTGAGCAGATGTTAATGCAAATGGCGCGCTCAACTCCGGCATTTTGCGAGTTGGTGGCTGCTGTTGAGACCTTGAATATCGCGCTGATTGAGCGATTGGCCGCAAGCGGCATCAACGGTATTCTCCTGGCAGACGACATTGCCTATAATCAGGGTGTGATCGCCAGGCCTGCGTTGCTGCGGAAACTTATTTTTCCTTCGCTCACAGCACAGGTTGAATCTGCCCATAAGCTGGGTTTGCCGGTCTTCTTTCATTCTGACGGTAACCTGACAATGATGCTTGAGGATGTTGTGGATGCCGGCTTTGACGGGCTACAGTGTATTGAGAAATTAGCTGGCATGAATATCGGTGAAGTAAAGCGGCAGTATGGTGCTAGGCTTTGCTTGTGGGGTAATTTGGACCCGGCAGAACTCATTGAACCACGCAGTGTAAGCCAGCTTGAACAAACAGTAACCCAGATTGTTAAGGCTGCCGGCGGCAATAGCGGACTGATTTTTGGTACCAGCAGCGGTCTTTTTGAGAATATGCGGCTAGAGAACGTAAAGGCCGTTTATGAAATTGCAAAACGACAGACGGTTTGCTAAGACAAAAAGCATCTGCAGTTAGGGGTGTCTTGTCATCTTGACAGGGCGCCCTTTTATAATTTATTATGATAACAATTAAATTACACAAAATAAGTCAGCGAAGACTTTCCTAGATTACTGGGAAAGTCTTGTTTTTTTAATCTGATATTGTGCTTTTACAAATTTTTCTCGATAATAACATAAAGTACCATTTTTGTAATAAAATTAAATGATAAGAAGTATTTGGTTATTATTTGGTGCAATATGCAAATGAGGTGGTTACTATGTTGGAATTAAAGGAATGTCTGTTGCAATCGCTTCCACCTATAGCGCGTATTACCGGCGGTTATGCAACTCTCACGGATAAAGACGGTGTTAGAATCAAAACGGTTGATTCGCAGGGCCGGGAAGTAGAATCATTAAAAGGCAAAGTATATAACTTGGCAAAAGAGGCTGGTGCTTTGGGCAGTGTCGGTGTAGGGCCGTCGCAAATTACCGAGGGTGCTGAAGCCTGGAGTTTACCGGTGGGAGATTATGTTTTGGCAGCAAGCAATTTTGAACGTTTGAAAGGCGAATTGGAGTTAGAAGAATCGCTGAAACAGGCATTGCCATTCATAGCCCGTGTGGCAGGCGGAGAAGCTGTACTTTTTAATGAAGAGGGAAGAAGAGTTGCCAGTGTCGGAGTTGACGGGCAAACCAATGTCAATTATATAGGAAAGGTAAGTGTTGCCGCTCAGCAGGCAATTGCAAGTCAACGGCCGGTAATTGGTGAGTCTATATCCGGGCTAGGAGCTGTGGCTGTGCGTATTCCAATAACGAAAAAATTTGGTTTTGGATTTAACAACGAACAAGGTGTGCAGCGACAACAAAAATTAATGGAAGAGGTTAAGAAATTCCAATATGCCCGTTATAATTTCTCCGATATTATTGGTTCGAGCGAAGCAATCGACAAGATAAAAAGCAGAGCGGCTTTTGTTGCAAAAGGAATATCTTCGATTATTATCTCCGGCGAGACCGGGACAGGCAAGGAACTGTTTGCCCAATCTATTCACAATGCCAGCGACAGACGCAGTAAACCGTTCATTGCCATCAATTGCGGTGCTTTACCTGAGTCGCTGATTGAGAGTTGTTTTTTTGGTTATGAGGAAGGGGCGTTTACCGGTGCGAAAAAAAAGGGGAGTCCTGGAGCCTTTGAACAGGCCAATGGCGGCACGATATTTTTAGATGAAATCAGTGAAATGGATTTTAATCTGCAGAGCAAGTTGCTACGGGTGTTACAGGAGCGCGAGGTTACCAGAATCGGAGGCAGTAAACCACTACGTATTGACGTAAGGGTAATTGCCTCAACTAATCGGGATTTGATTGAGATGATAAACAACGGATCGTTTCGAAATGATCTGTATTACCGCTTAAATGTCGTTGAGCTCAAAGTTCCGCCTTTGCGTGAACGGGCAGAAGATATCCCGGCGTTGGTTAAGGCACTGATTAATGAATTTAATAATTTGATGGGGAAATTTGTAACCGGTGTTTCCGATCAGGCCATTCGTCAGTTATGTCGCTATTCCTGGCCGGGGAATGTTCGTGAATTAAAGAATTGTATTGAATATATCATGAATATTGTCAGTATTAATGAAAGTACAATTGGAATTGGTCATTTACCACAGTATATACAAAACACGGAGCTGCAGGACGATCAGCAATTTGTCGGCACGCTGGCTGATGCGGTTGCTGCAGTAGAGAGAAAATCAATTACCTGGGCGCTTACACAGTCTGGTGGAGCAAAAAAAGAGGCTGCTAAAGCATTAGGGATTAGTACAACAACATTGTGGCGCAAGATGGTCGAATTAGGTATTGAAACAAGTGTTAATGTAACTTGCTTATAGTGAATTGCGAGTATGAATGAGGCATTGCAAAAATGGAATACGTTTAACTCAGAATACAAAGTGGTTTCTGGCAATTACTAATAAAATGCATTTCAGTAATGAAATGCATTTTATTTTATTTACGGGCTTGTAATTTACTAAGTGGTTACGGGGAGATATGAATAATGGAAACTGGTTCAAAAAATACGCTTTTTATATAAAAGTATGACAAAAAAAGCGTATTTTAAAGAAAGTTTACGAATTAATGCCGGTATAAAACAATTGGCATGGTTATTGCATTATATATTACTAAGTAAACTCGAAGGGATGAACCACTTATGGAATTTGCTTATTATAATCCGAAAAACATGCAGTCACTACTAGACACTCTGAGTAGTTTACAAAACTATGCTGTACTTGCCGGCGGCACGGATTTGTTGGTGAAGATGAAGGAAAAGTTGCTGCGCCCAATGCCGCAAGCAGTTGTAGATATAAATGAAATCGGCGATTTAAAGGAAATAGCCGAAATAGACGGCTATCTGTGGATTGGTTCGGCTGTCAGCCACACGGCGTTAACCCAATCTAGGCTGATTCTGGAAAAGGCCGGGGTATTGGCAGAAGCGGCAAGTCAGGTAGGTTCGCCGCAAATCCGCAATAAAGGAACGGTTGGCGGCAATATTTGCAATGCATCACCGGCGGCTGACACTGTGCCTGCCTTGCTGGCGCTTAATGCCAGTGTAGAAATCAGTGATCAAAGCGGCAGGCGGCATGTACCGCTGGCAGATGTGTTTAAAGGTCCGGGGAAGACTTGTTTGCTGCCTGGACAATTTATTTCGCGGATCAAGATTCGGCCAGTGCAGCGTAATGAAGGAGCTGCCTTTCTGAAGTTCGGTAAAAGAAAAGCATTGGCGATTGCGATGGTTAATGCCGCCATATGGTTAAAGCTGGCAGATGGTGTTATTAATGATGTGAGAATTGCGTTTGGCTCTGTGGCGCCAACTCCCATTCGGTTATACGAACTGGAAAAATGGCTTGTCGGCAAACCGGCTGAAAAAGAGTTGTTTGCCCAGGCTGGGGCAAGAGCCGCACAATTGATTAAACCAATTGACGATATACGCTGCACAGCAAATTATCGTAAACGCCTGGCACAGGTTATTGTATTTCGGGGATTAATGAGCGCATGGGAACAAGCAGAGGGGAGATGTCGCTGTGAATAAGGAAACGATATGCTTTATTTTAAATGGACAAAAAACAGAAGTCGACGTTGAACCAACACTGCTGCTTGTTGATATGCTGCGTAACAACTTAAGCTTGACTGGAACTAAATTAGGCTGTGGTGAAGGGGACTGCGGGGCCTGTACGGTGCTGCTTGACGGGAAGATGGTAAATTCTTGTTTGATACTGGCAAGGCAGGTAGATGGTCATGAAGTGCTCACTGTTGAGGGTCTGGGTACTTATGACAAACTTCATCCGCTGCAAGATGCCTTTATTGCTGAAGGGGCGGTACAGTGCGGCTTTTGCACTCCTGGCATGTTGCTCAGTGCCAAAGCGTTGTTGGATGAAAATCCACAGCCTACGCGCACCCAAATTGCCAGACATATTTCAGGAAACCTGTGCCGCTGTACAGGTTATGCCAAAATAATTAATGCTATTGAAAAAGTGGCTAAAGGCCAGCCGGTCTGAGGAGGTGAGCAGCTTGAGTGATTATCGGGTCGTAGGACAATCAGTAAAAAAAATAGATGCAGTTGATAAAGTATTAGGTAAAGCTCAATTTGCCGCTGATATTCAGTTTGACAACATGCTGTATGCTAAAGTATTTCGCAGCACTGTGCCGCATGGGATATTGCGCTCAATCAATATAGCGAAAGCCGAAGCCTTGGCAGGCGTGGTGAGCGTGCTTAGTGGCAAAGACGTACCAGGCGCTAATAGTGCAGGCATCATTGTCAAAGATGAACCTGTGCTGGTGAAGATCAATGAAAAAATACGCAAGATTGGTGATCCACTGGCGCTTATTGCAGCCGAAACCGAAGAGATTGCAGAGAAAGCGCTGGAACTCATTGAGGTTGAGATAGAAGAATTACCGGCGGTATTTGATCCGCTGGCAGCTATGACTGAGGCAGCGCCCAAACTATATGATGATGGCAATGTGCTGGCAGTGAGAAAAATTCGTAAAGGCGACAGTCAGGATGCTTTTGGGCAATGTGCCGTAGTGGTTGAAAATGAGTACAGGACTCAAATGACAGAGCATAGCTATATTGAGCCGGAAGCTGGTGTAGCCAGGCTTGACGGTGACGTTTTAACCATCTGGGTATCCACGCAAAATACGCATTTTGATGCCAAAGAGGTAGCCAGAAACCTGAAAATAGGCTTAGATAAGGTGCGGGTAATTCAGGCTGCCACCGGCGGTGGCTTTGGCGGTAAACTTGACATCTCTGTGCAAATTCATCTCGGACTTTTGGCCATGCGAACACGGCGGCCGGTAAAGCTTGTTTATTCGCGGACTGAGTCAATCATTAATTCCTCCAAACGCCATCCCTGCATCGTTAAAATGAAAACGGGGGCGGACAATACCGGTAAACTCCTGGCAATGGAATGTACTATTATCGGTGACACTGGGGCTTATGCATCTTACGGTCCGGGTACACTCACCCGGAGTGCGGTGCATGCGACTGGTCCGTATGAAGTTCCCCATGTTACCATCGATGCGTATACCGTATATACCAATAATCCCACTGCCGGCGCCATGCGGGGCTTTGGCGTGCCGCAGGTGGCTTTTGCGCATGAATCGCAAATGGATATACTTGCTGAAAAATTAGGTATTTCGCCGCTGCAAATCAGACTGCAAAATGCCTTCCGTCCTGGCGCGGTGACGGCCACAGGTGCAGAACTGACGCAAAGTGTGGGTATTGTTCCTACTCTGGAACAGACCGGAGCCGTTGCCAAAACACTGATTGGTGATACATGCGCAGCCGCAAAAGGCACGAAAAAACGCGGCGTGGGTATTGGTTCCATGTGGTATGGGATTGGTAATACCGGACTTCCCAATCCGGCGGGTGCCTATGTCAACCTCTTAGATGACGGAACTGTATTGATTCTGACAGGCTGCGCTGATATTGGACAAGGTTCAGACACTACCTTAGCGCAAATTGCTGCTGAAGAATTTGGCATAAATATCGAAGATATCCGGGTAGTGTCGGCAGATACCGGCGTTACCCCTGACGGCGGAGCTTCGTCGGCCAGTCGGCAGACCTACATCTCCGGTAATGCCGTCCGCCTTGCGGCGCAAGCAGCCAAAAAAGTACTTATGGAAACGGCTGCTTCCATGTTGGGAGTTACACCTGGTGAAATTGTTATTGGCAATAAAGTGCTCAGTGTCAGAAATGATTATGCGCAGTCACCGGCCTTAACCGACTGCCGGACTGAGTGCCGCCGGGATTTAGGATTGACGACCAGGCAAAAAGAGTTGTCGGTTGGGTTGGTAAACTGTATTGCAGAGTGTCGGTCAACCGGAAAACTTACCATGGGACATGGCTGGTTTAACCCCGATACAACAGGGCTTAACCCGGATAACGGTCAGGGAAAACCCTACGCCACCTATGCCTTTGCCACTCAGATTGCTGAAGTGGAGGTAGATATTGAGTCGGGAGAAATTGAAGTTATCCAGATTGTGGCGGCCCATGATGTGGGCAAAGCTGTCAATCCTATTAATATTGAAGGTCAGATTGAGGGCGGTTGCACAATGGGCCTGGGGTATGCATTAACAGAAGAAATAAAAGTTAATGCGGGAAAAATCCTTACCAATAATCTGGCTACCTATCTGATACCAACCGCGCTAGATGTTCCGGAAGTACATTCCATGATAGTCGAAGAGCCAGAGGAAACCGGCCCATTTGGCGCAAAAGGAGTAGGCGAACCTTCCCTAATTCCTACGGCTGCCGCAATTGCCAATGCTGTCTACAATGCGATCGGTATTAGGTTTACCACGTTGCCGATAACGCCGGAGAAAGTGTTGGCGGAGCTGCAAAGCCTGTAAGCGCGTGTCTTGAATAATTCTCACCATTCGGTGTGCCGGAATTAACCAATGATTAAGTAAAACTGAATTCAACCTTTATTGTAAAGGTGTGGGGAGCCGGTTTAAGTTCCGGCCGCCGCAGCTATAGCCAACGACGTCTATGCTGTGATCGGTGTATAAATAGATTTATTGCAATGATTCCTGAAACGGATAATTGCAATGGCAACCGAGAGAAAGCGAGCAATGATGCAGCAAGATGGAGGCGATGCGACAAAGGTAATTGTTTTGTAAGAGACTATTGAATTCTAAAGATTAATCAGAGGTAGCTGTTATGAATAACTATGGAACTCCGGTAGTTGTGGCGGCTAGACTTGACAGATTGCCACTTTCGCGGTTTCACTACAAACTGTTAATAATCAATGGTTGTGCCTGGGCATTTGATGCTTTTGATGTTGGCTTGGTAACCTTTATTGCCACGGCGCTTATCCAGTCCTGGCATTTAAGCTCGGCACAGGTTGGGATTTTGCTCAGTTCAGGATTATTCGGCATGATGGCCGGAGCTTTTCTTTCAGGCCCTGCGGCAGACCGCTTTGGACGTAAAGCTGTTTTTCAATGGACAATGCTATTGTTTTCAATTGCTTCGCTGGCTTGCGCTTTTGCCTGGGATTTTACTTCGCTAATTTTCTTCCGGTTTTTGGTTGGTGTGGGACTTGGCGGTGAAACTCCGGTTGTAACTGCGCTGATGGGAGAGTTTATTCCGGCAGGTGACAGAGGAAAAGTTCAGGGTTTGATTAATACTTTCTGGGCTCTTGGCTGGCTTGCTGCCGCCGCTCTTTCCTACTTTATTATTCCAGGTATCCAGGATGGCTGGCGCTGGGCTTTTGCAGCCGGGGCTTTGCCGGCCTTCTACATTTGGGTAGTCCGCAGGAAACTGCCGGAATCTCCTCGCTGGCTTGCATTACAAGGGCGGGATAAGGATGCCTTGCGAATTGTAGAACATATTGAGCAGGAGGTGGCTAAAACCAAAACTATACTACCGCTAACCGAGGCTAATCTGGCGGCGGTATCAGTAGCTGGAAAAAGCTCGATCAGCATGTTGTTTTCGCAGACATACTGGAAAACCACAATAATGCTTTGGTTGCTCTGGTTTTTGGGCATGTTCGGCTACTATGGTCTTTTTGCCTGGCTGCCGTCCTTATTAGTCAAAGCCGGACACAGTATGGTTAAATCCTTCCTTTATGTGGTTGTTATGCAGTTGGCGTATATTCCCAATCAAATATTGTGCGCTTACGGTATGGACAAGTATGGGAGAAAACGGCTGTTGACAGCCAACCTGCTGCTGGCGGGAGTGGCTACCGTGTTATTTGGCTGGGCGTTAGGTTATGGTGCTTTGGAAATCAGTCAGGTTGTGCTTTTGGGAGTACTGACTTCTTTCTTTGTATCAGGTGTATGGGGAATTACTTATACCTACACACCCGAGCTTTATCCCACGGGAATACGGGTAACCGGAACCAGCATGGCGGCAACCTGTTCGCGGATGGGTTCAATGCTGGCGCCGCTGGTTATCGGTTACGCACTTAATTTTGTTGGTGTTACCGGAGCCATTGCCATTGTGGCCGGTGCGTTTATTGCTGCCGGTATTGTGGTTGCCATCTTGGGTAAAGAAACCCAGGGGCAGAGTTTGCAATAAAGTGCAAACAATTCAATTAGGAGTTTATAGATTAAAACAAAGGGGTTGATTGCATGTCGACGATTACGGAACGTTTAGGAAACTTACCTCTGGGAAAGTTTCACTGGCGGTTATTGCTGATTATGTGTTTAGGATGGGCGTTTGACGCCATGGATACCGGGATTGTTTCGTTTGTTTTACCCAAACTGATGGCTGCCTGGAAATTAAGTTCAGCCCAAGTGGGGATGATTGGCAGTGTAGGGCTTGTGGGCATGGCCATTGGGGCGATGATTGGCGGCACAATTGCCGACTACATCGGCCGGAAAAAGGTTTTTGCCGCAACTTTGGTTCTCTACAGCTTGGGTACAGGCGCTTGCGGTTTGGCCTGGAATTATGAATCTTTACTGTTTTTCCGCTTCCTGGTTGGTTTTGGTTTGGGTGGTCAGCTGCCTGTAGCGATCACGCTGATGAGTGAGTACTCGCCGACAAAATATCGCGGACGTATGATTGTTTTGCTGGAAAGCTCCTGGGCTTTTGGCTGGCTGGCAGCATCAGTTATTTCGTATCTAATTATTCCGAAGTATGGCTGGGAAGTAGCTTTCTACATTGGTGCTGTTCCGGCGCTGTATGTTTTCTACCTGTGGCGGATGGTGCCCGAGTCGGCTCTCTATTTGATGAAAAGAGGGCGGGTAGACGAAGCACATGCCTTGGTTTCCAAAGTTGAAGAGGAGCTTGGTGTAGCGCAAGGACCAAAACCATCGCTGGCAGAGCTGGAAGCAGCATCGACAGCGCCTGCCTTTAGTGTTACGCAACTGTTTAACGCTACCTACTTCAAGCGGACAGCCTGCTTGTGGATATTGTGGTTCTGCATTGTATTCTCCTATTACGGTATTTTCCTCTGGTTGCCGACCTTATTGGTTAAGGCTGGACATGATATGGTTAAATCCTTTGAGTTTGTATTATGGATGACAGTAGCGCAAATTCCCGGATATTTTGCCGCTGCTGCTTTGGTTGATAAGATTGGCCGTAAACCGACAATGGCAGCGTTTTTGCTTGGCTGTGCCTTTACCGCCTATATGTTCGGCAACGCAACTTCAATTGCGGAAATTTACCTGTGGGGTTGCCTGATGTCCTTCTTTAATCTCGGTGCCTGGGGTATTTTATACACCTATACACCAGAATTGTATCCAACAGAAGCGCGTTCAACCGGTGTGGGCTGGGCCGCAGGCTTTGGCCGGATTGGCGGTATTGTAGCGCCAATGGTTGTAGCTGGAATGATTACCGGTCCTGAAAAAATTCCTTTAGTATTTATGATGTTTACCGCAGTGCTGGTTATCGCCGCCCTGGACATGATTATTCTGGGTGACGAAACCAAACAGAAGGCTTTAAATTAAGAAGCAGTAAGTAGTGTTACACAAAAGAATCGGCAGAGAAATATAAGTTTCTCTGCCTGTTCTTTACCAATTTCAGGAGGTGGCTGACATGGCATATACAGTAATATCAAATATCGGAACTTTAGTTTCGGGAAACATTTCTGAGCCGGTTCTAGCGGCAGATACAATTATTATTCATGATGGAAAAATTGAAGCTGTGGGCGATCACAAACTTCTTGAAGCGCTTAAGAACAATTCTGATGATTATAAAGTTATTGATGCCGGTGGTATGACGGTAGTGCCGGGACTCATTGATTCCCATGTGCATCCGGTTATTGGCGATTATACGCCGCGGCAGAAAATGGCTGATTTTATAGATAGCTCTTTGCATGGCGGCGTAACCACCATGATTTCGGCCGGCGAATGTCATACCCCGGGACGTCCCACTGATCCGGCCGGTGTTAAAGCACTGGCTGTGCTGGCACAGCGTTCTTTTCAAAAACTGCGGCCCGGTGGCGTCAAGGTTCACGGTGGGGCGGTCATTTTGGAAAAAGGTTTGACTGAAGCTGATTTTGCAGAACTGGCAGCCAATGGTGTATGGCTGGTCGGCGAAGTCGGCCTGGGTTCCATCAAAAAACCGGACGAGGCTGCGCCGATGGTACAGTGGGCCAAAGCCCATAACATGAAAGTCATGATGCATACAGGCGGAACCTCCATTCCGGGAAGTTCGACAGTTACAGCAGCCGATGTATTGGCAGTTAATCCTGATGTGGTTTCCCATATCAATGGCGGGCCGACTGCGATTTCTACGGAAGAAGTCGATAAATTGATTAATGAAAGTGAACTGACGCTAGAGATTGTACAATGCGGCAATCCCAAAATTGCTGATCTGGTTGTACGCAAACTGGCCAAACTGGGTAAACTTAACCGGATCATCTGCGGCAATGATGCTCCATCCGGTACTGGTGTTATTCCGCTCGGTATTCTGAGAACCATTGTGCAGATTGCCAGCATGTCGGACATTCCGGCAGAAGCCGCCATTGCTATGGCAAGCGGCAATACGGCGCAGGTTTACGGACTAAATACCGGCAGTATTGCGCCTGGTAAGGAAGCCGATCTGGCGATCATTGATACTCCCTTAGGGTCAGTCGGAAAAACGGCGCTGGAAGCTATTAAGGCCGGGGATTTGCCGGGAGTGGCGCTTGTCATGATTGACGGTGAAATCAAAGTAAACAAGAGTCGCAACACACCGCCTGCAACCGGTAAAGTAGTGTTTGGCTAGAGCTAGGAGGATAAAACCATGATTGTCATTCAGGAAAGCTTGTGTAAAGGCTGCGGGCTTTGTGTAAAAAATTGTCCCACAGGCGCGATTGGGTTACAAGATAAAATCGCGCGACTGGGCTCGGCTTGCAGCAGTTGTGGCGTCTGTATGCGCGTCTGTCCTGTTAATGCAATTTTGCGGGATGAGGTGTTGTCTGACGGTGCCGTGGTTTGCCGGGCTTGTCCTGTACAATGCGCGATTCAGGCCGGGTTCGAAGGGGCCTGTCGCCGTTATACCAATAATAGCGGTACACTGGTGCGCAACCGTGCATTAGTGAAAGCTAACGACCAGGCAGGCAGCCTGTATCCGGAAGTACCTGACCGTCCGCTAATTACGGCCGTAGGCGCCGGGACAGAATATCCCTGCTGTAAGCCGGCACCTCATATTGTTGCCGCCAATGTGCAGGATATTGAAGTGGTTACGGTAGTTACTGAAGCACCGCTCAGTTATAGCGGAATTAAGGTTAAGATTGACGCCAATGCACATATTGGAGCCGAAGGGGCAAAAGTCCTCAGAGACGGCGCAGTTATTGGCATGGTAGATACCGAGGAATATGGCGCAAAAATGCTGTCCATTGGAGGCGCTACTATTTTGAGCGGCAAGCAAGGCTTCATGGCCGCACGGACAATTGTCGGGTTGGCCAATGGAGAAAAAGTGATATTACAAGTGGAGAAAGGCAGCAAACTGGAAATTGCAGTCGGCCAGCCGCCGGTAATTGACGGTGTGACCGAGAAAAAAATGCGGGTGGGCTGTGGCAGTGCGACAGTTGGCATGTTTGCAACTCAATTGAGTAAAGTGGTGGATGAGGCTATTGTCCTTGACCACCATGTAATTGGTCTATTATCCGAACACCGGGCCGGTGAAGAGGTTGGTATGAACTATAGCGGCGTTATTCCTAACGGACGCAAAAGCACGCGTGGGCGTTATTTTGGCGAACAGGGACATGGTTGGGGCGGAACATCGATAACAACCCCGCTGGAAGCTGTCAAAAGCGTGGATATGACACTGGTTAAGCCGGGTATGAAGATACTGGTTACCGAAACGACAGGCCAAAAAGCCGGATTGATCGAGGTGCAGTCAGGCGGTACCCTTGCTGAAATAGCGATCACTGCCGAAATTCAGGCAGTGGTTGATTTGATTGCGGATAACTGTGAAGACGCCCGTGTTTCTGCTATTTATGTAGGCGGAACAGGCGGGAGTGCCCGTGCCGGGGTGACTACCTATCCGATCAAGCTTTCGCAGGCGGTGCATGCCGGAGAAGTCAAGCTGACAATTGGCGGGGCGCCTACCTATGTTTTGCCAGGCGGCGGCATTAACTTCATGGTTGATGTTGAAAAAGTGGTTCCAAAAGCCTTTAGCTGGGTAGCTACGCCGGCAACGGTGGCTCCTGTTGAATATACCATGACGCGAAATACCTTCGAAAAAATCGGCGGGCACACGCAACATATCAAAGCAGTAACCGACCTAAAACAGGCTGGTCAATTATGATAGATAACAGTAAACCGGGAATCGTCAGACTCGACTATGGTCCTATGCAAATGACAATTTCCGCTGAAGATGACTGGGGGCCGATGCCGCAACGAGCCCGCGACGCGGCGCAGCATGCGATGGAAATCCTGTCAGAACTGGCGAGTTACAAAGTCATAGCGGCAAGTCCCCAACAGGAGCTGCCAGCGAGCGAAAATTGGCCGGCTGTATTGCGTCAGATGATTGACGCTGTAACAGGTTCGGGAGACCGTACACTGACTCCTATGGCCGCAGTTGCAGGAAGTATAGCTGATTTGACGGCAGACTGGCTGCACGCAAGGGGGGCAACCAAAGTTCTTGTCAATAATGGCGGTGATATTGCCGTTAGGCTGACAGGTTCCCAGACCACCACGGTGGGAGTGGCACCGGCGATTGGGCATAACCCTACGCACGCCTTGGTGCTTGCTGCCGATAACAATATTGGTGGGATTGCCACAAGTGGTTTGGGCGGACGCAGCTTTACCAAAGGGATTGCCAGTGCTGCGGTTGTGGCAGCCGCAAGGGCTTCGCTCGCCGATGCTTGTGCGACAAGCCTTGGTAATGCTACTTATATTGACCATCCGGCAGTGAAAGTGAAGCTTGCTGAACAGCTTGACCCCAATACCGATATCCGCGGCCACAAAGTGGTGGAAGAGGTCGGCCTGCTGCCAACACATGTTGTTGAACAGGCGCTGCATAACAGTTGGACACAGGCTGTGCAGTTATATAAAACAGGTTTAATCAAGGGGGCGGCTATTTTCGTTCAGCAGCGGGTAGTTATGATTCCGGAAAATTTCATCACGGAAATTTAATGTGTTTTACAAGTAATGGGAGGGATTGTAATGGAGTTAACAATACGCAAAGTAGTTACTGTTGTGGAAGAAATTTGCAGGGACGGACAGAAAGCGGTTGCAAAACCTTACAAAAAATGTGCGGCAATTGCTGTTATCAAAAACCCTTTTGCCGGTAATTATGTAGAGGACTTGAGCGTATTAACCGATATTGGTGAATATTTGGGCGGCGTTCTGGCCGAAAAGGCAGTGGCCGCCATGGGAATTGCCAAAGAACAAGCCGAGAGCTATGGCAAAGGGGCAATTATCGGTATGGGTGGCGAACTGGAGCATGGTGCAGCCATACTTCATCCTAAACTGGGCAAGCCCATGCGGGAGGCTGTTGGCGGTGGTAAAGCCATTATTCCGTCTGCTAAGAAGCTTGGCGGGCCGGGAATCTCACTTGATGTGCCGCTGCATTACAAAGATGCCGCTTTTGTCAGAACTCACTATGATGCCATGGAAGTCAGACTGCCTGATGCACCGGCTGCTGATGAAATTGTGGTAGCGGTTGTCGTTACCTCAGGCGGACGTCCGCACCCCCGGATTGGCGGCTTGCAGGTACAGGAAATAAAAGGCGAAGACGGTCTAAGATAGTCTGGAACAAACAAGCTGCAGACTGCGCTAAAATTACAGCATAAGGAGAACAACCTATGAATGTTGGTTTTATCGGTATTGGTGCCATGGGAAAACCAATGGCGCAAAATCTAGTAACCGCAAACTATCCACTATATATATATGACGTTAACCAGCCTGCCGTGGCCGATATGGTGGCGCAGGGCGCAATTGCATGTAACTCTCCCCGGGAGCTGGCGCAAAATTGCCAGGTAATCATTCTGATGCTGCCCAATGCAGCCATTGTGGAAACCACGCTGACAGGTGAACAGGGACTGCTGGCCGGCGGCCAGGCCGGACAGACCATTATTGATATGAGCAGTGTGGCTTCCGCCAGTACCAGACGAATGGCAGCTTTGGCGCAAGTTCAACAGATCAACTATATTGATGCGCCGGTGAGCGGTGGTGTTACCGGTGCAGCAGCCGGAACGCTTACTATTATGGTAGGCGGCGAAACAACGGCTGTTCAGGCTGTTGAACCCATTCTAAAAGTTCTTGGGAAAAAGATTTACCATGTCGGCGGTATTGGTGCCGGTGATTCGATAAAAGTCGTTAATAATCTCCTGTTGGGCATCAACATGGCGGCAGTAGCCGAAGCACTGGTGCTTGGTGTAAAATCCGGCCTTGATCCGCAGGTTATGCTGGAAATTATCAAGGAAAGTTCAGGGCGCAGTTATGCTTTGGAAGCGAAAACCGCTAACTTTATTTTGAAAAACAATTTTGCTCCCGGTTTTGCTATTGATCTGGAATACAAAGATTTAGAGCTAGCCATGGAAACTGCAAAAGGCCTGGATATGCCATTGCCGCTGGCGGCTATGGCCCAGCAGGTATTTGCCATGGCAAAAGCCAAAGGGTTGGGAAGGGAAGATATTTCAGCCGTAATTAAGGTATGGGAAGAACTGGCAGGCGTTCAAGTACGGGAATAAGGGTCGGTGTTTGTTATGAAAACAGTAGATGAAATCATTGGAGAACTGGGACTAAGCTGGGGCGAACTGACAATTGGCGACTGCATTGATATTGCCCGCAAAGCCAGGGTGCAAGTTAGTGATGTTGTTGTTGCCGAAGCTATGGTGACAAGCAATATGACCCGGTCGGAAGTATATTCCGCAGTGCTTGCCAGTTTTTCACACAATTTATATGCAATCGAAATTGGAACAACAACAGGGTCAAGCTTTCTGATGGGGACAGCAGGCCGGGAATTGGCACAAGCAGGAGCGCCACGCTTGGTGGAAGATGAGTTTCTTAATAAGGTGTTGGCCTATACGGTAGGCGCGCAAGTAGGAAATCATTCGGTAGGGATGCAGCCTTGTGCCGGTACAGGCGATTCTTGTACATATTCAGGCTTTGTGCAGGCTATGTTGGAAGAAGTCGACGACAAAGAAACTGTCGCGCGGGTTGCTGCTGTTATGTTAAAAATCGGCACCATCTTTCGGGTGGGAAAGACTTCAACAGGTTGCAATATGGAAGGTTTTGGTGCCGGCGCAGCTGCTTCGGCTGCCGCCTTCGTAGAACTGGCAGGTGGCAATCCGGAGGCTATGGCTAAAGCCATTGTGCTGGCTTTGTCACCGACAATTGCCACGCCGTGTACGCCGCGGGTGATGGTGGCAGGACTGTGCGCCACCCATATCGGTGGCGGAGTTATGATCGGCAAACTGGCGGCCCAACTGGCCATACATACCTCAATTCCGGTGACAGTTCCTGTTGACGTTATGATTGCCATGGCGGCTGCTGTGCATCCGGTATCGGCCAAACAGGTGGTACCAATTGTCATTCAGTATATGGAGCCCTTTTTCAAAACCAATATGGCTGTGGAAAACTATATTAGCCAAGAGGACCAAGCAGAAGAAAAGGCGCGTATTGATGATACTATGCGAGAGGCGCTGGCTGAGGCCCGGCAAATGGCGAAAAGCGCCAATGCCATTGTTAAACCCTTTGGCGAAGCCGTTGTTGGCGGCAGCAGCCAGGCTGTAGGATCGCCGACCAATACAGCGCGGATTGCTCACTTTTTAACTAAGGGGAAAATCTCCAAGGTTAAGATAGAACTGTATCCCGAACTGTTTGCCCGCCGGGGAATTAATGTTCCCGGAATTTTGATGGCGGCCGTGTACGGGGCTGGTACTGACAATAGTCAATTATACCGGGAAGTTATGAACAAGGTAGCAGAAGATCGAATTGAAGTCGAAATAGTGCAGGTTAATGAACCCCAAATGCAGCGGATTACGATAACGGCAGTCGAAAAAAGCGGTATGGTTGAGGCTCTTAATCGTGGCGGCGGTCGGCTGGTACTGCAGCGTGCCTCTGATGAAACAGAAGCCTTTCAAATTGCTAAAAGACTGGGAATTGAGATAGTTAAATAGGGGGAGCCATGAATTTTATAGAAAAGTACCTGGCGGCGGCTGCCGGACTGGAGAGGGTGGCTGTCGGACAGGAAATCCGCTGTAAAGTGGATTTGGTAGCGGCGCATGATGTTACCGGGCCGATGGCTATACAACAGTTTGCACATATTGGTATAGATCATGTATTTGATCCGGCAAAAGTAGTAATGGTCATTGATCATATTTTCCCGGCTGCTACCGTTCAGGCCAGAACCATGTACTGGATTATCAAAGATTTTGCCCAACAATATAACATTACTCTCTATGATCAAGGGCAAGGGGTTACCCACCAGGTACTTGCCGAGAACCACCGGCTGCAACCCGGGCAAATACTGGTGGGGGCAGATTCCCATACCTGCACTGCCGGTGCATACGGCGTGATTGCTTTGCCTGTGGGCTCGACCGAGCTGGCGGCCGCGATGGCTACTGGCAGCATTGATCTTGAGGTGCCAGAGGTTGTTGAGGTTTATATGACCGGGCAGCCTGGGCGGCATGTTTGCGGTAAAGATATTGTACTAACGCTGATTAAAAAGTTTGGGGTGGCAGGGCTAACCGATAAGGCCGTTGTCTTTACCGGCCCGGGCATTGCCGCACTTAGTATGGATGATCGCATGACAATCTGTAACATGGGCATTGAAATGGGGGCCATGATTGCCTGTTTTGGTCAGGAAACGCCGGCAGACGGGGTAGCAGAGACGATAGAGCTGCCGCTGGAGCAAGTGGCTACCGTTGTCGCTTGTCCGCATTCACCGGCTAATGTCCGGCCTGCTTCAGAAGTGGCCGGGACTACTGTGACGCAGGTAGTTGTCGGCAGCTGCACAAATGGGCGGCTGTCTGATATGGAAAAAGTAGTCGAGATTCTTCGGCACCATAATGTTCACCCGTCAGTAACTATGTTGATAGTGCCTGCCTCCAAAAAAATTCTGGCAGCTATGGAACAAGCTGGCTGGTGCAAAATTCTGCGTGAGGCCGGGGCCGTAGTTACTAATCCGGGCTGTGGGCCGTGCTTTGGAGCCCATCAGGGGCTTGGAACCGAGCGGGATGTTATTGTTTCCACGACCAACCGGAATTTTCCCGGCAGAATGGGACACGGCAAGGCGCAGATATATCTGGCCTCACCGGCAACTGCCGCGGAAACGGCGGTTTGCGGCAAAATAACCGCGCCAGGGACTTTGCCGGTGGAAGGCGGTGTGTAAATGAATAAGATTACAGGAACCGTATGGGTTTTTGGTAACAACATTGATACCGATCAAATACTGCCGGGGTATGCCATGGCGGAGGACTTTGACGGCTTAGGGAAATATGCCATGGCCGGTAGCAGTCTACCGGATTTTTCCGGCAAGGTAAAGCCCGGTGACATTATTGTTGCCGGTAAAAATTTTGGCTGCGGATCAAGCCGGGAACAGGCGCCTGTCGCTTTGAAGGCGGCTGGTGTCAGTCTGATAATTGCCGAATCTTTTGCCCGGATTTTTCGCCGCAATGCCATTAATATCGGGCTGCCGGTTCTGACAAGTGAACTGTGGCAAACAATCAGGCAAGGGCAGGTAATTGCTGCCGACCTTGAGCAGGGAAATATCATTACACCTGAAGGCGAGGTTGCCGCTTGTGCGTTGTCGCCCAATGCTTTGGCAACCATTGCTGCCGGCGGGTTGATTAACCGGGTTCGCCGGGAATTGGGGATAGACAACAGCTAAGTAAGCCGTAGGGGGAGTATACATGCAAGAAAAAACAAAACGAATTATTCGGGAAGACTATGACAGCATCAGGGCCTACCAGGATACCTTCGGTGTACCGATGCCGACAATAAATCCGGATGGTTCTATTGACGGGCTGCCAGCACCTTATCCGCGGGTAGTAAATGGGGTCGAACGCAGCGGCTACCGGATTTATGAGTTGGCGCAGCAGGCTGCCGTCTCCGGAATACCTGTGCAAAATCCGATATTAGGCCGCAATACGGCGGAAGAAACGTACCAGGAATCACTGGAAATGTACAATATGGCCAAAACTTTGGGGGTCAAGCTGTTTCATTTTGTTCACTCTGAGGCAACCCGCCATATTGATCCGTTAAAAGGCCGGGATTTGATTGAGCAATCAAGAGGAAAAGGCGGCATTACACCTGCCGGTGAACGGGAATTGGTAGAACTGGGCGGCGGTTCGGTTCATCCTATGCGGATTAATGCTACCGGCGATACGCCGCACCTATCTATCTTAAATGCGTTGATTGCCGGTTTTGACGGTACCGACATCGGCCCGGTCATTCACGTCCACTTTGGCGGGCGGGGCATACATGACTACAAGACCAAAGTTGTCAACGGCTTTAAAGCGCTTGAAATTTGCGCTGAAAACAATATCTTCGTGCAAATTGAATCTCACAAACACCTTAATAATATCGGCGGCACCGACGGGATGGCCTTGGCTATGTGCTTGCTGGCCGAGGGATTGGGAATACTGGCTGGGTTGCCGCCTGAACTCAGCGCAGTCCAGATGAATGTGGCCGGTATTAATATACTGGCTGATCTGGCGGTAATGAGAGCCTTTAAAGAAACCATGTGGAGCAAGAGTCTTATTGTGGTGCCGGAAACCTTCCAGAATCCGCCCGGCGATTTAATCGCCGAAGCTGCGCACTTTGCCCGCATGGCTGTCAGTGCCAAATTGGGTGGGGCTCATTTTTACCGGCCTAAGGCAGCTGAATCGGTGGGGATTCCGACCGGCGGCTCGATGGCTAAAGCTATCTGGGCAACCCAAAATGTATTTGAAAATACGGTTGCTGTGGAAATTCGCGACCCCTATATTGAAGAACGCAAACAGGAAATCCTGCAGGAAGCTATGGCTGTGCTGCAAAGCGTCTTAAGCCATGATAAGCCCTTAACGCCTGGTGAAATCAACGAAGAGTTTTGGCGGCAGTATGAAGCGGCTGAGCTCATTGAAAAAATCGTTCAGGCCGGAAAAGCCGGCATAATGGACTGCCCGCGGGCAGGTGGCTGGGATTTGAAACGTCACGTAAAAACTCATCGTGATAAGGATGGCATCAAACGGTACATACCGGGCTTTACCCCGCTGGGTGTTGATGCAAAATGTGTTGCGGTGACAAGTGAACAGGTAGAAGTGCCTGTAGAAAAAAAACCTACCCGTAAACAAAAAATGGTATTGGCTACCGTTGGTGCCGATGCCCATGTGATGGGGGTTAATCTGATTCGCGAGGAATTCGAAAAAGCCGGGTATGAGGTTATTTATATGCGCGGCATGAATTTGCCGGAAACCGTTGCTGAGGTAGTGGCTGAAGCCAAAGCCGAAATTGTGGGTGTTGCCAATTTGTTAGGTCTAGGACGGGAGTTGTTTCCACGGGTCGAAGACCGGCTGAAGCAACTGGGTCTGCGCGATAAAGTCCTGCTGATTGCCGGTGGACGGATTAGTGAAAAAGAAGAAGAACATACTTTTTACGAAGAAAAAATGGCCAAGGAAGGAACAGCTTTCCTGGGAGTAGACAAATTTTTCGGCCCGGGTACAGACCCGGTAGAGTGTGTTAAATGGACAGAACAAGAGTTGGAGAGGAGAGGCTTGTAATGACTAGTGAAATGCAGAGAATTCCTTGTGTAATTATGCGTGGCGGCACAAGCAAGGCCATGTTCCTAAAAGCCAATCATCTTCCCCAGGATATTGCCAAACGGGATAAGATCATTCTGGAGATTTTCGGCAGCCCGGATGTCCGCCAGATTGACGGGTTGGGAGGTGCAGATCCGCTTACCAGCAAACTGGCTATTGTCGGGCCTGCCACCCATCCTAACGCCGATATTGATTATACTTTTGGGCAGGTCAGCATGACAGCACCGTATATTGATTACAACGGCAATTGTGGCAATATTTCTTCGGCAGTGGGGCCGTTTGCCATTGATGAAGGCTTTGTTGCCGCTAAGTCACCGGTAACGACAGTACGAATTCACAACACCAATACAGGCCGGATTCTAATTGCCGAAGTGCCTACCGAAAATGGCCGGGCAAAAGTCAACGGAGATTGTAAGATTGACGGTGTTCCCGGTACCGGTGCCAAAATCATGATGGATTTTTCGGGTACGGCCGGTTCGGCTACTGACAAGTTGCTGCCGACAGGCAAGCCCGTTGACATAATTGCAACAAGCAAAGGGAACCTGGATGTATCTATTGTCGATGTGTCCAATCCCTGCGTGTTTGTCAGAGCTAAGGATATTGGCATGACAGGCCGGGAAACGCCGCAGGAAATCAACAGCAATACCGGTTTACTTGCATTGCTTGAAGAAATCCGGGCCAAGACTACAGTCATGATCGGCATGGCTCCTGATGTTCAGACAGCCACCCAAAAAAGCCCGGCATTTCCTATGATTGCTTTTGTGGCACCGGCAGCCGATTATGTTGATTTTACAACAAACCAAACCATTAAGAAGGAACAGGTGGATTTTCTTTCGCGGATGATGTTTATGCAGGTGCTGCATAAGACTTATCCGGGTACCGGTACCGCCTGCACCGGAGCGGCGGCCAAAATTCCGGGAACCATTGTCCATGAAGCCATTCCGCACATTGATTCTCTAAAGGTAATTCGCATTGGTCATCCGGCCGGTATTATTGAAATTGAAGCCGCATTCCAGGACGGTGAGCTGGCTCGTGCCGCTTTTGCCCGGACAGCCCGCCGGATTATGGAAGGGTATGTGTATGTAAGAAATAGTTAGAAAAACGGGGGCGATACCATGCAAGCAAATCTGCTGGTATTTGATGTGGGAAGTACCTATACCAAATTAACGGCTTTCCGGTTAACCGAAGAGCGCCTGGAATTGGTTGTCCGTTCTCAGGCGCCTACGACAATCGCTGATATCGAAACAGGCATTATGGCTGCCAGACATAACCTGGAGCAAACCGGTGTCTGTGTGGCTGCTGATGCTACTGTGTATTCTACCAGCAGCGCTGCCGGCGGCCTGCGGATGGTGGCGCTGGGCTATATGCCCCGGGTAACTGCCAAAGCCGCTAAAGAGGTGGCGATGAACGCCGGTGCCCGGGTACTGGAAATCATAAGTCACGAAGATCCGCCTGAGTATCGTTTGCAGGTGCTGCAGGAAATAAAACCCGATATTATCCTGCTGGCTGGCGGCACCGACGGCGGTGACCAGGAGTCGCTGCTGGAGAATGCCGGTATTATTGTACAGGCCAGAAGCAAGGCGGTGGTTATTCTTGCCGGCAACAAAGACGCGCAGGGACAGGTTGCTGAGATTTTTGCGGCAAGAGATGTAGCTTGTATCCGGGTTCCCAATGTTATGCCAACAATTCATGAATTGAGGGTAAAGCCTGCCAGGGAAGCCATTCATGAGCAGTTCATCAAGCAAATCACGTTAGCCAAAGGCCTAAACAAGCTGCTTGACATTGTCTCTGGCAAAAAGGTTGTGCCTACTCCCGGAGCGGTGTTGCTGGGGGCAGAGCTATTGGCGAAAGGAACTTTTCAGGAAGCTGGCGTTGGTGATGTCATTGTTATCGACCTTGGCGGCGCGACTACTGATATTCATTCCGTTTTACCTGATTTAGAGAAACTCAGCATCGAAGAAAAAGGGCTTATTGTAAATAATGAAAAACAACCGTCTTATCGTACGGTTGAAGGAAATCTCGGACTGCGGGTAAGCGCAACCGGCATTGTAGAGACTGTCGGCCCACTGGGCGTACTGGGCAAAATTGGCTATAGCGACCCTGAGCTTGCTGAGCAGCTAGTAACCTATACCGAGTACCTGGAAAAAAATCCTGAACATATCAGCCAAGCGCCGCTGGAAAAGCAATTTGACCTGGCATTGGCTGCCAGTGCCATTGAAGTAGCCTTGAAACGCCATGCCGGGCATATTGCTCAGGAATTTAATGCCGTTATGGGTATTACCCCGGGAACGCCAATAGGCAGGGACTTGCGGCGGGTACAGTATGTGATTGCCGTGGGCGGGCTGTTTACCCATGGTACAGCGAATGAAAAGCAGTTTGTGCTGCAGGAAGCCTTCAAAAATCCGGGTATTTCCTTATTGCCAACAAAGCCGCAGTTTATTATTGATGAGCAATATGTACTGTATGCGCTCGGCGCTTTGGGTTCTCAATATGCTGATCTATGTGCGAAATTTGCTAAACAATATTTTAACATTATACCAAAAGGAGACTGAACTATGAAACAAACCACTGCGTTACGACAACTATTGGCGAGCGAATCCATTGTTGTGGCTCCTGGCGCCCATGACGCTCTTACTGCTAAAATTATCGAAAAAACCGGTTTCCCGGCTGTATATATGACAGGTTACGGCCAAGCGGCCAGCCACTTAGGAAAACCCGATGTAGGACTTTTGACCATGAGTGAAATGGTGGCCCGGGCGGCTAATATTGTTGAAGCCGTCAATATACCGATTATTGCCGACGGTGATACCGGCTTTGGTAATGCCATTAATGTTATGCGGACAGTTCGTGAATATGAAAAAGCAGGAGTGGCCGCCATCCAATTAGAAGACCAGGTTGCCCCAAAAAAATGTGGTCATATGACTGGTCGTCAGGTTGTGCCGCAGGCTGAGATGGTGGGGAAAATCAAAGCCGCTGTTGATGCACGCCGGGATCGGGATTTAGTTATCATTGCCCGTACTGATGCGCGGACAGTGCATGGCATTGACGAAGCTCTTGAACGGGCAAAAGCCTATGAACAGGCTGGAGCAGATCTCTTATTTATTGAGTCGCCGGAAAGCATTGATGAGATGAAAAAAATCACGTCACTGTTTAACGTGCCCGTACTGGCTAACATGGTGGAAGGTGGTCGGACACCACTCCTGACTGTCCAGGAACTGGCTGCACTCGGTTATGATATTGCTATTTTCCCAACCGCTTCGACCTATACCTTGACCAAAGCCATTACGGTACTTATGGAAAACCTAAAACAAACCGGGACAACGGCCGGGATGCTTGATCAAATGGTTACTTTTGCTGAATTTAACGAGTTGATTGGACTGCCGCAAATTCGCGAGTATGAAAATACTTATGTAAAATAAAAGGTCGTCTTGCGTAAACGCCAAAGCACGTAATTTGCTTGCGGCGTTTTTACGCTTATTTTACAAGGGCTGCTAATTGCTCAAAATTTTAAGGAGGCGAATGTATGTCTACTACTAACGAGGATATTTTAGCTAACTTGGTCTTTGCTTTACCAATTATTCAGCAGGCGCTTAATGGAGGTGCCGGGGTAACTCTTACCGACAGAGAAAAATTTTTATTGTACAAGCCGGGTAAACAGCTTGATCTTAAGGTGCCTGACAATCAGCCCATCAAAACCGGCAGTGGTGTCTATTGCGCCATCCATGAAAAACGGCGGGTAGCCATGCGGTTTGATAATACTTTATATGGCCTGCCCTATACTTCGGTCGCGGTACCTGTTTTTAATGAACAAGACGAAGTAATCGGGGCCGTTGCCATAACGCAGCCGGTTGAACTGCAGGAATCTATTCAGCAAATGGCAAGTGAACTTCTGGATAGTATGAATCTACTAGCTGCCACTACCGAAGAAATTTCCGCACAGACGCAGGAGATAGCGGCTACATCTCAAACATTGTCTCAGGTGGCAAGTGAATCACAGACACGTACCAAGGAGACTGACCAAGTGTTAGGCTTGATCAGGAATGTAACAAGCCAGACTAATTTATTAGGGCTCAATGCAGCCATCGAAGCCGCTAGAGTAGGAGACCAGGGGCGGGGATTTGGCGTTGTCGCCGGGGAAATACGCAAATTGGCAACAACCAGCGCAGAATCTGTTGAAAAAATTGAAAGCATTATTGGCAGCATTAAATCAGATGGAGCAACTATCTATAGTCAGATTAATGATACACAACAATCAATTAACCAAATTGCGACGGCAGTAACCCAGGTTGCTGAGACCATTCAGCAAGTCAGTAAAATGGTGGCGCAGCTTGACCAGATTGCAGAAACCCTGAATTGCCAGGACTTATAGTTGATAGAAGAAAAAATAACAAAGTTTACGTTAGCCGCCAATCTACACAAATACGAAAAAAATCAGGCTGCAATTGCATAAGTCCTGCTACATACTTTTTTAATATATTTATAGACGCTAGCGTTAAGAAGAGGGTAACCATATGCGTGATAATAAAACATCCCAAGCAGCCAATGAGTATGATGACAATGTCCATAAGACTATTCCCCGGTATCATTTATTCCATGAAGAAACACTGGATATTGTGAAAGCTGTTGTACCCAAGCCGCAAACCTGGCTTGATACCGGCTGTGGCACAGGGACTCTTATTTTAAAAGCCCTTGCATGCTTTGGAACAATGAAAATTGTAGCGGCAGATCCGTCCGAAAGCATGCTGGAGATTGCCCGGGAAAAACTGATGAACTATGATATAACCTATAACCAGGTCAGCAGTGAAGCTTTATGCGGTGTTGGCATTTTTGATGTAGTGACTGCTATTATGGTTCATCACTATTTGGATAAAGAATTACGCAAACAAGCAACAGAAAACTGTTACAACATGCTGAAACAAGACGGTATTTATATTACTTTTGAAACTATCAAACCAAACACTCAGTCCGGAACGCAAATTGGTCTGCAGCGCTGGCGAGCTGCTCAACTGCGAAACGGAAAAAGTGCTGAGTCGGTAGATAAGCATATCAGTCGCTATGGCAGTGAACTATTGCCGATTACGGTTGAAGAACATATACATACAATAAAACAAGCCGGTTTTACGACTGCTGAGATACTGTGGGTATCAGGCTTGCAGGCCGGGTTTTATGGTATTAAATAATTAGATATAGCTAAATGTCTGTGGTAAAAACCTCTGCTGAATAGGCCTAAGAAAAAAGCCTGTTACTCAGAGGTTTTTGATTTTTAGCAGAGTAAGTTGTAACAAACGGATAAATATTACAAAGTAACACAAAAATTAAAACAATAGAGCGTATAAGTCTATTGACAGAAAACAAAAATTCAAATAATATGAAAAATATATATAACTGGTATATTATTCAAGCAAAAGTCATGCAACATCTCATGTATACAATATGTTATATGCAAATGTAGAATTGGTAACAACACTTCAGCAGAGGGGAGGACAACGGTAATGCAGACTGCGTAGCTTGCTAACGCAGCCCTGGGGTTATTGTCTTGAGAGGATAAGAGAGGATGGATAGTATGGTAGAAGCAACGGTTGCGGCCAGCGCAAAACGCAAAGCTTATGTAAATATGATATTGCCATTATTTATTATTTCGGTTATAGCCTTCTTGGACCGGGTTAATGTCGGGTATGCCGCACTGACAATGAACAAAGACCTGAATTTTAGCGCCCAAGTTTTTGGATTGGGAGCCGGTATATTTTTTGCCGGTTATGTCATATTTGAAATACCTGGTGCGCTTATTGCCGAGAAGTACAGTCCACGGTTTTGGCTGGCGCGCATTATGATTTCCTGGGGCGTGGTATGTGGCTTGATGGCGTTTATGAGTACCACCTGGGAATTTTATCTGTATCGCTTTTTGCTGGGGGCGGCAGAAGCCAGTTTGTATCCGGTTTTGTATGCTTCCTGTATTCCACGGTGGTTCAATGCCGCCGACCGGGCGAGGGCAATTGCCTTAATGTTGACTTCTATGCAGGTGTCGGCAATTATCGGTGCGCCGCTTGCGGGTATGCTGCTGGAGGTATCGATATTTGGCTTAAAAGGCTGGCAGACCTTGTTTATTTTGGAAGCCTTGCCGGCTGTGATTTTTGGTTTTATTATTGTGTATTGGATGGCTGACTGGCCGAAAGATGCCAAGTGGCTTACTCAGGAAGAGCGCGATTATCTGCAAAAACAATACGAAGACGAAGTGGCAATGAAGACTGCGGTCAAACGCTACTCGGTCATGGACGCTTTTAAGGACAAGGAAGTATTAAAGTTATGTCTGGCTTATTTTTGCTGGATTACAGGTTTCTGGGGCTTTAACTATTGGATGCCGCAGGTGCTCAAAAGTGTGTCCGGCTGGTCAAATATGAAAATTGGCTGGCTTGTGGTCATTCCTATGGCCATATCACTGGCAGTTATGCTGTATATCGGACACTCTTCGTCCAAGCGCAATGAAAAACGCTGGCATGGTGCCATCGGCATGTTTATCGGCGCTATTGGTTTGGGCGTAGGCGTATTCATGACTGACCCGGTGATTAGCTTGTTCTTCCTTACGCTGGCGGCTGTTGGCACCTATGCACCATTTGGCGTGTGGTGGTCATATCCGACAACCTTCCTTTCCGGTCCGGCAGCAGCCGGCGCAATCGGCCTTATCAATTCCTGCGGCAATATCGGCGGCTTTATCGGCCCTTATGTTACCGGCTTTGTTAAGGACGCGACAGGTTCATTTGTCGGCTCCTGGGTGTATCTGGCTTGTTCGCTGCTGGTTGCTGGAGGAATTATGCTGACCTTAAAAAACAAAACGGCTGATCAGGAAGTGCCGGAGGCAGAAGCGGGATTTACGGTGGCAAAATAATAGACTGATAAGTGACGCTGCAAAGCGGTTAGTAGCCTTGAATAAGGCGACTGACCGCTTTAATTTTGCTTATTGATGACTAATCCATTCAAATGCTTTCGTTGCTGCAAGCCTTAGTGAGTGTGGGACAAGTAACCTGTCCCCTTGTCCCACACGAATTTCTATACGGAATACCGCCCGGCTTTTCTCCTGCGGAGCGCTTTTTCCGGCAAAGGCCGATGGGTTACGGAAGTAACGAAAGTTGCGTTTGCGCCCATTGCTCTAGAGGGCCTCCTCAACTCCCTCAAACTAAAAAATGGAGACTTAATTCAGGCAGTTTAACACCGCCTGAATTCTTGGGTATAACAAAGCCATTGCACAAAATACTTAGCGTGACGGCCCTTTATGTGCCCCCTTGTCCCATGTACACAGTTAGTACATCTAAATCTTGAAAAAATTATACTTTTTTGTGTTTGACTATACTTTAGTCTAGTGTGTTTTTTTATAGGTTTTGCTATGCTGTACTAGAAAACCAAAAATTAACAGCGATAAAAATAGCGCTGCACCTACACTTGCTAGAAAGACAGCGGCCAATACGGGAAGGGTTGTTAGCCTTGAAAAAAGTGACAAAGGGGTACTGAATATGCGTGCAAAGTTTTTAAAAAAGAAAATTATTCTGGCGCTTTGCCTGGGGGCGGTCTGCAGTGCTGCAACCGGTCATGCTACAACTGTGGGGACAGACATACGCACAAATACAACAGATGCTGCGAAAGGCTATGAAGTTCCTGACGGTACTACGACAATCACCATACCAAGCGGCAGTATTACCGGGAGTGTGGATAACAGCGGCATGTCAGGTGCGAATACGAGTGCAAGAGCCTACGGCGTGTATAATGATATGGCAGGTACAGTAACGCTGCAGGGGCAAGGGATAACCGGGCAATATTTCCCGATTACGGCAAGTGCAACAGGTGGTACAGCTACATCTGCAGATGCATTTGCGTATGGCATAGTTAGTTTTGACACATCAACAACGAAAATTGGCGGAGCTGCAGAGATAACAGTAGTAGCAACAGGTGGTAGCGCGACATCTACATCTGCGAACACGTATGCGAACGCGTCTGCGTATGGCATAGCTTCTAGTTTTGGCTCATCAACAACGAAAATTGACGGAGCTGCAAAGATAACAGTAGCAGCAATAGGTGGTAGAGCTACAGCTACATTCGCATCTGCATATGCGAATGCGTATGGCATATCTACTAGTTATGCATCAACAACGAAAATTGGCGGAGCAGCAGAGATAACAGTAGCAGCAACAGGTGGTAGCGCGACATCTGCATCTGCGTCTACATATGCGACTGCGTCTGGCATCGATAATAGGTACGACAGCACTACAATAATTGCCGGGAATGCAGAGATAACAGTAACAGCAACTGGTGGCAGTGCTACTGCGGCAACTGTGGATGCAAAAGCGCAGGCATCTGGAATATTTAATATTTCTGGTACAGTCAACCTCCAACAAAATGCAACTATCACGGCAACGGCGACCGTAAAGCAGAGTGGCGCGCATGCCTATGCCTATTCGCTCTATGCAAAAGGAGGAACAACTAATATCAATCAGGCAGCCGGGCATCCTTATACCGTTGAGCTTACCGGTGATGTGCTGGCAACAGGCGGCACAATTAATGTGGCCTTGAATAACAGTAATTCCTTTCTGCGAGGCAATGTTATAGTCAGGACGGGCGGTACGGTAAACCTTAGCCTGGCGAATCAGGCTGTCTGGCAGCCTGTCTATGATGACCGCAATGGGACAATTACCTATGCAACAGATAATTCGCTAAGCGGCTATTCCACAACAAAAAATACCATCAGCACCCTTGCCCTGGATGGCGGCATTATTGACCTGACCTGGGACAATCCCACCCGTACTTCCTACAGGACATTGACGCTTAACAGTGTAAGCGGTAGCGGCGGCAATGTTAGAATTGCTACCAATCTGGCCGATAATACCGGCGATATGGTTGCCACTGGCACCTTGAATTCGGCAGCTAATCTAAAGGTTGGCGTGACGTATGATCGTAGTTTGTCCACAATTACACAGCCAACAACGCTCTATGCAACCAGCTATACACCTGTTAGCGCTTCTGCAGGAGCTAATAATCTTACTGTGACTGGCGTTACAACCGATAGCGGCGCATTTTCTCTTATGCCGACCTTTAGTGGGACAAGTCTAACCAGTCTTACTGTAGGTGTCGGCTCCAACACCAAAGCAGCGGCCAGTTCGGCCAGCAGTCAGTCCAACATGTTACAGACCAGTATCAATCACCTCAGAAAACGCCTGGGCGATTTGCGGGATGCACCGGAAACCGAGGACGGTATCTGGGCGAGAATCTATAGCGGTGAAGTCAGCAATGACAAATATACCAGCGTTGAATCGGCCTACAAAGGAATGCAGCTAGGCTATGACAAAAGTCGTGAAGTCAAAGACGGCAGAACCTACACCGGCGGCGCGGTAAGCTACACCGAAGCTGACAACAGCTTTTACCGGGGCAGCGGCGAAAGCAAAAACAGTGATTTGGCACTTTATCAAACCTGGGTCGGCAATGACGGTCACTATTATGACCTGATTGCCAAACACGGCCGCTTAGCCAGCGACTATCATGTCACCGACTTAAGTAACAACTATTCCACTGCCGACTATCATACCCGGACAAGCAGCTTATCAGCCGAATATGGTTATCGCAAACAACTAAAAGACGGCTGGTACCTTGAACCCCAGGTCGAGCTGACCTATGGCCACATCAACGGCGTGAATTACACAACAAGTACAGGCATGAGTGTCAAACAGGACGGCATTGACCACTTAATCGGCCGCATGGGACTTGGCCTTGGCAAAAAGCTGACAACTGGCGCCAACCTCTATACGTCGCTGTCAGTACTCCATGAATTTAACGGCGACGAAAACATCAAGGCCGACACCTTAACCTACAGCCAGGACATGGGCGGAACCTGGTGCGAGTTCATCCTAGGAGCCAGCGGCAAACTGAGCAAACACAGCACTGGCTATGTCAATCTCGAAAAACTCTTTGGCGGCGATGTCAGCAGTGGCTGGCAGTTTAACGCCGGCTGCCGGTGGAGCTTCTAAAAGCTAAGACAAAATAACAAGCGGTCAGTGTGGGACAAGGGGACAGCAGACTGTGTGAAATCTCCCGCTTTTAAAAGATCAAAAATAAAGATGCTAGACTAATCCCTAACCTTCTAGTTCAGCTGAAT
>JAGGAB010000126.1 GCA_017889705.1 Bacillota bacterium | reverse complement strand
TCCTACCGCCGGAATATAGCGTTGTAAGGCAATCGACTGAATGACATGTACAAGCACATGAAAAAGATAGGCAGCAACTAATGTTGCATAAAAAGAATAGAAATCATATTCTACGCACACGAAGGTTAAAACAACTAAAACGATAAATTCTTCAAAAACAACGAGGGCAAAAGAGGCTGAAGATAGGTTCCCCAGCCTGGATTGAATCATTTTCGCAATCCGCGGATATTTCGCCCGAATGTTATCTATGTTTTTAGTCAGCCATGAGGGCAAAAAGATAATTTCCTCAAAATCATGGATCATAAATGCCATCGGAAAAAGCCACATCAACGTTTCGAGTCGCATCATTACTTTTCCACCAACCATCTTCATTTTAGAAGTCATTGCTATTGTTGGTTCTTTTCCCCGGTGAATAAAGCCTTGTCTCAATAGAATTTGTATCTATTAGATTCTAGTGCTTCCCTCATTGATGAATGGGTTCTTTAATTACATTTCGCAGCATTTTCATAAATGAAAGCTTTTTCTTGATCATTGGTCATCCTTTCGGTGATATGGGCAATTAAAATGATGATAGGCAAGTCAATGATCAGTCTAGCAATCATAAACTTCCACCCCATTGAAGATGCTTCGAATAGGATTAGCGGTATTTTAGTCGTCGACCACGCACCAACAAAAATAAGGATATTAGCTATCCTGCAGCCTTTCTTCAGTAAAATTCCTGCTATGGGAAAAGCTGCATACAAAGGGCCAGCCGCAACAGACCCTAATAAAAAGGCTACCATAATTCCTTTTAGTCCTGAGTTATCACCCATCAGCTTGATCATAGTTTCTCTTGGAACCCAGATGTCAAGCAACCCCAGTAAAATGAAAATGGGTGGTAATGTCATAAAAATTACATTCATATTATCAAGTGAATTTTCAACTGATGCAAAACCTACTTCCGGGTTTACCATAACAAGGAGGGCATTAACAAACACCAAGGCTAAGAATATCCTATATCTTTGTACAATCTTCATGATTCAAGCACCGCCTTTAGTATAAGTGCGACAATAAACGAAAAAGCAAATGCCAGGAAGTTTCTCAGAAGTGTTACTTTTCGTCCAAAGTATTGCAGCTCGACGGGAGCCGTTACAACACCGACCATCATTGAAGTCGAGATAAACACAATAATTTGAGTTAATCCTGCGCCATTTTTTAATAAGGAAGCCGCTAAGGGAAAAGTGACAAATCCCGGTATTAAAGTAACAGAACCAATCACTGCGGCTATGATTATCCCGATCCACCCGGATTGTTGTCCAATTAATTTCGATATAATAATTGGGCTAAGAATAGAAAACCCAATTCCAATGATAAGAATAATGGAAAGAAAAAGCGGTAAAATATTTTCAAACGATTTCCATGCTTTTTTTATTGCCATTGACGTTTTTTTTCTGTCCTTGATGAAAGAAACCAACAATAACATACTGGCCACACTGTATAATCCAAAAGTAAACAAGGCCGTCCCTCCATTAGGTTAATACATTCTACTTATTTCTTTTTTGATGCGCAATTTGCAATGATTTTACTCACAATCAAAACAAATTGTTTTTGTTCCTCTTTAGTAAGACAAGCTTCCATGGACATCACATACTTCGTGGCAGTATTTGTCTCAACTTCTGTTAATTTCTTTCCTTTTTCATTGACCCATAGATGATGGATCCGCCGGTCTTCCAGCGATTGCACTCTTTCTAAATAGCCTAATGCGATCAATTTGTTAACAATTGCGGTGACCGCCGGTTTTGTCACTTTGAATTTCTCAGCAACTTCACCGTATGTGGGATTATTCATTCTAACGATTGTGTCCAAATAGACGAATTGTCTAAAAGTCATATCCGGCAATTCAGCAAGCATATTCATTCTATAAGCTTCGCGATAAGTTTGTACCAACTCCGTTATACTATCCTTTAACTTTGAAAAAGATGTTGATGTCATATATTCGCTCCTCAAAATAGTTAACTTTGTTTAACTATTTTAGCATTATAGCATGATTAAAACAAGCAGATAATCAGCAAGGCTCCTCGGACGAAAATCCGAAGAGCCTTGCTGATTATCTGTCACTATCTTGCTACATCATTATTCTACAATGGATATGGAAAATAAATATGAAAAACCAAAGTCATCGCTAATTTAGTAAAATTGAACACCCAATAAACCAAACATAGTAACCATAATAATCCTATGCCGATCAGGGTAACCAGTGATTTAAATCTATTAAAGCAACTTGATAAGCCATAATGTATCGGATACATTTTTCTTCTCCCCCCACGAATAGACTTTGCAGCCTATTCCATGGCTAGAAAATGCATCCTTTAAATTACGATACCCGTCAATATTTCTGCTTGAGTCAACATCCGGCAACCCTTCACGGCATTGTTACCACAAGTCACCCGTCAAAAATGCATATATATCAAACGACTCCACAATTGGTCATATTATACATTTCAAGATTTTGAAATTCCTTGGAATTGAGATGAATCGTCAAAACTACAAAGAGCTTACAACCGCAAATGGCTGAAAGCTCTTTTAAATAAGAATTTAAAGGGTATTTACATCTACATCGTACTCAATTTTGCGAGCCACTTCTTGTGAAATACTTGACCCAAACAGTTCTTTCAAGAGGTAAAATCCTAATTCCAGCCCGGAACTGACTCCGCCTGCTGTAATAATTTTTCCATCTTGAACGACTTTCGCGGAAATAACTTGAACGGAATATGATTCTAATTCGGAAAAGGCAGTGTGGTAAGTGGTTGCTTTTTTGCCAGTAAGCAAGCCTGCTTCAGCCAGTAAAAATGCACCAGTACAAACGGAAGTAACGTATTTTGCGGTTTTCATTTGCGCTTGAATAAATTCTTTAATGGCAACACTTTTCATTGCGGTCAATCGGCCTTTGCCACCGGGTATCACTACAATATCCAGCACAGGACAATTTTCAAGCGTCGTGTCTGGAATTATCTTCATCCCGTTGAAAGCTTGTATTGGATCGAGAGCTTCCGCTATCAACTGAACCTTCGTACTATCCGGTCTTATTTTATTAACATAGTTTAATACTTCGAACGGGCCGACAAAATCTAGCTCTTCCACCTGAGGAAATATGAGTATACCGATACTTACCATGCATGTCACTCCTTCACTAATTGTATTAACATTGTATAATCTAATTAAAAGGCATAACCCTTAATCTCCAAAGAGCCAGATCTCAAATATTTTATAGGTCCAGATGGAGGATATATTGATGTTGTCAATTGATACAATCATTGGGCGTCCAATTTATACGCAACTTTATTGGCAAATCCGACAGAAAATCATGTCCGGAGAGTGGATTGTCAACGCAAAACTTCCGTCTAGCCGTCAATTGGCAAACGATCTCCAAATTAGTCGCAATACCGTGGAACAAGCCTATCAACAATTATGCGCCGAAGGTTATTTATACAGCAAGTCCCGCCAAGGATATTATGTGGGAAAATTAGAGGGTCCATTTATTAACCAAAACGCCTGCAATACTTCCAGTACAGTGAATAATAACATTTCATGCAGCAATGAAAAAGACCAATATCGATATGATTTTCGGTATGGAAAACTTGACTATAAATACGTTCCATCTAAAATATGGAAAAAGCTAATGATTCAATGTTTTGAAGAAGAAGTGGATAAAAATGTCTCCTATGGTGAACCGCAAGGTGAAATAGGACTACGTGAACAAATAATGAAATACGTTGAAGAGTATCGCGGCGTAAAATGTCAGCCGGAACAGATCGTTATCGGGGCGGGAACATTACACTGCTTAGGGTTACTGTGCAACATCCTTAGACAGTTTACCTCTACGGTTGCTTTTGAAGATCCTGGATATGGAAAAACAAGGGCGGTATTGCATAATGCGGGATTTCAAGTCTGCCCCATTAGCGTGGAAAGCGATGGAATTAATGTCCAAGAGTTAGCCAATAGTGAAGCCTTGGCAGTTTATGTAACGCCGTCTCATCAGTTTCCAACCGGCGCCATCATGTCCATTTCAAAAAGATTACAATTACTCGAATGGGCAGTCCGCAAACAAGCGATTATAATAGAAGATGATTACTCTTGCCACCTTCGATACAACGTCAGACCGATACCTGCCCTTCAGGGTATCAGCCCAATGGCTAATGTAGTATATTTTGGCAACTTTTCAAAGCCGTTGCTCCCCTCTTTAAGAATTGCATTTATGATTTTGCCGCCGTCTCTTTTAAATGTGTACAAAACGCTTTATCGAACTTACAATACATCAGTGCCCTATTTATACCAAAGAACGTTAGAACGGTTTATGGAAGAGGGATATTGGAATCGACATTTGCGCAGAGTATTGCAAGTATATAAGAAAAAACACGAATGTTTGATGCAGTCCCTAAAAGAGCAATTTTGTGATCTTATAGCGATCCATGGAAATAATGCCGGATTATTTATTACGATCAAAGTTAATAGCCACCTTTTTGAAACGGATCTTATTCAAAGAGCTGCTGGATACGGTGTTCGAGTATATCCTGTATCCGAGCATTGGCAAAGAATATATAAATACGATAGAAAGACGGTCTTGCTAGGTTATAGTAGTCTGGATTTAGAAGAAATTAAGCAAGCAGTTCGTTTACTGCGCAAAGCTTGGTTTGACTAAGGAATTATGCTATCGACTGATTATTTTGCATTGAAAGAAGCATAAAAATGAAAAAACTAATAATTATTAATGGTACAATGGGTGTTGGCAAAAGTGCGGTA
>JAGGAB010000006.1 GCA_017889705.1 Bacillota bacterium | reverse complement strand
GGGTTCCACCTGTTCCCATACCGAACACAGTAGTTAAGCCCACAAACGCCGAAGGTACTTGGCTGGAAACGGCCTGGGAGATTAGGAAGTTGCTGGTTTGAAAAAGCACTCAGTTATGAGTGCTTTTTTGTTATCTATCAGAATTTATATGTTTTGAGAGTATTGGATATTGGAGGCCTTATAACACATAGAGTGTCAAACATAAGACCCGGCACAAGCGGCCGTCATACAACGCTATGCCGCTGGCGCTTAACCTCCGCTTATGCATAACGGCCGCTTGTGCCTCTGAATGGTTACGCCGGCTTTGAACAAAGAGACTGTTGTCGGTTTGTTCACTCAACTATAAGATGGTCTATCCTCAGGCCTTAAAGAAGTTGTGCGGTGCCCACGGCAACCCTCGTAACCTCTCGGCCTTTGCCGGAAAAAGCGTTCCGCAGGAGAAAAGTCGGGTGGTATTCCGTTAAGAAACCCGTACTGTTCACGTAGCGAGTTTACGGGTTTTAGGAATATCGCCTGGCTTTTCAGGTCCGTACATTGAAAAGGAGAGTATATCATACAGCTATGAAAGCAAATCTCTACCGGGACAGGTTAGCGTATGGAGGCTTTTGGCCTAGAAATTTTGTTACTTTTGTTTCATGACAAAAGTAAAACCATCTTTCTCCTTGCATTTTAGTTCAGGGTAATGAGGATGTATCTGTGAATCTTTGTAAATAATGTAGTTGCACGCTAATTCAACTATAAGACGATACTATCTTTAGGGATATAGACTGGCATTTCAGCTTTTGAAAGCTTCGGGCCTAGAACTTTTATTACTTTTGTTTTATCACAAAAGTAATACCGTCTCCCCTGATAGTACATTAATAACTTGATTTGTTGTTTACTTTACAAATTTCCTTGACAGTGTTTCGACCCTATGCTAATATAACTCCATGAACTAAATACAGTATTTTTCATCAAGAGTTGGCTGAGGGACTGGCCCTATGAAGCCGCGGCAACCATCGCAACTGCGAAACGGTGCCAATTCCTGCAGAAAGCTCGCAAGAGCCTGGCAGATGAAGAATAGCATAGTTAGTGAATTATGCCTCTTCTTCTGTGAAGAGGCTTTTCTTATTGCCAGAAAAGGAGGAACATATATAGTATGATCACACTAAGTAATTTGCAGAAAGTATATCAGGGAGAGTCGGGAGCGGTAAATGCTCTTGATAATGTATCTCTGGAAATAGAACAAGGCGAAATTTTTGGGATTATTGGAAAAAGCGGTGCCGGTAAAAGTACACTTATCAGATGTATCAACCTCTTGGAGCGGCCGACTGCCGGCAGTGTAGTGGTAGATGGTCAGGACATGCTAGCCTTATCTGAGGCTGAACTACGGGATGCCCGGAAAAGTATGGGGATGATTTTTCAGCATTTTAATTTACTTTCCTCGCGCACTGTTTTGGAAAATGTTTGTTTTCCTTTGGAAATTGCCGGTATCAATCAGGCAGAACGCGAACGCAAAGTATTGCCGCTGTTGGAACTGGTTGGACTAGCTGACAAGCGGGATGTTTATCCGGCCCAGCTTAGCGGCGGCCAAAAGCAGCGGGTGGGTATTGCTAGAGCATTAGCCAGCCAGCCTAAAGTACTGTTATGTGATGAAGCTACTTCGGCGCTTGATCCGCAGACTACGGAATCTATTCTGGCACTGCTCAAGGATATTAATAAGAAATTAGGCCTGACCATTGTTTTAATTACCCATGAGATGCATGTAATTAAGGCAATTTGCGACAAGGTTGCCGTTATTGAAGGCGGACACTTGGTTGAGACTGGCAAAGTATATGATGTGTTTACTAATCCACAATCAACAACAGCACAAGACTTTATTAAGGCAGTTGTAAATAACAAAGTGCCTGATTCCTTGGTGGAAGCCTTATCGGCTGCGCCGATTGCCGGTGGAAACTTGGTTTTGCGGTTATCTTTCTTTGGTGAAACTACTAACGAACCTTTCATTGCCGGCCTTATCCGCCGCTTTGCCATAGATGTAAATATTATATCCGGCAATATTGACCATCTGCAGGATATTCCCTATGGTACCTTATTAATTGAGCTTTCCGGCACAGACGAAGCTATTCAAAACGCACTGAACTACTTGAAGGTTCAAGATTTAAAAACAGAGGTGATTGGTTATGTCGCAAGACATGCTCATGCTGCTAATTGAGGGTTTAGGAGAAACTTTTTATATGGTGGCGATTTCCTCGCTGGTTTCGGCGTTACTAGGGATTCCGCTGGGGGTTATTCTAGTAATAACCGGCAAGGGCGGTATTAAAGAAAGTCAGGTATTTAATCAAACGTTAGGTGCTATTGTCAATGCGGCACGGTCAACCCCGTTTATTATTTTAATGGTAGCTATTATTCCGTTCACCCGGATTATTGTTGGTACATCAATTGGTACAAACGCAGCAATTGTTCCGCTTAGCATTGCAGCTATTCCGTTTGTCGGCCGGGTTGTTGAATCCGCGCTGAAGGAAGTGGATGCCGGTTTAATTGAAGCAGCGCAGTCCATGGGAGCTACGCCTCGGCAGATTATCATGAAGGTACTTATTCCGGAAGCAATGCCTTCTATTATACTTGGCATGACGTTAACGGTGATTAGTCTCATTGGCTACTCGGCAATGGCAGGGGCCATTGGCGGCGGCGGTTTGGGAGACCTAGCCATTCGTTATGGTTATCAACGCTTCCGGGCTGATGTTATGCTGGCAACAGTTGTTATTCTGATTGCGATGGTGCAGATTGTACAGTCAAGTGGCGACTATTTTGCGCACAAGCTTAATAAACGGTAATTGGGGGATAGAATTACATGCAAAATGCTATTAATGCCATTCGTGAAGGCGGTTATGCTTCAGCTAAAGCCAGACAGTTTACCGAGTCAGTTATCCGGGAAATGAGCCGGATCGCGGCTGCTCATAATGCTATAAATTTGGCGCAGGGGTTTCCGGATTTTCCGGCACCGGAAGCCATTAAGCAGGCAGCTGTAAAAGCTGTTATGGACGATCATAATCAATATGCGATAACCTGGGGTACCAAGAGCCTGCGTGATGCCATTGCTGCCAAAGTTAAGCGCGATTACGGGGTAACTATTGACCCGGAGAGGCAGCTTACTGTCTGCTGCGGTGCTACAGAAGGCATGATCGCAACACTGCTGGCAACCATTAATCCTGGTGATGAGGTTATTATCTTTGAACCTTTTTATGAAAATTATGGTGCAGATGTTATTCTCTGCGGGGCAGTGCCCAAATATGTAAGTTTAAAACCGCCGGCCTTTAGCTTTAGCCGGGAGGAATTAACTTCTGCATTTTCCGATAAAACCAGAGCGATCATTATTAATACTCCTAATAATCCGACTGGTAAGGTGTTTAACCGTGAAGAACTCGAATTAATTGCCGAGTTATGCATTAAACATGATGTACTGGCCATTAATGATGAAATTTATGAGCATATTCTGTATGATAATACCGAACATATTCCTTTATGGACATTACCAGGTATGGCTGATCGCACAATTGCCGTAAACAGTGTTTCCAAAACCTTTAGTGTTACCGGCTGGCGTATTGGTTATGTGCAGGCTTCGCCGGAGATTACGGCTTCTGTCCGTAAAGTTCATGATTTCCTGACTGTTGGGGCGGCGGCACCGCTGCAAGTGGCTGCTGCGGAGGCATTTAACTTTGGTACAGAGTATTATGAAGAGTTATCAGGCTTTTATAGTGAACGCCGGGATTATTTCCTTAATGTCCTGGAAAAAGTGGGCTTTACCTGCATGCGGCCGCAGGGTGCATACTACATTATGGCCGATATTACACCGTTTGGCTGGGATGATGATGTTGCTTTTTCCAAATATATGGCCAGTGAAATTGGGGTTGCCGTTGTGCCAGGGTCAAGCTTTTTCCGACCGGAAAGTGCAGCTGGCAAAAAACTGATACGATTCTGCTTCTGCAAAAAATTTGAGACGTTGCAAGCAGCGGCTGAACGCTTGCAAAAGCTTAAGACAGTAAAAAAATAATTAATGTAATATAAAGGGGAGAAAAAAATGAAAAGATACACAAAGTTACTGTCAATACTGTTACTTCTAGCATTTACAGTTGTGGGCTTGATTGGCTGCGGTAAACAGCAGCCTGCCGCACCGGCAGCAGCTGATAAACCGCTGAAGATAGGGGTTACCGCCGGACCGCATGCAGAAATTATGGATGAGGTTAAAAAGCTAGCCGCAAAAGAGGGGCTTAAAATTGAAGTAGTTGAATTTAACGATTATGTTCAGCCTAATGTGGCCTTAAGCCAGGGCGATATTGACGCTAACAGCTTCCAGCATGCCCCGTATCTTGATAACATGGTGAAAGACCGTCAGTATGATCTTGTTAATGTTGCCAAAACTGTAATTTTTCCGATGGCCATATACTCCAAAAAGGTTAAAACGCTAAGCGAACTTAAAGCCGGCGCGACTATTGCGATTCCCAATGACCCCACCAATGGCGGCCGGGCATTATTGCTCCTGGAAAAGCAAGGGCTGATCAAACTCAAACCAGGTACTGGTCTTAAAGCCACCGCAGCCGATGTTGCAGAGAATCCTAAAAACTTCAAGATAAAAGAATTAGATGCCGCACAGGTTCCTCGTTCACTTGAAGATGTAGATTTGGCAGCGATTAATACCAACTATGCCATGACTGCAGGCTTGGTGCCAAACAAAGACTCTATTGCCATTGAGTCTGGTGATTCACCATATGCCAATATTATTGCAGTCAAAGCTAAAGACAAAGACAATCCGGTGATTGCCAAGTTTATAAAAGTATATCAGTCCGAAGAAATTAAGAAATTTGTTAATGAACATTTCAAAGGCTCGGTAGTTGTAGCCTGGTAATAAAGACAAAAATAGGTGCCTATCAGGCACCTATTTTTTCTTTATCAATGTATTTGATAACGTGGAATAGTTTAATTGATTCCCTGCTTTTTATTATTGTTGTCCACCACTTCAAGAAACGTTTCAACTAATTGGGGGTCAAATTGAATAGCGGCACAACGGCGAATTTCATTGAAGGCTTGCTGAGCGCTCAGCGCTTTGCGGTAAGGGCGGTCACTGGTCATCGCATCATAGCTATCGGCAATCGAGAGTATCCGGCATTCTAACGGAATGTCTTTACCGGCTAAGCCTATTGGATAGCCGCTGCCATCCCACCACTCATGATGTTTGAGGATATAATCGGCAATATGGCTTAAGTCTGGTGACGATTGGGCAATGCGAAAGCCAATCTCAGAATGACGTTTCATTTCGGTGTATTCTTCAGGTGTAAGCTTAGCTGGCTTAAATAGGATTTTGTCCGGAATACCAACTTTACCGATATCGTGAAATTGGGCCAATAATTTTAGGTCGGTGATGCGATTTTCCGGCAAGCCAATAGCTGCGCCCAGGCGGGCGACTAATAACTGCAGGCGGTCACCATGACCTTCGGTAATAAAGTCTCTGGCCTCCAGAAGCTTCATGGCTGTCTGAACAATAGCACTCCGGTTGCTTTGGCTTTTGTGGAGTTTTTCCCGGTACATATTATTGTCGGCCACTTTAAATACTTGCTGTAAATCGGCGTGACCGCTGTCTGCCAGCGCAAAGCCAAGGGAAATGCTGAGAACAATGCCCTCAGCCAGCGGGCTGTTTTGATTGTAGGAATTTATCGCTAAGGTAATTGTCTGGCATAGTTTTTCGAGGGTGGCAAGTGTTGTGCCTGGCAGCAGCAGAACGAACTCATCACCGCCTATGCGGGTTAGAGTCGCATCTGGCGGACAACAGGTCTTTAAAATGTTGGCAGCCGCTTTGAGGAGACGGTCACCGCTTTGATGGCCCCAAGTATCATTGATAAGTTTAAGTCCGTCCAAATCGCCAACAATAATGCCCACCGGTGCATATTGCACCTGGTGCAGGCGTTCTAGCTCCAGAGAAAAGTGTGTTCGATTATAAAGACCGGTTAATGGGTCATGGATGCTTAAGTACTTAAGTCGTTCTTCCAACTTGCTCCGTTCACGGCGCACGGCGGCTTCCTGCAGTTCGCGGCAGATGGCAGGCACAAGACGGGCAAGGTTGCCTTTTAGAATATAATCGTGAGCGCCGGCTTTCATGGCGGAAACAGCTACATCTTCGCCAATAGCACCTGATACGATAATGAAGGGAATATCAAGACCGCTGGCTTTGAGCATTTCGAGAGCGGCCAAGCCGCTAAAATTCGGCAAGGAATAGTCGGCAATGACAATATCCCAAGGTTGTTCGACTAAGGCCGCTGCCATAGCAGCAGGCTGATCTACCTGGCGGATGTTAGGGGTAAAACCGCCTTTTTGGAGGGTGCGCTTTAACAGTAAAACATCATCTTCGGAATCTTCAATCAATAATACTTGCAGCAAATTAGGCATAAGCTACCTCCTTACTGGCGGAAACTGGTTTAATACCAGCCAATATAGTCCCAGTTGCTGAACGGCAGCGATAAATTGCGTAAAGTCAACCGGCTTGCGGATATAACTGTTGGCCCCGGAGTCATAACTATTTAATAAATCCTGCTCTTCATTTGATGAGGTTAGCACAATTACAGGTAACAGCTTGGTCTGTTCATTGGTGCGTATCCGTTTAAGAACTTCCAAACCATCAAGTTTTGGCAGCTTTAAGTCCAGGAGAACTACCTGGGGAGTCAGGTTGTTGGCGGAATCAGGGCCTAGCAGATAGTTTAGCGCCTCTTCTCCATCATGGGCAACTACTACTTGGTTCATAATATTATTTTTTTTGAGAGCTCTAAGGGTCAGGGCCTCATCATCAGGGTTGTCTTCAACCAATAATATTATCTTACCGCTCATACTGTCTCTCCTTGGATAAGAATATTTTTCTGATAATTCACCATTCAACAAAAAACGAGGAAATTCCTCCATTGGGATTGTTAAAGAATATACAGTCAGACAAAAGGGGATTACTTCCACCAGGTATTTTTGCAGGAGTTTCTTTGAAAAAAAGCGAAAAAACCTCAGGAGATCAACGCGGTTTTGGATATTGAGCTGAAGGAGAAATACCTATGCGCATTTTACATACGGCAGACTGGCATTTTGGCAAGACAATTGAGGGTCGAGACCGGACTCCTGAGCAAACGGCGTTTGTGGAAGAATTATGTGATATTTGCACAGCAGAAAAAATCGATCTGGTACTGATTGCCGGCGATGTCTTCCAAAGTCCTAATCCCAGCGCTGCGGCAGAAGAGCTATTTTACTATGCCATGGATAAGCTGGCCGATAACGGGAAGCGGGGTGTGGTTATCGTAGCCGGAAACCATGATAATCCTGACAGGTTATGTGCGGCTTCGCCGCTGGCAGGCCGGTTGGGTATTACGTTAGTAGGCCTGCCGAAAGAAGAGCTTACCCCCACGATTTTCGTGGCAGGGAAAGTGCAACGTGTAAAGGGCGGACGGGCTTGGTTGGAATTGGCGGTCCCTGGCGCTGCGCATTCGGCAGTTATTGCGGCACTGCCTTATCCCTCTGAAGGACGCCTTAAGGAAGTACTGTCACAGTCGCTGGAAGATAAGGATTTGCGGCAAGGGTATAATGACAAATTGACTCATCTGTTTGGCCAGTTTAACAGTAAATACCGGCCAGATACCGTTAATTTGGCAGTAAGCCATCTATATGTGCGTGGCGGGCTTGAGTCTGATTCAGAACAACAGATTCAAATCGGCGGGGCCTATGCTGTCGATCCGAAGGTTTTCCCAACAGACGCCCAGTATATTGCGCTGGGGCATTTGCATCGACCGCAGGTAGTCGGCGGGACTGCGACGCCATGTCGGTATGCCGGTTCACCCTTGGCATACAGCTTTTCTGAGGTAGGGTATGCTAAATCAGTAACTTTGGTAGAGCTTGAACCGGGGAAACCGGCGGCTATTCGGGAACTGCCTTTGGCCGCCGGCAAACCTTTGGTCAAGTGGCGGGCGGCCGGTGGCTTGGCTCAGGTGCGGGAATGGATTGAGGGCGGGCGGGATAAAGATGCCTGGATTGAGCTGGAACTTGAGATTAATAAGGCCTTGGCAATGGACGAGATTCACGAGCTCAGGTCATTACACTCCGGTTTTGTGGTTATCCGTCCGGTAATTAATGTGTTAGAGGAAGTCGGCAGTCGTGAACCGGTACGACTTAATAGCCTGCCGCTTCAGGAAATTTTTATCCGATTTTATAAACAGCAAAACGGTGGGCTACCACCAGACGATAAGCTTGTCGAATTGTTTCTGGACATAAGTCAGAGTGTGGTGACTGAACCCCAAATTCCAGAAGATGGGGAGGTAACAGAGTGAAACCAATTACGCTTAAGATTGCCGGTCTTCACAGCTTTCGCGAGGAACAGGAGATAGCCTTTGAACAACTAAGTGAACTTGGGGTGTTTGGTATTTTCGGGCCGACAGGAAGTGGCAAATCCTCAATACTAGATGCCATGACCTTAGCGTTATACGGAACGGTTGTTAGAGCTGGACGGCGGACCCAGGGAATATTAAACCATGCAGAGAAGCAGGTAAAAGTAGCGTTTAGCTTTGCTCTGGGACAGGGAGGGGAACGCCACTATTACCGGGTAGAACGGCGATATGTCCGTAAAGATCAATTGGCGGTAACCAACAGTTACAGCCGCTTAGTGGAAACCACTGCTGAGCAGGAAATTGTTATTGCCGACAAAGACCGTGAGGTCACAGAACAGATTACAGAGTTGCTTGGCCTGCGGGAAGAAGACTTTACCCGGGCGGTAGTGTTGCCGCAAGGCAAGTTTGCCGAGTTTCTTAATCTTGGCGGCAAAGAACGAAGGGAGATGCTGCAGCGGCTGTTTTCACTGGAACAGTATGGTAATGTGCTGTTAAATAAGGTCAATGAACAGCATAGGACAGTGGAAATCAGTTATATTGAAATAGAAAGTGAACAAAAAGGACTGGGAGATGCCTCACCAGATGCCGTTATTGCCGCACAGGCGGCCTTGGTAGCTGCCAAACAGGAAGAAGCAGTAGTGTTTACCCAGTTTAAAGCGGCTGAACAAGTGTATAAAGAAGCTGCCGAAGTGTTTAGTCTACAAAAGGAGCTGGCGGCAAAGCAGCTTGAACAGGCATCGCATCAAGAGCAGGAAAGAGAAATGACTGCTCTTGCGGCTATACTCAGTATGGCAGAAAAAGCGGCACGGGCGGTTGGGCTGGTTGAGGATTTTTTTGTCAGCCAAAAAACGGAACAAACTGCCGAACAAGATAAACGGCATGCAGTGGAAAAGGTCGTGCAATTAACCAATGACAGTAAGTTGTTGGGTGAGGCGTATACAATTGCTCAGCAGACCAGAGGTAAAAATGAACCGGAATTGATTGAACGGCGGACAAAATTAATGGCGGCGGCAGTTTTGGAAGAAGAATTGTCACAGTTGGCGCAAGAAGCGGCCGCTTTAACCAAACAGCAGCAAGCCGCGCAGCAAGCCGCACAACATGTTAGTCAGGCTATGAGTCAAAAGACAACAGCCAGCCAGCGATTGGCAGAAGACATCGGCAAGTTGGAACAGCAATTGATAACCGCAACTGTCAGTGTCGAACAGCGTAATCAGCTGCAAACTCTGCTAGCAATAGCGCAGACGGTAAAGCAAAATAGCGTAGCTCTTGAAAAAATTAAAACAGCCGGCATAACTCGCAAGCAACAATATGAAATAGCCAAGATAGCGGCTGGAAAGTCTGACGAAAAGCTGCGACAGGATGAACTGCGTCTTAGTGAAAGGGAAGCGGCAGAAACCAAGGCGGTGGAAGAGCAATTAGCGTTAGCGGGAGCTAAGCTTGATCAATTGCTTAGTAGTGAAAGGCAGTTTGCGGCCATCAGACTGGCCGGAGAGTTGGCGGTAGGCAGTCCCTGTCCGGTTTGCGGTTCAGTTGAGCATCCTCACCCGGCTAACGCTGGGCAACAGACGGGAACTATTCACGAGCAGGTTAACTTCGAGCAGGAGATTATCGCAGTTAGGGAGCAAATTGCCAAACTCACACAAGAATTGTCAGAAGCCGGCAAAAAAATTGCTGGCGAAAGGCAGGCGCTTAATGAGCAGCGCGCGGCGGCGGCTACGCTAACGCAGGCAGCCGTCAGCGCGCAAACTGAACTTGACAAGACCAGAGCGGAATATGAAGAAGCGCAGCTGGCTGTTACCGCCGAATGCAAGCAGCTTGCAGCTGCGCTGCAGGTGTACGGCATTACTGGCGCCGGTAAGAATGTTACAGAGACACTGGTACAGACAGAAACATTGCAGGCAACTGTCCATAAGCAAGATCAACTTGCAGAAAATCTGGCAAAAAAATTGCAGCAATATCGGCAAGAACAAATTGCTTATCAGGAAGAAATTAACGATCTTCAGCAGCAGGTGCAAAGAGGTCAGGCGGAGCTTTCTGCACTGACTGCCCGCCTACACAGTCAGGAAGAAGTAGTGACCGCCAAGCAGCAAGAATTGGTTGTCCTTACAGGCAACGTGCCGGTCAGCCAGTTGTTAGCCCGTAACGCGCAAAGCCTGGAGACTGTTCGCCGGGAAGAACATCAAGCCAAGGCTACGTATGAGCAAGTGACTGAGGCGTTGGCAGAGGCTGAACAAACACGTATTGGTTTAGAGACTAGGTGGCAGGAAGCTGTCAGGCAGCGGGAGAATCTGGAGGTACGACTTGCAGCCAAGCTAAAAGAAGAGGGCTTTGTTGCTGTCGAAGCTGTTACAGGTGCGCTGCTGCCGGCTGTGCGTCAGGAAGAGTATCGCGTCCGGCTTAAGGTTTATGCCGAGAACGGGCAGCGGTTGGCTGCCCAGTGTGAGCAGCTGGCTGATAAACTCAGGGGACGCAGTATTATGGAGTCTGAATGGCAAGCGCGCAGCCAAGAGATTGTCAAACTGGAGAGCGATAAAAACGCGGCTGCCGAGCGGCGGGTAGAAAGTGATAAGGACTGTCGCGACCTGACGGAAAAATACCAGCGGTGGTCGCAGCTTGAGGAACGGCGCCTGGCGCTTAAAGACCGCAGAGATTGCTTACTGGCGCTTAAGACCTTGCTAAGAGGCAATGTGTTTGTTGAATTTTTGGCACAGGAGCAGATGGAGCTGGTGGCGTGGCAGGCGTCTGAACGGTTAAAGGCGATTACCCAAGAGCGCTATGCACTAGAGATGAGTTCAGACGGCGGTTTCCTGATTCGTGACGATGCCAACGGCGGGGTTAAACGGCCTGTTGCCACATTGTCAGGCGGGGAAACCTTCCAGGCTTCGCTGGCACTAGCACTTGCGCTTTCGGCTCAAATTCAGCTTAAGGGTAAGTATCCGCTTGAATTTTTCTTTTTGGATGAAGGCTTTGGTTCGCTTGATCAGCAGGCACTGGATGTTGCCATGGCAACACTGGAAAAATTGCATGTTGCGAATCTGACAATCGGGATTATCAGTCATGTCGCTGAATTAAAACAGCGTATGCCTCGCCGCCTGCTGGTTGAACCGGCGGAACCGGCAGGCCGTGGTAGCAGAGTACAAATAGAGGAGGCATAATAATGAAGCTTAAACAAGTTGTGTGTGTTTGCTTGCTGCTGGTATTTCTACTGGCAACTGTCAGTTGCAGTGCGGCACCGGTGCAAGTTGCGCCAAAAGCAGAAAAGCCTGCGCCTGTTAAAGTGAAGCTGGGGATTGACAATATTGACAAACATCTAGCGGTATTTACCGGAAAGCGGGTAGGTTTGATAACCAACCCGACAGGCATGACCAGTGATTTTCAAAGCACAATTGATGTGCTTAAGGCTAAAACTAACCTGGTAGCTTTATTTTCGCCGGAACACGGAATTCGCGGTCATGTACCGGCAGGTGCTGCCGTAGGCACATATACAGACGAAAATACCGGTGTACCTGTTTATAGTTTGTATGGTGAAACCAAGAAGCCAACAGCGGAGATGCTTGCTAATGTTGACGTTGTCGCTTTTGACATGCAGGACATTGGCGCGCGGTTTTATACGTATATGTATACGATGGCTTATGCTATGCAGAGTGCCAAGGAACAAGGCAAGACTTTTGTCGTATTTGACCGTCCAAATCCGGTAGGAGGCCAAGTGGTGGAAGGCAATATTATTCATCCGGGTTTTGAGTCCTTTATCGGCATGTATCCTATGCCGGCGAGGCATGGCCTGACAATCGGCGAGCTGGCGAAGCTGATGAATAGTGAATATAATATTAACTGTGACCTTGTGGTTATTCCGATGACCGGTTGGCAGCGCAGTATGCATTTTGGCGATACCGGCCTGCCTTGGGTCATGACTTCTCCTAATATACCAACACCAGATACGGCGCTGGTATACAGCGGTACAGGAATCTTTGGGGGAACCAATGTATCAGAAGGTATCGGTACTACCCGGCCGTTTGAGCTTGTTGGAGCACCCTGGATTAATGCCGCTCAATTGGCAGAGCGCATGAATGCTGTTAATTTGCCTGGTGTGGTATTCCGGCCGGTGTATTTTACGCCAAGACAAGTGGACGTTAAATACCAGGGACGCCTGTGCGGTGGTGTCCAGCTGCATATTACCGACAAGCAGGCGTTTCGTCCGGTGCAAACCGGCCTGACACTGCTGTATATTATCAATGAATTGAGTGATGGAAAGTTTTCTTTTAATAAGTCATCAACTGCGGCGGCGCCGACCATTGATATCTATACTGGCGACACCAATGTCCGACTTGGAGTGCCGCTGGCTGAGGTGGAGCGACAGTGGAACGAAGAGGCAGCCAAGTTTAAAGCGTTATCACAGAAATATTATCTATACAAATAAGGTGCAGAACCCAAGCAATGAGATGGATTTCCGGCAGCTTGGGTTCGTTTCTATTTTTTCTTGATAAAATCTATTCTTAAAATCGATTCTTTGTCTGTAAGGATACAAGGGATTGTGGTATAATCTGGATAGAATTTGCAAATAGTTTGGATAAGACAGGTAGCAGCGTAGGTGGGAGAGGTAGCAGATGAAGAAATATGTGTTAATATACAATCCGGTTTCCGGCGATGCTAAGTTTAAATTCAGACTTGATGCCGTTGTCGAATTCTTGCAACAGGCTGATGGAATAGTCCTGCCATTTCGCACAAAATACAAGGGAGATGTTCGCCCGTTTATCAGTCAGATTAAAGCGTTTGCGACTGACGGGGTAATTGTGGCCGGTGGGGACGGTACGGTACATGAAGTAATTAATGCTATGCTCACAGAAGACGTTGATGTACCTCTTGGCATTATTCCCAGCGGGACTTGCAATGACTTTGCCAGCCATGTAAACTTTGGCAAGAATTTGTCAAGCTGCCTCAAGGCTGTTACTGGCGGACATTGGCGAATGGTCGATGTAGGCAGGGTAAATGAAGAGTATTTTTTAAATGTGGCCAGTGCCGGACTGTTAACCTCGGTGGCTCACAGTGTAGATACCACGCTTAAAAATACCTTAGGGCGGATGGCTTATTATCTTAGGGGGTTGGGCGAGTTGCCCAACTTTCAGTTCTTGCATGTAAAAATAACGGCAGACGGTCAGATAATCAAAGACGATATTTTAATGTTTCTGGTAATGAACAGTGGCATGGTAGGCAGTTTTCCGACCTTGGCACCGGAGGCCAAAATAGATGATGGCAAACTGGATTTATTAATTGTTAATAGATGCAGTATTTCTGAGTTAATGGGCCTGTTTATCAGTATTTTTGCCGGTCGCCATACCTCAAGCAGCCACATTCGGCATTTGCAGGCCAGCGAAATTCATATCGAGTGTGATCAGGCGGTGGAGAGTGACCTGGATGGGGAATTAGGGCCAAAGCTGCCACTTTCGATAACAACGGTTACCAATAAGCTGAAAGTGTTTAAACTGCCATAATAATCACAACAAGGCAACTATAGTAAAGGAGGGACTACTATGCGCTCAACAACATTATGTCTGCCTGTAAAGGGTAATCCTGTAGAGAAAATTTTGCTGGGTATGAAAAAAACTGGCTTTGGCCGTGGTAAATACAATGGCTTTGGCGGCAAACTGGAAAATGGGGAAACGCCTGCGGCGGCAGCAGTGCGGGAGCTGGCCGAAGAGTGCGGAATTATTGCTAAGGAAAGCGAGCTCAAGGTGGCAGGTGAGTTGACTTTTTTGTTTCCGGCTAATCCCGAGTTAAACCATGATGTGCAGTTATACCTAATTGAAGAATGGCAGGGACAGCCGCAAGAAACTGCGGAAATGAAGCCGATGTGGTTTGCGGTTGCAGACATTCCTTATGACGAAATGTGGGCTGATGACAGCTATTGGCTGCCGGCCGTGCTTAAAGGCAAAAAGGTCTGCGGTGAGGTATATTTCGCCGATGACAATGAAACGGTGGATGCCATAACTATTCGCACAGAATAAAGACCAATTGATAGTAAGCTTGCAAGCTTGTAGTGTATTGTCAATAAGTAGCACTGACATTGTGGCTTACTTTTGTCAACACACCACAAGCCTGCAAAACCCACCGCCCTATATATATTGAAAAAAATAATTGACAGACGGTGTAAGGGTTTGCTATACTTTGCACAAATAGATATCGGTATTGTCAATGACCAGGAAGAGTACATATGTTAGAGAGCCACAGAGAGCCAACGTTAGTGGGAGTTTGGCGCCGCTCAGCATATCGAATGGGCCTGGGAGATACAGTCTGAGCCGGCTTTGCCGGGGTAGGCGCTGTCGGGTTTCTTCCGCCGTTATCAGGAAGCAGGTATCGGATTATATCCCGTACCTATAAGCCGGGCCTAGTTTAGGCCAATGAGGGTGGCACCGCGGGTTAATGATACCCCGTCCCTTAAATCATACACTTTAGTGTGTATGGTTTAAGGGACGGGTTTTTTGTTGTTTTGGTGACAAATACAGTGGAATTGCCGATAAGACGCCATCTGTACGATACTGTTAATTTTGGTTCTGCGCAACAATTACCATATTAGTAGTTTCGTAGGCGCCGGTGTCGTTGCTCCTGTGGGCTTCACTCCAGCGTACGACCGGTACGCTGGAGTTCCAGTCCTCAGAGAAGCTTAGCAGCTGACGACTTCTCGACAATTCCGGCAGTCCAGTATAATAAGGACACAAAATCGAGGAGGAAATTATATTATGGCCATTCAATTTGAAAATTTTTCTTATGCTTATCCGAACAGTGGCATAGTTCTTGACGATATTACGCTAACCATTCCGAGGGGATCTTTTAGTGTAATTACCGGGCCGAGCAGCGCGGGAAAAACCAGCTTGGCCTTGGCGATTGCCGGGGTTGTACCGCATTATTTCGGTGGGCGGCAGGCGGGAACCGTACGGGTTGGCAATGTGGTTACCGCACAAAGCAATATGGGCGAACTGGCAGAACAAGTAGGAACCGTGCTGGCTGACTACGAGAGCCAGCTTGTAGCGTTAACGGTAGCCGAAGAAGTTGCTTTTGGTCTGGAGACTTCCGGACTGAACCGCAGTCAGATTGCCGAGCTGGTTAGTCAGGCGCTAGCTATGGTGGGGTTGACAGGGCTGGAAGAGCGGGAAGTAGCCGCTTTATCCGGTGGGCAGAAGCAGCGACTGGCTATTGCGGCTGTGCTTGTTACTGAACCGGAGATTCTGGTGCTTGACGAACCGGCTTCGGCGCTTGACCCTGAAGGCGCTGCCGGGATTTACGAATTATTATATAACCTGAACTGCCAGGGCAAAACAATTGTTGTGGTAGAACATCAGCTTGAGCGTGTGCTGCCTTATGCCAGTCAGGTTATGGTTTTACAGGCTGGTTGTCTTAAGTTTGCCGGCAGCTTGAAACAAACACTGGCCTTTATGTGGCAGCAGCCTGATCTTAAGTTAGGAGTACCGCCGCTGTGGGCTGTCAAATTGACATTGGAAGAACAAACCGGATTGGTTTTTGAAGGATGGAAGACAGCAGAGCAGGCAGCAAGTGAACTAAATAAACTGCTGCCAACATGTGAAGAGGGAGTGGCCAAAAGTGCCTGATATATTATTAGATATGAAAAAAGTAATGTTTGCCTATAATAGCGGTGGGCAAGCATTGGCAGGAGTGGATTTTGCCGTTGAAGCCGGAGCGTTTGCCGCCATTGTGGGGCGAAACGGCAGTGGTAAGACCACTCTTACACGCATGGCGATGTCACTGATAAAGCCGGCCAGCGGGACAATTAGTTTTGGCGGGCAAGATACGGCCAAACTGACGCCGGCCGACATGGCGCGCAGTATTGGTTATGTTTTTCAAAATCCCGATAGGCAGATTTTTCGGGACACGGTTGCTAAAGAAGTGGCTTATGGGCCGGAACAGCTGGCTTTCACTCCAGAGGAAATTAACCAGTCGGTAGCTTGGGCCTTGCGGGTGACTGGACTAACCGAACTGGCCGGCAGCTTTCCGCGTCTGCTCAGTCGGGGCCAGAAGCAAAAGGTAGCAATTGCATCGGCAATTGCTATGCGCCCGAAAATGCTTATTTTAGATGAGCCTACCAGCGGACAGGACCCGTGGGATGCGCAGAACCTGATGGAACTTTTAACTGAGCTTAATCAGCAGGGAATAACAATTTTGCTGGTTACTCATGATATGGAGCTTATCGCTAAGTATGTGGACAGAGTTACTGTGCTGGACAGCGGTAATAAGGTTTTTGACGGCAAACCGTCAGAACTGTTTAACGGCAATCATACTATTAACGCCTGGGGCCTATTGCCACCAACCACCGTTGCGCTTGGCCGCCAGCTAGCTGGCATAACCGCAGATAATGCGGAAGAATTAATCAAACAAGTGACAACAGTAATCAACAGGAGGAAAGAAGATCATGCCTAAACTTGCTCCGCTTACCAAACTTATATTGACGGCTGCCGTATCGGTATGGGCTCTCTTCATTCCTACCTTGTCAGGGCTGGTAGCGCTGGCCTGTGGGCAAATACTGCTGCTGCTGTTATACCGGCCGACCGGCAAACAAGTAAAGGCTGTTGGCGTGCTCTTGATTTTTGCCGGTTTTCTGGCGGTAATTCAGTGTGTTTTTGGCAGCAGCTTGGAGTTTTCTTTGATGTCCGGACTCAAGATGTTTGCGATGTCCGAGGTGTTTGTATTTTTGCTGGCGACAACGCGGTTGCAGGATTTAACCGCAGCGCTAGTCAGTCAGTGCCGGATACCGTATGAATATGCTTTTATGTTTACGTCTGCCCTTAGGTTTGTGCCGGACTTTTTGGAAGAAAGTAAAGCCGTACGCGAGGCGCAAGCTTGCCGGGGCTATGTTTTTCGCGGTAATCCGCTAAAACGCCTGATGGATTATGTTGCCATTGTTGAGCCGCTGGTTTTACGGGCTATTTCTCGTTCGGAAACAATGGCGATGAGCCTTGAACTCAGAGGGTTTGGCAGGCGAGGACAACGCCAGTTCACCAGCGATGTGGCGATTAGAGGCTGCGACTATGCCGCGATGGCACTTATGCTTGTACTGACAATTTTTTTGGCGGTTGTGCGGCTGGGAGTTTACTAACAAGTTTGCTGAAAGGGAAATGGCAGGTTGCTGTCTGCAATTTAGGGTAGCAGCCATTTTTTTTACACAGACATGAAGGAAAAATGTACATCTAGCAGAATATAATACCAAATATCAAACACGGTTGATTGCATTGACCCCGCCTTTTTGGGGCACAATTAAAAAATACCAAAATATTCAAATCAGAGAGGAGTATGAAGCTATGGCCCTGATTAACGAAAATTATCTTAAATTGCCAGGAAGCTATTTATTTGCTGAAATAGCACGACGTGTAGCTAAATTCAAGGAGGAAAAGCCCAGTGCCGATATTATCCGACTGGGAATTGGTGATGTTACCAGACCGTTGCCGGAAGCTGTAATCAAAGGCTTGCACACCGCGGTTGATGAGATGGCTGATTCTGCAACTTTCCGCGGCTATGGTCCGGAACAAGGCTACCAGTTTCTTATTGAAAGAATCATTGCTACCGACTATCAATCGTTGGGTGTAAAACTGGATGTAGATGAAGTATTTGTCAGTGACGGTTCCAAGAGCGATGTCGGCAACATTCAGGAAATTTTCGGTGTTAACAATAAAGTTGCTATTACTGACCCGGTATATCCGGTTTATCTAGATACCAATGTTATGGCTGGCCGTACTGGCGAACTGGTCAATAACAAGTTTGCCGGTGTGACTTACCTGACCTGCAATGCCGAGAACAATTTTACCCCGGCATTGCCAGAAGAAAAGGTAGATCTCATCTATTTATGCGTTCCGAATAACCCGACAGGAACTACTTTGTCAAAAGAAGAACTGAAAAAATGGGTGGACTATGCAAAGGCCAATGAGGCGATCATTCTTTATGATGCTGCTTATGAAGCCTACATTCAGGAAAAAGATATTCCTCATAGTATTTATGAGGTTGAAGGCGCTAAAGAAGTTGCCATTGAATTTAGGTCATTTTCCAAAAATGCCGGGTTTACCGGTACACGCTGCGCCTTTACCGTAGTACCGAAAACCGTTATGGCGGCAGCTAAGGACGGCAGTAAACACCCTTTAAACAAACTGTGGAACCGTCGTCAGACCACAAAATTTAATGGTGTGCCGTATGTTATCCAGCGGGGGGCTGAGGCAGTATATACTCCAGAGGGCCAAGCGCAGATTAAAGAACTTGTCAGTTACTATATGGCAAATGCAAAAACTATTCGTGAGGGCCTAAAAAGCGTGGGCCTGGATGTATTTGGCGGGGTTAATGCACCATATATTTGGCTCAAAACACCACAGGGTTATGATTCCTGGTCTTTCTTTGATAAACTGCTCAATGAGGTTAATATTGTCGGCACTCCGGGTGTGGGCTTTGGACCGTCAGGTGAAGGGTACTTCCGCTTGACTGCCTTTGGCAGCCAGCAGAGCACTAAGGAAGCAATCGAACGTATCAAAACTAAATTAAGTTTATAGAAAATATAAAACCAGCAGGGCACTCTTACGGCTTCGTTGTGAAGCCCCAAAGATTGTCCTGCTGGTTTGTTTTGCCCTAACAGAAAATATGCTTTCTTAAGAGCCGGATCAACATCGATTTGCGCTTATCCTAAAGATCGGCGTAAGCCGTGGTGTTTTTACGGCCTAAGAGGCATGGTAATAAACAGCGACTGCAGGTCGGCACAGAAAAATATAACAAAAAAAGATTGACAAAGAGCAGGGAACGTAATAATATTGATATTGAGAATGATTCCCAATATCAAAAAAATAATTTTGGGTTGCGTGATGAGGTGAAGGTTTGAAGAATTTTTTGTTGCGTGATTTTGTGGCTGCACTGACTACCCTGGATGACAATGAACACCTTCTGGCTAAAATCGAGGTAGAGGTGGCTCCGATACTAGCTGGGCTAAAACCTTCGGCCTTAATGACCTTTAGTAAAGATTCCCGCAACTCATACCAACGATGGGAATTCTGTAAAGCCGAGTGTTGTGCAAGACTTAACCTGCACTACTATGAACTGAGAAAATCAAAGCAATACATATTGGTGTTATTTTATAATCCGGACTTATTGGCCGATGTCCTGGACAATAATGAAAACAGGAGCTTCCTGCATAGCATGGGTTATCCGGACGGACTTGCGCTGCCACAAATATTGTCTATTCTCCAAGAACGGTTTGCAGGCTACTGTCCACATGAAATCGGTTTGTTTCTAGGGATAGCCAAAGAAGATGTGGATGGTTTTATCCGCAATCAAGGTGGCAAATGTTTGTTTTGTGGCTACTGGAAAGTCTATCATAAGCCGTATGAAGCCTATAATTTGTTCCGCAGATATGATTTGGCCAGATATAAAGTTATGCAGCAAATTTGCCGGCGAAATTCAGTTGCCGCTGTGTCGGCATGAAAATAAAGCAGTTGGCGTGTCTGGCCTAACACTAGAGGGATAGCTGTGTGATGATGCGTTTTGAGGGGGGAGCTATTTGCAGTGGAGACTGCGTTTAATCTTTCTGGTGATGCTGCTTATTCCCCAAGGGATTCTGTTTGGATTAGCTCGTGGAACAGTACTGGAAACCGTTAAATGGTTTACGCAAATACAAGCAGTTACGATGGTAAGTGCCTTGCTGTTAGCTCTGATAATGCCGGGATTAATCCTGGCATGGCTAATTGGCAGGCCTTTGGCCAAAATACGAGATTTTTGCTTATTAGTAAAGCAGGGGGATTACCAGACAAGGCTGTATTTGCCTAATGAAGCCAGAGACAGCAATGATGAGGATGACATAACGCTCTTAATGCGGGATATGAACTGGATGGCAAGGCGGATTGCACTGCGGGACCAGGAACTCAAACAGGCTGTAGATAATTTGGCACAATCCCGCAAACAGATTGAAGAACAAAATCAGTCGCTGGCCGAAACCAATGAAGAACTGCTTGTTGCGCAGAAACGGTTGCAGGAACGAACAACCGAACTCGAAGAGGCGTTCACTAAAATGCAGGTAATGGCGTTGACTGATCCGCTCACAACAATAGCCAATCGGCGTTGCTTTTTTGACACCATGGAAAAACAGTTTGCTTCACTAGTGTGTGTGTGCCGCCCGATTTCACTGGTTATGATTGATATTGACAGATTTAAAGATATAAACGATACTTTCGGGCATGAGGCTGGGGACAAGGTTTTGATGGAAATTGCCGGGATTATCAAACGGTATAGCCGGGAAAATGATTTAGCCGCGCGTATCGGGGGAGAAGAATTTACTGTGCTATTGCCGGGAACGTGTTCACAGGAGGCAACGATGATTGCCCGCAGAATCCAAACGGCAATTGCCTGCCGAAATTTTGACCTGGGAGGCAAACAACCGGTTGCGGTTACGCTTTCTATTGGTTTGTGCACGTTATCGCAAACGCCGTGCCTTGACAGAGAAAAGTTGTATAATTACGCTGATCAGGCTTTGTATTATTCTAAAAAAAATGGAAGAAACAGTATATCGATTTTTGATCCTGCTATCCAGACAATAGAAAAAGTCAGCTGAAAATGCTGTAAACAATATAAGAAAAATGATGGGTGTATTTCTGCAAAGAGTAGTAAGAACAAGCGGAAAGGAGGTAAAGCGGCATGTCGGTAGTTGTTATTGGTGGCGATTATTTAGGTAATATCGAAAAAAATTTATACTCTATGGGTGTTACGGAATTGGTACATATTTCAGGAAGAAAAACCGCAGACAAAAATAAAATAAATGTGCCCAAAGATGCTGCTTTTGTATTGGTATTGACCGACTATGTAAATCATGGGACTGCTAAGAATGTTAAACAGATAGCGAAAGCGCAAGCAATTCCGTTGGTGTTTGCCAAAAGATCCTGGCGGGCAGTCGAAGAGAAACTTAAGGAAAGCAAGTTTCTTAGTTAAAAATGTTTATGTAGTGAGAACAAATGGTGTCCTTGCCTAAGGATTTTTCTTTTACTCGCCTAATGATAATGATTCCCGGAATCAATAAAAATAAGGAGGCTACTATGATAAAGACACTTGACTGTTTGGCGCCAGGTGAAACTGGTGTAGTTACAAAAGTACAAGGCAGTGGTTCGGTCAAACGCCGGATTGTAGATATGGGGATTGTTGGTGAAACCCGTATTCAGGTGCAAAAATTGGCACCGCTTGGTGATCCTATGGAAATTAAGGTGAAAAACTTCAACCTGTCGCTGCGTAAGTCAGAAGCGGCGTTGATTGAAGTGCGCACCCAGTGATAGCAAAGCAGCAGAATTAAGTTGTATGAGGAGGGTTAACATGTCAGCCAGAAATTTGACAGTGGCTTTAGCAGGAAATCCAAATTCCGGCAAAACCACAATTTTTAACAACATTACCGGAGCGCGCCAGCATGTTGGTAATTATCCGGGGGTTACAGTAGAGCGGCGCGAAGGGTTTCGCCGCTATCAGGGTAAGGAATTACTACTGGTAGATTTGCCGGGAACCTATAGCTTGACAGCCCATTCGCTTGATGAATTGGTGGCGCGTAACGTAATTGTCAACGAAAAGCCGGATATTATTGTGAATATCCTGGATGCCTCTAATCTGGAGCGCAATTTATATTTGGCAGTACAGCTGTTGGAGCTTGAACGACCGGTTGTATTGGCACTCAATATGACTGATGTGGCAGAACAGCGCGGGCTGAAAATCAATGATGAAGCCTTAAGCCGTAAAATGGGTATTTCGGTAGTCCGCATGGTTGGTAACCGCAACCGGGGTACCGATGAGCTTCTCGAGACTGTGGTCGTGGCAGCGGCAGCAAATGAACACGCGCCTTTCCGGCTGGATTATGGTCAGGATATTGAAGCGCAGATTACCCAGATCACTGAGGCATTGGCATCAGTAACTGAAGTTAAGTACCCGCTGCGATGGCTGGCGATTAAACTTTTGGAAAATGATCAGGATGCCAAAACGCTAATGTCGCAGGTCGTCGGCGGAACCAGGATTTTAAACCTGGTGGAAAAGGCCAGAACAGAATTAGCGGTTATTTTTAATGATGAACTTGAACTTGTTATTGCCGAGATTCGTTACCGCTTTGTCGGCGAAATATATCGGCAGGTAGTACCTGCTAATAATGATTTGGGAAAAACCACTTCTGATAAGATTGACGATATTTTGACGCATCGTGTGCTCGGGCTGCCAATCTTTTTTGGTATTATGTGGTTGTTATTTAATATTGTTTTTACAGTTGGTGCGTATCCGCAGGACTGGCTGGATCAAGGGGTTGGTTTGATTGGGACGCTGCTTGGCGACTTTTTGCCGGATGGTGAGCTCAAGTCACTGCTGGTTGATGGTATTATCGGCGGTGTAGGCAGTGTTATTGTCTTTTTACCTAATATTTTACTGCTCTTTTTAGGAATTGCTTTACTTGAAGACACCGGTTATATGGCCAGGGCTGCTTTTGTTATCGACCGGGTAATGCGTGCGGTTGGTTTGCATGGTAAGTCGTTTATACCACTGCTGTTAGGTTTTGGCTGTAGTGTCCCCGCTATTATGGGAACGCGTAGTCTGGAAAATCCCAGAGACCGGATGGTTACTATTCTGGTAGCGCCGCTAATGAGTTGTAGTGCCCGCTTACCTGTCTATACCCTGCTTACAGCGGCTTTCTTCTCGATGGAAATGGCAGGCACCGTTTTATTTTCTGTTTATGCTGTAGGAATTGTATTAGCTATCCTAATGGCACTTATTTTTCGGAAGTTCCTTTTTCCGGGTGAAGCTGAAGCTTTTGTTATGGAGATGCCGTCATATCATTTGCCTACATTGCGCAGTATTGTTACGCACATGTGGGAACGCAGCATACTGTACTTGAAAAAAGCAGGCACTTTGATTCTGGTTGCCTCCATTCTGGTTTGGTTTGCCACTAATTATCCGGCAAATGTCGAGTATAGTGTGGATTACGATCAAGAGAAAACCCAGGTTGAAGAAAGTTTTAATGCTCAGGTTGCAGAACAGGTCTTTCTGCCGCTGCAAATAGAAAAACTGGAAGACAATGAAGAGCTGGGCGCTCTTGTCGGCGATATTGCGGCAATTAATGAAGCAAAAGATGAAGACGGAGAAGACTTGGACGATGCTGTAAAAACCGAGCAGCTTGATCAGCTTGCCCAAGCCAATAATACACTATATCCATTTGCTTTGCAGTACTACGAATTTGAACAGAAAAAACAAGAACAAACCGATAGCCTTGACAAACAGCAGGCTGGCGAAAAGTTGGCGCAAAGTTATGCCGGACAACTGGGCAAGACAATGGAACCCATTATTAGACCGTTAGGATTTGACTGGAAGATTGGCGTAGGCTTAGTATCGGCGATGGCTGCTAAGGAAGTTTTGGTTAGTACTCTTGGAACCATCTACAGTGTAGGTGAGGTTGACGAAGAGGATCCAACAAGCCTGCAAGATGCGTTAGCTGCCGACCCGGCCTTTAATCCGCTGGTTGCTTATTGCCTGATGATTTTCACACTTATTTACTCACCTTGCCTGGCGGCGCTGGCTGTATTACGGCGGGAAACCAACTCTTGGAAATGGACGGCTTTTAGTTTTTGTTATTCTACAGTGCTGGCCTGGATCGTAACGTTGGTGGTTTATCAGGTCGGTACGCTGCTGCTGTAAGAGAGGGCATGATAATTTGCTGCATCAAATTGCGATAGATGACTTGCATGAAATGGTTGATGCGCTAAGCGCTGCGCTTGATGCCAAAAATTCTTATATGTGCGGACACTCTGAACGGGTAGCCGAGCTGGCACTACGATTGGCAACCCATATGGGATTGTCATCGGCAGAACAAAATCGAATCCATATCGGGGCACATTTGCATGATATCGGGAAAATTGGTATTCCTGATGCTATCCTTAATAAACAAGGTAAGCTGACAGAGGAAGAATTTGCCATTATCCGTCAGCATCCTGCTATCGGCGATAATATTGTCGGCAAACTGCGAGTGTTCCACTCAGTTGCCGACATAGTCCGCCATCATCATGAACGCTTTGACGGTAAAGGTTATCCGGATGGTTTGCGAGGACATGATATTTCGTTAGGAGCCAGGATTGTCGCTGTTGCCGATGCTTTTGATGCCATGACAAGTGCCAGGGCATATCGCAAAGCCTTCACGCTTGAGCAAGCCATTACAGAAACCCGGCGTTGTCAGGGAACGCAATTTGATCCGGAAATTGTAGCAGTATTGGTTGATTTAGCTGCTAAGACTACATTGGTTGATCATGAACCAAGTAGCGCCGTGAAGGCGCTGGCATAAATAGAGACTTATTTCAGACGGTGTTTGCGGGAATCCGGCACGGTTTTACTGAAACAAGGGAGGTTAGAAAAATGGAAAGTCTGTTGGTAAATGGTATTGGTGTGGCTGCAATTGGCTACGCTGGCTATCTGGTATGGCGAAATGTTAACGGCAAAAACGGCTGCAGTTGCGGCAGCGGCGGTTCTTGCCCGAGTGGGGAAAATTGTTGTTCGTCAAAAAAGTCTTCGCAAAAACTGCCCTAAAAAAGAAAGGTATGCAGGAGAGGTGCAATAAATGAAAAAATTAATGTTAGCGCTGGCCGCCGGTCTGATTGTAACAAACGCATCAGCGTCGGCTGAACCCATTACCATTACCGGTGACGCCGCGATAAAATATCAGCGGGATTCCGCTGATGGTGAGGCAGCAACATCAGGTTCGGTGTTTACGATAAAGCTTAAAGGTGAGGCCGATTTGGGAGATGGTTGGTCACTATATACCCGTTTGGCAGCACAAAAGGTTTCTGATTCAGGCTTAGCTGATTTTAATGTTTCGCCGTCAGTGTATGGCGAAGATAAAAAATGGGTAGTTGCGTTCGATCAATTTGGCGTCAATTACAAAACCGAAAAACTGACCTACAAACTTGGCCGTCAGGATGTTACAGTGGGAACCACTGCGTTACTGTATAGCCGGCCTGACTCGAATGTCGGCAAAAAAGCCTTTGTTGACGGACTTAGTGTTGCCGGTACTATTGGTGCTATGGACATAGCCGCTGTTGCGGCTCGGGAAGATAACGCAGATGATGAGCCTGAAAACAAACTGTATGCAATCCGGGCAGGCTACAGTCCGGTAGAAGCCTTTAATTATGGTGTTACGCTGGGGCGGTATAGCAGTGATGACAGCACCAACCACTGGGCGGTAGACGGAACCTATAAAATGGGTAAGAGTCATATTACGGCAGAGTATACAAAGTCAAGCAGCAACAGCAAGAATAGCGCATATGCGGTAGGCGTTGGCTATGATTTTGACGACAAAGTTTCTGCGGCTATAACCGGCTTCCGGGTGGAAGAGTTTGGCTCAATGGGACAGCAAAGCGATTTTGATTATGATAACCGCGGGGTTCATTACACGTTAGGTTATGCGCTTAATGATGCTGCTTCGCTGGAGTTTGTTTATAAAGATCAAAAAACTATCAGCGAAGGAAAAAATAATCAATCTTTTGAAGCTACACTTAGTTATGCCTTTTAGAAGCTTTTATAGTAGCTAGAAATTTGTAAATAAAAAATATAATTCCCAGAAAACAACAAGGAAGCTGCTCTGCGAGAGAAGCTTCCTTGTTATTTAGCAGTAATACGGCTGTGTTAATTGGCATGTCTTTGTCTAGCTAAGTCTAGTTAATGTATTTGTTGATAAGTGTCTTTTTAAAGGCGGAATTTGCTAACTGCTTCACGGAGATCTGTTGCTAAGTTGGCTAAAACTTGACTGGAAGCTGCGATTTCTTCCATGGTTGCAGATTGTTCTTCTGTTGCAGCAGATACTGTTTGGGTTTCGCTGGTTGCCTGCTTACTTAAATCATCAATTCTTTTTACCGAGCTGACAATTTGTTGGCTACCGATTGCCATCTGTTCAATAGCCGAAGAGCTTTCGCTGATTTGATTTGAGACTTGGGATACTAGCGAAGTAATTTCCTGAAAGGCTTGGCCGGATGTATTGACTACTTCTGCACCAAGCTTTACTTCTCGAGTGCCTTCGTTCATGGCAATTACAGCCTTATTAGTATCATCTTGGATTTCACTGATTAATACAGCGATTTTTTTTGCTGCTTCCTGAGATTGCTCAGCTAATTTACGAACCTCTTCTGCCACCACGGCAAAACCCCGTCCTTGTTCACCTGCCCGAGCTGCTTCAATAGCAGCATTGAGTGCCAGCAGATTGGTTTGTCCGGCAATCCCGGAAATGGTATCTACAATTTGACCAATTTCTTTAGAGCGTTCACCCAGAGTGGTTACAACTTCTGCTGAATTAATAACAGTTTGTTCAATATTCGCCATTTGGTGTACTGCTTTATCAACCGATTTGTTACCGCTAGTAGCTTTGGTTGTGGCCTGCGTTGATTGTGCAGCCACTTCATTAATATTTGCGGCAATCTGCTGGATGCTGGCTGACATTTGCTGGACTACGGCTGAAGTATCGTTAGCTGCACTTAGTTGTGTTTCAAGACCCTTAGATACATCGGAAATAGAAATGGCTATCTGATTGGCAGCCTGTGAAGACTGATCGGCACTGGCGGTCAATTCTTCGGCTGATGCTGCTACCATTTCTGAGGAGCTGTCAATCTTGCGCACAAGATTGCGCAGATTAGCAACCATTGTTTCAAAAGTTTTTGCTAAACGTCCCAGTTCGTCCTGTGAGGTTATATTAATGCTAGTTATGCTAAGGTCGCCATCGGCAATACGGCCAGCCATCTTTTCCAACAACTCAAGCGGCTTAGCAATGCGGGAAGCTGTCAGCAAAATAATTAAAGTTGCAAAAACAAGTACCGAAACAATAGTGACTAATGAAATCCAGGTAAAGGTTTTTAATTGTGCCATGGCCTCGCTGGTAGGAACGTTTACCCCAATGGACCAAGGGGTTCCCGTAATCGGTGCATATGCCAGATATTTTTCTGCGTTTAAGTATTGGTAGCTGGCAATCCCCTTTTCCCCGTTCTGCATTTTTTCGATGGCGGCCTTTAACGCCGGTGTTGCATTAGGATCATTGCTAACTGTATTGGGTTTATTTATTAATTCTTTGTTTGGATGAACGATTATGGTGCCGTCTGTTCGTAACACATAGGCATAGCCTGTTTGCGCCACCTTAATCCCAAGAACACGCTGCTCAACATCTTCGATACTAATGGATCCTGCTAAAACCCCGATGATATGTCCATTAGCCTTGATAGGGGTGGCAATAATTACTGCCAGTTTGCCGCTTTTGGGGGATACTATTGGATCGGTTACAACTGTATTTCCGGTCATTGCGGCCTTAAAGTAAGGGCGGGGACCAATATTTCCAACTATGCCGTGTGTATCGACATAATCGCCTTTAGTGTCAGTCCAAAAAATATTTTCGTATAGTTTATTATTGTTTATTTCTGAGGCAATATAAGAACCCATGGCATTAGGATTGCCGCTGCTCATAACCGGAGAACGGGCGATAGCCGCCAATTCTATTTTGTGGCCGTCAAGCCATTTGCCGATGGCATCGCCGTTATTTTCCGCTATGAGGGAAAGTTCTTTTTCAACATCCTGTGTCAACATTTTTTGTGATTGCCAATAGTTAAGGCTTGCCAAAATGCCGAGTGCTACAACAAACAAAGATATTACTATTACTGAAAGCTTTGCTCGTATACTTTTCACAATTAACTCTCCATTCGATATTTTTGTCAAATATTTACCGTGCCCGTATTTTTGAATAAGCTATATGCTGTTGCAAATACTCGATAGCGACTGAATTATATAGTTAGTGATCGTTTATAGGGGCAAAGGCTTCTTACTGTTTTTTGCTTTGAGGTTCCTCCTTCCGTCTTTGAACTCCGCAATATCACAGATAAAACAGGGATTATAAAGAACAGACTGCCATGGGCAGTCTGTTCTTTCGATTCAGAGAAATCGAATGTGCAACCTGGCAATCATAGGCGTAAACAGCCGTTAGACCCATAGCTTTGCGTCCTTGCCTTTCGACAAGTATGCCCAACTTATTGCGGAGATGGTGAGGGTGCTAAAACTGACAAGACTATAAGTGTTAGCTCAGAAACTCCACTTATCTCCTATGATAGCAATTTTTGACTAGTTGTCTATACAAGTATAGCTCGGTTTTCTTGAATTGTCTAGTTGAATTATTAGAAATTTTTATTTATTTTGAAATCAATTGATCGTAAGGTAATAAAATATGTATCAGTGGGATAAAAATGCTGTCTGAATTAAGTCGCCATTTATCGGGGAACAATACATAGCAGAAATCAATTTAGGAAGTGACGATGTGTTATGAGCGAATATTACCGGCTTATTCGTCACCAAGGCAACCAAAGCCTATTTCAGGTAGTGGAGATGTCGGTGACGTCACTTGTAAATGAGCAGGCGTTTCATATTCAGGCCGAAGGCTTACGCGGCACAGGAAAAACAACCATTATGCGGGCGGCGAGAGCATTGTTGCCGCCGATTACCAGGATAAAGAACTGTGTATATAATTGTGATCCGGCTAAGCCGCATTGTCCGCTTCACCGCCAGTTATCTTTGGCAGAAATTGCGGCTTTAGGAACTGAACAGGTTCCCAGGCCTTTTCTCGAAATATCCCAGGCGGCCAAGCCCGGCACGGTTGTTGGCAGTATTGATCTGGCAAAACTGACAGATACCCATAACCCGCTGGCGGCATTACTGCCAGGCACTATTCCGCAGGCGCACCGGGGTATTATTTTTATTGATGAAATAAACCGCCTTGTGGATACTGCTCCAGAGCTTGCCGATGTACTGTTAGATGTGATGGGCACCCGGCCGGGACGGGTGCAGATCGAAGAGGCTGGATTGCCGGTGGTTGAACTGCCTGTTACTGTGTGCGTGTGGGCAGCCGCCAATCCTGATGAAGATCCGGGGGCGTTATGCACTATCAGAAAACAGCTGGCAGACCGGTTTGATGTAACGGTAGCAATGGGTCGGCCAGTTTCTGAGCAGGCTGTCATACATATTCTGGCTGGGGATACCGGCAGCAGGCCTGTGGTCGGTAGCAGCAACGGTATAAGCCTGGATTTGGATACTGTTTCTATAGGTGAAGAGGTAAGACGGTTATTGGCCAAGCTGTATATTATCTATAAGCTGGAAAGCCTGCGAACGGTTATTGCCATGGAAACAGCCGCGCGCCTTAACGCCCTGCAGGCTGGGCGGAATGTTGCCGGACTTATTGACCTTGTGCAGGTTGCGCCCTGGACTTTGAAGCATCGTGTCGGGGAGGATATACTTGCGGCTATTATGGCGTACTTAGCGGGTTTGCTCTCTAACCAACCGGCAGTAATGCTGCCTGCCTCCGAATCGATTGTGGTAGTTAACCAAAAGAAGGCAACATATTGGAGTCTGTTATGGAGCAGCATTAAAAATAAGCTGGCAAGTTTACGACACAGCCAGTCGCGTCTGCCTGGCTGTGGGCGGAGCAGCCAGGCAAATGGTGGTGGCGCCCAATTTATTGATCCTTTGCATACTAAGATTATTGCCCCGCCTAAATCGGCTATGCCGCTTAGTCGATTGCCTGACGAGCAGTTAGTGACAAGAGATTCTCAGCCACATGGTTGAAAGCCTGAAAACTAATCTTATGCCTCTAGCGATAGTAAGGTTGCGTGAAGCCGCGGCGGTTATTGGTGAGGAGCTTTGCAAGGGGCACGGGATACGTTTGGGGCAGAGTACTGTTGTGAGCAATAACGTACATGCCTTTGACGCACATAAGCCTGAGTATGTGCAGATTCTAGTTAATGCCGACGCCGGACAAGTTTTTTATTATCGCCAGGACCGTGGTCGGATTGGACATTTGGATATTTTTCATGAATGTGGCAGAGTGGATCATCAACTTGCGGCACGATATATTTGCGTGGCGCTGGAAGTTTATCAAAATCTTGCCGGGGAGCAGAATTTACTTACCGGCAACTGCCAGGTAAATCCTGATTATGTCGATATTCAGACAGCCACCGGCGGCGGCAAGATAACCGGGAACTTGCAAAACGGGCAAAAGCCGTCAGTACAGCGGGTGCACGAAAACCATGTACATGTGGCTTTGCTCTTGCCGCAGGATAATCTGGCGTGCTTATTTTATATTGTGGCCGCCGTTGAAACCGCCATAATGGATCTGGGGCTGGAACTTAGGTGTAATGAAGGCATTTCTTATGTGAAAGGTGCTGATGGTCTGGCAGATCTTAGCCCGTATGCCGACAAAACCGATTCGTTGCTTACCGGCCAGGCGGTACAAAAATCAGGGCAGCAAGTTTGGCTAATGCCTGACGCAACAGGAGACAGCCCGCTAAAAGTTGCGCCGGTGTGCGAGGATTCGGTCAGCTCGGTTACTACGGGGCTAGTGTCGGCAAATCAGGGCGGGGCCCAGACCTATGTCGGGGGAGATGGTTTTCTTAAAGTTAGTGAATTAAGAAAACCGCAGCAAGTCACTTGCCAAGCTCCTGGGACCGCCGCAGCTTTTTCAGTCAAAGCGCTCTATGACTGTTATAAGCAAGCACTTGGCCAGGGGAGGCAGAGAGCTGGCAAAACAACCTACAAAAAAAACATCCGGAAATATCAGCAGCTAGGAAGTAAGACGATTGCCTTTACCTGTCAGCCGGGCTCGTCCGGGTTTGATGTAACAGCAACTGTCAGCGCGGCTGCTAAACGCTTGGTTACAGAAGAGTTGACTGGAAGCTTGCGGATTACGGCACAAGATCTTAGGTATTCCGGCTACCGGCAGCGGCCGGGCACGGATATTTGCCTGATAGTGGACAGCAGTGGCAGTATGGCCGGTAATCGCATACAAACAGCCAGGCAGCTAGCCAGTAAAATCAGCCGTTTTGGCTGCGGTCGGATCAGTTTGGTGATCTTCCAGGATAAACGCGCTGTTATTTTGCGTTCCTTTACTACTAGCAGGCAAGTGGTACTAGCGGGATTTGCCGAGATTGTTCCGAGGGGAGCTACGCCGCTTGCGGCAGGTATCAAATATGCCTTGGCCTATGTAAAGGAACAACAGGCCGGAAAACCGCTCTTGGTGTTAATCACTGACGGTATGCCCAGCAAACGGTATGATGAAAATATTCAGCCGCTGGCAGAAGCGCTGTCAGCGGCTGATGAGCTAAGAAAAGAAAACTGCGGTTTTTTGTGTATTGGACTTGGCAGTAATGATGACTTTTTGCCAAAACTTACAACTGCGGGTGGCGGCGTTTTGTTTTCGCTATAAATGAGACTTGATTCAGATGGGGTTTTAACCCCACCTGAATCTTAGTCGAATTATCCTAACGTCTAGCCGTTCGCCTGTGCCCGAGGGGGAATACTCCCGCCTACAGCGGACGGGAGTATTAGAACGGGTTAGTCATCAGATAATTGCAGTCGTATTTTAATATTGCTGTTTAGCGCTTCGGCCAGCTCGCGAACAGGGATCAGCAGTTGCTGGTTATGCAAGTAAGGGGGGGACTGCAGCCGCATCGTTTTGCCGTTAACCTGCATGGCTGTTTGGCCGGAAGTGAGGGTAACCTGATTAGGACCGCTAGTAAATGTAACGGAATTTACCGTTTGCTCAAGTGTGGCATTAAGAACATCGGCTGCTGCCAGCGGCGGCAAAAACAGGTATTGTGATTTGCCGATTTTCGTAAATTGGACAGGGGTCTGCAGGAAAATTTTGCGATCATTTACCATAATAAATTTTGCGCCTGCTTTGGCAGTTAGCTGAGTGGCTTTCTTGCTGTCTTTGGCGGGAAAAGCAGAAAATAGTGCAGTGGCAATGTCTGTTTCTACCGGATGATAAGGATTAGATTCAGCTGAGAGATCGGCGCCGTTCAGGAAAAAAACGATACCCTGTTTACTGACAGGATTATAGTAGGCGTCGCTGACTAGGCCGTAGGCTTCGCCGGCATGACCCACTAGGCGTTTTCCTGGAACCAAGTCGTCGGTAATATGAAAATTTAAGCCTTTTTGTCTATAAAAACCGCTAAGACCGAACCCGGCCCAATGCATGTTATGCATAAGATCAGCCGTATCGTTTTTGAGAATACGAGTTCCGCTATATACGCCGCCATTCATATGGGCCTGAATAAATTTGGCGAAATCGGTTGCGTTTACCCGTAAGCCGCCGGCCGGAGAATGGGCCAATGTGCCAAGGGGATGGGGCTCAGGTGGCAGCGGCTTTTGTCCCTGATAATTGTCTTTAGTTGGTCGGAAACTTGCCAGATCTGTATCGGGGCGATATAATACGGCGATATTTTGCCAGTTCTTGATGGTGGCAGGTTCAAAACTGGCATCCATAGCCAGCGGTTTAAAGATATACCGGGTGCAGTATTGGTCAAAAGACAAGCCGGAGAGTTTTTCGACAAGCGCGCCAACAATGCCGGTGCCAAAGTTAGAATAACTGAACTGTGAGCCTGGGGCATAATCGCCAAAAGTGGCAGGGTCATAATAGGCGCCATCAGGAACTAGGAGTTCTTTGACAGCGGTTTCAAAAAGCTGCGACGGTGTTTCCAAAATCGCTGCATAGGCTCCATCGTCCAAAATGCTTGAGGTGTGAGTTAATAGGTGGCGAAACGTGATTTTGTCATCTGGATAAAGCGGGTTTCGAACTTGGTAACCAAGATATAAACTGATATCATCGTCAAGAGCAAATTTACCCTGATCATATAGCTGCATCAGGGCGGTTGCGGTGACCATTTTGGATAATGAAGCCGCACGGAAGATGGTGCCAGGGGTTACTGGTAGAGTCGCTTCCAGATTAGCCCAACCATAGCCGCCTTTCCAGATAAGCTTGTTATCATTAAAAATGGCGGCTGATAAGCCGACAATCTTGTAGGTCTCCATGATTTTTAGCAATTGCTTATCAAGGGGTGAAGATTTGGCGGGGAGTTTATAAGGTGGCAGTATGTAATAACCAGGCTGCGGTTCAGTCTGGTTGGCCCAAGCAGATGGTAATGACAGGGTAAGGGCACAAAGCAGGCTTGCCAGTGTCAAAAAGCGGAGGAAGGGCAGACGGTTTAACACAAATATGGCCTCCTATCAGGTAAGCTGAGACAGGGGAAAAGGCAAAAAACGAGACTGCTGGTGCAAAACAGGGACTAGCGTTTAAAAAACAGGCGGTTATAATAAACTAAATTATTAACAAGGAGAATGGGTTGTGGGCCAATGCCTAAATCGCAAAGCTGCTGTTGGCTGAGGTTGGTGGTGTTCATCCGGTATAAGGCATGATGGGCGGAACTATCAGTATAGTAAATCCAGTTATCAATAATGTTAATAAAACCAACACTATTATCGGTCAACTTAGTGATCTGGCGGCCGTCAAGCGACATGGCATAGAGTTTTTGGTTGTCGGCGGCATTACTGTAATAGATGGTATCCTGGGCGACTGCCATAAAAACAGCCTGCTCGTCGGCAAGTTTACAGCGACCGGTTCCGTCAGTCTTAATTTTATATATCCGGTATTGGTCAGCGGCATTAAGGTAATAAATCCAGTCTGCGTTGACTATAAGATTTTCGGCCAGGTCATCGGCAAGCTTTTGCGGAGTTGTGGGATTATCTGCAGATAATGTATAGATGCCTACAGCCTCGCCGTTGTTACCGCGGGTGGCATAAATCAACAAGCGGTTGGCGGCGGTCAAGGCACTGACCGGCTGACTGCTGAGTTTGGTTTTTTCGCTGCCGTCCGGTTTTATACGATAGAGATAATGTTGATCTGACCAGTTGCTGTAATATAAATATTTCCCGGAAATAGTCAGATTCCAGGCTTCATCGGCACAGATGAGCTCAGGGGACGCAGCGCCAGGCCGCAGTCGATAGATATTTTCCTGACCACCGGCATAGATGTCGCCGGTAAGATCAAGGTAATATAATGTGCCGTCATCAGCCGCAGCAGCCAGGCCGTTATTGGCACTATTGGCTGCGCCGTTTGCGGCAAGCTGAGTTGCTTCGCTGTGGAGAGGACTGAGTGTTAACCAGAGGGTTAGAGCAGTGATGACAAGGTGTTTATAAAGGACAGTGAGCAGCATACTAAAATCTCCTCCCGTCTTTTGCAGGCATCAAGGAAAAAAAGTTTTCGACAGCACGAAAAACTGCCTCAGCAGCCTGCTGGCGATATACCCGTTGTGATAGCATTTTGGCATCCTGAGGATGAGGCATCATCGCAACTTCGGCAATGACTGCCGGCACCCAGGTTGAGTTGAGAACAACTAAATTAGGCCGGTCTTGCAACGGATATTGATGGATGCGGAGTGTACCTGATAATTCATCGGCCAATAGTTGAGCCAATTCCTTAGCTGGCTTAGGGGCAGCAGCATTATAAAGGGCTGTAGTCCCCCGGTACAGTTTTTTTGCAGCATCAGGCATATCGGTAGGAATAGAATTGTTATGAATGGACAAGAAAACGTCAGCCTGCAGAATGTTGGCGGCGTCCGCGCGGTCAAGCAAGCCGGGATTACTGTCGTCGGTTCGGGTCATATATACATCATAACCATGTTGTCGGAAAAGATCACGGCTTAAGAGGGCAATGTCAAGATTGAGGTCCTTTTCCACAAGTGTATTGCTGGTTGCTCCCAAGGCCGAGCCGCCATGACCGGCATCAAGCACGATGGTCTTGGGCGGGGATATGGCTGCATCGGCAAAGCTCAGGACAAGGTAAGTTCTAAAAGCGAGGGTGTTGTCAGGCTGCAGTACCCGCTTGCGTTTTACGAGCGTCAGTGATGGCTTGCCGGCTTGCGGGTGATAGGTGGCGGTAAGTGTAAAGGTATTGGTGGTGGCAGCTGTTGTCAATTGTAATAAACGTGAAGAGTTTACCGGAGGAACAGCCGAAGTACTGGCAAGATCAGGATCGGCGTCAATTGTAAGTGTAATGCTGTCAGCCTTTTGGGTTAGCTGATACTGCGGGTCAAAGCTATAGGTTAACGGATCGGCAATACTGCCTGCCGGCAGTCGAACCTCTACCGCTACGGCAACAACATCTTTATGGTTAAGCGAAAAGATTTTAACGGCAGGTATTGTGGGGGTGGCTGTTGGCTGGTGAGCGGCTGAGGCAAATGCTGGGGAAAACAGCAGTAATAAACTAAAAAACAAACCAATAGAAAACGCAAAACCTGGCATACATACACCTCACTAATAATCTGGCAGTAATTTTTGTGGTCTGCACATACAGAGAAGTTTCGCTGCTAAAATAAAAATACCTCCCAAGTAATTTGTGTATTGACAACTGTACGTGTCCCTTGGTATCCTATATACACAATCAGTGCATAATAACAATATCAATGACCAGGAAGAGTAAACATACAAAGGAAGCTGCAGCGAGCCAACGGTAGTGAGAGGTTGGTGCCGACCGGTGTGTTGAATGGGCCTGGGAGATGCAGTCTGAGCCGCGTGAGCGGGGTAGGCGCTGACGGGATTCTTCCGCCGTTATCAGGAAGCGAGTATCGGACATTGTCTCGTACTTTGATGAGCCGGATCGCACTTTGGTGTGGTCAATGAGGGTGGCACCGCGGGTTATACCCCGTCCCTTGGATATATGTATGTATATGCATATATCCAGGGACGGGGTTTTTGTATTTTGTGGCTCATATTTTAGAATTGGCGATAAGCCGCCATCTGTGCGATGCTATTAATCTTGGTCTTGCTAAACAACTACCTTCTTATTAGCAGTTTCATAGGCGACGGTGTTGCATCTCTTCCGGGCTTCACTCCAGCGTACGTCCGGTACGCTTTTGATATTATAAAATTTTGGGGAGGTTATTGAAAAATGGAAAACAAAGAGCGTAAGTTGGTTGATGTTACTACCGGGCAAGAGGGCCGGTTCCGTTGGGCGGCTGTTTCGGCGATGTTGCTGGCGATTGGCGCCATTTTGCGGCTGGTTAGTCCGAGTATTGCGGGGATTTCACCGAACTGGATTATTTCAATGTATTGTTTGGCAATCGTATTGTTCCGCCTGCCACCGAGCCGGGCGCTTGGTATTGGTTTAGTTGCCGGGGCGCTGTGTCTGGCTACCTCCAAATCGATGTTTCCTTATGGTAATTTAATCAGTGAACCAGTGGGGGCGCTGGTATGTGCACTGATAGTGGGTTTACCTTTCCGTATGAAATTGGGGAAATTAGATCTTCGGCCGGCACTGGGCGCCTTGTTTGGCACTCTGGCCAGCGGTCTGACCTTTACTACCTTGGCAAAACTTATTTTGGGTTTGCCGCTTAATGTTTATCTTTATGGTATGCTGCCTGTTGTAGTGACAATGTCTGTTGCTAATACGGTTGTTGCGCAGCTGCTGTATTATCCGGTAACAGCGCTGCTCGGTGGTTTTGCCGCTAAACAGAAAGAAAATTGATTGCAGATAACTGTTTGGGTATACAAGGGGATGGGTGTTGCTTTTAGCATCGCCCTAAAAGTAACCAAAAGGTCTAGGCCTGAAGCCTCCACGCTAACCTGTTCCACCAGAGAGCAGCTTTCATTGCTTTATGATAAAGTCTCCATAGCAATGCACGGACCTGAAAATCCGGGCGATATTCCTAAAATTCGTAAACTCGCTGCGCTCAAACAGTACGAATTTCTTAACGGAATATCACCCGGATTTTCTCCTGCGGAACGCTTTTTCCAGCAAAGGCCGAAGGGTTACGAGAGATACGAGGGTTACCGTGGGCATCATCTTATCGGGCATTACTTCTGTAAGATAAGGTGGTCGGGGTCTCTGCAACTCCCCAAGGTTATAAATTCTAACGAATGACAAAAAGCCATCGCGCTAATTATTACTTAGTGCGATGGCCTCAGTTTTCTTGTTAAAACAGTAGTATTAATTGGCGGTTGCCAAGTATTCCTGGTTGATAAGTCGCTTAATGGTAATATCTCTGGTTGTAGCCAGGTCAACAATTGTGCCGCTATGGGTTTTGATAACCGGTTTATCCAGGTGGTTGGGGTTAAAGAAGATAACCTGTCCGGTACGTCCGTCACTTAAAAGCACAGGTGAGTTAACAAGGCAGTCGCGTACATGCCTGATAAATGGCTGGCACACAGCTTGGTCAAGTTTATCAAATAATTCCTTGGACATATATTCCAAAACTGGGAAGGGATTGGCTTCGTCGCCGGAATAAGCTTGTTGATGAAAAATGTCGGCAACGGCAATGATGCGGGCAAAAAGATGAATTCGTTCATTGGATACGCCCATCGGAAAACCGCCGCCATCCATTGCTTCGTGATGCTGCAGAACAGTTAGCAGTACTTCCTGTGGTATAGACGGTACATGTTGCAGCAGTTTGCCGCCATGTAGCACATGAGCCCGGGGCTCTGCGTCGGTTTCTTTGGGAATTACCAGTTTGCCGATATCATGTAACAGACCAGCTAAACAGAGGATATGGATTTGATCATCAGAAAGCTTGAGTTTTCGTCCGATAATACTGCTGATAAAAGCTACCATAACCGAGTGACGCGTAACATTGTCGGCCAGATTATAGTCGCTGACCAGCAAATAGTCCATAATAGCAGGTCCTGTTGACAGTACGGTAGAGTAGATGCTAAAAGAAGTCTCTTTTAATTCCTGTACAGGGACTTGTTTATTGTTGCGGATAAAATCAAAAGAGCTGACAGAAGAGGTTACGAGACTATCGTATTCTTTAAAAAAAGTATTGAATTCTTCAGGCATGTTATTTGTGCTTGAAGAGGCTTGTTCTGTCGCACTGCTTTCGGGCTCAGCCGTAGTCTCAGGGGCTGTGCTGTCATTAGCTTCGCCAGACACAAATACATGGCTGACATTCCACATGGTTAACAGTGAGATTGTACGGGGAACAATTACTACGTCTTTGCCGAGCAGTACTTTGCCGGTCGCTGACAGGACTGGTTCGCCGATTGCCATGCCGGGAACCAAATCTTTTACGGCGATCATCCTGGTTGCCACAAAACCAGCTCCTTTAATGATAAATTCACATAGATTGGTAACATTAGTATAAAGTAGATCTAACTGGGAAACAATCAGTCAAAAGTCGCAAGCCGTTAGTACTATGGTCCTATCTAGTGAAAAAATCTCAGAATTACAATTAAATTTCTACGAAAAAGCACAAAAATCCTTCCAGCAAAGGAAGGTTCTGTGCTGGAAGGATTTGGTGATTAGCGAGAAATATTGAGAACTATACTGATGCGAGGGGAATGGAAGTTACCAATATCTGGTCAGATGCGGCGCTTAGCTGAGCCGTGCTGCCTTCAGGAATTTCGCCGCGAACAATCATTTTACTGAGTTCGGTTTCTACCAGACGGCTGATGACCCGTTTAAGCGGCCGGGCCCCAAATTGGGGATCATAGCCGGCTTTAGCAAGCTGGGCAAGTGCTTTGTCATCCCACAATAGTGAGATGCTCAGCTGTTTTTGCAGGCGCTTATTTAAGTTTTCCAGCATGATGGCCGCAATGGCTGCAACCTGCTCAATAGTAAGCGCTTTAAATACGACAATATCATCAATGCGATTGAGAAACTCCGGACGGAAATGCATTTTTAACAGTTCCAACACTTTTTCCTGGGCAAGGCTGGAATCGCTGTGTAAGATTTCGTGGGAACCCAGGTTGGAAGTCATAATAATGATGGCATTTTTGAAATCGACGGTTCGGCCTTTGCTGTCAGTCAGGCGTCCATCATCAAGAATTTGCAGCAAGATGTTAAATACATCATGGTGCGCTTTTTCGACTTCATCCAGGAGAATAACACTATAGGGGCGGCGCCGTACGGCTTCAGTTAGTTGGCCGCCTTCATCATAGCCGACATAACCCGGCGGTGCGCCAATGAGACGGGCTACCGCATGTTTTTCCATATATTCGCTCATGTCTAGGCGAATCATACTGCGCTCATCATCAAACAGCACTTCGGCCAGTGTCTTGGCCAGCTCGGTTTTACCAACGCCTGTCGGTCCCAAGAAGATAAAGGAACCGATTGGCCGGTTAGGGTCTTTGATCCCGGCGCGGGCGCGAATAATGGCTTCGCTGATGGCTGTGACCGCAGTTTCCTGACCGACTACCCGCTGGTGGAGAATGGACTCCAGATTAACTAGTTTTTCCCGTTCGCCTGTCAGGAGCTTAGTTACCGGAACTCCTGTCCAGCGGCTGACAACTTTAGCAATGTCATCTTCATCCACTTCTTCTTTGAGCATGGTTTTATGCGAACGGTTTTGGCTGAGTTTTTCTTCCTGAGCCTTAAGCTTTTTCTCAAGTTCAGGTAATTTCCCATATTTAAGCTCGGCCAGGCGGTTTAAATCATAGGCCCGCTCGGCTGCTTCCATCTGGGTGCGAACTTGTTCAATTGCTTCTTTAACGCTGCGCTGCTCGACAATAGCCTGTTTTTCCAGCTGCCATTGGGCTTTTAGGGTGTCGGCCTGTTCTTTGAGGCCGGCCAGTTCCTGGTGTAGACGATCTAATTTATCTTTAGAAGAAGAATCGGTCTCTTTTTTGAGAGCCTGCTCTTCAATTTCCAGCTGCATGATGCGGCGTAGAATTTCATCTAATTCGCTGGGCATGGAGTCGATTTCCGTGCGTAGTTTAGCAGCAGCTTCATCCACCAAGTCAATGGCTTTGTCTGGTAAGAACCGGTCGGCAATATAGCGGTCAGATAGAATGGCGGCGGCAACTAAAGCCGCATCTTTAATTTTTACGCCATGATGGACTTCATAGCGCTCCCGTAAGCCGCGGAGAATGGAGATGGTGTCCTCAGCGCTGGGCTGATCGACTATTACTGGCTGGAAACGGCGCTCTAGGGCAGTATCTTTTTCAATATGCTTGCGATACTCGTTTAAGGTAGTAGCGCCAACACAACGCAGTTCACCTCTTGCCAGCATAGGTTTTAAAATATTGCCGGCATCCATGGCGCCTTCAGCAGCGCCGGCACCGACAACCGTATGTAGTTCATCGATAAAGAGAATAATCTTGCCTTCGGCTTTGGTGATTTCGACTAGTACAGTTTTGAGGCGTTCCTCAAATTCGCCGCGGAATTTAGCGCCTGCGACCAGCGCACTAAGATCAAGGGAATAAACTGTCTTGTTTTTCAGGCTTTCCGGTACATCACCGGCAATGATGCGTCTGGCCAGTCCTTCTACAATGGCTGTTTTGCCGACGCCTGGCTCGCCGATGAGGACAGGATTGTTTTTGGTGCGGCGGGATAATATTTCAATAACCCGACGGATTTCTTCATCTCGTCCGATTACCGGATCAAGTTTGCCAGCTTTGGCAAGTTCGGTCAAATCGCGGCCATATTTGCTTAAGGCCTGTAGGTTTTCGTCAGGATTGTCAGAGGTAAGCGGCTGACCTTGACGGAATTGGCTGATTACTTCCTGAATTTTGCTGCGGGTTAAGCCAAAATCCCGGCAGGCGGTTACCAAATCGCTGTCGCCATCTTCAACAAGGGCCATAAGTAAATGTTCCACACTGATATATTCATCTTTCATAGCTGTGGCATGTTTTTCAGCCATAGCCAGAACTCGCATCATGGCGGTGTTCATGCGCAGCCCACTCTCCTGACCATGCACAGAAGGCAGTTTTGCCAGTAGCTGCTCTAACTTAGCGGTAAGCAGGCGGGCATCAATGGCTAGCTGGCTTAATAAATAAGCCATAATACCTTCGGCGTTTTTTACAAGTGCGAGGGCAAGGTGTTTGGAGGTCAGCTCCTGATGGTACTGCAGAGCTGCCTGTTGTTGGGCCTCTTGCAGAGCGGCTGCCGCTTTTTGGGTATATTTTTCGTTGTTCATAATCGATGCCTCCTTAAAAATTATGTCATACTCCCGATAGAGATATTCATAGATAGTATTTTAAGTTTCCATTTATAATTAAATAGTAGCAGAAAAAGGTTATTAATTGGAGAAGAAAAATAAGGCGTAGTGAGCGATTTTAGGGCAAGTAGCCTGATTTATCGTAAAAAATTCTCTCGGCCGCACTCGCTCTAACTTTTGCTGACTTTTTGACTTTTGCTGACCTTAAAAACGGCTTAGTAGCCGGTTGCGGCGCAAACTCATCTGAACTAAGTTTTGCCTGCTTGAGCAGCGATGTCTGTACATAAATTATTTAGTTGTCAGGATTAATTTTTGCTAAACAATGATCTTTTTAGTGTATAATATATTAATTAGGAAAAATAGACTTGGCTTTTTAGGCCAGTTAACTTAGCTAAAAGCAGGTGAAGTACGTTGGATGTAATTTTCGACAGTATAACTGATAGCAGGCGATTATCAGTGTATATATATATTGCAATTGTTGCGACTGTTGGTATTATTGTGTTTTTATCGGCAGCAATTTATCAGCACAAACAGACTATCCGGTTGTTGCAGCGGCAGAATGAAGAATATTTGACTGTTCATGAGGAATTGGCAGCCCAGGAGGAAGAACTTAGGCAGAATTTTAAGGAACTATATTTAAGTGAAGAAATTATTAGGCAAAACGATGAAATCCACAGGCTTGTCAGAGAAGGCGCCAATGATGGTTTGTGGGTGTGGGATATTGCGACCGATAGTAAGACTGTGTCTGAACGCGGCTGGAATATGCTGGGGCTTTCGGAACAGCCGGTAACGACCAAGGAAAGCTGGAAAAGAGAGATTGTCCATCCTGAAGATTTGCCGCAGATGTTAGCTGAAATGAAGCGGCATTTTAGCGGGCAGACGCCTTTTTATCAAGTGGAATACCGGGCGAAAACGGCAAAAGGAGGGTACCGCTGGATTTTATCGCGAGGCAAGGCTGCCTTTGACGGTAATGGACAACCGCTGCATATGGCCGGCTCGTATACTGATATTACTGACAGCAAATTTAAAGAAGAAAGAATTCGCCATATGGCCTATTATGACGCGTTGACAGGTCTTGCCAACCGGGAGCGGCTTACCGAGAGCGTGAAGCTGACTTTAGAAGCCAATCGCCAAAAAGGTGGTCAAGGGGCTTTAATTTTTATTGATATTGACAATTTTAAGCTAATTAATGATACCTATGGACATTCCTGGGGGGACAAGCTGCTTATCTCTTTGGGCAGCAGGTTAGGGGCCCTGGCGAACAAGGTTGGTTTGGCTGCCCGCCTTGGGGGTGACGAAATCGTTATCTTGCTACCAGAGATGGAGAGTTATGAAGAAATAACTGGTTATGCCGATAAGATCATGCGAGTGCTTGAGCAGCCCACCACCGTCAACGGACATGTTTTTCATATTACGGCTAGTGCCGGTATTGCTGTTTTTCCCGAGCATGGCGATAATGTCGAAGAACTTTTACGCAATGCCGATATGGCGATGTATTCAGCTAAAACATCAGGTAAACACACCTATCGTTTTTTTGATAAATCGATGCATGATACAGTTGTGGAAAAGACACTGCTGGAAGCACGGCTGCGTAAAGCTATCCAAAATAATGAGCTGCGGCTGTATTACCAGCCAGAATATAATCTCACTACCGGGCAGATTGACGGCTTTGAGGCCTTGGTGCGCTGGCAAAGTCCTGATTATGGTATGGTGCCGCCGCTGAAATTTATTCCGCTGGCTGAAGAAATGGGGCTTATTGTCGGTATCGGCAACTGGGTATTAAAGACGGCCTGCGCTTTCAACCAGGAGCTGTATAAAATCTGCCAAAAACGGTTGCGGACCTCGGTAAATATCTCGGTAGTACAGCTTATGCAGGAAGATCTTGTCCAGAGCGTTAAAGAGGTACTGGACGAAACCGGCTTGCCGCCTGAATATCTGGAACTAGAACTTACCGAGAGTGTCTTAATGGAACAGTTTGAGGACAATACCCGGAAGCTCCAAAACGTAAGAGCTATGGGTGTAAGGATTGCACTTGATGATTTCGGCAGTGGTTATTCGTCGCTGACCTATCTAAAAAAGCTGCCAATTACTGCGTTAAAAATGGACAAGACTTTTATTGATGATATTGCTATTGGCGATAATAATGTCACCATTACCGGCAGCATTATTGAAATGGCGCACGAACTGGGGCTGGTTGTGGTGGCTGAGGGTGTTGAAACTGAGGAACAATTTGCTTATCTTAAGCAAAAGGGCTGTGATATTATTCAGGGATATTTGATTAGCCAGCCATTGTCTAGCGATGAATTTACAGCAAAACTGCAGGGGTGATAATGTGAAAAACGTGTTGACAATTGCCGGTTCTGATTCGAGCGGCGGTGCAGGTATTCAGGCAGATATCAAAACATTTGCTGCTCACGGCGTGTTTGGTATGAGTGTCATTACCGCGGTTACTGCGCAAAATACGCAGGAGGTATTGGCTGTTCAGGATATTGAGCCAGAGATAATAGCAAAGCAAATTGAGGCTATCTTTGAGGATATTGCGGTTGCCTCTGTCAAAATCGGTATGGTATCGCAAATTGCCACAATTAAAACAATCGCAGCCAAACTAAAAGAGTATCAGGCTGTAAACGTTGTAGTTGATCCGGTTATGGTGTCTAAAAGCGGCTATCATCTGTTAAACACTTCGGCCGAGACTACGCTGGCCCAGGAGTTATTGCCGCTGGCCATGATTGTTACGCCTAACATTCCTGAGGCTGAGGTCATTACCGGCAGACCGATTGCAACCTTGGCGGACATGGAAGCTGCGGCCCGCACTATTTGGGCGATGGGACCTAAGCATGTATTAATTAAAGGCGGTCATTTGGCCGGCGACTCAACCGATATTTTATTTGACGGTGAAAACTTTACCTACTTTAAATCCCCGCGGATTGCCACTAAGAATACGCATGGTACCGGCTGCACACTGTCCTCGGCGATTGCTGCTAATTTAGGAAGAGGTTTACCGGTAGCCGAGGCTGTTGCCAAAGCCAAGGAGTATATTACAACTGCGATTGAACATTCGCTGGCGATTGGCAAAGGGGTAGGGCCGACCCACCATTTTTATGATCTGTATAAAAAGGCCGGACTGCTTGATGAGTAATAGCTCCAGCTAGTAATAAGCGGTGGGGAAAAGACAATAGTTCAGCTGATGACTGGAATACAGACAGCGTTAAAATGCCGTCTGCGTTTCAGTCTTTTATGCATTTATTTAGATATGCCGGCGCCGCAGTGGGCTGGCATATTTTTGACTGCGCGTGGTAACTGGCGGCGTAACCTCGGTTTCCAGCTCTTTTGTTGATTCTAAGTCACTTTGAATAAACCCAGGAGGACAAGGTGGTTTGATCGGCGGAGGCACTGGTTTTGGTAGTGGCGGCGGAACCGGCGGTGTTATTCCTTCCGGCGGCGGTCCAAAACAGGAAGACTGGCAATTGTTGTCCAGGAGCTGGCGTAGCGCTTCGAGAATAATAATCTGTTCTGCTGTTTGGAAGGATTTATCGTTGAGTGAGTTGCAGTTGGCTAACAGCCGGATAATGTCGACAGGCGCACAGGTTACCGCCAGGAACTGGCTGCTAAAGGCTATTTTGCAACATAACACTTCCAGTAGAATATCAATTAATGTTCCGGTGCGATCAAAGCGGATAACAGCCCGTTCAAATATTTCAAAGGGTACGCCTGGTGTTCGACGGACTTCTTCTGCTGCGCCAACTAACAACCGGTAGGAACTGACCAACGAACTGAAATTGGGGATAACGCCGATGATGTCCCCTAAGATAGTGTTAATAATGGTTTGTTGTGTCGCGTCGGCCATATAGGAGCCTCCTCCCCTAATTGCTACTTATACTATATGCCGTATGGCATTGAGCGGCTAATAATATTTGCAACAACAAGACTAATGAGAAGACACTTTTCTTTTTGATTTCTTGCTACTATACTAAAGCTGTTTTGGGGTATAATGTCAGTAGCAAAGAAATAGATATGGAGGCACATATGCAGCATGGTCCGTCGCTGGTCGCGATGTTGATTGTTTTTTTGATTTTATGCGGAATAACCTGGTTGGGAGGACGGATTTTAGCGAAATGGCATCAGGCTTATGCCGTGAAAAAAATCCGCAGGGCCTACTGGCTGATCACTGGTTTGACGGTGGTTATTCTTATCTTCAGCCGCTGGCTGCGACCGTCAGGCGGGTTTCCCGGAGAATGGTTCCGATATTTTATTTATGCCGCCTATATATGGCTATCAGGCATTGTTTTTATGCTGGTGCTGCTGTTGGCCGGGTATGTGATACGTCTGTTTGCCGCGAAGCTTACGAAGCTGCGGACCAGTCGGGAGACCGAGGAACAAACGGCCGTGGCACAAACTGGGCAAAGCAGTGGCGCGGGGCTAACCAGGCGGCAATTTCTGCAGGGGGCGGTGGCCGTGGTGCCGGCAGTTCCCTTTATGTTTAGCAGCTATGGTGTAATTGGCGGCGATACTGCGATTGTAATTCATAAGTACAATTTAGCGTTTCCGCAGTTGCCGGCAAGTCTACATGGTTTTACTATTGCGCAAATAAGTGATACCCATATAGGATCTTTTTTCGGTATGGATAAGCTTGAGCGCGTGCTGGCCATGGTTAAACAAGAGCAGCCGCACCTGCTGGCAGTTACCGGCGATTTAGTGGACGACTTGGAGCTTTTATCACCAACGATGGAGCGACTGACTGCTTTTCAGGCAGAGCTGCCGTATGGTATTTATTATTGTTGGGGCAATCATGAATACTTCCGGGATATCAGCCGTATTCGTACGGCGCTTAATCGCAGCCCAGTTGCTGTTTTGGAAAATAGCCATAAAGCAGTAACGGCAGGCTTATATCTGGCTGGTGTAGATTATCCCTGGGGTAAAGATAAAGCCGAGCTAGAGGACAAGCGCCAGCGTTATTTTTCCCAGGCTATGAGTGGTATACCCAATGATGAATTTACTGTTTTGCTGACCCACCATCCCGATTTTTTTGACAATGCGTTTGCGGCCGGCGTGCCGCTGGCTATAGCCGGACATACCCATGGCGGCCAGGTAGTGGTTGGCGGCACATCGCTGCTGCCGGTAAAATATAAATACATGAAAGGCATGTATGAACACAATAACTGTCGCGGCTATGTCAGTGCCGGTACCGGGCACTGGCTGCCGTTGCGGATTGGCTGTCCGGCAGAAGTTAGTTTTTTTACTTTACAGCGAGGTTAAGTATGAAACCTGTGTCAGATATTATTGCGCCCAATTTAAAAATACTTTTTATCGGGTTTAACCCTGGCAGCCGGTCGGCACAAACCGGACATCATTTTGCCGGTTATTCTAATAAGTTTTGGAAGCTGCTTGCGGCCTCTGGGCTCACACCTTATCAGTTTACACCGGAAGAAGACTGCAAGCTGCTGGATTTAGGGTTGGGGATTACCAATATCGTGGCGCGGCCCAGTCGCACCGCAGCCGAGATAACCAAGGCAGAGTTTCAGGCCGGGAGGCTGCTTCTGCAGGAAAAATTGGCTTTCCATAAACCACTGGTCGCCTGTTATGCCGGTGTTGGTGTATATCGTGAATTTGCGCGGCAGGCAAAGGTTGTCTGTGGCTGGCAGACCGAGAATGTGGTGACCGGCGTGGCCGATTTTGTTGTGCCGTCACCGAGCGGGCTGACACGAATATTGTTTGTTGATCAGTTGGCCTACTATCAGGAACTGAAAGAAAATGTATCTGAGTGAAAGACAATGGAAAGTTGATAAAACAGGCGCTTGCGTAAGCAGGCGCTTTAATTTTGTTAAATTTTGTCGCAGGATTTGCGTTGCAGCCTGGCCAAAACAGTGTATAATTTATAAAGGATTATGTGTAAGAATGAGGGATGCATTATGACAAAAAGATGGATGGTTTATGCAAGCTTGCTGCTGGTTTTGACCTTGGGCCTCATGGGCTGTGGCGGCAATCAGCAAAGCGCCAAGGTGCTCAAGGTAGGAGCGGAGGCTACCTTTGCGCCATTTGAGTTCCAGGACGAAAAAACTAAAGAGTATGTCGGGTTTGATGTGGACATCATGAAAGCAATCGGCAAACAAATGGGCATGGAAGTGCAAATCGTCAACACCGGTTTTGATGGTTTGATTCCGGCATTAGAGGGCAGTCAGATTGATGTTATTGCCTCGGCGATGACCATTACTGATGAACGCGCCAAGAAAGTTAACTTCTCCAAGCCATACTACAAATCAGGTTTGTCGATGGTAGTCAAGGCGGACAATACCACTATTAAGGATTTTAAAGACCTGGAAGGCAAGCGGATTGCCGTACAGATTGGTACTACCGGTGCAGAAGCTGCCAAGAAGATTAAAGATGCTCAAGTACGCGAGTATAACAGCGCGTCTGAAGCCTTCCTTGAGCTGAAAGCCGGCGGCGCTGACGCTGTAGTAAATGACTTGCCGGTAAATGAATATTATCTGGCCAAAGCCGGCAGCAAAGAAGCCAAACTGGTTGGCGATGTATTAGATGCCGAAGAATATGGAATTGCTGTAGCTAAGAAGAACACAGAATTAGCCGGCAAAATCAATAAGGCATTAGATGAAATTAGACAAAATGGCGAATATGCCAAAATCTACGAAAAATGGTTTGGTAAAAAACCACAATAATGTTAGTCAGGAAGGCTCATCTGTTGATGGGTCTTTTCTTTTGGACAGGTTGCAGTTTAATGCATTCTTATATATGATTAAAGAGAGAAACTCGTCCTGACAGGGCGTAAAAGGAGCGGTATACTACATGAAAAAGCTAATATTAGGTGGTCAGGCTGTTATTACAGGCAGCGGTTCGATAGCTGAACTTGGTACTATCAAAGCACAGCGGGTGTTTATTGCAACCGGTGGCAGTGCTATGCAGACAAGTGGCGTAATTGCTAAAATAGAAGCTGTTTTTGCTGCTAAAGGCTGTAAAACTTGTGTTTATGGCGGCATTGGCAAAAATCCGGACACCCAGGCGGTGCTCAGCGGACTGGCGAAAATGCGGGAGTTTAAGCCTGATGCGCTAATTGCCGTCGGCGGCGGATCACCTATTGATGCGGCCAAGGTAATGGCGCTCTTTTATGAATATCCGGAACTTGACTTTGAAAAGGCGCAGGCAGGCGAGCTGCCGCCTGCTCGTAAAAACTTAATCTTTGTGGCTATTCCTTCTACTTCAGGGACTGGAACCGAGGTGACCCAGGTTGCCGTTATTACCTTCCATGAAAGCAATATTAAGATTGGCTTAAAAACGCCGGCCTTTATGCCGGATTTGGCCATCCTTGATCCGGATATTACCCTGACGATGCCGCCAAATGTGGTGGCTGAAACCGGTATGGATGCGCTTACCCATGCGGTTGAAGCCTATACTAACCGCAATCTCGATGATTTTTGCGAGGTACTGGCCAAAGGGGCAGTTGCCGGCTTACTAAAATGGCTGCCAATTTCATATGCCGAGAAAACCAAGGAAAGCCGGGAAAAAGTGCATCATTATCAATGCATGGCAGGTCTTGCTTTTGGCAATACCGGCTTAGGGATGGCGCATGGCATTGCCCATGCCATTGGTGGCAAGTTCGATTTGGGGCATGGACTGATAAATGCGATAGCGTTGCCGCATGTGCTTGACTATAATGTCCAGGATGAGTTTGTTGGTGAACGCTTGGATGAATTGGCCCGCAGCATCGGTCGCAGCGGCCGGCGTGAATTTATAGACGCAGTCAAGGAACTTAATAAACAGGTGGGAATTCCCAAGGGTTTGGCCGAGACCGGTATCCGCCAGGCTGATTTTAAAGAGGGGTTTGCCGAACTGGCAGCTAATTGTCTGAAGGGCTCTACCCGCGTTAATCCGGTGCCGGTATCGCAGGCACAAGTGGAGATCATCCTTAAGGCCATGTATGTAGGCTAAACTTTCCCGGTAAATAACTTGGCCGCAAGGCCTAATAACCGTAGTGTGTGTGCAGACAGGTGGAAAAAGGCTGCCTGTCTGTATGGTGTATAGGAGGGGATGGCGGTTGAAGCTTAATTTTATTTTGGGACAGGCTGGCTATGGTAAGACCTGGCAATGTTTTGATGAGATAGTGGCCCGTTTGACGGAAGCGCCTGATGGCCGGCCGCTTCTTTTTATTGTGCCTGAGCAGGCTACCTATGAGGTTGAGCAGGCATTGGCTGCGGCCTGTCCCAATGCCGGCTTTATGCGTGCCCATGTGCTGGGCTTTCGTCGTCTGGCTCACCGGGTGCTGAGTGAAACCGGTGGTGCCGCCAAACCACATATTTCCGAGCTGGGAAAACGGATGGTTTTCAGTCGGCTGTTGATGGAGAATGCGAGTAATCTTAAGCTGCTAGGGCGGGCATCTGCGGAAAAAAGCTTTGCCGCGACCATTGCAGATTTGGTAAAAGAGTTTAAAACCTATGGAATTACCCCTGACAAGCTGACGGCGATTGTCGGTGAGCAAGACTGCGGGGATAATCAGGCTTTAACCGCAAAAATGCAGGACTTGGCACTCTTGTACCAGGGCTTTGAGGATTTTTTGGCCAGTCGCTATATTGACCCTGAGGATTATCTTACTTTGCTTGCGGAAAAAGTTCCACAAGCTTCCTTGGTGAAGCAGGCTGAGGTGTGGGTAGACGGCTTTACCTTCTTTACACCGCAGGAGTATGCGGTACTATCAGCCGTGCTATCAACCGCGCAGGAGGTGACGGTGACGTTGTGTCTCAGTCAGCCTGACAATGAGCTCCATGCGCGGGAAGAGTCCTTGTTTCACCGGCAGTGGGAGACTTTTCGCAAGCTGAAAAAAATGGCGGGAGAGCTACAGGCTGAGGTTAAACTGCAGGAATTAGTTTTGCCCCAACGGTTCGATAGTGCCAAGCTGGCGGCAATTGAGCGGCTATTTTTTTCAGGCGGTAAGCCTAATAAACAAGATGCAAGTGACGACAGCGTAACACTGGCTGAAGCCGCTAACCGCCGGACAGAAGCCGAAGCCATTGCCCGGGAAATTATTAGGCTGAGCCGGGATGAAGGGCTGCGCTGGCGGGATATGGCTGTGCTTATTCGTGATACGGAGAGTTATGCCGACTTAATGGCAACCGTGTTTACTGATTATGATATTCCTTTTTTCAGTGACAACAGTCGGCCGGCTGTGCATCATCCGCTGGCAGAGCTGGTGCGCTCGGCACTTGATGTTGTCAAAGAGCGCTGGAGTTATGAACCGGTTTTCCGCTGCTTAAAAACCGATCTATTGCCGGTAAGTCGTGATCAGGTTGATGTTTTGGAGAACTATTGCCTGGAGTTTGGTATTCGTGGTACTCGATGGACTAAGCCGGAAGACTGGGCCTTTCGCCGGCGATACTCACTGGCTGAAGATGAGTGGGTAAATAATGAGCCTGATGCCAAAGAGCAGGAATATTTGGAGCAGATTAATACTATCCGCCGCAATGGCACGGCGGCGTTACTTGTGCTGACAGAACGGCTGACGCCGGCCACGCGGCAAGGTTTGCCGCCGCTAAAACTGGTACAGGCTGTTTATGAATTTTTGGAGAATCTGCAGGTAGCTGACACACTGGCCGGCTGGGCGGCTGAAGCCGAGGCCGCCGGCGATGTGGAGCAGGCCAGAGAACATCAGCAGATGTGGCCGAAACTCATAGAACTATTGGACCAGATTGTGGACACCTTTGCTGAGCAGCCTCTGACAGTGGCAGAATTTGTTGCGATTATCGACGAGGGTCTGGAAGGCACTACGCTTAGTTTGATTCCGCCAGGGCTTGATTATGTTACTATTGCGGCGTTAGAACGGACGCGTCGGCTAAAGATAAAGGCGGCGTTTGTGCCAGGGGTGAGTGATGGTGTACTGCCTCGCCGCCGCCGGGACGAAGGTCTGTTAAATGATGGGGACAGGGCGCAGCTTAAGCTGTTAGGGCTTGAACTTGCCGGCGGGGCAGTAGCCGATGTTTTTGCCGAGCAGTTTTTGGTATATACGGCATTATCACGAGCCAGTCGATATTTATGGATCAGCTATCCGCTGGCAGATGCCGAAGGCAAAGCGTTAGCCCCGTCGCCGATCATCCGGCGGTTAAAAGAGCTTACCGGCGCTCTGCCGGTGGCCTTACCTGTCGAGCCGCCTCCTGGCCGGGAAGCCGAATATATTGCCAGGCCCAGGCGGGCGTTTGCCACGTTGGCCGGAGCTCTCCGGCTGTACCGGGAGACCGGAGATATCAGACCGGTTTGGTGGGAGATTTATAACTGGGGGCTTGGTCAGACGCAGTGGCGCGAAGTCCTGCGCGTAAGTCTGGCCGGGTTGTTTCATTATAATCAGGTGGAGGCACTGCCTACTGGCTTGCCCAAACGTTTATATATGAAAAACGGAGTACTGCGCGGTAGTGTTACCCGGTTTGAGGCTTTTCGCGCCTGTCCGTTCAAGCATTTTGCCCAATATGGCTTACAGCTCAAGGAACGGCCGGTATACCAGCTGGCTGCTCCTGATTTAGGACAGTTTTTGCATGCGGTGTTAAAAAACTTTGGCGATAGACTGGTTGCTGATAACCAAAGCTGGGGCGAACTTACCCCCAATCAGATTAGTGCCAGGTGCGGTGAGATTGTTGCGCAATTAGCGCCTAAGCTGCAAAATGAAATCCTGCTTAGCAGCAAACAGCATGAGCATTTGGTTACAAGGCTGATACGGCGGGCCATCCGGGCGGTTAGCCGTCTGGCTGCCTGGGCGCAGGTTACCGCTTTCCGGCCGGTCGCGCTGGAACAAGGCTTTGGGCGTGGGCCGGATGCTTTGCCGCCGCTTAGACTGACCCTGCCGGGATCGGTATTGGAGGTGGCTGGCCAGATTGACCGCCTAGATATGGGCGAATACAACGGTCAAAACTATGTGCTGGTAATTGATTATAAATCGGGCGGAGCCTGGCTTGATTTGACAGAAGTATATTATGGCATTAAGCTGCAACTGCTGACATACCTGCTGGTAGCTATTAGTGCCCAGCAGGGTAGTAAAACTTATCTGCCAGCCGGAATACTGTACTATTTTTTGAAAAACCCGGTTATCTCTGGCTCGACCTTAAAACCGCCGGAGCAGATTGAAAAGGAAATTAACGGCAAGCTAAAAATGCCGGGCTGGTTGCTGGATAATACTGATATTGCCGCTTTGCTTGACCAGAGTATTAATGGCTGGTCGGAATTTTTTAGAATTGCGTTAGGCAAAAATGGCTTTTATGAAAGTTGTAGGGATAAACTTAAGACCAGCGAAGAGTTCACCCTGTTACTAGGACATGTGGAGCAGGAACTTATCGCGGTGGCGCAAGCTATTCTTGCCGGTGAAACCGCTATCAGGCCGTACCGGTTGGCAAAAGCCACGCCTTGTGGCTATTGCGCTTTTCGGGCGGTATGTCAGTTTGACGGCAATCTTCCGGAAAATGACTATTTGGCGTTAACCAATCTGGATGATGATGCTATTATGGCTGAATTGCGCCAACGGAAGGGAGGCGAAAAATGATGCAATGCTCTCCTGAGCAACAAGCTGCGATTGAAACCCGTAATCATAATTTGTTAGTAGCGGCTGCTGCCGGTTCAGGCAAGACCTGGGTGCTGGTGGAACGGATTATCAGCCGGATTACTGATCCGGCTGAACGCTTAAGTGTTGATCGTTTGCTGGTGGTTACCTTCACCAATGCGGCGGCCAATGAAATGCGCAGCCGTATTGGTGAAGCCTTAACGGCGGTGGTTAATCGGCCAGAACACATTGATGCTGAGCTCAGACGTCATGTTGAGCGCCAACTGGTGCTTTTGAATGCCGCCAATATTTCAACCTTGCACGCATTTTGCCAAAGCATTGTCAGGCAGTATTTTTACCTGCTGGGGATTGAGCCCAATTTCCGGGTGGCCAATGATACCGAGATAACCCTGATTAAAAGCGATGTGCTTGAGACGGTGTTTGAAGAAAACTATGAACAGGCAGAACCGGGGTTTATGACACTTATCGAGCATTACGGCGATGAGGACAGTGATAATTCGTTGGCCAGCTTAGTGCTTAAGCTGTATGAGTTTTCCCGCAGTCACCCCCGGCCTGATCAATGGCTTGCAAGTTTGCACGGTAATTTTGCACTGCCGGCAGAGGCGGGGTTTGATGATACTCCCTGGTCAGAGCTGGTGCGCGATAAAATTCAGCTTGACTGGGAAGAGGGGCGCCAATCGCTGCTGGCGCTAATGGCGGAGGCTGGCAAGCCTGGCAATCCGGCAGCTTATACCCAGAGCTTTGCCGAAGATCTTCAGATTATTGATGATCTGCTGCGGTCAGCCTGTTCCTCCTGGACAGCTCTGGCCGGCGCGTTAGCGGAAGCAGAGTTTCCGCGAATCGCGGCGGTTGGTAAAGAGGTTCCTAAAGAGATTAAAGACTACTTCCAAGCACAGCGCAATAAGGTTAAAAAGAAGGTTGCCGATGCCAAGAACGCCTATTTTGAACGCAGCGGTGCAGAGCTTTTGGCTGATTTGCGTCAGGTTGAGCCGCTGGTAGCCGCCTTAGTGCAACTTGTCAGAAGTTTTGCCGAAAAATTCTCCCAGGCAAAACAAGAAAAAGGTATTGTTGATTTTAATGACCTGGAACATTTATGTCTGGCAGTGTTGCGCGCTGACAAAGACAATGAGGGAGAGGGGCAACCTTCTGCGGTAGCGCTGGCGTTAAAAACCAGATTCAGTGAGATTATGGTGGATGAGTACCAGGATATTAACCGCGTACAGGAAGAAATTATCAGGCTTGTTGCCAACGACGAGCAACCTAACTTATTTTTGGTCGGGGATGTCAAACAAAGCATTTATCGGTTTCGTCTAGCCGAACCGGCCCTGTTTATGGGCAAATATCACGGTTATCAAAACGGGGCGATGCCAGGCTGCAAACGCATTGATTTGAGTAAAAACTTCCGCAGCCGGGACGGGGTGTTGTCTGCTGCCAACTTTTTATTTGGACAGCTTATGACTGAGCGCACAGCCGAGCTGGAGTATGGTTTGGCAGAACAGCTCAATCCCGGGCCTGATTATCCGGCAGCTGTCGGTACCAGCTTGGCAGGGCCGGTAGAACTCATTATGATCGACCGGGAAAAAAACGAAGAAAGTGGCGAAGGTGAAGAGCCGGCAACGACAGAGACTGACGCTGAACTCACTGTAGAGCAAAGTGACAGCCTGCCGGAAGAAGAATTAAGCGCTTTTGAGCAGGAAGGAGTCCTTATTGCCCGGCGCATTCAGCAATTGATGAGTGGTGGCTATCTGGCATTTGATAAACAGGCAGGCGGTTACCGGCCGCTGCTGTATCGAGATATTGTTATTTTGCTGCGTTCGGTTCGGGGAAAGGCTCAGGTACTGCAGGACAGACTGCGGCAAACCGGGATTCCCTGTTATGCCGAACTGGATTCCGGCTATTTCTCGGAAACTGAAATAGCGATTATGCTGGCACTTTTGCAGGTTATTGACAATCCACAACAGGATATTCCGCTGGCGGCGGTACTGCGGTCGCCGCTGTTTGGCCTGACCGGCGATCAGCTTGCCGAACTGCGATTGTGTCAGGAACAAGGCAGTTTGTGGGCGGCAGTAGAAGCCTGCAGCCAGACGCCAGACGCTGTTCCTCAAATGCAACTGTTTTTAGATAAACTGACAGCGTGGCGTAATTTAGCCAGACGTAAAGGCGTAGCTGAACTTATCTGGCGAATATATCAGGATACCGGCTATTATGATTATGTCGGCGGCATGCCGGGCGGTGTTCTGCGCCAGGCCAACCTGCGGGCGTTGTATGACCGGGCGCGTCAGTATGAGGCGACAAATTTCCGCGGGCTGTTCCGCTTCCTGCGGTTTATTGAACGGCTGAAAAACAAAGACTCAGATTTATCAGTAGCCCGAGCACTAGGCGAAAGTGAAGATGTTGTCCGGGTTATGAGCATTCATAAAAGTAAAGGCTTAGAGTTTCCGGTAGTGATTGTTGCCGATATGGGGAAAAACTTTAATCTCATGGACTCTAGCGGTCTGGTATTATGCCACAAAGAACTGGGCGTTGGCCCTTATGTCACCTTGCCTGAGCTTAGATTTCGCTATCCGACGCCGGCACGCTGGGGAATTGCGCATAAACTTGAATTGGAAACCAAGGCTGAAGAGCAGCGGATTTTGTATGTAGCCTTGACGCGGGCCAGAGAAAAGCTGATTTTAATTGGATCAACCAAAAAACTTGCACAAAAATGTACCGGTTGGTGCCGGGCGGTAGCAGATGAGGCAGTAAAGCTGCCGGCCAGCCAGATTCTAAAAGCCAAGAGTTATCTGGACTGGGTGGGAATGGCAGTTGCCAGACATGCTGACGGCACTGGTATCAGGCAGTATGGCGAATGTGACGAAGCACCTGTGGGTCAACTGCCAGGCGGGAATTCAGCCTGGGATATTACGATCATTAAGGCCGGTGATATTAACCAGGCAGCTGGGCTTGGACAGGCCGATGACAGGCTGCTGGCTACTGTCCGGCGGTTAGAACCTGTGGAATGCAGTTCAGACAACACGTGGGTGGATAAGCTGTTAAACTGGCAATATCCCTGCGGTTCAGCTATTGGTAAACCAGCGAAGCTGTCGGTGTCCGAAATCAAACGCCGTCTTGAGCTTGTCGAAAGGGATGAGGCGGAAGCCATGTTTGCTCCCAAACCGTCAACCGTCCATGCCCGTCCACGGTTCTTGCAGGCGGCATCACGTCTGACGCCGGTGGAATATGGCGTACTTTTGCATACGGTGATGCAGCATATTGAGTTACGAAGTGACTTTACAAAGCAGGCGATAGTTGAGCAAACTGCGGCGCTGGAAGCTCGCGAGATTTTGCCAGCAGGCCAGGCGGCCGAGGTTGACGCCGGTTTAATCAGTGCTTTTTTTGCTACGCCGCTGGGCGAGCGTCTGGTAAAAGCGAAGGAAGTGTGGCGAGAAATGCCATTTAGCTTGCTGCTGCCTGCCGAAAAGTTTTATCCTGAGCTGCATGGCTGTGGCGAGCAAATTTTTGTGCAGGGCATAATTGACTGTTTGTTTGCCGAAGAGGACGGGTTAGTGCTGGTTGATTATAAGACTGATTATGTTGATTGCGTAGAGGAATTGGCCGATAGATATGCGGCGCAGCTTAGTATGTATGCACTGGCAATTGAGCGTATCCTTGGCAGGCCGGTAAAAGAGCAGTATATTTATGCTTTTAAGCTGGGGTGCGAAATTAAATTAACTGCGTTAGGGTAGGAAAAGACAGAGTGTACTGAAACAAAAAAAGTTTCGATACACTCTGGTTAAAGGTTTTTGCACTATTGTCCGCTTTGATGGAAAATTCAATTTGCGCTATTAATAAAATTAATGGAAACCAAGTGGACGGGGTGTACTTTTGTCATGAAACAAAAGTACCAAAAATTCTAGGCCCAAAGCCTCCACGCTAACCTGTTCCACTGGAGATCTGCTTTCATAGCTATATGATATAGTCTCCATTTCAATGCGCGGACCTGAAAAGCCAGGTGATATTCCTACAATCCGTAAACTCGCTACGCTCAAACAGTACGGATTGCTTAACGGAATACCACCCGGCTTTTCTCCTTCGGAACGCTTTTTCCGGCAAAGGCCAAGGGGCTACGGTAGTTACGAGGGTTACCGGGGAAAGCACTTTATATAAGGCTTCCAATACTCCCACAAACTTATAAATTCAAAAGGTATGAAAAAAGCCATCGCACTAATTTAGGGTCAATTCATTACTTAATGCGATGGCCTCTTTGTCTATTAATTTTGTTTTACACAGACCGTAGCTTTAGGAAGGAAGTTGGCTTGGGCATTGGCCGCTAGAATTAGGTCGGCGTCAGCTTGGCTGATTACGATATTTACATTGTGGTCGCGCAGGCCAATAGCTTTTACGGAAATCGGATTGATGCCGGCGCGGGATTGGCCGAGGTCGAGGTCTCTGAGATCTTCGGGGGTGCACATATAATCCACCATACCCTTCGATACGACATAATCGGGGATCAGGTTGGTATGACCATAAATCGGGCGGCCGGTTTCGTCGTAGATTACCGGTGACATTGCTCTAACCAGCGGCAGGCCGGTGGTGTCAATAACCAGTCCGGTATAGGCTGGCAGCGCTTTGGGTATGTATGCCAGAGAAGGATCAGGCAGTGGCTGCTGGCCGGCAGATTTAGTGGTATCGGCAATTATTTCGGAAAGACTGCTGCGGCCGTACAGATTAACACTCATGGTTACCTGGTAAGAGCCGTCGGCAAGAGGTTGCTCGGTGACAATTCTGGCGCCGCTAACCAGGCCGGAAATCTTAACTTTTACGGTATCATTAACAGTCTCAAAATTTTGTACGGTGGTTTCGGAATCAACTTTGACACCTTGGATGGCTTCAAGCAGGTTGCGGTAAGCATCGGCAATGGCAGCCCGTCTTGCCATAAGCTGGGCATGAGCCGGTGACTTGGACAGTGAGGAAGGCAGGCCGTAACCTACGGCTTCAATTGTTCTTTTATCCCAGTCGATAGAACCGTTGCTGCCTACTGGATCAAGAGCAGTTGCTGCTGAAGTAGTTTCGGCGGCAGTTATAACAGGAGCGGCACCGGCACCCAGTGGCAGCCCGGCAATAACCATTATGCAGATAGTCAAGCAGACTAAAGTCTTTTTAAACATATGTAATTCCTCCGTATTCTTGCTGTTTATTCTATACAATTAATTCGTGTCGCAAGACTGGTTTCCTGCCCGTAACCTATAAAACAGCAAAAGAAAACGGCAAAATCTGAAAAGCAGGCAGATTTTGCCGTTGGTGGTTGGTTACGTTACATTAAAACATGCCTTTGCGCCACAGGCCAAAAGCGCTAAGCGCAGTAACTCCGAGCGCAAATAACAAAGTTATTAGGAAGCCGCCGCCGGTACCAAAAGGCACATCCACGTTCATTCCCATGAAGCTGGCAACCATTGTGGGAATGGCCAGAATAATGGTCATGGAAGCCAGGAACTTCATAACTCGGTTGAGATTGTTGGAGATAATGGAAGTAAAGGTGTCCATCATCCCGCTCATAATTCGGCTGTACATCTCTACCATTTCAATTGCCTGTTTATTTTCAATAATAACATCTTCCAGCAGGTCTTCGTCTTCCTCATACATTTTGATTAAGTGCTGAACCTGGCTGGTAGAACGAAGCCGCAAGAGTTTTTCCAAAACTATGCCGTTAGAACGAAGAGAGGCGGCAAAGTAGGTTAAACCTTTTTGCAATTCCAAGAGCTGAAAGATTTCTTCATTTTGCATGGCTCGGCGCATATAACGTTCAATTTCGTCTGTGCGACGGTTAATTTGTCGTAAGTACCGCAAATATAGAGTCGCCGATTTATAGAGAATCTGAAAAAGAAATCTGGTCTTTTTAAAAGTGCTGAATATCCGATGGTTTTCAGAGCTAAAGTCGGCTAAGACTTCGTTAGGCTCTAAACAAACCGTAATTATATAATCAGGGGTGAGTACAATGCCAAGTGGTAAGGCATCATAACTGTCGTGACCGCGGGTAATCGGAATATTGGTGATGACAAGCATGTGATTTTCTTCAAGTTCAATACGGGAACGTTCCTCTTCGTCCAAAGCAGACTTAAGGAAGTCAAGCGGGCTACCGGTTATGGCGGCTACTTTCTCAAGTTCATCCGGTGTTGGATTAATCAGGTTAAACCAAGCGCCTCGTTCCAGTGTCTGAAAAGTAAGTTCATATAATTTTGTGCAGTTGCTGCGATATATTTTCAGCATAAATGCTCCCCCTCTCTTGTTGTCTTGCCGGAAAGTAAACTTTCTTGATGACAAGATAGTGTGGTATGGGCAGCGCTTTTGAAAAGCTTTAGCGTCTGCCGTGTTTCTGATGTTAGGGGAACGCAAATATATGCCTCATAAATTAGGTAACACTCAGCCGAAGCTGCCAAGGTGTGTACACAGATAAATTTGGCGAGAAAAATGGAATATTCCCCTAATTTTAATTAAATTAAACAAATGAAGCCAACTAGGTCGGCCTACGTCCATATATCTCACCTGCCTTTGAAATATTAATGATTATCTTTAAATATCTCTATAAAGAATATAATTCTGTTTACAGTAATAGTCAACCCTTTTATAAAAAATTAACTTGTTTTTTACCTGGAAAACTGAGTGATACTAACAGGAAGTATATTTTTGCAATGAACTGGCGATACCTTATAATATATGAAATAGAGGTAAGAAAAATACTTGGCAAGCTATTATTGACAAAAAAAGCAGCAGATAGAAAATACCAAATCATGTTTATTGACAAGCCATCTTGCCGTTTGTTATAATACTAACTGTGCTATAACGGAGGGGTGTCCGAGCGGTTTATGGAGCTGGTCTTGAAAACCAGTGATCCTGAAAGGGACCGTGGGTTCGAATCCCACCCCCTCCGCCATAAGCGAACCAAGTTCTTACGAGCGATAAGCAAAATGAGAACCTGTGTGAGTTGCTTAGTTCCGAGCGGTAGTGAGGAACATCTCTATAATTGACTTACGGTAGGGCATTTGGTATAATCTAAACAATTTATTGACACGGAGTGGTACTCAAGTGGCTGAAGAGGACGGTTTGCTAAATCGTTAGAGGTCGTGAGGCCTGCCAGGGTTCAAATCCCTGCCACTCCGCCATACATAAAGACTAAAGGACTTGGGAAGCGTTCCCGAGTCCTTATTTTTCGTGTGTTCGCCAGAACCACTTTCCCTGAGTTGACAGGAAAAGAGGGAAATGGTATTATTTATTTGAGATTGAGAATTATTCTCAAATAAATAATGCTTAGTGTGTTTGGAGGGATAGTAATGAAAAAAATCACCGTAATCTATTGGAGTGGAAGCGGCAATACCAAAGAGATGGCTGAGGCTGTTGCTGCAGGTGCCGGAAGTGCCGGCGCGGAGGTGGCATTGCTTGCGGTTGATGAAGCTACCGCAGAGAATGTCCTGACTGCCGATGCGGTTGCACTGGGTTGCCCGGCTATGGGTGACGAGGTTTTGGAAGAAGGCGAAATGGAACCCTTTGTCACTTCTGTTGAAGGCGCAGGCTTAAACGGCAAACCAATAGCCCTGTTTGGTTCTTATGATTGGGGCGACGGACAGTGGATGCGTGAGTGGGACGACAGAATGAAAGCGTGCGGGGGACAATTAGTGGCTGAAGGATTAATTGCTAAAAACTTTCCCGACCAAGCAGCTTTAGATAACTGCAAAAAGCTGGGAGAAAAACTGGCTGCAGCAGTATAATGCCTAGACAATGGGTTATTGCAATAGCGATAATTATTTTATGAAAAACCAAAAGTGGGACAGGGGGGCAGGTTTCTTGTCCTACTTAGTTTTATAAATTAATGCTATATCTTTCCTCGGACTTTTCGAAGTTCGAGGATTGTTTTTTACAAAAAAAGCTGTCACCACTAAGTTTTAAACGTGGAGACTCGCGTTCGTTTGGCAGGAAGAGAATTAGCGAATGGGTTAATTGGGCGCAACCGTGCTAAGCCAACTCAAAATATCGCTGCTGGCCAGTTCGGAGTGTTCTGTCAGATGATGATCGCCGCTTGGATAAAGGATAAGTTTCTTGGGGCCGGTGGCTTGTCTGTAAATGGTTTGCGCCTGGTTAACCGAAACCAGGGTATCTTCTGTACCGTGGAGGAGGAGCAACGGCCGTTGTCCTAACTGTTTTACATAGGCTAACATATCATGCTTAGTAAAATCATGGATAAAATCAGGCGTAAGCAGCAGCTCGCCGTACTCATCAGCTAGCTGCAGCGTGTTGCCTGCGGCCAGTTGGTCATAATGTACTCCTAATGCCAGCTTAAAGGTTGCAGTCAAATTCCAGGGGGTTGCCCAGAGAATCAGACCGTCTATGGATTTGTCATGGGCAACTGCCGCCAGCGAGGTACTGCCGCCAAGGCTGCGTCCCACAAGGAATAATTGTCCGCCAATTGTTTGGCGGCAGTAAGCAATAATTGCAGTGAGTTCAGCAAGTTGGCGTGAGATATTTTGCTGGGGAGTAAAGTCAAACCGAAGTACATTGAACGAGGCCGCGGCAAGGGTTTCTGCCAGGCGGACTGCTCGGCCGCCGCCGTCTTTGCTGCCGCGAAAACCGTGGGAAATAATCAAGGTTGCAGCCGAAGGCTGGCAAGCGGGGTGGAAAACGCAGGGTAACTCAGTCTGTGCCAACTGAATAAGGAATTTTTCCATAGTGCACCTCTTAAAAGGAGTAGCGGTAAGGTCAAAATTTTTGGATATACTAATTATAGCTGTATGTAGTTATAATTAATAGGAGGAAGAGTTGTGACAGGCAATGTGTTGGGATACCTTATTAATAATTTTTTGATCGACAGCCGTCAGTATGAAGCTTGGAGAGGTCTGGAACCTTCTGAACTAAAAAAAGAACTAAGTAAGGCTGGCATACTGAGCGAGGCCGAATATGATGAATTTAGCCAGCAAGTTGACGGCAGTTGTAGCGTAGACAATGTACAAGGATGATTAAACTAGTATTGCCGCTAGCGATGCTTCATAGTATTACACTATAGATAGAAAGTTGTGTGGGGCCGCAAGGCAGAGGAGGGAAACAGTCAGGTGAACTGTATTGATTTACATTGTGATACCATTCTGCGTTTAATGGAAGAAGGCGAGACAGGGAATCTTTATCATAACTCATTTAACGTAGATATTCAGAAATTGCAGCAGGGAAAGGCGCAAGCGCAGTTTTTTGCCATGTTTGTTGATTTGCAAAAAGACGGTGATCCGCTCCTTAGAGCACAGGCTATGATTGACCGTTTTTATCAGGAGCTGGAAACCAATGACCGGCATATGGCAATAGCCAGAAATTATAACGATTTTCTGCAAAATAAAAAGGCTGGCAAACTATCAGCCTTTTTGACAATCGAAGAAGGCGGCGTGCTTAAAGGCGATCTAGCCAACCTGCGTAATTTTTATCGACTGGGTGTTAGGCTGATTACGCTTACCTGGAATTATCCTAACGAAATTGGCTACCCTAATGCTTTGACGGAGTGCCGGAATAAAGGGCTTACTCCTTTTGGTAAAGAAGTTATAGAAGAGATGAACAGGCTCGGAATGCTTATTGACGTGTCACATCTTTCCAATCAGGGGTTTTATGATGTTGCTGACTTGTCGAAGAGTCCATTTGTGGCCTCGCACTCCAATGCCTGGTCGGTTACCGCCCATTGCCGCAATCTGACAGATGATATGCTTAAGTTAGTAGCAGCTAAAGGCGGCGTTGTCGGGATTAACTTCGAGAAGTCTTTTTTGGGAAATGCTCCGATTAGCCGGATTGAAGATATGGTTTGCCATATAAAATATATCTATAATGTCGGAGGCTGTGACGTCCTTGCGATTGGCTCAGATTTTGACGGAATTAGTCCCGAACTAGAGTTGGCACATGCCGGACAAATGGAAAAACTGGTCACTGCTTTGGAAGCAAGTGGGTTTCATCAAGACGAAATTGAAAAAATTTGCTGGAAAAATGCGCTGAGAGTGATTAAAGATACTCTGCGGTAAAAAATATCAGGTTGCAAGAAAAATACAATTGTCTGAAGAAACTAATAAATATTACCTGCGAAAGCCGCAAGGTAATAAGACCTGATAATAATATTAAGTGTTATTGTTGTTGTGAATATTTATGCAAACATATATCATCTTAGAAAGTGATTGTGCATATGCTAATTCGGATAATATAGCTATTAATACCTATTTTTATAAGAAATAATACGATTTGTTTCAGATGGTGAAATTTAATTAAAAACTAGGGTCTGTGTATACAGTATTTTGTTGTTCAAGTACTTGCGAATTTTGATAGAGAGGAGTACAATAAATTAAAGCAGCACATCTTGATATCTGGTACTAAAACCAGGGCATAATGATTTTGTAATGGCACCAGACAATGCTGCATAGCAATAATAACAGAAAAGGAGTGCAGGAAAATGGAGTTTTTAGTAGCGCTAGCTAGTATCATGATGGTTAACATCGTGCTTAGCGGCGACAATGCAGTAGTCATTGCCATGGCTAGCCGTTGTTTGCCACAAAAGCAGCAAAAGATGGCCATTCTGTGGGGTAGCGCCGGAGCAATAGGGCTGCGGGTTATTTTAACACTCGTAGCAGTTGTACTCTTGCAAATCCCCTATGTACAGTTTATCGGTGGTATTCTTCTTGTTTGGATTGCGGCGAAGTTATTAATGGAAGACAAGGGCGAAGAAGATATTGAAGCCGGAACCTCGTTTGTGGCGGCAGTTAAAACCATTATTATTGCAGATTTGGTTATGAGCCTTGATAACACGCTGGCGATTGCCGCTGTGGCTAAAGGTGATTATCTGCTGCTAGGACTAGGACTGGCTCTTAGCATACCTTTGATTATTTTCGGCAGTCAAATCATAATAAAACTTATGGATAAATTCCCGATAATTGTGTATGTCGGTGCAGGGCTTATTGCCTGGACCGCCGGCGAAATGATGATGGATGACCATAAAATCGGCTCAGCCATTCATGCCGTTATTCCCGAATGGTTGTTGCCATTAGCCGTTACGCTTGGCGTTTTGGCTCTTGGTTACTGGTGGAAGAAGTCACACAAAGAAGCAACCGGCGAAGCTTGTGCTAAAGAAGGCCATCCGGTACAATAGTGCAAATACCGATAATGAACACCGCATTGCTGCGGTGTTTTCTTTTTTCCTAACAGCAAAAATAACGAATATAACAGAAAACCAGAAGGTGCAGAGGTAGCATCAATACTTGCCGGATAAAGGCAGATGTCCGGATATCTTTAAATTGAAGAAGTGGCAGCCTAGGTGGGAAGACAAGCAGGGTATTGCCGGTTTGTGCAGAATAATTTATAAATCAAACTTGCTTCAGATGGGGGGGGGGCTCACCTGAAGCTTAGTCGAATTATCCTAACGTCTAGCCGTTCGTCTGTGCCTGTAGGGGTAATTACTCCCTACAGAGGACGGGCGTATTAGAAAGCGTTAGTCATTGGATAAATGAATTTGTATCCAAGGAAGGGTTGAAGATAGATGGCATTGCCTGGTAGTATGCAAAAACGCTTGGCCTGGTTTTTGACATTAACCATGCTGGTACTGATTGTTTTGGCAGGAAGGATCGCCTGGATTCAATTTGGTGAAGGGCAGCATTTGAGTGCCAGAGTGCAGGAACAGCTTCGGGAAAATTGGGTTATCCAATCACCGCGTGGCACAATATATGATAGAAATGGTCAGCAATTAGCGGTAAGTAGTTTGAATAAATCTCTTTATGCTGATCCACAGGAAATAAAGGATATTGATGAAACCGCTTCCTTACTGGCGCCAATTGTCGGTGTTTCGCCGGCAGCTATTAAGGAACGCCTGTCAGGCGGTGCGCGCTTTGTCTGGATTAAGCGGACACTTGAGCCGGAAGCGGCCAAAGCGGTGACGGCACTTATTAAGGAGCGTGAGCTCACAGGCCTAGGCTTTATTGAGGAAAGCAAACGCTATTATCCCAATGATACGCTTGCGGCCCAGGTGCTGGGGTTTGTCGGCACTGATGATGTTGGCCTGGAAGGCCTTGAAATGTCGCTTGATAAAGTAATTAAGGGAGAAAAACGCAAACAGGCTATTAATACTGACAGTTATGGTATACCAATATTTCAGTCGATTTTTGCGTTTTTGCCGGAAAAAAGGGGACGATCTATTTATCTTACCATCGACAGTAATATTCAGTTTGTTGTCGAGCGGTCGCTTGATGCGGCAATGGCGGCCACAGGTGCCAAGGCCGGAACCGTGATTATTATGCAGCCCAAGACCGGGGAAATTCTGGCTATGGCCAGCCGTCCTACCTATAATCCCAATCAATTTGAACGTTATGGTACAGAGGCAATGAAAAATCGCGCTGTGTCTATTGTATATGAGCCTGGTTCAACGTTTAAAGCTGTTGTTGCAGCGGCTGCGTTGCAAGAAGGTGTGGTGCGGCCGGATGAACGGTTTGTGGATAAAGGATATGTCGAGATCTCCGGCAGACGGATTAAAAACTGGAGTGGTGAAAGTTATGGTGCAATATCATTTCTTGATATCATAAAAAACTCCATTAATACCGGTTTTGTTGAAATTGGTTTGCGTCTTGGCGCAGCCAAACTTACTAATTTTGCACGGGCATTTGGTTTTGGCAAAGCCACCGGGGTGGAGCTGCCAGGAGAAGAAGAGGGACTGTTGTTTGAGCCTAAGGAAATGCGGGACAGCGATACGGCTACCATGTCAATCGGCCAGAGTATCGCTGTTACGCCACTACAGCTTACCGCCGCAATTGCCGCAATTGCCAATGACGGTGTTCTGCTAAAACCCCGAATTATTAAAGAGTACCGAAATGAAGACGGAACATTGGCTGAGGTTTTTGATCCTGTTGCAGTTAGACAGGCTATCAGTCCGGAAACGGCCAAAGTGCTGGCAGGAATGCTGGAAAAGGTCGTAAGTGAAGGCGGCGGTAAACTGGCAGCAGTTAAGGGGTACCGGTTTGCCGGGAAAACAGGTACGGCTGAAAAATTAAATGCTGATGGCCGCGGCTATTCGGAAGGACATTATATTGCGTCTTTTGCCGGCTTTGGTCCGGTTGAAGATCCGCAGGTGGCTGCTCTGATTGTGCTTGATGATCCCAGCGGCATGTATTATGGTGGCACAATTGCCGCGCCGGTATTCAGTGATATTATGTCGCAGGTTATGAGGGTACTGAATATTCGTCCAGATGACAATAGTTATGTATTGCCGCCGCCGAAACCGGGGAACGAACAGCCGGTGCCGGCTCAGGCTAAGCCTGTGGCACCGACGGAAGTGCCGCCAGGGCATGTTCTGGTGCCTGCGCTTACCGGCTGTTCCATCCGGGAAGCCGGAGAAGCCTTGCAAAGTCTGGGACTTTCTTATGTGCCGATTGGTACCGGGGTGGCGGTAAAACAAAGTATTACGCCTTATACGCCGGTAAAACCGGGTGCTGAAATTATTGTTTATTTTGAATCAGTGAATACCAGGCCGTAAAGCGGAGAGTATACTAAATAGAACCCCAATAACACACAAAAGGCGGCTGGGCCGCCTTTTGTATTATTTGCTATTTACATCGAATTGCGAAGTAAGTGTGCCAGTGGTGGTTGGTTGTGCGGTGGTTTGACCGCCCATTGAAGATTCATATTGCTGAATCATTCGGCGAACCATTTGGCCGCCTACCCGTCCGCAATCAGCTGATGTCATAGTCGACCAGCCTTGGCTACGGACTCGGTCACTAATGCCAAGCTCATTAGCGACTTCCATCTTCATGCGATCAAGCGCATTTTCTGCACCGGGGTTAACGGGTTTGTTACTTCTGGACATGAATGCACCTCCTGATTTTTTTCCAGTTGAAAGCAGATCTTTCGTCTGGATAAGTGCGACTGCAGCCTTATGTTTTGTCAAGTCGGCCACAGCCGTGTTTCTCTGTACTGATGCTAGTATTTGCGGCTGGAATATATGATATGCGATAAATATTATGTTAATTAAGTAAAATAATCCCACAAAAATACTGGAAATTTCATGGAAGGAATTTACAAATGAACGGAGAATGTTTATATAGAGAATAGCACACAATTTTTGATAGGAGTATTGCTATGCATGAGCTGGCCCTTGCACAAGGAGTACTAGATATAGTTTTATCTACGGCCGTCGGCAATAACGCTGTCCGTGTCGCCGGCGTTAAAGTTATAGCAGGTGAACTTACAGGAACTGTGCCGGAGGCGCTAGAAATGGGTTTTGCGGCGTTGGCTAAAGGCACAATAGCCGAAAATGCCCGACTTTTGATTCAACTGGCCCCGGCAACTGGGCATTGCCGGGATTGTGGCAGCACAACCGATATTGACAAGCATAGTTTTGTTTGTCAAGCTTGTGGTTCTCATGCCATAGAAATTATAACCGGACGCGAGCTGCTGGTGGAAAGTGTGGAGGTGGAGTAACTCTTGGAAATCACCGTAATGAGCAATATTTTGGAAAAAAACGAGGAAATTGCAGCCGAGCTAAATGCCAGGTTTAGTAAGCGGGGTATTTTTGTCGTTAATTTGCTGGGATCACCAGGCTGCGGCAAAACTTCACTTGTTGAGCAGACAGTACGTTTGCTTAACAATGATTTTTCACTTGCTATTATCGAAGGTGATCTATATACCTCCAAAGATGCTGATCGCATTGCTGCCTGCGGCGCGCCAGTTGTCCAAATTAATACCCATGGGGGTTGCCATTTAGATGCGGCTATGGTTAAGGCGGCAATTTCCCAACTGGATTTGGAGCAAATAGATATTCTTATTGTCGAAAATGTGGGCAATCTTGTTTGTCCGGCCGAGTTTGCCGTTGGCGAGCATGCCAAGGTGGTAATTCTCAGTGTTACCGAAGGGGAAGACAAGCCGCTGAAATATCCTGCTGTATTTCAGCAATCAGCAGCGGTTCTTATCAATAAGGTGGATTTGCTTCCTTATACCGATTTTGCTATTGACGCCGCTATCGGCGATATTCGTGGTCTAAATCCGAACGCGAATTTATTCAACGTGTCCTGCAAAACTGCGTCAAGTCTAGCCGGTTGGCTGGAATGGCTAAAGAAGCAGGTGATTATGCTCAGAAAACAAAAAAGTGATTAGGGGGGGTAATGTGGTCATTTTGACGGAAAAAGAACGGGAAATTGAGATTACACGGGAACAGCTGCATCGGTTAGTTGAACAAAAACTTGGTAATTTTACCGATGTGGAAGTAGCCGCTCTCAGCCGTCATTTAGATCAACTTATTGTTGAATATGAAGCTGCCTGTATCCGTCAGAAGCAAGCAGATAATCTGGCGGCTTTTAAATAAAAAGGTTCTAGTCCTGTGTCGGCAAGTATACATTGGTAAGGGGAGAAGTCTCCCTTTGCTTTGGTATAGTTGTGTGGCGGAGGGAAGTGCTTTTGCGTAAATGGGAAAAACAGCAGCAACTCAGGCGGGGTCTTAAAGAGCGACATATTGGTCTTATTGCGCTGGGCGGCTCGGTGGGGGTCGGCTTGTTTTTGGGGTCGGCATCAGCCATTCAGATTGCCGGTCCATCGCTGCTTATTTCTTATTTTATCGGTGGAATTGTGGTATTCTATCTATTGCGGGCACTGGGCGAGGTGGCTGTTGCCTATCCGGTAGCCGGTTCATTCAGTGCTCATGCTCATACCTATATAGGTCCGCTGGCAGGGTATTTAACTGGTTGGACCTATTGGTTCATGTGGGTTGTGACAGGCATGGCCGAGATTACTGCAATTGGGATATATGTTCATTATTGGCTGCCGGCACTGCCGCAATGGATACCCGCCTTGCTGGCGGTAATAATTATGGCAGGTGCTAACCTGGCTGCAGTAGCTATTTATGGTGAATTTGAATTTTGGTTTGCGTTAATAAAGGTCATTGCCATTGTTGCGCTGATTTTGGGCGGTCTGGCCATGATTTTATTTGGCATTGGCAATAGTGGCATTCCTGTAGGAATAAGTAATCTCTGGTTGTATGGCGGTTTTTTTCCGCAGGGGGCTACCGGGACAATTACTGCACTTGTTATGGTGTTGTTTTCCTATGTGGGCATTGAGGTTGTCGGTATCACTGCTGGCGAAGCAAAAGATCCGGCAAAGACATTACCGGCAGCAATTGATAAGGTGTTTTGGCGGATCATATTATTTTATATTGGTTCATTATATGTAATTATGTCGATTTGCCCATGGTCTGATATTGCTAAAGCAGGCAGTCCGTTTGTATCTATTTTTGAAAAGTTGGGTATTGCCAACGCAGCCGGTATCATGAATTTTGTTGTATTATCGGCGGCGTTGTCGTCTTGTAATAGTGGTATTTTCAGTACTGGCCGCATGCTGTATACGCTGGCTGTTCAGGGTGAGGCTCCGGCATTTCTGGGAAGATTGAATAAAAATCAGGTTCCGGTATATGCGGTATTGGTTTCGGCGGCTTGCCTACTGGCTGGAGTCGTCTTAAATTATATCGTACCGGCCAAAGTGTTTGTCTATGTGACCAGTATCGGTACTTTTGCGTGTTTATGGGTATGGGCGGTTATTTTTATTATTCAACTGATCTTTCGCAGGAACTTGTCTCCAGCCGAAACCAATAAACTGGTTTATCCGATGCCTGGCTATCCTTTTTCCGGGATACTTTGTCTGTTGATGCTGCTATTGGTTGCTGTTATTATGAGCCAGGATACAGATACCCGATTGGCACTTGTTATTGGACCACTATGGCTATTAGGATTACTTGCTTGCTATTATGGCCGGGCTCGCTGCCGGTTTTAAAAGGTGGCTGGTAAGCCTGACAGCAAGATTGATTGGGTATAAGGGGTTGAGGTTATGTTTGAACGTCCGGTGTGGGCAGAAATTAATTTGGAGGCCATTAAGCGTAATGTCAGGGAAATAAAAAAAGGCTTAAGGGCAGGAGTAAAATTTTGTGCAGTGGTTAAGGCAGATGCCTATGGGCATGGCGCGGTAGCTGTGGCGCGCGCCGCACTAGCCTCAGGGGCAGACCGTTTGGCTGTGGCTATTTTGAACGAAGCTATCGCACTTCGGGAAGCTGGATTCCAGGTTCCTATTTTGATCTTGGGGTATACGCCGGAATATCAGGCCCGGAAAGTAGCTGCTTATGATATTACGCAGACTGTGTACTCGCTTGAAGCTGTGCGTGCACTCTCAGCAGCCGGACTTGATACTGGAAAAAAAGTAAAAATTCATATTAAGATTGATACTGGTATGGGACGGATTGGTATTTTGCCGGAAGATGCTGGCGATTTTGCTGAAGCCGCAGCCGCAATGCCGGGTATTGAATTTGAAGGGGTATTTTCACATTTTGCTACTGCCGATGATGTGGATAAGACATATGCTTTGGTTCAGTATGCAAAATTTGAGGAGGCATTACGGCGAATAAGTGGCAGAGGAATTGACATTCCTATAAAACATATTGCTAATAGTGCCGCTACGCTCGAGTTGCCGGAAACTCATCTGGACATGGTGCGTCCCGGCATTATTTTATATGGGTTGTGGCCGTCTGGAGACGTAAAACGAAATATTACACTGATCCCGGCGATGCAGCTAAAAGCCCAGATTGCGCATATAAAAGAAGTGGATCCAGGTACCACCATTAGTTACGGGCGGACATATACAGCCGGGAACCACAGCAAAATTGCAACTTTACCTATCGGCTATGCTGACGGGTGGTCGCGACTCTTATCAGGCAAGACCAGTATTCTTATTAAGGGTAATCGTGCTCCATTAGTGGGGAGAATCTGCATGGATCAATGTATGGCAGATATCAGTGATATACCTGATGTTAAAGTCGGCGATACCGCAACCTTGTTTGGTGTGCCGGAGATATCGACAGATGAAGTTGCCGCAATGCTAGGGACGATAAATTATGAATTGGTATGTATGATCGGCAAACGGGTGCCCCGTACATATCTTAATACATAACACAAGGGTGTTTGAGCACCGCAGGGGATGGCAGTCTTGATTGGCTGCAATAAAAACGGTGGAGGAGGGGAGCTGGCTTACAAAACTCGTACCCAAAAGATAAATGAGGGGGATATGTATGCAAGGATTTCATGACTTAATTAACTGGGCCAATGGTTACCTCTGGGGAGCACCCATGCTGATTTTATTATTTGGAACTCATCTTTTTCTGACATTTCGTCTAAGATTTATTCAAAAATATGTCTGGAAAGCCATTAAGCTGTCGGTAAGCAAAGACAGATCCGGGGAAGGTGATGTCAGTCAATTTGGCGCGTTGACAACCGCACTTGCCGCTACCATCGGTACCGGGAATATTGTCGGGGTGGCAACAGCCGTCGGCCTTGGCGGGCCGGGGGCGGTATTATGGTGCTGGCTGACTGGGGTTTTTGGCATGGCAACCAAATATGCTGAAGCCTTGCTCTCAGTCCGTTACCGCGTTAAGACTTCAGACGGTACAATGCTTGGTGGACCCATGTACGCACTGGAAAACGGGTTAAATATGAAGTGGCTTGCTGTGCTGTTTTGTATATTTACTTCTATTGCCGCATTTGGTATTGGCAATATGGTGCAGGCCAATTCCATTTCGGTTATGTTGCAGGAGACTATGGGAATAAATCCATATATATCAGGCGGAGTTATGGCGGTGCTGACTGCTGTGGTCATTTTAGGCGGGGTAAAATCCATTGCCAGTGTTTGTGAGAAACTGGTTCCGTTTATGGCTATTTTTTATGTAGTCGGCTGTGCAATTATTCTTGCCATGAATGCGGCTTACCTGCCGGCCACGTTTTCCATAATCGTGCAGTCCGCCTTTACGCCTCAGGCAGCAGGTGGCGGCTTTGTTGGTGCCAGTGTTATGATGGCGATGCGTTATGGGATTGCTCGTGGCTTGTTTTCCAATGAATCAGGCTTAGGATCGGCACCGATTGTGGCTGCGGCAGCGCAGACCAAGAACCCAGTGCGGCAGGCGCTGGTATCCATGACAGGAACCTTTTGGGATACTGTTGTGGTGTGTGCGATGACAGGTTTGGTGCTTGTCAGCAGTGTTATCGAAAATCCGGTAGCGCTTAATCAGTTATCTGGCGCAGCCTTGACAAAAGGTGCATTTGCTCAAATACCAGTTGTCGGGCCGATTGTACTTAGTGTTGGTTTATTGACCTTCGTGTTTTCTACCATCCTTGGTTGGTCTTATTATGGCGAACGGGCAGTAGAATATTTATTTGGTAAAAAATCTATTACTCCTTACCGTGTTGCCTGGGTTATTGCCGTATTCTTGGGATCAGTTACCTCGCTTTCGCTGGTATGGGATCTTGCTGATGCTATGAACGCCTTAATGGCAATTCCTAACCTGGTGTCACTTATTGCGCTTAGTGGTGTAATTGTTGCAGACACTAAGCAATATCTGTGGGAAGAGGGCGGGATTGAACGGGAAGCCAGCCAACAATATACTAGAAAGATTGGCGAGTAGGTTGAGGAAAAGTCGGGAGGGGCGTTCTGTAAGGAATGTCCCCCGATTTTTTTCATTAGCGAAAGCATGACTTAATGATAAATAAGAAAAACTAAGGTGTTGTGTTAGGGTGGAAACAAAAGATTCCAACTGGTTCCTATAATTTCCAAATCAGTGGAAACTAAGGTTTCCAATCATGCAAAATAGTCAGTTAATAGCCAGCTGTTAAATACCGGGATGCCTAAATACAAGGCTTTGAAGCATCAGTAGATATTTCACATATTACAAATAGGTTGGCATGAATTTTGCAATATGTGTAATAAGATAAGTTGTGCTGTGCAGCAGCGGATACTGATGAGGAGGCTAAGAGTATGATTATTGGTGTAGCAAAAGAAATTAAAAACAACGAGAACAGGGTGGGACTAACTCCGGCAGGAACAGAGACATTGAAAAAAGCCGGACATATCGTGCTTGTTGAACAAAACGCCGGTATTGGCAGTGGTTTTTCCGATGAAAGCTATGTAAAAGCCGGCGGAGAGATTATTGCCGATAAAAAAGCGCTATTTGATAAGTCCGAAATGATTATTAAGGTGAAAGAACCTTTGGCGCCGGAATATGATTTGTTCCATGAGGGACAAATTCTGTTTACTTATCTGCATTTAGCTCCCGAACCGGAACTGACTGAGGCGTTGCTGGCGAAGAAGGTTATTGGTATTGCCTATGAGACTATCGAACATAATCATACGCTGCCTTTGCTAGCACCTATGAGCGAAGTGGCAGGAAGAATGGCAGTGCAAGTGGGGGCGCACTGTCTTGAAAAACCATTTGGCGGCAAAGGCATTTTGCTTGGCGGTGTACCTGGGGTTGAATCGGCGCAAGTTGTTATTATCGGTGGCGGTATTGTAGGCACTAATGCGGCCAAAATGGCAGTAGGCATGGGTGCGCGCGTAACTGTTATTGATAAGTCAGGTGAGCGGCTGGTCTATTTGGACGACATTTTCGGCGGACGGGTGACAACGGTAATGTCCAATAGCTACAATATTGCCAACTGGGTTAAGCAGGCCGATTTGTTGGTCGGTGCTGTGTTACTGCCTGGAGAAAAAGCGCCTAAGCTGGTTAGTGAGGAAATGGTTAAAACCATGGAACCAGGTTCGGTTATTGTTGACGTGGCTATCGACCAGGGCGGTTCGGTTGAGACTATTGACCGGGTCACTACCCACAGTGAGCCTACGTATGTGAAATATGGTGTTGTTCATTATTCTGTGGCCAATATGCCGGGGGCGGTTGCCCGGACTTCAACCTTTGCACTGACCAATGCTACTATCAACTATGCTTTGAAAATAGCCGATAAAGGCTGGAAAGAGGCACTTAAGGCCGATCCTGGTCTGGCTAAAGGCCTCAATGTTTATGATGGCAAAGTCACATTTAAGGGGGTAGCGGAAGCTCACAATCTTCCGTTTACGCCGGTAGAAGAAGTTTTGGCATAACAGGAATTTTAAAACAAAAAAGCAGTCGCAATGCCGGCTGCTTTTTTGCTTTAATGGTAGGTAGTTAAAAAAAGCCGGGAACCAAGTAGGAAAAATGACGTCTTGTGTCGAATTCACCAAAACAAGTTAGAGAATATTGATAGTAACAACAGGGGGTTACCATGAGCGATAAAGACTGGGAGCAGTTTAAGCAAAAGCTTCACGCCAAATCAGGAATTAATCTGAATGATTATAAACCAGCGCAGATGCAGCGGCGTATTGGCAATATGATGAGTCGCCACGGGGCAAGCGGATATCTTGATTTTTTTGGAAAACTGGAAACTAACCCGAAGCTATATAAGGATTTCATTGACTTTTTAACAATTAATGTAACTGAATTTTTCCGGACACCCGAGAAGTTTGACGAGCTTGAAAAAAAGGTAATCCCGGACTTGTTAAAGCAGAGTAGCAAACTGTCAATCTGGAGTGCCGGCTGTTCAATTGGTGCTGAACCATATTCACTGGCCATTATGCTCAACGAGCTTACACCGCAGACCAAACATCGGATTTTGGCAACAGATCTTGATGTGGAAATGCTGGCTAAGGCCAGACAGGGGACATATACGGCTAATGAACTAAAAAATATACCGCCTGCCCGGCTTAAAAAGTATTTTGCGCAGGCAGACGGTCAATCTACTGTTCAGGATGACATCAGAGCAAGAGTAGAATTTAAGCAGCATAATTTGCTTGTCGATAAGTTTGAAACCGGCTTTGATCTTATCTTGTGCCGTAATGTTGTTATTTACTTTACCGAAGAAGCTAAAGACGGTCTTTATCGTCGTTTCTTCGCTTCGCTGAAACCGGGCGGAGTATTGTTTGTCGGTGGTACAGAGGCTATTTTGAATTTCCGCGATATTGGCTTTGCGCATTATTTGCCGTTTTTCTATCGGAAGCCTTTTTAAAAAAACTCTATAACAGGCCCCAGCTTGACAAATGCCGCAGGGTAGTTAGCCAGTGCCGGAGCAGGAGTTTATTCAGCGTGCTTTCTTCAACAGCATTGCCAGCGACCAGATCGACGGTTTTAACGGCCTTGTCTTGGGAATAAAATATGATTTCACCAATTTTTTGGCCCTGGTATACCGGGGCCTTAATTTTTTCCGGCAAATCAACTTCTACGGTTACGGATTCGCGATCTGCTGCGGCAACCACCAATGAAGCAGGACCGGCTACCCACACATCCAGCATGTCGCTCAATCCATTTTCAATTGGCAGTGAAGTAAATATGGTGCCGTCTTCGGCATAATCATACAATTCATAAGTAGCAAAGCCGTATGTTAACAATTGCATAGAATCATACCAGCGAGAATGGTCATGCAGGACAACGGCAATTAATTTTTGATTATCGCGGGTCGCGCTTGATATTAGGCAGGGTCCGGCTTGGTTGGTTGTGCCGGTTTTTACGCCGTCGGCATCTGCCAGCATCCATAAGAGTTTATTGGTATTGCGGAGATTGCGGTTGTGGCTGTTGCCTTTGCGGTCAAGCCATTCAATAGCAGTTTCCTTGGTACTGACCAACTGGGAAAAAGTTGGGTTTATCAGGGCATAGCGGGTTATTGCGGCCAAATCATAGGCGGTTGACAGATGATTGGGGGCGCTGAGGCCATGGGGATTTTCAAAGTGGGTATGAATGGCACCCATACTTATGGCTTTCTGGTTCATAAGGCTGACAAAACCATCAACTGAGCCAGCAAGGTGTTCGGCAATAGCAACAGCGGCATCGTTGCCTGAGCGAAGCAGTAAGCCTGTAACCAATTCGCGCAGTGATATAAGTTGGCCGGGATACAGATCAAGAGAAGACCCGCGGGTGGCAGCGGCATGGGCGCTCACGCGCGTGATTTCGTCCAGGCGGCCGCTTTCGATGGCAATAATGGCAGTCATGATTTTGGTAGTGCTGGCAGGTGCTAGTTTTTTGTTCATGTTGCGGTCAACGAGGATTTGACCGGTTTTGGCATCCATTAAAACTGCTCCCTGGGCAGACAGTGCCGGCGGTGCGGCCCAAACGGTATCAGTTATCAGCAGTAGGCAGGCAACTAACAAAAGAATATAGCGTGGTAAGCTGCGGGACATGGAAAGCCTCCTTATGATTGTTGGTGAAAAATACTGTCTCGGTCATATCTAATCTCTTATTGGCGTAGTATCAATCAGAACATTTTAACAGGGGAGAGGATGAATTTGCAAAGTCGGCTGAGACGTAATCTGTTTAGTATTGCTGTACTTGTTATTGGTGCTGCGTGTAGTTTGTTATATGAAGTTACCGCTGGGCTTGAAGACAAAAACCAAGTGATCAAAAGTATTCCTACCGCTCACAAGGTTGTAGCGCTTACCATTGATGATGGGCCTCATAATAAAACAACGCCTGAATTGTTGGCAGTGTTAAAGGCAAAGCAAGTTAAAGCCACTTTTTTTGTACTGGGAATCAATGCCGAAGCACATCCGGAAATTATTGTCCAAGCGGTGGGCGATGGCCATGAAATAGCTTGCCATGCCTTTAGTCATCAACGGTTAAATAGATTGACACAAGCCGAAGTAAATGGAGAATTTGACCGATTTGAAAGCTTGCTGCAGAAACTGGCGGCACCTAGCCCTGGTTTCTTTAGACCGCCGGATGGGGCTTACAATGATGCGCTGGTAGCACTTGCCCGTCAGCGTGGCTATATTACGGTGTTATGGTCGGTTGATGCCGGTGACTGGCGGCAGCCGCCGGTTGACACTGTGGTGCAGAATGTGCTGAAACAAGTCAAGCCTGGCGCAATTATCCTGATGCATGATGGGCAATATCCGCTGCCTACTGCGCAGGCAGCAGCCATTATTATTGACAAACTGCAAAGTCAGGGCTATCAGTTTCTGATTATGAGTGACCTGATGCGCTATTACGAAGAACGGGAATAGCTGTTACTGATTATTATAGGGCTTTAGATTTTGCCAGTGGGATTGAATTAGCTGGTCATACCGGTACATGGTGGCTGTCCGTTCATTGCGCAAAGCCTGGACCGAGCCTAGAATTTTGGAATCAAAGCTAAACACTTTATTTTTTGGCAGAGTAACCGGGTGGGCATATTCTTTAAGCTTAGTGGCTACTTTGCAGTTGGCCTTAGTTTCTTTGATAAGGACTGCCGGCTCCAGAAGGTCGGAACCTTCGTAGCGATGAATCAGGCAGTTGGGTTGCAGGCGGTCAATAATGTTTTTGTGTTCTCCGTCGTAAATAATTTCGGTGCCGCAGCCGGGACAAGCGGTTACTTCTGCCGGCAAGTAGTTATGGCAGCTCATACAAATAATGTTATTCATGTTACATCCCTCCGCCGCTAGTGTATCCGAAAAAAAGACTAAGTATAATCGTAAGGGAAAATTAACACTTAACAGGAAAAACTCCAAATCATGGCGAATTTTCCAAATACGATATAGTATGTTCATGGGTATGGGGAGGGCAGGATTTGAGCAACTACCGGCGTTTGCTGATACTACTTACAGTGCTGGTATTATTGGCTGGCTGGCTAGGGATGACCCTGGCAGTAAAACAAACCCAAGAGGAATTGCGGAGCAAGCTCATGCTGCGGGCAATAACAGCCGCAACGATGATTAGTTATGAACGGGTAGAGCGCCTGACGGCAACGGAAGCTGACAGTCATTCGCCCGACTTTGCCTATTTGCGGGAGCAATTGATAGCGACCCGGGCGCTTAATACCGATTGCCGCTTTATATATTTAATGAAAAAAGTAGATGACAGGATCGTGTTTTTGTTAGACTCCGAGCCGGTGTCATCAGAAGCGTATTCGCCGCCTGGGCATGAATACAGTGAGGCATCTGACGAATTGGTTCAGATTTTTTCTGATGGACAAGCCTTTGTGGAGGGGCCGCTGGCTGATGCCTATGGGGTTTGGGTATCAGGGCTAGCAAGTGTGCGCAATCCGGCAGACGGAAAAGTGGTTGCCGTACTGGGGATGGATATTGCTGGCCGTGACTGGGAGAGTGCGGTAAACACTACACGCCTGATTGTGGGTGGAGTTACACTGGCCGTACTGCTGGTTATCTATGCTCTGCTGTATGCACAGCATGTCTCATCTAAAGCTGCCGGCAGGATATACCTGGCAGAGAAGCAGGCCAAAGAGGCGGTCGTAGCTGTCAGTCAGGCCAAAAGTGATTTCATAGCTTATTTGAGCCATGAAATCCGCACTCCGGTTAATGGTATTTTGGGTTTGGGCGAGCTCTTGGAAACCACCTTGTTGGATCGGCGTCAGCGTGACTATATAAGTGCTATCGGTTATTCGGCCCAGTCTTTGTTAACCGTGCTGAACGAGGTTTTGGACTTTTCCAAAATTGAAGCCAATAAAATGACAGTTGAGAAGATAAATTTTGCTTTTTATCCCCTGGTTGAGGGGGCTATCAATATGCTGCGGGCAACTGCGTTGAGCAAAGGTCTGGCATTAACGCTAGTCATAGATAAGAACATTCCGACGGCAGTAATTGGTGACCCGATGCGGTTACAGCAGATTCTGCTAAATCTTGTTGCCAATGCCATAAAATTTACCGAAACCGGAAAAGTGGAAATCACGGTTGAATGTCTGAGTCAGGAAGGTGACAGCCTGCAGGCTAAGATAACGGTTACCGATACCGGGATTGGTTTAGATCAGGCGGAAATCAATAAGTTGTTCCAGCCCTTTTCTCAGGTTGATGGAGTCAATGTTCGCAAATATACGGGAACCGGTCTGGGTCTATCTATAGCAGCCAGTCTGATTAAGCTAATGGGCGGTGAGATTGGAGTTGTCAGCCGCAAAGGCCAAGGGTCTGCTTTCTGGTTTACTTTGCCGCTGGCGATTGACCACGCAGATAATGAACCTGTGGTTATGGCGGCGGCAAATACTGGGCGACCAATGCCCGTAGTTCCTGATTGGTTGCTCCGGTCAGGAACTATGGATGAACAGGATAATCCGGGTGATGTGCTGATTGTTGAAGATAATCCGGTAATTCAGCAGGTAATAACCTCTCAGCTCAAACATCTTGGTTTAACAACTGAGTTGGCTGGCAATGGACAGGAAGCCGTGAAAAAAGCCAGAAAATCAATGTACAAGCTTATTTTTATGGACTGTGGTTTGCCGCTGTTGGATGGAATGGCTGCTACCCGGCTTATTCGGGAGCAGGAGATGGCTGCAGGACAACATACGCCGATTATTGCGCTGACAGGCAGGGCGCTGGCACAAGAGCAGGAGCAGTGTTTGGCAACTGGTATGGATGATTGTTTGGTTAAGCCGGTCTCTATTCAGGATATTGCCAACATGCTAGCACGCTGGCTACCGGAAGAAAAAGCAGAAATTATTGAAATGCAAGTGCTTAAAGAATTAAAAGTATTAGCAGACAGTGGTCAGGCAACACTGGATATGTTTATTGATGCGTATCTGGAAGAGTTGCCCCAGCTTACCGATAAACTACGCCAGGCGCTACTTGACGGTGATGCCGGATTGGTAAAAGAGGTGGCTCACAGCCTAAAGTCAATGAGTGGCACAATTGGCGCCAAGCGGCTGTATGAAATATTCGGCAGCTTGGAGCAAAGAGCGAGTGCGCAGGAAGCTTATAATGATGCAAGACGGCTTATTAGCCAGATCGATAGGGAATGCATACAGGTGGCAGCAGCTTTGAGAAATGCCGCCAGATTATTATAATGTAAAGGGTATGGTGAGAATATGGCGTACCAGATATTGTTGGTGGATGATGTTCTCTTAAACCGAAAAGTGGTCAAAGTGGCGCTCAGCGGCTTGCCTGATGTTACTTTTCTGGAAGCGGCAGACGGAGTTAATGCTTTGGAGCTCATTCACAGCCAACCGATTGATTTGATTATTTTAGATATTGTCATGCCTGGTGAAGAAGCAGGCTTTGACATATTGCGTGAAGTTAAGGCAAGCGTGCTTTATAAGCATATTCCCGTAATTGTTTACTCTGCCGTGTCTGATGCGGCCAGTATCAAACAGGCGCTTGAACTGGGAGCCTGTGATTATCTGGTTAAACCGCTGAAACCGCAGGAATTGCAAACTATTTTGCCGGAAAAAGTTCGGGAGGCTCTAAACACGGTAAGAAAGCAGGAGCAGTCACAGACTGTGGTCGAGGAGGCTTATGAGCCGGTTGCTAAAGTGCGGGAAAAGCTGATGATCGGGAAGGTCACTGCCGAAGAGGCCGCATCTATTAAGCATTTGACAACCCGGAAAACGGAGCTTAAGCGCCAACTCAAAAGGCTTATTGACATGGATAAGGAAGAGTTATACTGTACGCTGTATGATAAAATCATTCAGGAAATCGGTGAAGTGTCGACAGCTTGTGAACAGTGGTGGGACGCAAAGTATGATAAGTACCGATGGGCCAATATTGTAGGTGATGAAATTGAAATTGACTATGAGAATGGCCATGTGTTTGTCAGGAATATGCAGGAAGAGGTGCAGTCGCAACAGGCAGACACCGAAAAAGACAAAAGTCAAGAGTAAGAGAAAATAATGACAGTAAGAATTATACATGGTATAATTTTCTTGTAAAATTTACCAAATAAAAAAAGGGGGTTATGGGTTGAAAAAAACATTTTCCCTTAAAAAGGTGACAAGTTGGCTCTTGGTTTTACTTGTTACTGCAGTTCTCCCGAGGGTGGTTTATGCCGAACCCACTCCGGTAAAAAATGTCATTATCTTGATGTCAGATGGTACAGGATCTACTCATACTACGATTGCGCGCTGGTATAAGGGCGCACCTCTTTCTCTTGATGAAATACTAGCAGGCGGTGTCAGAACTTATGGGGCAGAATCGATTATTACCGACTCGGCGCCGGCGGCAACCGCTTTTGCAACCGGATATAAAACAAGCGACAAATTTATTGGCATATTGCCGGACAAAGTTACAATTCCCGGTATTCCGGAACTAGAGGAGGCATTAAAAACCAAGCCTGTGCCCAGTGTGCTGGAAGGTGCCGAATTAGTTGGCAAGGCAACAGGCCTCGTTGCTACCTCGAACATTCAACACGCCAGTCCGGCCAGTTATTCTGCTCACTGGCCGGACAGAAATAACTACAACGAAATTGCTGAGCAGCAGGTATATCTTGATATAGATGTTGTATTAAGCGGCGGGCGGCAATACCTGTTGCCTAAGGAACAAGGTGGCAAGCGTGGTGACGGTGAAAATCTGATAGACGTGTTAAAAGCCAAAGGGTATGGATTTATCGAGAACAAGGAAGAAATGGCCGGGTTTAAAGGCAAAAAACTTTGGGGTATGTTTGCGACTGATGCTATGGCCTATGATGCTGACCGTCAGCAGTTAGCTCCGCAAGAGCCGTCACTGGCTGAAATGACCAACAAAGCCATTGAAATTTTGTCACAAAATAAAAAAGGATTCTTCCTGTTTGTTGAAGCCAGTAAAATTGATTGGGCATCTCATGCTAATGATCCTAAAGGCATTGTCAGCGATGTGCTGGCGTATGACGCCGCAGTACAGACAGCATTAAACTTTGCCAAAAAAGATGGCCATACCTTGGTAATGGCTTTTGCTGATCATAGTAATGGCGGCATGAGCATTGGCAGTAAGGCCACAGATGCAACATATTCGAAAACTTCGCTGGAATCACTGTTAGTACCGCTGAAAAAGGCTGTTTTGACTGGCGAAGGAATTGAAGGTGTGTTAAAAGGCAGCAAAGACGAAAGTGTTATTCGCCAGGTTATGAGTGAGTATTATGGGATAGATGAATTGACTGCTGATGAAGTAAAGGCAATACAAACCGCAAAAAAAGGCACTCTGAGTGCCGTTGTCGGCCCGATGCTGAGTAAGCGCTCTGTTATCGGTTGGACGACAACCGGCCATACTGGCGAAGATGTCTTTTTATATGCCTATGGTCCTAATCATCCTGTGGGAATTATTGAAAATACTGATCTTGCCCGTATTAGCGCCAAAGCCTTAGGCTTTGACCTCAAAGAAGTGGACAGCAAGCTGTTTGCGGAAGCCGCTCAGGCTTTTAGTAGTATCGGCGCCAGCGTTAGAGTGGATGACGCAGATAAAGAAAATAAAGTGCTGATTGTGAGTAAAGGCTTCAAAAGAGCGGAGATTCCCATTAGCAAAAATGTCATAAAAATAAACGGTAAAAGTTACGAAATGAAGGGTATTGCCGTTTGGGAACCGCGGAACGGCAAAGTATATTTGCCGCAGCAAGCTGTTGAATTAGTTAAAGCTGCCGGATTCTAAACCAAGAACTAAAAGCGCCTGTTCGCGATAATGCGAACAGGCGCTTTGTATATTGAGAGGTCTATATTTTTTCCCTCAAGCATATACTGGTTGTATCTGCCGCAGAGCCAACTTGCAGGGAGGGAATATATTGGAACAAAAAGAGTGGATTGCCATGGTGTTGGCTGGGGGGCAGGGAACCCGGCTGGGAGCATTAACCAAGGAGATCGCCAAACCGGCAGTGCCGTTTGGCGGTCAATACCGGATCATTGATTTTACCTTAAGTAACTGCAGTAACTCAGGACTTGATACAGTAGGTATTTTGACTCAGTATCAACCACTTACTTTGCATGCCTATGTGGGAAATGGTGCTGCCTGGGATCTTGACCGTAAAGGCGGTGGGATTCATATTTTGCCGCCTTACGCGCGTGAAGAAGGCGGTAAATGGTATGTGGGAACGGCTGATGCGGTTTATCAAAACCGAGAATTTATTGCCCGGTATCGACCGCAGTATGTAGTCATTTTGTCAGGTGATCACATCTATAAGATGGATTACAGCCTGATGCTTGAGCAGCATAAGCGCCGCCAGGCCGATGTTACTATCGGCGTGCGAGAGGTGCCTTGGAGTGAAGCCAGTCGTTTTGGCATTATGGAGACAATGCCTGACGGCAAGATCGCGAATTTTATCGAAAAGCCCGGCTGTCCCAAAAGTAATCAGGCTTCCATGGGTGTGTATATTTTTAGCTGGAATGTGTTAAACCAATTTTTGATAAAGGACGCAGCTCAGACGGGATCAGCCCATGATTTCGGGAAAAATATTATTCCGGCCATGCTGGAAGGCGGTCGGCGTTTGTATGCCTACCGGTTTGCTGACTATTGGAAAGATGTGGGGACAGTGTTTGGCTACTGGCAAGCCAATATGGATTTATTAGGTGACATACCTAAAGTAGTGCTTGATGATTGTTCCTGGCCGATATATTCGCCAGGGATTAGTATGCCGCCGCATTATCATGGCAGAGCAGCCAAAGTCAGTGGCTCACTTGTTGGTGGTGGCGCCGTTGTTTTGGGTGAGGTGGACAGATCGGTTATATTCCCGGGAGCGTATATTGGCAGCGGCGCTACCGTCAAAAACAGTATTGTGATGCCATATGCCAGACTGGAGCCGGGAGTTGTTATTGACAACGCTATTGTTTCCCCGCACGCGGTAGTAACTGCCGGTCAGGCTGCCCGGGAAGAGGCCGGCATTATTCAGGTTCTGCCTGAGACCGTGGCTGATACGGCGCCCGCACAGATGGAACTGGCTGTGTAATGATGTATCAACAGGAACTACTGAAGATGCAGGCCTGAGAAAAGTATTCAAAGTACCAACATTTAACAGGAATTTTCTATACTGATAGAGAATCCATAATCATCAGAAAACCTGTTTAATTTAATTCAAAAATAAAGGGTGATAGCAATGTCAGCTGCTTGTTTTAGTGATCAAGATTTGTACTTGTTTCATGAGGGGAGCCTGCAACAAGGCTATCACCTTTTAGGTGCCCAGGCAACTGCAGGCGGCAAAGGCGTACAGTTTGCCGTCTGGGCGCCTCATGCCAGGGAAGTCCGGGTTATTGGTGACTTTAATAACTGGCATGGCAGTAGACATGCCATGCAGAGAAATAGCAGCGGCGGCATCTGGGGCTTATTTGTTCCGGAAGCTAAAGCCGGTAATTTTTATAAATATGAGATTGTTACAACACAGGGTGAGATACTGCATAAGGCCGATCCCTATGCTTTTGCCGCCGAGGTCAGGCCCAAGACAGCATCACAGGTAGTCTGCCTGGAAGGGTATCCGTGGCAGGATGGTGACTGGCAGGCGGCAAAAGCCGGATATTCACCCTATGATCGTCCTATGAATATATATGAGGTCGATCTGGGTTCATGGAAACGCGGCAATGAGTGCCAACATCTTTCTTACCGGGAGTTAGCGCAGGATTTAGCCGGGTATGCCGCGGAAATGGGCTATACCCATATTGAATTATTGCCGGTGGCGGAGCATCCGTTTGACGGCTCATGGGGTTATCAGGCTACCGGTTATTATGCGGTTACCAGCCGTTATGGCTCACCGCAGGAGTTTATGTATCTGGTGGACTCTTGCCATCAGCAGGGAATTGGCGTTATTCTAGACTGGGTTCCGGGGCATTTTTGCAAAGATGCCCATGGTCTGGCCGCTTTTGACGGGACAACACTTTATGAATACGCGGATGTTAACCGCCGTGAAAACCGCGGCTGGGGCACTCTTAATTTTGACCTTGGCCGGCCTGAGGTCATGAGTTTTCTCATTTCCAATGCCTTGTTTTGGTTAGATGTTTATCATATTGACGGCATACGGATTGATGCCGTAGCCAATATGCTGTATTTGAATTATGGCAAGGAGGCTGGCGAATGGACGCCGAATTGCCAGGGAGGCACCGAAAATCTTGAGGCCGTTCATTTTTTGCAAAAGCTTAATGCCGCCATCTTTGCCAGCTATCCGGCTGCATTGGTTATCGCCGAAGATTCAACCGCTTGGCCGCTGGTTACTCATCCTATCCATCTGGGCGGCCTTGGCTTTAACTTCAAATGGAATATGGGCTGGATGAATGATATGCTGCGCTATATGGAGCTTGATCCCGTGTATCGCAAACACCAGCACAAGCTAGTTACGTTTTCTTTTATGTATACATTCTCCGAAAACTTTGTTCTGCCGTTGTCGCATGACGAGGTGGTTCACGGCAAGCGCTCTCTGCTTGATAAAATGCCGGGGGATTATTGGCAGAAATTTGCCAATCTACGGGCTTTTTACGGCTATATGATGGCTCATCCCGGCAAGAAATTGCTGTTTATGGGAGGCGAATTCGGCCAGTTTATTGAATGGAAATACCAGGACGGCCTGGACTGGCATTTGCTTAACTATGAAATGCATAACAAGCTGCATACCTATGTCCGGGAGCTTAATCATTTTTATCTGGAAAACCCGGCCATGTGGCAAAATGATCGGGATTGGCAGGGGTTTTCCTGGATTGATTGCCAGGATTGGCAGCATAGTGTGCTGGTATTTAAACGGCAAAGTCAAATTGCGCGGGACTATATAATTGTGGTTGTCAATTTTACGCCTGAAGTCAGGCAAAACTACCGGATCGGTGTACCGGAAGACCAGGTGTATTTGGAGGTTTATAACAGTGATTCTGCGTTGTTCGGCGGCTCTGGCCAGAGTAATCCCGGCAATTGTCAGTCTGAGGCTGTACCTTGGCACAATCAGCAACATTCGCTAGTGATTACCTTGCCGCCGCTGGCGGTGCTATATTTCAAACCGGCGGGAGTTCGCGAACTAAGTAAACTTTCTGGCAATAAATAAAAATACCGGAGGGAGTGAAGCATTTTGCGAAGCAAAGAATGTGTAGCTATGATTTTGGCTGGCGGTCAGGGAACACGTCTAGGGGCTTTGACAAAAAAACTGGCCAAACCGGCAGTGCCCTTTGGCGGTAAATACCGGATCATTGATTTTCCTCTGAGTAATTGTTATAATTCCGGGATTAATACGGTTGGCGTACTTACCCAGTATCAGCCGCTGGCGCTTCATTCGTATATTGGTATTGGTAGCGCCTGGGATCTTGACCGGCGAGACGGCGGTGTGTATGTATTGCCGCCTTATGTCCGGGAAAAGGGTGGGGAATGGTATAAAGGGACAGCTGATGCGATCTTTCAAAACTTTAACTTTATTGAAATGTTTAATCCTGAATGTGTCTTGATATTGTCAGGTGATCATATCTACAAAATGGATTATTCTCTCATGCTTGATTATCACAAAGCCAAACAGGCTGATGTTACCATTGCTGTTATTGAGGTGCCATGGGAAGAAGCCAGCCGGTTTGGCATTATGAATACTGATGCGGACGACCGGATTGCCGAGTTTGAGGAAAAACCCAGAAAGCCCAAGAATAATCTGGCGTCGATGGGAATATACGTTTTTAGCTGGCCGGCGCTGCGGGCCTATCTGGCAGCAGATGCTATTGATATGAAATCCAGTCATGATTTTGGCAAAGACGTTATTCCGCAAATGCTGGCCGGTAATGAGTGTTTATATGCCTATCGGTTTGACGGCTACTGGAAAGATGTTGGGACAGTGGAAAGCTTCTGGGAAGCCAATATGGATCTATTGAGTGATGAACCGGCCTTGGACTTATATGATTTAGATTGGCGTATTTATTCGGTAACCCCGACACAGCCGCCACATGTTATTGCTGGTACGGCGCACGTAAGCTGCTCGTTAATCAGCGAAGGCTGCCAGGTCTTTGGGCAAGTTGAAAATTCTGTTCTGTTTCCGGGCGTCTATATTGGTGAAGGTGCCAAGGTAAAGGATTCTATAATTATGCCCTATGCATCTATCGGAGCCAATGCCCAAATTACCAAAGCGATAGTTGGACGCAAATCAGTAGTGGAAGCCGATGCACAAGTGGGCAGCGGCGAAGAGGCGCAAAAAGAAATCAGCCACTGGTTTTCCGGCATAACACTGATTGGCGAAAATCTGACCATTAACAGTGAAACCAAAATCAGGCGCAATGCATTGCTGGGCTCACCCTGACTGGCAGGCAGATGTCTGCAGCTTAGCAGACGGCAGGAAAGGTGAGATCTGAACAGGGGAGGATATGCTTGTTGAAAAACATGATGGGGCTTATTAATTTGCACGAAAGTCAAGATTCGCTCGGGGAGATAACCAAGCATCGGCCGCTTGCCGCAATTCCTTTTGCTGGCCGGTATCGGCTGATTGATTTTGTTTTATCGAATTTTATTAATTCCGGCATAACCAATGTAGGAATTTTGTCTGCAGGCAATTCGCGCGCGCTTGCCGACCATATTCGTTCCGGCAAAGAGTGGGATTTGGCGCGGAAAAGAGATGGCTTGTTCTTATTGCCCTCTTGGCAAACCGGCAATGTGCAAGGTGCCTTTCCCAACGATTTAACCGATTTTTTCAGCAATCTTGATTATATTAAAAGCAGCCGCCAGCGTTTTGCCTTAATTTCGGGCAGCCGGGCAGTTTGTAACATAAATTATGAAGCCGCATATAATTACCATCTTGAGAAAGCGGCCGATATCACCGTCTTGTATAAGGAGTACAGCGATAGCGAGCTTAAGACGTTGTCATGTGCTACCATGTTTGAAACAGCTGCTGATGGCCGGGTTATTGATATCGAGATCTGTCCGGTACAACCCAGGCGCAACAAAGTGTCGATGGAAATGTATCTGTTGGATCGGCAATTGCTGGCAGAGTTAATTGATGCCAGTGTGTCGCGGGGAGGTACCAATTTTGCCCGTGACTGCATTGTGAGAAACCTGGCAAACCTCAAGGTTTACGGCTTTGCCTTTGGTGGATATCTGGCGCGTATAGATTCTATGCAAAATTATTTTGACCATAGCATGAAACTCTTAACGTCGGAAGTTTGGCAAGAAATCTTTTTTGCCAATGGATCAATTTATACCAAGGTAAAAGACGAAGCACCGGCAAAATACCAGTGCGACGCACTGGTGACTTCTTCGTTGGTAGCCAATGGCTCAGTTATTGCCGGTAAGGTCGAAAATAGCATTTTGTTCCGCGGGGTCAAGATCCATAAAGATGCCCGGGTAAGTAACAGTATTATTATGCAAAAAGGGGAAATTGAGCCAGGGGTTGTCCTTGAGAATGTAATTTGCGATAAAGATGTGAGAATTACCGCAGGCAAAAAACTCAAGGGAGAACCCAATCACCCTATTGTGATTGAGAAGGGAATTGTGATTTGAGATGCTAAAGGTACTATTTGTGGCTTCTGAAGCCGCGCCGTTTGCCAAAACAGGCGGCTTGGGCGATGTGATTGGCTCGCTTCCCAAAGCGCTTAGAAAACAGGAGTTGGATGTGCGGGTAATTATCCCCAAATACAGTGAAATCCCGCTTGAATTTTCCGGACAGATGGTGCAAAAAGCGACATTTATCGTACCTGTGGGCTGGCGTAAACAATACTCCGGGTTGTTTGAACTGTCTTATCAGGGGATTACCTGGTATTTTCTCGATAATGAATACTATTTTAAACGAGATGGCCTGTACGGCCATTATGATGAAGCCGAGCGGTTTGCCTATTTTTGCCGGGCAGTACTGGAAGCGTTGCCGCATATGGACTTCGTGCCTGATGTTATTCACTGTCATGACTGGCAAACAGGGCCGCTGGCCGCCATGCTCAAGCTGCAATACCAGGTCAGAGATAGGTATGCTGATATCAAAACGGTATTTACCATTCACAACTTGATGTACCAAGGTATTTTCCCTGGGGATATTCTTGGTGATTTGTTAAGTTTGCCAAATAGTGTTTTTACCGCTGACGGTTTGGAGTTTTTTGGGCAGGTCAATTTTCTCAAAGGCGGCTTGGCTTTTAATGATATTATCACGACTGTCAGCAAATCCTATGCAGAAGAGATTCAGCAGCCGTATTTTGGCGAAAAACTTGATGGCATGCTGGTCAGGCGTCAGAATGATCTTTACGGTATTGTGAACGGTATTGACTATGAAGTTTATAATCCGGCTGATGACCCAGTGATATCCCAACCATATACCTGGCAAGCCACCAATAAACGCCTGGAAAATAAACTTGCCTTGCAAAGTGAACTGGGCTTGCCGGTAAACAAAGAGATTCCGGTGATTGGGATTGTATCTCGGCTGGTCGGCTCTAAGGGGCTTAACCTCATTGCCCATGTTATGGAAGAAATTTTGTCGCTTAATGTCCAGTTGGTTGTGCTGGGAACAGGCGAAGGCCGCTATGAGCATATGTTTCGGGAAGCAGAGCACCATCATCCTGACAAAGTATCGACCAATATTGGATTTTCTGAGGAATTGGCTCACTGGATTTACGCCGGTTCTGATTTGTTTCTTATGCCGTCCCGCTTTGAACCATGCGGTATTGGGCAGCTAATTGCCCTCAGGTATGGCAGTATTCCCATTGTGCGGGAAGTAGGCGGACTGAGGGATACCATTGAACCCTTTAATATAACAACAGGTCAGGGTAACGGCTTTACGTTTGTCAATTATAATGCTCATGAGATGCTTAGGGTAATCGAGCAGGCTGTGGACTTATACCCAGACAAAAAAGTCTGGAATACCTTAATAAAAAATGCCATGCAGGCAGAGCATAGCTGGCGGCAGTCAGCCGCCGAGTACTGCCGGCTTTATGATAAGCTGGTTGCTAAATGAGACTTGCTTCAGATTGGGGAGGAACCCCACCTACAGAGGATTGATTAGTACCAAATGTGCGGATGGAGGGGATGAATCGATGTTTACGTCTAAAGAGCAGTTTAAGGAAGCTTTCACCGAGAAAGTACAGACTATGTTTGGACAAAGCCTTGAGGAATCGTCAGTTGCAGACAAGTATGTTGCATTAAGCACGCTGATCCGCGACATTATCAGCAAGCGGTGGTATCAATCCAATCAGCAGTATCAGACAAGTAAGGAGAAACAGGTCTATTACTTTTCCATGGAGTTTTTACTGGGGAGACTGCTGGGCAGCAATCTATTTAATCTGGGCATAACCGACATATGCAGCCAGGGGCTTAAGGAGTTAGGCATTGATCTAAACGAACTGGAGGCTGTGGAACATGATGCCGGGCTGGGTAATGGCGGCTTAGGACGCTTAGCTGCCTGTTTTCTGGACTCGATGGCGTCCTTGCATTTGCCCGGCCATGGCACCGGTATCCGTTTTCGTCATGGAATGTTTGAACAAAAAATTATTGACGGTTACCAGGTTGAGCTGCCTGATAACTGGCTTAGAGACGGCTATGTATGGGAAGTGCGCAAAGCTGACCGGGCTGTTACCGTTAAGTTTGGCGGCACTGTTCGCATGGAGCCACAGGGCGGGCGTCTTGTTGCCAGCCATGAAGAGTATGAGCCTGTGCTGGCTGTGCCTTATGATGTGCCTGTTGTCGGCGCCAACTGTAGTACTGTGAATACACTTCGGCTATGGAGTGCCGAAACCAATACCTTTGACTTTTCGTCTTTCAGCAAAGGTGATTTTTTGAAAGCGGTGGAAGAAAAGTATTCACTGGAGGCTACCTCCCAAATTCTTTATCCTGATGATAATTATCCCGAAGGAAAAACGCTCAGGCTTAAACAACAATACTTTTTTGTATCAGCCGGTATTCAGAGTATTATCAGACGCTTTAAGCGCACTCACGGCCAAGCGCCGGCTGATCTAGCCAAATTCCATAAAAAAATTGCCATTCATATTAATGATACCCATCCGGCGCTGGCGATACCCGAGCTTATGCGCATTCTCATGGATGAAGAGGGGCTGGGGTGGGACCAGGCCTGGCACATAACCAGGCACACTATCTCTTATACCAATCACACCATATTGCCTGAGGCGCTGGAAAAATGGCCGATTGAAATGGTTAAGACCTTGTTGCCGCGAATGTATATGATTATTTATGAGATCAATGAACGTTTTTGTGCGGAGCTTTGGAAAAAATACCCCGGTGACTGGGATCGAATCAGCAAGATGGCCATTATCGGCGACGGTGATGTACGCATGGCCAATCTGGCTGTGGCCGGCAGTTACAGTATCAACGGTGTGGCTGAAGTGCACAGTAATATCCTGAAAAATGAGGTTATGGCGCCTTTCCACGAGTTTTTTCCCTATCGGTTTAACAATAAAACCAACGGCGTTACCCATCGCCGTTGGCTGGCAAAGGCTAACCCCGGACTTGCCGCGCTCATTAGCGAGGCGATCGGCCAGAGCTGGCTGGCACATCCTGATGAACTGGCAAATTTGCACCGTTTTGCACAGGATGCTGCTTTCCAGAGCAAAGTAAAGGCTGTTAAACAAGCTAATAAAGGACGCATGGCAGACTATATCCGGAAAACCATGGGCATTGATGTTGATGTTAACTCTGTTTTTGACGTGCAGGTAAAGCGGATTCATGCGTATAAGCGCCAGACCTTAAATGCCTTGCATATTCTTGATTTGTATAACCGGCTGAAAGCCGATCCCACCCTGGCTATAGAACCGCGCACCTTTATTTTTGCCGGTAAGTCGGCCACCGGCTACTATCTGGCCAAACGCATCATTAAGTTTATTAATACGCTGGCGCAGGTTATTAATAATGATCCTGATATCGGCGGAAAAATTAAAGTGGTCTTTTTGGAAAACTACAGTGTTTCGTTGGCAGAAATTATCATTCCGGCTGCCGATGTCAGTGAGCAGATATCAACAGCCAGTAAGGAAGCTTCCGGCACCGGTAATATGAAGCTGATGATGAATGGGGCAGTTACCATCGGCACCTTAGATGGCGCCAATATTGAAATTAAAGATGAAGTCGGCGACGCCAATATTGTGATCTTTGGACTGACTGCCGAGCAGGTGCTGAACTATTATAAGTATGGCGGTTATAATGTGCTTGATATATATAATGACAACCCCCGGATTAAATTGGTGGTTGATCAGCTTGTAAACGGCTTTTTGCCTGTCAGTTCTGATGAATTTGACAGCATTCACCATTCACTCATGCGTACCAATGATGAGTATTTCGTCTTAAAGGATTTTGCAGAATATGCTGCCGCCCAGGAACGTATTAATAACCTGTATAGCAGGCAGCGTGACTGGCTGTCCATGGCCATTAACAATATCGCTTTTTCCGGACGATTTGCCAGTGATCGTACGGTAGCAGAATATGCAATTGACATTTGGCAGGTTAAGCCGACAGTTATCCGATGACTAAGCCGCTCTAAAACTCATGCATTAATGGCAGTGAGTAAAGAGCGGCTAGACGTTGGGATAATTTCGACTAGAATTAAGGCGGCGTTAAAACACCCTTAATTAAATCTCTATTTATCCGATGTCTAACTGTTCTCTATTTATCTGATGAAAAATAGATCTGGAGGTAAACCGGTATGAATGAAGGCTGGATACTGCATAATTCTCATAACAAGGATTTTCGCAGCCCTTTTGGGGCTGCTTCTTGTCACTCTGAGATAATGCTCAGACTGCTTGTTGCTGCGCCGCAGTGTCCGGATAAAACGCTGGGTGATGCCGTGCAGCTGCGCTTATGGCAGGACGGTTTTGGCGAAACCCTCATCAATATGCGCTGTGTGGAGGAGAATGCCGACAAGCATTGGTATGAAGCCGTCTTTACCATCCCGGACGAACCAGGTGTTCTTTGGTATTACTTTATTATCAGGCAGGGCGGGCAGATTTATTATTATGGCAACAATACAAGTGAAGCAGGCGGCATTGGGCAAATCGCCAATACGCCGCCCCCTTCTTATCAAATCAGTACCTACCTTCCAGGGTCGGTGACCCCGGGGTGGTTTAAACATGCGATTGTGTATCAGATCTTTGTTGACCGGTTCTTTAACGGTTTACCAGACGGGAAAATCCTCAACCCCCGCCCAGGCAGTTTGCTACATGCCAATTGGCAGGATAGCCCTGTGTATACCCGGGATACGGATACCGGCGACATTTTGGCCTATGATTTCTTTGGCGGCAATTTGGCCGGAGTTATGGCTAAACTCCCCTATCTGGCCGAGCTCGGCATAACAGCAATATACTTTAATCCACTCTTTGACGCTCCCTCCAATCACAAATATGATACCGGCGATTATAAAACCATTGACCCCATGTTTGGCGACAATAGCTTCTTTAGCGAACTATGTGCTAAGGCGGAAGAACTGGGGATTGCCGTTATCCTTGACGGGGTATTCAGCCATACCGGCAGCGATAGTATTTACTTTAATAAAGAGGAGACATATCCTGGGCTTGGTGCATACCAGTCGCCACAATCCCCCTATTACTCCTGGTACAAATTCAGTAATTATCCGAAAGAATATGAGTCCTGGTGGGGTGTTGACAATTTGCCCAATGTCAATGAAGACGATGCCTCCTACCAGCGCTATATTATTGAAGATGATGATAGTGTACTTAGCTATTGGCTTAAGGCCGGCGCCAAAGGCTGGCGGTTGGATGTGGCTGACGAATTGCCGGAAAGCTTTTTGAAAAAATTTTATAAAACCCTTAAACAGACTAAGCCGGAGGCTGTAGTTATCGGCGAGGTATGGGAAGATGCCTCGCGCAAGGTGGCGTATGGACAGCTGCGGCAGTATTTTGACGGCACAGAGCTTGACGGGGTTATGAATTATCCCTTCCGCAAGCTTGTGCTAGATTTTTTGCTGGGCTGGAACCCGGCTCAGACGGTGCATCAGGAACTCTTCAGTTTGTACGAAAATTACCCCCAAGAAAACTTTTATGCCAATATGAATATTATCGGCAGTCATGATGTGCCGCGCATCCTGACCTTATTGGCCGAAGCGCCGCCTGAGGAAAGTCTGAGCAAGCTTGGCGCAATTAAATACAAGCTTTTACCGGCGCAGCGCGATCTCGGGATTGCCCGTCTCAAACTGGCCGTATTGTGGCAAATGACTTTTCCGGGGGTTCCTAGCATATATTATGGCGATGAAGCAGGGGTGGAGGGCTATAGTGATCCTTTAAACCGCCGTCCCTATCCATGGCAACAGCAGCAGCAAGACCTTTTGGCCTGGTACAAACTTTTGGTCGGACTCCGCCGTCAATATCAGGTGCTGCGGACAGGCGAGTGGTGCCTGCTGCTGGCTGAGGGCGATGTATACGGTTATGTGCGACGTATTGCCGGTGGACAAGATGTTTTTGGCGAACTGGCAGCCGATAATGCGGCGGTGATTGTCTTTAATCGGAGTAAGGAGCAGTCTGCGGGAGTCCAGCTTAAGCTGCAAAATTGGTTTGCCGATCAGGTTGCCGTTGTTGATGTGCTGACAGGTGAAAAATTTGATCTGCCAGAAGACGGCGAATTGGCAATGGTAATAGAGCCGCTGCGCGGCAGACTGCTTGTCGCTCAGCCCGATAGGCAACAGGGCAAGTCTAAGCGGTCAAGTGGTATTTTGCTGCATCCGACCTCTCTAGCTACTGAGTTTGGGATTGGCGACCTGGGACCGGCGGCTTATGAATTTATTGATTTTCTGGCAGCGGCAAAACAGCGGTGGTGGCAGTTTCTACCCCTTAATCCGGTTGGGTTTAGTGATTCTCCCTATCAGTGTTTGTCGGCCTTTGCCGGCAATCAATGGTTGATTTCACCGGCAAAGTTGGCAGTTGCCGGTTGGTTAGCTGAAAAGGAACTGTCGTGCAAAGCCGCTGATCGACAACAGGGTAACTATATTGACTTCCAGCTGGTTAAGCGCTGTAAAGAAAAGCTGTTGCGCAAGGCCTTTGAAGGGTTTTGCAAGACCGATCAACCGGACGAATACCAAAGCTTTATCGAGGCTTCCGAAGGGTGGCTGCCTGACTATGCCTTATTTACTGCCTTAAAAACCAAATATAAAGACTTGCCTTGGACAGAGTGGGACAATGCTGTCAGGATGCGGCAACCAGCTGTGATTAAAGAGTACCGGAAGACGCTTAACAAGGAAATTGCTTATCAGTGTTTTCTGCAATTCACCTTTTGGCAACAATGGCAGGAATTAAAGACTTATGCTAACAACAGGGGGATTGGCCTTCTCGGCGATCTGCCGATCTTTGTTGCTCATGACAGCGCTGATGTTTGGGCCAACCCGGAGTTATTTCAGCTTGATGCAGTCGGCAAGCCGACTAAGGTGGCCGGGGTGCCGCCAGACTATTTCAGTGCTACTGGCCAGCTATGGGGCAATCCTCTGTACCGGTGGGATAAAATGGCCGATGATAATTACCGCTGGTGGCAACAGCGGCTGGCCTGGCTGCTGACTTTTGTCGACAAGGTTCGCATTGATCATTTCCGGGGCTTTGAGGCTTACTGGGAAATTCCTAGCGGTGAAACTACTGCCATCAACGGGCGCTGGGTAGCTGGTCCAGGTGTCGCATTTTTTGCCGCTTTGGAGAGTCAATTGGGAAAACTTCCGCTGGTGGCTGAAGATCTGGGTGTAATTACTCCGGCTGTTAACCGACTAAAGCATAGATTTGGCTATCCGGGCATGAAAGTACTGCAATTTAGCTTTGGTGATGATCGGACTGCGCCGGATTTTCCTCATAATACCGGCTGGAATACCATTGCCTATACAGGTACACATGATAATGACACTTTGCTTGGCTGGTATCGCAAGCTGGCTGTTACTGAGCCGCAGCTAGAGTGCAGGATTACAGAATATCTTAGCAGGCTGCAGGTAACAAATGATCAAAGTGAACGCGGTATCTGTCAACAACTTGTTCGCCTGACATACCAGAGTCAGGCAGAGACTGTTATTTTGCCGCTTCAGGATGTGCTGGGCTTAGATAGCGAGGCCAGGATGAACACTCCAGGGACAGTCGGCGATAATTGGAACTGGTGCCTAACGCCAGGTAAGCTCACTCCCGAACTCGCCATGCGGCTGCTAGAATGGACAAAACAAAGCGGTCGCATGTAAGCAATTATGAAACTATGCAAAATTTGCCAAACAAAAATTGCATACCTATGCAATTTTTGTTTGTATTTATCACCCAAAAAATGTAATTATTACTGCAAAAACCTTGATTTTGCAGGTTTTTTGCAATTGGCGCGATTTTTGCATAGGACATAAATGAGACTTGATTCAGATGGGGGTTTAACCCTATCTGAATCTTAGTCGAATTATCCAGGAACTTAGCCGTTCTCCTGTGCCCGTAGGGGTATTACTCCGCCTATAGAGGACGGGAGTACTAGAACGGGTTAGTTATCGGATAAATGTAAGCGAGAAAAACTGGAGAGCGTGAATAATTTATGATGATATTGCTTGTTGATGATGATAATGGCTCTTTAATGGGCATGAAATTTGCAATTGAAATGATGGGTTATGAATGTGATGAATATTTATCGCCGGCAGAAGCCATTGAAAAATATTCACCTGCAGTGCATGACATGGCTGTGATTGACTATCAAATGCCGGGATTAGATGGGTTTGAGGTACTGCGAAGGATGAGACTGAAAAACCCTGAGCTTGAGGCTATTATTATATCAGGATGTATTACCATCAAAGCAAAACCCGCTAATTTGCCATTTCTCTTTTTGAAAAAGCCTCTGGGAGACGAGTTCTTCCGGGCATTGCAGGCCATCGATAAAAAGCAGTCAGAGGCGGGGAACAGCTAAGGGTTGTAACGAATTTTTATATAGAAAATAAGCGGACGAAAGGTTCCGCTTATTTTTGCTTTGCGGTCGGACTTGGCAAAGCGGCAATAAGAAAGTTGCGACTGGAACGGCAAAACATCGTTTTTTTGCATGACATTTGTCAAAACTACAGGGATTTTTAGTTGTATACCGAAGTTAATATTATACTACATAAAATGATGAAATAATGGGGCTGGTGTGAACCGTGAAAAGACGCTGGGCATTTGTGGTGGTTTTGTGTGTTGGGCTGCTCTGTATCTTTGGCATTGATCGGATCTATTACAAGCAGGAGACCGAGCATAATATCGTAATTTTAGAGCGATTTACCGAAGAACTGGAACAGCGAATGGCGGCCAAGCTGGCGCATAACCTGGATGCAGCGGAGGATATGGGACTTTTTATGCAGCTCTTGCCAGCGGTTCCGGACAAAGCTGTTTTTGAACAACTGGCAATTGCAACGCTGCGGGAGTTTCCCGATATTATTGGGGTAGGTTATTCGGATGAAAATCATATTTCACGCTACTGGTATCCCAATGATCCGGAGCAGCGCTTTATTGATATTAATTTGGCTGATACCAGCAAATATCCTGATTTTTCAACAGTAACCCTCAAAGCGGCACAAGAGAGGATAATTACCGTTAATAAGGCACCGGTCGAGCTGCCTAACGGGGTTGCCGTTTTTGGTATAAGGGCGCCGCTGTTTTACGGAGAGCGTTTTCACGGCTTGGTCTGGGCCTCCTTTGTAGCGGAAAAAGTGCTGCAGGATGTGGTAAAACAGGTAACTACCGAGCCTGATGATATAGATTATGACTATTATGTTGAAGTGCGGTCGGCAGATAACAGCGTGTTGTATACACTTAATCAGATGTCGCCCCAGTCGCCTGTACGAAAGTTTGTGCTTAAGGTTGCTGATACCGATTGGGAGGTAACGGTAGGCTGGAGCCGCCTGCCGGCACATAATTTTTATGTGCACGGGCTTATCTGGGGAATAGGTGGCTTAGTTCTTTGCTTGCTGCTGATGTTCCTTAATAATTTGTTCCTTAGACAAAAATGGCTTGCCCAGGCTGTTGGCGAAAAAACAGCAGAGCTTCGCCTGAAAAACCAGGAATTAGAGCTGGAAATCCAGGAACACAAAGATACCGAGAAGGCGTTGCTGGAGAGTGAGCAACGGTTAGCTGCCCTGCTGGCGGCTGTGCCTGATAAGCTGTATCGGTTAAACCGGGAGGGCAAGGTGTTAGATGTCCAGTCAAAACATCAGGATCTTTATTTGCCCCGTCATGAACTGCTCAATCAGAATATGGCTACTGTGCTGCCGCCGGCCTTGTACAAAAAATTTGAGACTATGGTTAAGACCGTGGTTGCCTCCGGTGAAATCGCAACCGTGGAATACCAGTTGCCGATAAATGGAAGCCCCCGGGAGTTTGAAGCTCGCTTAGCGGCCGGTGCCAATGAAGAAATCGTAGCCATTATACGTGATATCACGGAAAAGAAACAGGATGAAGCCTGTGACCGCATTTTAACGCAGACTTCTGCCAGGGTGCTGGCAGAGCAAAGTATCGAAGAAATCCTAAACTATGTTTGTCAGCAGTTATGCCAGGTTTTTGAAGTAACGCTTGCCCGGGTGGTGCTGGAAGACGAGGGAACTGCCCGGATAACCGCAGCTGCTGGCAAACTGGCAATAAAGAACGGGAATACTGCGCTGCGGTGCAATGCTATCGGGGTGTTAAGCGGAAAGGCGATTGCGACCGGTGAGATTCAGATTGTGCAGTGCAAGGAACAGTTATTACACTGGCAGGAAAAGCTAATAGCAGAATTGCAGGCTGACAAGGAAGATATTCAGTCTGAAATTGCGCTGCCGCTTACTCTTAAGGGCAAGACAGTGGGTGCTTTTTATCTTGTCAGTAATAAGCCGGCCTATTGGGATGAACGCATTGTGGAACGGTTGCAAAATTTTGCCCAGCAGTTAGCTATTGCTATCAGTGCCGCCACAAGCCGTCAGCAGCTTACTCTTTTAATGACCGGCTTACAAGCTGCTGCTAATGCTATTGTCATTACCGGCAAAGACGGCAAAGTTGAATGGATAAATCCGGCTTTTTCGACCTTGACGGGTTATGCGGAAGAAGAAGCGTTCGGGCAAAACCTGATGCTGCTGTCAGGCTATGAGGATGAGGGCTTTTGCCAGCGTTTCTGGCAGCAGCTTAATTCTGCCGATGAAGCTTGGCGGGGGGAATTTTCTCAGTCCCGGAAGGACGGAAGCTTTTATGATGAAGTGATGTCCATTACACCTGTGCATAACAGTGAAGGAGAAACTACGAACTTTATTGTCATAAAAGAAGATATTACCGAACAAAAGATGGCAGCCCAGGCTATGGCCAAGGCCAATGAGGTAAGAGCCCAGGCCGAAAAATTATCTTCACTTGGCACTATGGCGGCCGGGTTGTCGCATGAAATTAATCAACCGCTCAACTCTATTAAAATGATAGCCAGCGGCATGGTTTACGCATATCATAACGGCAAAGAACGGCCGGTTGCTGATGTCATAAAGAATGTGGAAGAGATATCTCATCAGGCTGACCGCATCAATAATATTATTTTACATATGCGCAGCTTTATCCGGCGTGATGAAAGCCAGGCAACCTTTTGCCAGGTAAACGAAGCGGTTGAGCAGTCTCTCAAAATAATAGGCAGCCAGTTAACTGCCCATGGCGTCACAGTCAATAAAGAGCTTGCCGAGGCTTTGCCTGCTGTGTATGCAATGCCTACAGCATTGGAAGAACTTATTGTTAACTTGGCATCAAATGCCATGCAGGCGATGGATGCCGGCGGTTGTCAGGAGAAGCAGCTATTTATCCGAACCTGGTCAAGCAAAAGCAATGTGTATATTAAAGTTGCCGATACCGGCCCGGGAATCCGTGATACCCAGCGAACCAAAATATTTGAGCCCTTTTTTTCCACCAAATCAGGCAGTGAAAATCTTGGACTGGGATTATCAATTGTACAATCCATAGTTACCTCTTGCCAGGGAACCATTAGTGTTGTTTCCAGGGAAAATGAGGGCGCTGCATTTTTAATTACGTTGCCTGGAAGAAGCAAAGAAGCCATTTAGGAGGTTAGTTATGGAGATTTTACTGGTAGATGACGATCGTCACAGCCGTGAAGCGGTAGCCTGGTTCTTGAGGGAACAGGAACATATGGTAACCGAGTGCGACAATGCTACAGAGGCGCTGGCTATGTGGAAACAGGCGGATTATCCGTTTGTTTTGTCTGATATTCAAATGCCAGGTATGTCCGGCATTGAACTGGCTAAGGCCATTACCGAACAACCAGACAGCTGGCGGACTGATGTTGTGTTATTTACTGGTTTTGGAGATATGAAAACAGCGGTAGCTGCCCTGCGGGCCGGCGCCTATGACTACCTGCTCAAGCCGGTTGATGCCCAGGAGTTAGCGGCAATTGCCTTGCGGGTGTCTGAACATCAGGCGCTGCTCCGTGAGAACAAAGAGCTCACCGAGCATTTTGACGATAAGCTGCAGTCGGCAACCCAGAATACCGAGCTTGAACTAAACCGTATGCGCAAAATGATGGCTGAGACTGTTATTGGTAATGTGGGGATTTTTTCTACAGGCATGCAGCAGGTGGCTGAACTTGCGCAGCGCTTTCATACTGACAGGACACTGACAGTCCTCATACAAGGAGAAACCGGTACCGGTAAAGAAGTGGTTGCCCGTATTATTCACTATGGTTCTAACCTTAAAACGGTAGCAGGTCCGCTGGTTGAACTTAACTGTGCGGCCATTCCCCATAATCTGTTTGAAACCGAATTGTTTGGTTATGAAGGAGGCGCCTTCAGCGGCAGTTTGAGCAAAGGGCAAAAGGGCAAACTTGACGCCGCGGCAGGAGGAACGCTGTTTTTGGATGAGATTGCAGAGATGCCGCAGGAAATGCAGGCTAAACTGCTTAGACTGCTGGAAGCCAGAGAGTATTACCGGGTCGGCGGCTTAAAAAAAATTAAAGCCGATGTCCGCATTGTCTGTGCCACCAATGTTGATTTGGAAAAAAGAATGGAAGAGGGATTATTCCGGCGAGATCTTTATTATCGCCTGAAAGTCGGCCATATTGTCATTCCGCCGCTTAGAAAACGACGAGAAGAGATTGTGCCGTTAGCCGAGCTGTTTTTGCGAGAGTTTGCGCAAACCAAGAAAAAGCAGTTTGCCGGTATAGGCTCTGAGGCGCAGCAACTCTTGAAACAGTATGACTGGCCTGGTAATGTACGGGAATTGCGTAACGCCATGGAGTGGGTTGCTTTTATGTATGATGATGCCGAACTGCAGGCAGAGCATCTGGCAAAAGTGGTGTCCCCGGCTGCGACTCTGTCGGTAGCGGCTGATAAGCCGGCAAGTACCAAGGAAAAACAGGTAGTATTACCTATGCCGGCAGGCGGTTTATCTATCAAAGAATATAACGATCTTATCATTCAGGCCGTACTTGATGCACATAATGGCAATCAGACGGCAACGGCAAAATATCTTGATATGTCGCTTAGAGCCTTATGTTACCGCTTGGAACAAATGCGTAACCGGCAATAAATACTTTTATGCCTCTGGCAGGGTTGACCTGCCAGAGGCATTTTTGTAGGTGGTTACAGTAGTGATAACAGGTTAACCATAACAAAATTTGCACAGAAATTAAAGGATAAGTGTGCAATTTTCGTCAAGTGTACAGAATTGGCCCATGCAGAATTTAGCAGGGGACAAAAGTGTCAGGGATTAAGCGCGTAGATTCTATGCAGGTTTACGGAATATTTTTATGGGTATAGAGAAATTGGCATGTATTTTGCATAACTAGGAGGGAAAGCACTTATGTGTTAATTAGGGAGATGGGAATCTTGAATTTGACAATTGGCAAGAAAATCACCGGCGGTTTTTTTATTGTTATTGCGCTGGTAGTAATTATGAGTGGATTTACTTATTATGAGATTGGGCAGATAAACTCATCCTATGAAAAGGCAATGCAGAACAATTTGCGCAGAGTGGCTTTGACTCAGGGGTTCGCTACTGATTTGGCAAATGAGGCCGTAGCCATGAGACGCTTTAATTTTACCGGTGATGCGGCAGACATTCCGATTTTTGACAACTATCGCAAAGATTCCGAAGCAAAGCTGACTGATTTACGCGAAATTATTCAAAGTGAACAAGGCAAAAAAGTTATGGAAACCATGAAAGCGCAAAAAGATATTTATGAAGAAATCGCGCAAAAATCGTTTGCCGCTAAAAAAGCTGGCAATGCAGAACTGGTTGCCCAGTATATGCGGGATGCCGGTGCGCCTTACAAAGCTGCGATGGGTGCTGCCGAGGAATTGGTTACGGGAATTAACAAACTGGTTGAGGCCGATCAAAAAGCGCAGGCAGCTAGAGCCGGCAGTATTCAGCAAGTGCTGCTTATTGTTAATGTTATTGTGGCAGGGTTGTCGCTTGGTATTGGCTACTTCATCAGCCGGCGTATTTCTAAACCCATTCAGCAGATTACCTTGGCGGCCGATGAGATTGCCAAAGGCAATCTGAATTATGCTGAGCTTGTAATCAACTCTTCCGATGAGACCGGGCAAGTCGCCAGGGCTTTCAATATTATGAAAGGCAACTTGCGGCAGTTGGTTCAGCAGATTGCCAGCACAACCGAACAGGTAGCTGCTTCGTCAGAAGAATTGACAGCTGGGGCAGAGCAGTCGGCCCAGGCAACCGAGCAGGTGGCTATTGTTATCACTGAGGTGGCTGAAGGTGCGGCCAAACAAGTTACGGCGGTTGCGGCAACCGTTTCGGTAGTCGAGGAAATATCGGAAGATATCCGTCAAATTGCGGTTAATGCTGGCGAGGTGGCTCTGATGGCTGACAAGGCAACCGACACGGCCAATCAGGGGGGCCATGCCGTAGATGCGGCCATAAATCAAATGGCAAGCATTGAAAAAACAGTTGCCGGGTCGGCAGAGGTTGTGACAAAATTAGGTGAACGCTCTAAGGAAATTGGACAGATTGTTGATACCATTTCCGGAATTGCCGGTCAAACCAATTTGTTGGCTCTTAATGCCGCCATTGAAGCTGCCCGTGCCGGTGAGCAGGGAAGAGGCTTTGCTGTAGTTGCGGAAGAAGTGCGCAAACTGGCCGAGCAATCTCAGGAAGCCGCTAAACAAATTGCCAATCTTATCACAGAAATTCAGACAGATACTACCGACTCGGTAAATGCCATCAATGAAGGATCACACGAAGTCAAACTTGGCGGGGAAGTGGTTAACACCGCAGGCAAAGCTTTCAAGGAAATTGTTTCTCTGGTGGGAGAAGTGTCAGTGCAAGTTCGGGAAATATCGGCTGCAATTCAGCAAATGTCAACCAGGAGTCAGCAGATTGTGGCATCGGTGAGAGATATTGACAGGGTAAGCAAAGATACCGCCGGTCAAACCCAGAGCATTTCGGCGGCAACAGAAGAGACCTCGGCATCGATGGAAGAAATTACGGCAGCCAGTAAGGCTTTGGCCATTATGGCAGAGAATTTGCAAGTGGCTGTAGGCAAGTTTAGTTTATAAGACCTTATAAGATAACTGCATTATATGGTTAAAGGGATAAGCAAGAAACATGCTGCAAGGTGTGTTTCTTGCTTTTTTATTATTGCGTATACACAATACAACAATGTTAATTTAGTAACTATTATCCATTGATATATTTTTCTAACAAATAGATATTGACAAAAATTAACTAGAGAAATACAATGAAATTAATACCATACTGGTGCAGTATACTTTGGCTTTAACAACAAAAAGGTGGTGAGGCTGTGCAGCTTAATCAGGCTACCGATTATGCTTTTCGCGTAGTGTTATATTTGTCTGGGCTGCCATTTGGGGAGGTGGCGAGAGGGTTAACTATTGCCGAGCGGCAAAACATTCCGCCGCGGTTTTTGCAAAAGATTATGAGGCAGCTGGCGGCAGCCGGCCTGGTAAGGTCTTACCGCGGTGTTGTCGGTGGATTTGCATTGGCGAAACCGCCTGAAGAAATTACTCTGTATGATGTTATTAATGCCATGGAGGGGCCGCTGGGCATTCACCGCTGTCTGGCTGATCGCAGCAGTTGCAACCGGCATTGTAAACAGGAATGTCCAGTGCATCAGGCGTTGGCAGCTATTCAGAACAAGTTGGCAGCCGATTTATCCAGTGTTACGTTTGCCGCAATGGCAGGTAAAATAAATAATTCTGGCAGGAGGTAGAAGCATGGAAGAATTACTTTTATCCCGGTGGCAATTCGGGATAACAACAATCTATCATTTTTTGTTTGTTCCTTTAACATTAGGGTTGTCGCTGATTGTAGCCATTCTGGAAACTATCTATGTCCGCACCGGTAATGAAATGTATAAGGAGCAGACGAAATTTTGGGGGAAACTATTTCTCATTAACTTTGCTATGGGTGTGGTCACAGGTATTGTTCAGGAGTTTCATTTTGGTATGAACTGGTCGGAATATGCCCGTTTTATGGGGGATATTTTCGGTGCGCCGTTGGCTATGGAAGCGCTTACGGCTTTTTATCTGGAATCGGTATTTTTGGGACTGTGGATTTTTGGCTGGGATCGCCTGTCTAAAAGAATGCATGCGGCCAGTATGTGGATTGTGGCGTTGGCAACTAATTTGTCGGCCTTTTGGATTCTGACGGCCAATTCTTTTATGCAGTCCCCGGTGGGGTATGTTATTAATAATGGCCGGGCCGAAATGACCGATTTTGTCGCGCTGATTACGAATCCATATGTATTTTACCAATTCCCTCACACGGTGTTGTCAGGCCTGGTAACGGCGGGTTTTTTCGTGCTGGCGATTAGCGCATACCATCTTATCGGCAAAACCCATGTTGAGTTTTTCCGAGCTTCATTCAAGCTGGGGATAATCTGGACAGCAGTGAGCCTGTTTTTGCTGATGGGAAGTGGCCATGCGCAGACACAGTTTATTGCCAAGGCGCAGCCTATGAAACTGGCGGCGGCAGAGGCCCTATGGGAGACGGCAAATCCGGCACCTTTTGCGGTAGCTGCCATTATTGATGAACAGAATAAAACTAATTCGATGGAAATAAAAATCCCGGCCATGTTGTCGATATTAGCGAATAACAACCCTAATACACCCATCAGGGGAATTAAGGATATTGAGAAAGAGTATATAGCTGTTTACGGACCGGGAAATTATGTGCCGGCGGTAACGCCGGTGTTTTGGAGCTTTCGTATTATGGTAGCTGCCGGCAGCGTTATGCTGTTGGTGGTTGCGGCCACAGGCTTTTTCTGGTGGCGCGGCCAGTTGGAAACAAAACCATGGCTGCTTAAGGCTGTGTTATGGAGTTTGCCACTTCCCTATATTGCAAATTCCACGGGTTGGTTTGTTGCTGAAGGCGGGCGTCAGCCGTGGATTGTATTTGGTTTGCAAAAGGTGGAGCAGGCTGTGTCGCCGTCTGTGGGAACGATTAGTATCTGGATTTCGCTGATTGGCTTTACGTTGGTATATGCAGTGCTGGCGGCTGCGGCAATTTATCTTGTGCAGAAGTTTGTCCGGCAGGGACCTGTAGAAACACCGGCGCAAGCGCAAATGAGTAAACCGGCAGCAAAGGGGGCGACATTATGGAACTAAGTGTATTGTGGTTTATTTTGTTGACAGTCCTGTTTATTGGCTTCTTTTTCCTCGAAGGGTTTGATTATGGGGTAGGAATTTTACTGCCTTTCTTGGGGAAAAACGATACCGAACGCCGGATAATTATTAATACAATTGGGCCGGTTTGGGATGGTAATGAGGTTTGGATGATTACCGCCGGCGGCGCAATGTTTGCTGCTTTTCCTCATGTGTATGCCACGCTGTTCAGTGGATTTTATCTGGCGTTGTTTTTGATGCTGATGGCGCTCATTGGCCGGGGTGTTGCTTTTGAGTTTAGGAGCAAGGATGAAAATCCGACTTGGCGCAATACCTGGGATTGGCTGATCTTTATTGGCAGTGTAATCCCGGCAGTACTTTGGGGTGTGGCTGTAACCAATTTAATCCAAGGAGTGCCCATTAATGCTAAGATGCAATATGTTGGCACATTCTTTGATTTGCTCAGCCCCTATACTCTGGTCGGTGGGGTTGCCTTTCTGCTGGTGTTTATTTTTCATGGAGCCTTATATCTCACGCTTAAAACCGAGGGTGAAATGGTGAAACGGGCGCGTGCAGTTGCCGTAAGAACCGGGATATTAACAGCGATATTCTGCCTAACTCTTGTTGGCCTGACTTATATCAATACTGATTTATTTGCCAGTACCGGTGCCGGAGTTGCGCTATGGGGAGCGGTTGCCTTGTTTGTCGGAGCTTATGGTGCGGTATACAGTGAGCGGTATGGTGCAGGCTTTATTTTAAGCAGCCTCACAGTGGCGTTTACGACAATTGCCTTTTTCTGGGGATTGTTTCCCCGGCTTATGGTTTCCAGTCTTAATCCGGCCTGGAGCCTGACGATTGCCAATGCCGCTTCTACTCCCTATACGCTGTCAATTATGACGATTGCCGCCTTGGCGTTGGTACCGGTTGTGTTAGTGTATCAAGGCTGGGTATACTGGATATTCCGCAAACGGGTAACTGCCAAAGATTTGGAGTATTAATTTCTAGCAAGGAATAGAGATCCCGCGTTGCATATAGACAGGTGGTGAGAGCATGGGACTTGGTGATGAGGACAAAGAATTTTTGCGGCAGCTGGCTTGGGTGTATCCCTCTGATTTTGTGGCGGAAATTATGCAACTGGCAGAGACTTTGATAGCGAAACAGTTAGCTGTGGGTGAACGCCAGAATATCCGTGAAATTGTAAGTACGATCATGGCCAAGTTCCAGCTTGAAGCCGAGGGCGGATTATCACCTGAGAAAACTGCTGAAGCTGCTGCCCTACAGGCGGCGGTAGCTGACGAAATACGGAAGAAAGTAGTTGCGGCGCTGGCTGGCGGCAAGTCGTTTATTCCGGCAGGAATGGGGGCTGAAGTCATTGCGCCATTGCTTGAGGCCTTAGTTAGTGAGGATGCGGTAATTGCCGGTGAGGCTCAGCGGGCACTGAACAGTTTAACTGATGGCAGCGCTATTGATGAATTATGCCGTCTTTGGGCCGAGAGCCGCCGGCCGGAACTGGAGCAAATTTTGGTTGAGGTCGGTTATCTGGCTGCTAAACCGCTTAGTTTACGCCTGTTGACAGTCCTTAAGACCGGGGCTGACCGGGTTATGCTGCCGGAAGGGGCAGAACTTACTTCTGCACTGCTGGCGGCAGTCGATGATGCTGACCGGGTAATCGCCGGCCGGGCCAGGCGGCTGCTGTTGACCTTAACAGACAAACAGGCTATTGATGCCTTATGTGAAACCGTACTCAGCCAAGGTCAGGAACGTCTGAGAAACTGGGTGGTAGTGGCTAATTATGCGCCAACTGCTGATGATAAGGCTGCCCTGTATTATTGTATAACCGGGCAGTGGGAAAAGTACTATGCTCTCGACTGGCAGGATACAAGGCCGTTACTGGCCAAAGGCTACAGCCAGGCATCAGCAGCTGAGCGACAGCAATTTTTGGCGGCGACTCGGCAAAGCGGGCATAGTTTGTTGTTGGCCGGGTTGCTGCTAAAAGCAGGTCGCCGGGCTGAATATGAGGAGCTAACAGACCAAGATTGGGCGGTTATGCTGGATACATTAGCAAGTCAGGAACGCTGGGAGGAATTATACCGGTTAATCTTGCTTGTGCCGGCAAACTGGGCAGCCGAAATTGTGTTAACTTTGACCGGCGCAGCCTGGATTCCTAAGCTCTGGCAGCGTGGTGACTGGAAAAACATTCTCGCAACTTGTCCGCGTGACGGCCAGTCTATGTTTGTACCTGATGGGCGGCAGCTGGCTGTGCTGGAAAGCCCAGAAACTTCAGTAAGTATTGTCTGCGCCGCTTTTCATCCTAACGGATGGCTGGTGGCCGGCGGCGGCAGCGATGGCCGGTTGCGATTATGGCAGACAACTGACGGTACATTATGGCGGACGGTTAATCTGCATACAGAAGCTATTACGGCACTGACTTTTACTTCTGACGGCCGCTATCTGGTAACTGCCGGTCAAGATGCAAAAACTCATATCTGGCAGCTGCCTGATGTAAAATGGGTCAGCAGCGTAAAAGGTCAGAGCGGGCAGGTGTCGGCACTGGCGGCAGATGAGACCGGCAAGCTGCTGGCGCTGGCCGGCGCCGGCGGACTCTTACCTGCCAAAGTCTGGTCCTGGGATGGTTTGGTCATGAATATTGAGGCGCAGTATCCTGGCAGTTTCTTTTGCGCAGCGGCAGTTAACCCCAGGCAGCGGCTTATCACCGGCAGCGCAAGAGATGGCAGGCTTCGAACCTACGCACTGACAGGTGCTGACGGCGGCAATAAGCTTTGGGCGGCGCACAGTAATCAGGTCCAGGGATTAAAATATAGCGGTGATGGGCGGCTGCTGGTAAGCAGTGCTGCTGATAACACCATCAAAGTGTGGCAGTCAGCTACTAATAAACTGTTATGGAGTATGCAGCAAGACGGCAGGGTGTTGGCAGTCAGCCACAGCGGTGCAAGGATAATTGTACAATCGCCCGCAGGGAGAGTGGTTCTTAGGCAGCTCCGGTTAAGTAAGCCGTTGGCCTTGGCAAGCCATGAGGACTGGCAGTTTGCGGCAGCCATGAAGGCTGCGTCCGCACTGGAACCTGAGACATGGCAGGCCAGTTGTTTTTTGCATAGTTTGCTTACGGCAAAATTCCGGTATGATATTATGTTGTAACTGTGAGGTGATGGTGATGGCCGGGCGGCTAGCAATTGATTTTGGCAATACATATACGGTAGCTGCTTATTGGCGAGAGTCATCTCATCAGGCTGAAACATTGTATTTGCCAGGGGTGACGCGGCCAGTGACAGGCGGTGCAGGCAAGCGAGTATTTGCTGCGCCGTCACTGGTTGCCTATGACCAAGAAACCCAAGCCTGGTTAATTGGGCTTGAAGCAGTGGAAAGCGATTGCGCAGAAAAAACGTTTCATGATTTGCAATATGGTGTCGTAACAGGCAAGTTGATAAAACAGCTGACAAAGAGCGGTCTCTTAACCAATCAAGACCTGGCGAAAGAGTATCTGGCTGCTTTTATTACTAAGTCCAGCCAGGTGCTGGGCCTGGGCAGCGAAGCCATGCTGGCATTTGCCATGCCACTGGCAGTCTGTTCTTCAGATCTAGCATGGCGGCGGTACCGGCATTGGCTGGAAGGAACAGCCGCGAAGGCAGGATTTTGTCGTCTGGATTTGATTGAACAACCCTGGGCGGCTGCGTGGGGCGCCGGTATGCAGCTAAAGCCGGAAGACCTTTTTATTATTTTTGATATAAGTGCTGGGTATGTGGAAACAGCGGTGGTCCAGGTCAGGCCTGAGGCCGGGGAAGGCGGCAGCAGCCGTCATGTCCGGGTAATAAGTTATAATGCAGCCTGGCTGGGAGCGGAAGAACCGGCTGCGGCGTTAACAGACACCATCAGGCAAGTGCTGCGCACCGCAACCGTGAAAGGATATCCGGCAGACAGCCTAGCTGGCATTATTATAACCGGTTGGGTGATCCCTTCTGATCTGTTGGCTGTTATCCAGGACGGTTTTACCGGTATTGCCTGCTATGAACGCGAGCCTATGGCTGCCGCTGCCTGCGGCGCGGCCATGCTAAGTGGCGGTATTGCCGGCTGCGGCTGTATACAGCACAGTTACACTGTACGCTATTGGGGAAAAGACGGTTATCATTACCGGGAGCTTGTGCCGCAGGGGCTGTTTTATCCCAGTGACGATCCTGTTGGTGAACTAATTATTAAAGCCAGTTATGACGGCCAACAGGAGTTTGCAATTTTAGTGTATCGCAATCAAGAACAATGTATTAATGCAGATAATCCGTTATTGCTTACTCTAGAGCAACCGTCGTTTGCGCAGCAGCCTGTGATTAGGATTAATGCAGTTCTGGATGGCGCGGGGCATTTGCTAATAACGGCTTATGATATAAAAAGTGATGTGATTATTGTGGAGAATATAGCGATAGCCAAGCTTGTATGAAGGGGGAAAAAGCATGTCGCATTTTACTCAGGTAACAACCCAGATTACCAACAAGGAAATGCTGTTGGCCTGCCTGAAGGAGTTGGGCTATGATGTAGAAGAGAATATGACGATAAAAGGATATCGGGGACAGGAGACAACGGTTGATATTGCGGTGAGAATGCAGCAAGGTTATGATATTGGTTTTGTCCTGGGCCCTGACGGCACATACAGTTATATTGCCGACTGGTTTGGTGTTCAGGGAACCAATGAACACCAGTTTACACAAAAAGTACAGCAGCAGTATGCGTTAACAACAGTTATGAACAAGATCGGCCAACAGGGGTTTAATGTGGTGGAGCAGCAGCGAGCTGACAACGGTGAAATCCGCTTGGTTGTACGCCGGTGGGTATAGGGGGGAGGGGAAAAACATGGATAACTTTGCCGAACAGTTTGATACCTATATCAGAGCGAGGGTTACGCTAATTGTCATTGTAACTCCGGAAGAGGAACGTGCCATTGAACACGTCAAAGCAGTGTGCGAGCAAAAAAACCGCACCTGTTTATCCTGGGATGTGGCTGATGCCTTTGTGGTGTTGACAGGCAAGTCGGCCATTGATCTTAAGTGCCGGGATCCGTTAGTTGCGCTTGACCTTATGGAAAAGACCGGTATGGACAATCAAGGGGATATTTTTGTCTGTAAGGACTTCCATGACTTTTGGACCAATGCGCCGGTCAGGCGCAAGCTGCGCAGTGTTGTCCAGCGCTTGACCCAGACCAGAACCTCGATTGTTATTACCACGCCTACAGGCCAGATTCCTGATGAGCTGCAGGACGAAGCTGTGGTGATTCAGCTGCGGCGTCCTAATGGCGAAGAACTTGATGGCGTGCTGGATGGCCTCTTAAAAGGCGCCAATGTCAAAATGAATTTGACTGAAACTGGTCGCGAAAAGGTAGTGCAGGCCGCTATGGGCATGACTGCCGGGCAGGCACGCCGGGTATTTTCCAAAGCGATTGTTACCTGCGGCTGTCTGGATGATCGCAGTATTGCCATGATTACCGAAGAAAAGGCACAGCTTGTGCGGCAGAGTGAAGCTCTTGAATTTTTAAGTACTACCGAGACCTCGGAAAGTGTCGGAGGTTTGGGTGTGCTTAAAGACTGGCTGCGGCTTAGGGAGCAGGCCTTTACCAAAGATGCCCGCGACTATGGCTTGCCGGCACCTAAAGGTATTGCTATGGTGGGGATTCCCGGCACCGGCAAAAGTTTGACGGCAAAAATGATCAGCAGCTTGTGGCAACTACCTTTGCTGCGACTTGATGTTGGCGCTTTGTTTGGTTCCTATGTTGGTGAATCTGAGGACCGCTGTCGGCGAGCACTGCATATTGCCGAGACTATTGCTCCTTGTATTTTATGGGTGGATGAGATTGAAAAAGCGTTTGCTTTTGGCGGCGGTGACGGCGGCACCAGTCAGCGTGTGTTTGCCACATTGCTGACCTGGATGCAGGATAAAAAAGCGCCGTGTTTTGTTGTCGCCACCGCCAACAACATTGCTGCGTTGCCACCTGAGCTTATGCGCAAAGGCCGGTTTGACGAAATCTTCTTTCTGGATTTGCCTCATATGTTGGAACGGCACGAAATTTTTATCACCCATCTTAAACGACGTAACCGCAATCCGCGGGATTTTGATCTTAAGCGCCTTGTTAAAGAATCGGATGGCTATGTAGGTGCCGAAATTGAACAGGCTGTTATTGATGCTATGTATTTGGCGTTTAGTGACCAGATGCGGGAAATTACCACTGAAGATATTGTAATATCACTAAAACGCCAAGTGCCATTATCGGTTTCACAGCGGGAAAATATTCAGTATCTCAGGCAGTGGCTCCAGGAAGGCCGTGCCCAGTCGGCTTCTTACCCCGGCGAGGTTGCCGGTGAAACAGGTTCAGGCCAGGTGATGCTTGAGATCAATGCAGACTAACATAAGGGGGGGCGGTATTATGGAGAAGGAAGAACTCGAGATCACTATTGATGCCACTGGACAGGTCAGTATCAAAGTGGCCGGCGCCAAAGGTGGCAAATGTCTGGATATCACGAAACCCATTGAAGAAGCCTTAGGGCAGGTCAAGGTGCGGGAAATGTCACCGGAATTTTATGAACAGCCGGCCGATGTTGCCAAGGTGCGAGATAACCGGCGATGAGCAAGGCAGAACCCCCAAAAGACAGCCTGCTTAATATGGCAGCTTTTTTGCCGGTTTCACACAGTAATGGTCCCGGACGGCGGGCGGTGGTCTGGGTGCAGGGGTGTAACCGTAACTGCCCCGGTTGTTTTAACCAAGAGATGCGTCATTTTGCGGACAAAGAGTTAATTGCAGTCCGGGAACTGGCTGGGCGTATTTTGGCTATTGAGGGTATTGAGGGCGTGACATTTTCAGGCGGTGAGCCGTTTGAGCAGGCAAAATCCCTGGCTGAACTGGCCGAAAAGCTGGCTGACAGCGGATTAACCGTTGTACTTTTTACAGGATATACTTTTGATGAACTTGCGGCTGGCAATAATTCGGACTGGCAGCGGCTGCTGGCAGTTACTGATTTGCTGGTTGCCGGGCCGTATGAGAAGACTTTGCCGGCACAGGACTATCTGAGAACATCGGCGAATCAGCAATTGCTGTTTTTATCTGACAAACTGAAACGGCATCCTGATATTGCTGGTTACCAGGGGCAAACCGCTGAAATCATCGTTGATGCCGCCGGCAAGGTAATAGTTACAGGTTTTGACAAAATTTTTTAAATTACTATAAATATACTGACGCCACGGTTTACTTTTTTATGATAATATTAGATAATAAGGAATACTATAGGTATGTCAGTGCATACAGAAGCTAAAACGGAGGGCGTTGGTTGCGTGGATTGTGGTTGTGTACTTCAAGGAAAGAAAGTGTGCCTCAGGACAGTACGTGAGTCTGATCTTGAGTTAATTTATAGGTTAATGACTGATGTGTCGCAAAAAGGAGAGTTTTGGCTGATCGATATTCCGGCTGAACCGGGATTTCGCCGCGGGTTTGCCGACAGAGGCTTTTGGCATGACCACTTTGGCCGGCTGTTGATTATCGATCATGAAGAAGATGGCCGGATTGTTGGTGAGATTCTCTATTTTCGCAATGCCGATTACCGGGCAGGGTATGAGATCGGTTATCAAATTTTCCGGCGTGATGACAGAGGGAAAGGCTATGTGTCTGAAGCACTAGCGCTGTTTTCAGCCTTTTTGTTTGAATCTAAGCCGATTCCCCGCCTGCAACTGACTGTTGTTGCAGGCAATGATGCCAGCCGCCGGGTTGCCGAAAAATGCGGGTACCGTTATGAAGGTACACTGCGTAAAGCGGCTTTTCTCGCAGGTAAGTATGTTGATCTTGAATTGCTTGGATTAATCCGGGAAGATTGTCCGCCGCTAAACTATAGCGGCACTGACGTTTAGGTTGACAGAACGGAGGCTTTTTCCAGGCTCGGAATAATCTAGCGGTGTCAGGTGAAATACTACTTGTAAAAAGGAGTGGTTTTCATGAATGCATCGCGAGCCGAACAAATTATGAAGTCGCCGGATGTTATTGGGGTTAAGTACCGAAATAATTATGTCTGGATTGAAGATGTGGATAAAGGCCGGAATACGGCTCATGTAACCTATCTGGAAGAACGCAATACTGTTCATGTTGATATTGACCAGCTTGAAGAAACAGGTCCCATGAAACAGTTGCATTAAACAAGAATAACAACGAGATTGTCACGCTGGTGCCTGACATGACCGGAAAGCTAAAGACTTACGGTCAACGGGGATGCAGGTGGGAGTCTCGTTTTTTGTTGAAAAAAAACGGCTGGGAAGTCTGAAAAAACAAAAGGGAAGGAATCTTGATAGTTGCTGTAGTACCTAATAAAGAGAGTAATGAGGGTTAGCCAGGCAGATAAATGGAGTCTCAATTCAGATGGCGTTTTGACGCCTGAATTCTAGTCGAAATTATCCAGGGATTTAGCCGTTCTTTACTCCATCTTTAGAGGACGGGAGTATTAGAACGGGTTGGTCATCAGATAAGGGCAGGTGATACTACTGATTGATAAAGAGTTAGCAAAAGAGGCTAAACGTCAGCGCGGTTTACTGGCGGTTGTTACTTGCTCGGGGATTGGCGGCGGGGCGATGATTGTTGCCCAGGCCTATTATCTTACCCAGGTCATTGACAAGATATTTTTAGGCAAACAGGACCCTAATGATGTTTGGCCGACCTTATGGCTGCTGGTGGGAATTGTGCTGGCAAGAGCAATCTTTATGTATGGCGAAGGCGTATTGGCCTTCGCGCTGGCGGCAGAAGTAAAAGCTTCTCTCCGGCAGCGGCTGATTGAGCATGTATTGAATTTGGGGCCAGTGGCAATGGCTTATCAGCCTGCCGGTGAAACCATTGCGATTATCGGCGAGGGCGTAGAAAAACTGGAGGGCTATTTTGCCAAATATTTGCCTCAGCTACTCAAGGCCGCTATTATTCCGGTATTTATTTTAACGGTTGTAGGGCCGCTTGATAGTACCACGGCATTTATTATGGTTGTGACTGCACCGTTAATTCCGGTGTTCATGGTGCTCATTGGCAAAATGGCTGAAAGACGCAACCAGCGGCAATGGGAGACGCTTACCTTATTAAGCGCGCATTTTTTAGATGTGTTATCAGGGTTGACAACCCTGAAAATATTTGGTCGGAGCCGCGAACAGGCAGAAGTTATCAGGCGGATAAGTAATAAGTTTCGCAGTGCAACCCTGGAAGTGCTTAAGGTAGCATTTTTGTCGGCGCTGGCCTTAGAACTATTGGCTACGATCAGTACTGCTCTGGTAGCAGTAACGGTTGGGTTAAGGCTGTTATATGGTGAGGTTACCTTTAACCAGGCGTTATTTGTGCTATTGCTGGCACCTGAGTTTTATCAGCCGCTGCGAATGCTGGGCAGTCAGTTTCATGCCGGCATGGAGGGAAAAACGGCAGCAGCCGGTATTTGCGATTTGCTGGCACTGCAAAGGCCGAACGCAAATAGCGGATCAGCTTTGCTTGGACGGCAGGAGCAGATTGCTATCGAGTTTCGGAATGTCTATGCCGATTACCAGCAAGGCGAGAGGCCGGCTTTGCAAGGAGTATCTTTTGCCGTGGAGACTGGTCAGCACTTGGCGGTGGTGGGACCCAGCGGTGCGGGAAAAAGTACGCTGGCTTCTTTGCTGTTGCATTTTTTGGCACCGTCTGCCGGCGATATTTTGGTAAACGGTGTACCCTTGCAGACACTACGCATCGGTGATTGGCTGGCGCAGGTGGCCTTTGTGCCGCAACGGCCGCATTTGTTTCAGGGAACGGTGGCCGACAATATCAAATTGGCGCGCCAAGCTGCTTTGCCGGCAGAAATCATGGCTGCCGCTAAAGCGGCCGGAGCGCATGAGTTTATTATGCGTTTGCCAGACGGTTATGACACGCCAATTGGGGAGGGCAGCTGTTATCAATTAAGTGGCGGTGAGCGTCAGCGGATTGCCATTGCCAGGGCTTTTTTGCAAAATGCGCCGCTAATCATCTTGGATGAGGTTGCGCGGGGGCTTGATGTCAAAAACCAGGCTGTTCTGGATGAAGCCTTGGCTCGGCTGCTTGCCGGGCGGACAGCCATAATCATTGCGCATCGTCTGACAACCATCAGGCAGGCTGATAAAATCATTGTATTAAAAGACGGAAAAATTGTTGAGGTTGGTACACCTGCTGAATTGTTAGCGGAAAAGGGCATGTACAGCAAACTGCTGATGGCTATCCAGTCAGGAGGGGTGGCTCATGCTTAGCATGTTGATCGGCAGCCGGATGACTGTTTTGTTGGCTGCGGTTGCCTGTATGCTTGGCGCTTTTACGGTTTGCGCCAATGTCGGTTTATTGGCGGCTTCTGCCTGGCTGATTTCTGCGGCTGCCTTGCATCCGCCGGTCAGTGAATTGTCGGTAGCTATTGTCGGGGTTCGGTTTTTTGGTTTGGCACGGGCTATTTGCCGCTATGGTGAACGCTATGTAAGCCATAATGTTACTTTCCGGTTGCTGGCTGATCTTAGAGTATGGCTATACAGCCGGGTTGAGCAGCTAACTATGCGTGAACTCACCGCCTTTGCCAAAGGCGACATATTTAGCCGGTTGGTAGCCGATGTCGAGACACTACAGTTTTTCTATTTGCGTGCAGTATTTCCGGTGCTTATTGCTGTATTAGTGGTTACAACGGTAGTAATATTACTAGCGTGGCTTGCTGACTGGCTGATTTGGCCGGTATTGGGACTTATTGTGTTGACAGGCTGCATAGTACCGATTGGCATGTATTATCTGGGATCTAAAGCCGGCAGTGCCGCTATAGCAGCAAGAGCAGGCTTTCAGGAGCTGCTAGCTGACAGTATTGAGGGAATTACCGAATTAGCGGCATTTGGTCAGGCAAAAACCCAAGCGGACAAAGTGCTGATCGCGGCGGCCAGCCTGCAAAGCAGCCAGAAAAAAGCCAACACTATGACAGTGTTGGCTGATACTGTTGGGGTTTTAGGGCTAAATTTTACAGTTCTGATTGTAATTGGGCTGGCGGCCCGGCAGGTTGCGGACGGACAGCTAAATGGGGTGTATTTGGCAGTTGTGGCGCTGGCGGTGCAAGGGAGTTTTGAGGCTGTTTTGCCGTTGACGGCAGTTGTCAGCTATCTGCGGGAAAGTGCCGCTGCCGTGGCGCGGCTTAAGCAGATTGCCAGCAAGGTGTCTGCTGTTGCGGTTCAAGGTATAGCTCCTAAGGAACCGCTGACGTTGGCGGCTGATAAGCTGTCATTTTCCTATTTGCCGGGTCAGGAGCAGGTTTTTTCCTATTTGCCGGGTCAGGAGCAGGTTTTAACAGATATCAGCTTTTGTCTGCCGCCTGGAAAGAAACTGGCGGTAGTAGGCGCTAGCGGGGCAGGTAAAAGTACAATTGCCGGACTGATCTTGCGTTTCTGGGATAGCAGTCAGGGGCGTCTGTTGCTTAACGGCAAGGATATCAGACAGTATGCGCCAGAGCAAGTTCGTAAGCTGATCAGCGTGGTAAGCCAGGATACCTATTTGTTCAATGCCAGTATCAGGGATAATATTTTAGTGGCTAAGCCGAACGCTGCACCTGCTGAACTTATGGCTGCAGTCGAGGCTGCCGGGTTAAATGATTTTCTCGCCAAGTTGCCACAAGGACTTAACACGCTGACAGGTCAAAACGGACTGGCGCTGTCTGGCGGTGAGCGGCAGCGAATTGCCTTGGCACGGGCATTGCTTAAGACTGCGCCGGTATGGCTTCTGGATGAGCCGACTGCCGGACTTGACGCCGAAGCCGAGCAGGTAGTGATGAACCATATTTTGCAGGCGGCGGTTGGCTCGTCGATGCTTTTGATAACCCACCGGCTAACAGGCTTAGAAGTTATGGATGAAATCATCGTGCTTGAAAATGGCAAAGTCGCAGAACAGGGAACCTGCCAGCAATTACTGGCAGCACGCGGTTTATTTTATCAAATGTGGACACTGCAACTCGATATGTTAAATATTTCTTGAAACCGAACTGGTATAGTGGTAAGGTATATATGGAGGCGATACAATGGCAGAGCCAACTTACTCAGTAGAAAAAGAGTGCCCAATATGTAAGAACAAATTTGATGTTACCCGTACACGTGGTAGACAGGTATTAATAAAGCAGGATAGTGACTTTTGTTCTCATTTTCAAAGTATCAATCCTTACTATTATACTATTTGGGTGTGTTCTCACTGCGGCTATGCAGCTCCGGACACCTGTTTTGAGGAGTTAACGGTAGCTGCTCAAGATAAAATATCTAAATTTTTAGCAAATAGAACGGTAAATGTAAATTATAGCGGGATTCGTACCCGGGAACAAGCGATTGCGACCTACAAGCTGGCTATCTTTTTTGCCGAGCTTATTGCGGCACCGACCAGCAAACTTGCCGACTTACAGCTTAAACTTGCATGGTTGTATCGGGAAGGTGAACATGAGGAAGAAGAAAAAACCTCACTCACCAAAGCTTGTGAGCATTATGAACAGGCTTTATTCCGTGAGCGGCTGCCAATAGGCACACTGAGTGAGGCGGCAGTTAGCTATTTGATTGGCGAGCTGGCGCGTCGAACAGGGCAAACCGAAAAGGCGCTGCTGTACTTGGGCAAGGTTGTTGGCAGTCCGACTGCCAAACTGGAACCACGGGTATACAGCATGGCACGGGATGCCTGGCATGAAGCCAAGGCTGACCGGGACAGAGAAAAAGAGGCGGCAAAAGCCAATTAGTGACGCAGACCTGAGAAAATACTGATAATTGCGCTGGCGGCGATGACTGCCAGCGCTAATTTTTTAAAAATGTTGGCGTTGAATTTAGCAAATAATTTTTCGCCAAGCCCTACCCCGAGCACAATCGCAGGTAAACAAATCAGGGTATTGGCGGCCAGCAGTTCCGGCTTTAAGGTCCCAAAGAAATAGGAGAGAACCAGTGAGGCGGTATTGCTTAAAATAAAATACCGTGTCAAATTGGCGCGGATAGTTTCTTTAGTCAGTTGTTCGTTAAGATAATACATAACAACAGGCGGACCACTTAGGCTGGTGGTTGTTGCTAAAAAGCCGCTCACAACGCCCACAACACTCTGGGCCAGCCGCGGCTCACGAATGGTCACACGAAAATCACGGGCCATGGCAACAGTAATGATAATAAGCACCAGACCAATAGTAAGTTTTAAAGTAGCATTGCTGACTATTTTAAGCACATAAGCACCAGGCAGTGCACCTGCTAAACTGGCGGCAAACAGAAGGCGAATAGCGGAAAAACTGCTTTGATGCCAGAGGCGGCAGAGCAAAGCCAGCTTAGTGATAATACCAGTAAACAGGACAAACATAACGGCGTCTTTAGGATCAAGAATGAGTGCCAGCAGAGGAGTCGCCGACAAAGCATAACCAAAACCGGTGATGGTTTGCAGAAAGCTCGAGAAAAAGATTACGGCAAAGATCGCTGGTGCTTCCGGTGTGAGCAATTAGGTCAAGCCTCCCCTGTAGGTGAAGTATAGACAAAAAAGCAAGGAAGTACATCCTTGCTTTTTTACATGGTATATGGTGTTAGTTAGTCTTATAAGCAGCGACAATTTCACCAAAATACAGAGTGTGATAGTCGCCGTTAGCGTACCATTTTGTCTGGTTGGCCGAATCTAGGTTTTGTTGTTCCATGGTTTGCTTAAATACTACTTTGCATTCTAGCTGTAAACCAGGAGTCTCAATAACCGGGGTGGCGATAACCTGGCCGGCAGACAGTGTGAGTTTGGCGGCAGCAATCTTGTCAAGGTCACGTCCGGATTTTGAGCCGCACAGTGCTAGGGCTTCCTTCATCTCGGCAAGTGGCAGGGTAATTGTGAATTCACCGCTTGCTTCCACAAGCTCTTTGGTATAGCGAGATTGGCGCACCATGGCGGTAAATATCGGTTTGCCCCACATAATGCCAACACTGCCCCAACCAATTGTCATGGTATTGGTTTTATCGTTATGGGCGGTAGTCATAAAGGCGTTTTTCGGCATAAGGCTGGCGGCCTCTGCCGAGAATTGTTCATAAGTGAGCTGGTTTGTCATGTTTTCTCCTCCTAAGTGAATATCTATGTAGTTGGCTATTTAACAAACGGGATTGACAAAGGTCCCTGCGGCAATACGGCAACACTGGCGCCAGGTGTTTTTTCAAACACCTGGGTTATAACTGCGCAAGGTGTGACGGCCGGAGTTAGCATAGCAGCTTTGACGACTTGTTCGTCAAGGCTGGAATACAGATAACAGTCGGCTTTTTGCTGAATCAGGGCTTGAGTCTGAACCTGCCACTGGTCAAATATGCGAAACTCTGGATTGGTGATCATAACCAACAATTCCTGGGGAGTAGTGCGCATTTTGAGGATTTTACCGTAGTTGCCATGCTCAGGCACTCCGTCTGAGCATTCCGAGCAAGCCAGGATTGTGCCGCCCTGTTTGACAATTTGTGCGGCAGCGCTCATGCCCTTGACCGTTTGATACAGGTTTTGGTCAAGCGGGTAGCCTGAGTTGGAAGTAATAACAAGGTCAAAAGGTTGATCAACCGGATACATGGCATGCTCTTTGACAAAGGCACAACCGGCGCGGTGGGCGCTGAGCACGTCACCGGCAAATACAGCGGTAATCTCTTTTTGACTGTTAAGTGTGACATTAAGCATAAAGTCGGGCTTAGCCATCAAACAGTTTTGGGTAGCTGCATCCTGGACAATATTGCCTTCGATAATGCCCCAGGTGCTGCTGGCATGGCCAATCATCTGCGCATTATGAAAGTCTTGGATTGTAGATATCCCGGCAATTCCAGGGCAGATGCCTTTGGGGCCGCCGGAAAAACCGGCGAAAAAGTGAGGTTCGATAAAACCGATGACAATCTTGAAAGTACAGTTTACATAGGTTTTGTTAAGATAGACATCAGAACCATAGCTGTTTTTGCCGACAAGCACAAGCTCGTCCGGTTCGAAAGCATTGTGATTGATGACCCGGACGGTATCAACCACTTCTTGTCCAAGCATTTGGATAAGTTCCTGTTCGGTATTGGCGCGATGACTGCCAAGGCCATTAATAACGACAATGTTTTCTCTGGGAACATGATTAAGTTCCTCCAACAGCCAGGGCACCAGTTTGTGGTTGGGCGTGGGGCGGGTCATATCCGAAATAACAATAGCAACCGTATCTTCAGGGGTAACCATGTTTTTGAGAGGCAAAGTTCCGTGCGGTTGCCGCAAGGCTTGTTGCGCAGCGGCTTTGTCATCGGCTAATCCATCCAGATGACGGGGCTCAATAATTACGGTCCTATCAGGCACCATAATCGAGAGAGTGTTTTTGCCATAAGCCAAATCTACCTGTTTCATAATAATACCTCCTCGTGTTAGGTGATATGATGAATAACCTTCAACTGGTCTCGTAGTAGTTTGGCACCATTGATTACATTTTATCTTGAATTTTCCGTAACCTCAATAGCTATGTAAAGATATCCCAAATAAAAAGAGTAAAAAGACAGCAAAGTTATGGGTAAAAATAGTGCAAAACAGCGGTAAAATAAGGTTGGGATTAATATGCGATTTTCCCGCGTATCCTATAGTGGTACGCGGGTTTTATTTTTATAAAAAAATTGCTTGCACTTTGGGGCAATTATGTTACAATCATATAGTACTTTTTAATAAAAAAACGGACCTAAAAGGAGCGATGATAAGTGAAATATTTTAGGTTATCCCAGGATGCTGTCAAGGCGCTGGCTGATACCTACAGCACGCCGTTATTGGTGCTGTCTTTAGAGCAAATTGAGCTTAATTACAATCTACTGGCTGAGAATATGCCAGATGTAAAAATATATTATGCCGTCAAAGCCAATCCGGATGAACGACTTGTCCGGAAGCTCAGTGAGCTGGGATGTTATTTCGACGTCGCTTCTGACGGTGAGATGCGTATGCTGCAGCAGATGAATATTGAAGCTGACCGCATGGTATATGCCAATCCGGTGAAAACCGCAAGCGGTTTGTCAGTAGCGCAGGATGTCGGGGTTCACAAGTTTACTTTTGATTGTGAAAGTGAAATCGACAAAATGGCTACGGCTATTCCCGGCGGCACGGTTTTATTGCGTATCCGGGTGGACAACCCTCACGCGTTGGTCGATCTTAATAAAAAATTCGGCGCACATCCTGATGAGGCGCTTGACTTGTTGAGTAAAGCCCAGGCAGCTGGCCTTGATGTGGCTGGCTTGTGCTTCCATGTTGGCAGCCAATCTACCAGTGACGAGGCGTATCTTGAGGCCCTTAAAATCTGCCGTCGGTTGTTTGACGAAGCAGCTTTACGTGGTATGAATCTGCATATCCTTGATATTGGCGGCGGTTTTCCGATCCCCACCCTGACAGAAGAACCTGATGTTGCAGCAATGTCGGCCGCTATTTATAAGGTTATAAAACAATATTTCCCCGATACCGAGATTTGGGCAGAACCTGGCCGGTATATCTGTGGTACGGCAGTCAATCTGATTACCCAAGTTATTGGCACTAAAATGCGCAACAATCAACAATGGTACTTTTTGGATGACGGCTTATACGGCACTTTCTCAGGGGTAATTTTTGATCACTGGGACTTTGAGCTGGAAACCTTCAAAACCGGTAAAAAGATTTCAGCTACTTTTGCCGGTCCGAGCTGTGATTCGCTCGATATTATGTTTCGCGACAAAGAAACTGTGCCCCTGGAACTTGGCGACTTAATCCTGGTGCCTAACTGTGGCGCCTATACATCGGCTTCGGCAACCGTGTTTAACGGGTTTGCCAAAACGCAAATTGTGGTATGGGAAGAAGTATATGAAGCTATTCAATCTAAGCTTGAGCTGGCTACTGCTGGCTAAGGTGCAGACTGTACCTTGTAGGTATAATTAAACAGCCTGAGTTCAAACTTAGTTTGAACTCAGGCTGTTTGTTGCTATAGGGGTTAGTCTTTCTTCATCACAGTGGCTTTGCCGTCAATTACGACAATGCCTTCCTGATTGGTTACGGTTGTTTTTAAAATCAGGCGGTTTTTGGCTTCGATTTTTTCTATAACTTCTACTGTGGCAGTAACGGTGTCACCAATCTTCACCGGAGCTTTAAAGGCTAATTCCTGGGCAAGATAAATGGTATTAGCGCCTGGCAGGGTTGTGCCAAGCAGCGCTGAAATAAAAGCGGCAGACAGCATACCATGAGCAATGCGTTCCTTGAACATGGAGTTTTTGGCAAATTCAGCATTGATGTGCACCGGGTTAAAGTCGCAGCTCAGACCGGCAAAGGTATATACATCATATTCTGTAACCGTTTTGGCCATGCTAGCCTTGTCGCCAAGCTTAATATCAGCAAATTTTACGTCTTGCACCATAAAAATCACTCCTTGTTATAGAATTTGCCGCCAGAATTATTCGGCGGCTTTATGTTTTTTAAACTCGGCAATGAGCGCCGGAATTACTTCCAATACATCACCGACAATGCCATAGTCAGCCATTTTGAAAATGGGAGCGTCAGCATCTTTGTTGATGGCGATTATGATATCTGAGGAGGACATTCCGGCCAAATGCTGAATGGCACCGGAAATTCCGCAAGCAAAATAGATTTTTGGACCAACGGTTTTACCGGTCTGACCTACTTGGTTTAAGGCCGGTATCCAACCGGCATCTACGGCAGCGCGGGAAGCGCCTACTGCTCCACCAAGAACTTTGGCTAATTCTTCAATTAACGTAAAATTCTCGGGTTTGCACATACCTCGGCCGCCGGACACAATAATCTCGGCTTCTTCCAAATT
>JAGGAB010000125.1 GCA_017889705.1 Bacillota bacterium | reverse complement strand
GGTTGCAGTTGTAATAGCTGCTGTATTCTTTCTGGGAGTCTTTGGATTAGCGCTTTCACAATCTGGAACAGGCCATGCGGCAAGTGCTGGCTCTTCATCTAATATTGGCAAAGTCAACCGGTCGCTTTTGATTCAGCAGCATCCGGATTTGGCAAAAGCAGAAGAAACTATGAAATCCGAAGTAGAGAAAGCTAAAGCCGACTTTGAAAGTAAATCGGCCAGCATGGCCGACAAAGACAAACAAGATTATTACAATCAAACCATGCAGCGCCTGGAGCTTAAGCGCCAGGAACTATTTGCTCCTATCCAGGATAAAGTTGATGCAGCCATCAAAGGGGTTGCAGATGCCAAAGGAATTTCTGTTGTGTTTGATGTCAACAATGTAGTTTACGGCGCTCAAGATTTGACCGATGATGTTATGAAAAAAATTACCGGCAAATAATAGCGTACCCGGAAAATAGGAGCCGAGCCGGTTAACTCTGTGCTCGGCTTTACCCTTACCTTAATCCGAAATATAGCGTGCTATTTGTAACACTAGAGAGGGTGATTTGGTGTTTGCAATAAAAAAACAAACAACACCAATACGGTTTCTGGTAATTCTGCTGCTTAGCGCTGTTATTTTCACAGGCTGTTCCCGTTCCGCCACACCTGAAACCAAGTCACCTGTAGCGTCGACAGTTGGCATAATCGACATGAATAAGGCTGTAAAATCGCATCCTAAATATGCGGAATGGCAAAATCTCAAACAACAGGCTGCCACTTTGCGTCAACGCTTAAGCGTGAATACCAGCCTAGCCGCCAGTCCGGCGGAGCCGCCCCCTTCCATAGATATGCAGGGGAGTGCGGCAGCTGGTTTACAGATTGCTGCTGAGCAGGAATTCAATGCTAAAATGGCGGCAAAACAGCGGGAACTGCAGGCTGTTCTTACTCAAAAGGCTAATCAAATTCAGGAAGAGTTGGCTGTTAAACACAGTGCCTATGCTCAAGAATTGGATGAAGAGTATCGGCCGCAGATTTTTAACTATCAGTTAAAACTGCAAACCGTTCGTATGGATGAGCAGCAGGCAGCTGAAGTGAAAAAAAAGCTGGATGATTTGAAAGCAGAACAAGCCGAGAAAATGGCAGCAAAGGAAAAGGAACTAAATCAATCGTTGGCTGCGATGATGGAACCTGAGAAAGCGGCGATGCAAGAGGCGTTGGCTGCCTATGCCAGTCAAATAAATGCCGAGCTTAATTCTCGAACTGCGGCTAAGACTACTAATATTGCCGGGCAGACAGGGCAGGAAATCAACGTGCCATCTCCTAATGCCGTCAACCTTCAGGTTGAGCAGCAGTTGGGGATGAAACAACAGGAGATTGATGCTCTGGAAGAATATATGGTAAATGATATCCGCGATAAAGCGGGTAAAGTAGCAATTGAACGTAACCTTGATACTGTGCTCACAGGCTATCAGGTGAATGTAACTGCTGTGGACATTACAAATGCGGTTATTGCCGCGTTTAAGAAATAATGTGTGTGTGCATACTATAAGCATGTGTACCCTCGCTTACATTACTGCAGATGAGGGGTTAAAGGAGGATTTCGGTTATGAATAAACAAATTAAAATGGCCCTGGTGTTGGTGCTCATTTTTATTGCTGGTTTGACACTGGCAGGTTGCAATAGTGGTCAGGCGGCGATTGGCGTTCTGGACGTAACAAAAGTTATGTCTGACAGCCCCAAAATAAAGCAATTTCAAGAACAGCTTAATGTTAAAGGCAAAGAATTAAGTGATCAACTGGAAAAAGACAAGGCCAGCATTAGTCCTGAAGAGTTTCAAAAACGCCAGGAAACAGCCTATGGCGATTTTTTAAAGACCAAGCAAGAATTGGAAGGCCAGATCGATGCCAGCATAAAACAGGCTATTGAAGCGGTAAGCAAAGAGAAAAAACTCGGGGTAGTGCTTTATAAAAACAGTGTAGCAACTGGCGGTACTGATGTAACTGATGCCGTTATTCAGAAAATGCAATAATAGGAGGCAGCCAGTGAAAAAAACATTAGCTGAGATTGCCGAGCTGATTGGCGGCATAGTTCTTGGCGCTGCCGACAAAGAGGTTACCGGAATAACCAATATTGATGATGCCGGCGAGGGTGATATCACCTTTGCTGTGCACCCTCACCTCGAGAAAGCTGCGAAATGCGCCGCTGCTGCTGTGATCATTCCTGATACAATGGAAGAATTTTCTAAGCCGGCTATCCGGGTGGCCAACCCCCGGATGGCCTTTACCACGTTACTGGCCTTATTTACCCCTAAACCGGCTATCGAGGTTGGTGTTCATCCTACAGCGGTAATCGGTAAAAACGTAAAACTGGGAAACCAGGTAGCCATTATGGCCCATGTTGTCATTGAGGATAATGCTCATATTGGTAATAATACCATCATCTATCCTCATACCTATATTGGCAGAGAGACTGCTGTGGGTGATGATACCATCATCTATCCTAGTGTTACCATTCGTGAAAATTGCCGACTGGGCAACCGGGTAATTGTGCAAAGCGGTGCTGTTATCGGTAGTGACGGTTTTGGTTTTGTTACCATAGCAGGACGGCATCAAAAGGTGCCGCAAGTCGGCAATGTCATTATTGAAGATGATGTTGAAATTGGTGCTAATACCTGTTTGGACAGAGCCACAACCGGCAGTACGATTGTTAATAAAGGCACGAAAATTGATAACCTGGTGCATTTGGCGCATAATGTAGTAGTTGGGGAAAACTGCTTCTTTGTGGCGCAGACCGGAATTGCCGGCAGTGCTAAAATCGGCAATAATGTCACCTTTGCCGGACAATCAGGTAGTGCCGGCCACATAACCATTGGTGATAACTGTGTATTTGCCGCACGCACGGCGCCGATTAATGATGTTCCGGCTAATTCCTTCTGTGCGGGTTTCCCTGCCCGCCCGCATCGGGAATGGCTGCGTTCGGAAGCAGCCATTGGCCACCTGCCGGAATTGGTCAAAAAGATTCGTCAACTTGAACAGAAACTTGCCCAACTAGAGCAAAAGTAAGAAATAGACGAAACGGTTATTGTCCAGCAAAACGCTGCATAATAACCGTTTTTTATTCTTCCCAGAAATTACGTTAGTAGGTTCAGAAGGATTTTGGCGGTCTACGAGGAATAGATATAATCTCGTACCGCAAATTACAATTCTATTGAGGAGATACAATTATGAAAAAAACAATTTTTGCAGCGATTGCCCTTTTGTTAACTGCGGCGCCGGTAGTTGCGGCACCTTCTGTAAATGGCTCAACAGGTCTTATTAATACACCTTCGGCCGATGTTTTACAGCCGGGGCAGTTTTCTTTAGGCTACTATCATTTAAAAGATGGTGGTGCCGGAAGTTTTAACATGAATCTGACCGGCAAACTGGAAGTGGGTGCAGCCGGTTTTCGTTATGACAGCGACTCTGGCCGTCAGGATCATACCTATGTCAACGCAAAATATGGTCTGGTGCCGGAAACCGTTCTGACTCCCGGGGTTGCGATTGGTGTTGAAGATATTGCCGATTTAGACAAACGCACAACCTACGTGTCTGCCAGCAAGGCGTTGCCTTTTGGGTTTCGCATTCATGCCGGCATCGGTGATGGTCGCTATGATGGCGTATTTGCAGCCTTGGAAAAGACGATTAATCCTGTGTCGATGCTTACCGGTAACAATGTTTTTCCGGCAACAACGCTGATTGCCGAATGGGATGGCGACAATATGAATTATGGCGCGCGAATGGCAGTAGTGCCCGGCCTTAAACTGGATATTGGCCGCCGTGACCATCAGACTTATTTTGGTGCCAGTTTTACCTATTAAAAGGAGGAGCAGCACATGCTGTACTGCCTAGTAAAAATAATAAGCCGGTTGGTTTGCAATATGCCGCGAGCGTTGCGGCGTAATCTGGGAAGGCTGATTGGCAGGTTGTGCTGGCCGCTGGTTCCGGCTAAACGCAGAAAAATGAGTATCGATAATATCAGCCGGGCTTTTAGTATTCCAGGTGAAGAGGCAGCTGCCATTGCCAAAGCAAGCGGTGTACGCTTCGGACCAATGTTTATGGAAGTATTGCATATGCCTAGGCTGAATAAAGAGAATATTAATCAATATGTTACCCTTGAAGGCAGGGAACACCTTGAAGCTGCGCTGGCTATGGGGCGGGGAGCGGTGCTTGCCACTGCCCACAGCGGCAATTGGGAGGTATTGGGGGCGTCACTAGCCATGCACGGCTTTCCGTTGGTAGCGGTAGTGCAGCGCCAAACCAATGCGGCTATGGACCGATTTATTAATGAATACCGCACAAAGGCAGGTATGCATGTAACCTATAAACAGGGTGTACGTGAAATGGTTAAGCTGATGGGGGCAGGCAAAATTGTCGGGCTCCTGATGGATCAGGATAATCATAGTAACGGGGTGTTTGTAGAGTTTTTCGGAAGATTGGCATCTACTCCGCAGGGAGCTGCCGCCTTGGCCAGAATCAATGACGCCCCGATTGTTCCAGCATTTATTACGGAAAATCCGGATGGCAGCCACAACGCCATTATTCACCCGCCGGTGTTTGTGGAGAAAACCGAGGATCGGACTGAGGATATTCGGCGTACCACTCAAATTTTGACTGGAATTGTGGAAGCGCATATCAGGCAGCATCCGGAAGAATGGTTCTGGCTGCATAACCGGTGGAAGACAGCGCCGCCTGGGGCTAAACAGTGAAATCGTTTCAGTGAACAACCGTAAAGATAATAACAAAGTAAGCTTGCCTTGCCGGCTGCCGCCAATATCATTGGTCGTGCAGCAGCCTGGCAGGCTTTTTTAGTCTACTGGGACAAGGGGACAGCAGACTGTGTGAAATCTCCCGCTTTTAAAAGATCAAAAATAAAGATGCTAGACTAATCCCTAACCTTCTAGTTCAGCTGAATA
>JAGGAB010000124.1 GCA_017889705.1 Bacillota bacterium | reverse complement strand
TTCTTCAACAGCCTGTTCTGTCCGGTTTTCTTTTATAGCATTAACCACACAGCTCTTGGTATGGCTTTCAATCATAATGAGTGCAACCTGATTAAGCGCCGCCCTCGCAGCCATAATTTGCTGCAAAACATCTACACAATAACGGTGTTCATCGACCATTTTTTCAATTCCGCCGATTTGACCATTAATCCGTCTTAGTCTCTTTTTTATATCGCTCTGTTCTTTTTCATCAAGCATACATTTCCTCCTACTTTTTTTTGTCAACGCTACTTGTGTTTCTACTATAGTATTGCCACTCATGAAAATTCACTTACTCTAAAATAAAAGACACAGACGCATTACTCCTGCGCTGTGTCTTAGTATTTATACTATCAGCCTAACCCCAATTTCATTATTTGTGTTCTTCAGGCTTTTTATCCACCGGTTCAGCCTTAATGGTAATGGTTTCGTCTTTAGCAGACTCGCTAGAAAGCGCCCGGCGCAACTCGCTAAGTCCTTTGCCAATAGATTTACCGGCCTCCGGCAGTTTTCCAGGCCCAAATATAACAAGGGCAATAACCAGTATTAGCACTAATTCGGGCATACCCAAATTAAACATAACCACACTTCCTTTCTTTCCCGGCTTTTTCTGCTCCTGCGTCCTTATGGAAGATTATAACATAAGTGCCGGCAAACTTCACCTGCACGTTAACCAGCTTCGTCTATTTTCTGCCGGCCGCTTTCCTTCAATACCGTTTTAATCATAAATCGTGTATTGAGTTGAAATGCAGCAAGCGGTTGCTCAACACGGCTTTGTTCATCGCGAAACCGTTGTTCATAAGCAAGCAATATTTGCTCCTCTTCATAGCCGCAGTCTGCCTCAGCAATTATGAAGTCTCGGGTTTCCTTAATTGCTGCCCGGCAGTTGTCCCAGTAAGCAGGAACTTCTATATGACTGACAAACCCATAATGCGGCGAAATGATAACCGCAGGCTGTAGTTGTTGACATATAGCAATAGACTGCAAGGCCTCAGCCGAACTGGTGATAAACGCCGGATAAATCTTGCCTGATCTACTCATACAGCCAGTCGACTCACTGGCAAAAAGCGTGTTCTTGTTAATCAGGAAAGACAGCGAGCATTGGGTATGTCCGGTTGTCCTTACCACATCAATACTCACACCGCCCAGCTCGAAGGTATCACCGTCACCAATGCATTCGTCGACTTGCAGCAGCTTGTCTTCATAGTCATCAATATCGTCTGCACCGTAGCAATTCGCAGCCTCTCTGCCTAATGTTCGAATTGTCGCTAAGGCAGTTGGCCTAGTTAAAATTTTTCTGGCATGCTCTGCTCCCAGCAGCTTGGCGTTTGGCCATTTGGTCTTAATATACGGAATCGCGCCAATATGATCATAATGAGAATGGCTGATAAACAGATAATCTAGCATCCTGTTTTTCAGTACCTTACTGAGATTCTCAAAAAGTTTGGGAGCACAATAGGCCATCCCGCAATCCAGGAGCGCTGTTTTTTCCCTGCCCATTACTAAAAAAGCACTGCCGCCCGGTCCGCCGGTAACCTCAACAATATTGTCCACCTGGCAGTCAGCTCCCTTAAGCATGTATTTGTATGATGGGGCAGAACTTTCCTCTGTCCCTTATCTGCAGGTAGTTCCACATATCTGCAATATAGTACTTCCTTACGCAGGCCTGTTCTCTTGCTTAAGAGATTCTCTGTTTTCACCCTATATCCTCTAACGCCGGCCGAACAACCTGCAACAAAAAAAATACGTCCGTTAGGACGTTAGGGTTAACAGCGTATGTTTAATTTTGTGTTTTGTTGGGGTTGAAGTTCTTTTTCTAATATAGTTTTAAAAGATGCTTCCGTCTTTTTCTTAGAGGAATATGACTTCTCATCATACTGGTACTGGGACTGCACTTGCAAAGCTGGAAATATCGGAGCAACTGGCGTAATCTTCATCATTATCACCATCCATATATTTCCTTTTAGCATTCTACATGTAGAGTAAATTTCCTGCTCAGTTTGGTTCTTCTTTTTGAAAATTTGTTATTTTTCAAAGCAAATAGTTGCCAGCACAATTACTATTGCCTGAAGCGGCTTGTTTTCTTAGGGATGTAGTCAGCCCATTTTAAAAAAAGCATGGCTATTTGCATTAGCCTACTCTGGCTTGCCCTACCGGACAAAGCTTCATACAGTTAAAGCACATATACTGATTGCCTAAATGCGCTGCCTGTCGCAACCGGGCATATTGTTCACTTGTCAGCAGCTTTTGTTGCTCTTCCGGCGAACTTGCCAAAAGCTGCAATTGAAAGCCGATATCAGCCCGTAAACCATAGGGCTGAGAATGACTTAAACATTTCATTACATCAGTTTTGCCTTCTTCCTTAAGTGCTCCTGACGGACAATTTTTCACACAAATATTACAATGAATGCATTGGTCCTCCTGGCATTTGGTCGAAGGCTTTAGTGGCAGATTGGTAATAATGCTTGTGTAATTCACTCTTGTTCCAAACTTAGGATGAATGACAAGATTATGGCGACCAAAACGGCCTAGACCGGCGGCAATAGCTGCATGCCGCTGGGAAAAATCGGCTAATGCCGGCCTGTCACTATGAATTTCGAAGGGATAGGAAATAGGAATAGTAGCCACCTGTGCGCCGTACTTGCGTTCCAGAAAGCGCGCTACCTGGTAACTGGAAAATCTCGCAAAGGCCCCTAAATCCATATACCCGTTCAAAGCAACGCTGGTACTGGGACTCTCGCAATTTGACAATACTTTATATGCCAATACAATAATCGATTTTGCCTCAGGCAATAGCTTGGTGATTTCATAGGATTTCGGGCTTTGGTAGTCCTCACTAGCAGCAAAGCCAACATCATCTACCCCTAAGCCCCAAATATAGTCTTTAATTTCCTTTTCCATGTCATTACCCCTCTCTTTTTTGTGTATATACACCTATTTGAGTAAAAAATATTACGGCACCAGCGCTTCAAGTTTGGCAACAAGCCTATTAAACTGTTCCACTTCACCATCTCCCAGATATTCTTTGAGCGTCACCTGGGCCTCATCCCATAACAACGTAGCCTGTGCCAGGACATCCTGCCCGGCTTTAGTCAGGGTAATCTGGCGGGAGCGCGGATCTTCGCCAGGATTAACGGCAATAAGACCGGCCTGGCTAAGTGGCTTCATGTTCCGGTTCAGCGTAGTTCGGTCAATGCGCATACTTTTCGCCAATACACTGATAGTTGCCGGTTCTGTCTCTTTAAGATGCCGGAGCAGTGAATATTGCGCGATTTTTATGCCGCTTGGCGCAAGAATCTGTTCATAATACTCAGTAACCGCCCGCGAGGCACGCCGGATGTTGAGGCACAGGCAAGGACTCGCGATTTTGGGGAAGTTGCCTTCAATAGGTTTCATTGCAATAGCGCCTTTCCTAAATGTAGACTTAGTCCGGATGGCGTTTGAACGCCGCCTGTATTGTAGTCATCAGATAGCTGTAAGTTTTTAGGTGTATGTACACATATTTATTACTGTTTATAATATACAGCCTTGCCTCTAGTCTGTCAATAGCAAATCAGTCTCAACTCTGCAATATGCGAGTTGAGACTGATTGATTAATCCTATGTGTGACAATTGTATTATTACGGATTTACAGTAGCACGGTAGACCTGTTTGCCCTCTTTCATTTCGAGAATTACCGCAGCCTTTACAGCATCATGACTGGCATTCATCGAAGTTTTACCGGTTACAGCCAGGAAGTCTTTGGTTGTGGTTAATGCTTCCCGTATTTTAGCCGAGTCTGTGCTATTGGCCCGTTTAATGGCGTCAACCATAACATACATGGAATCATACCCTAAAACTGCCATGGCATCAGGCACTTGACCAAATTCTTTTTTGTAGGCCTCAACAAAAGCCTTAGAAGCAGGACTGGTATCTTCTACCGAATAGTGGTTGGTGAAATAGGTATTATTCAGCGCAGCCGGTGTTCCGATTTCCACAAGTTTTGGTGAATCCCAGCCGTCACCGCCTACGAAAGGAACGGTAATTCCCAGTTCCCGAGCTTGTTTTATAATTTTGGCAACCTCTTCATAGTAGCCGGGAACATAGATAATCTCAGGGTTTAGACTTTTTATCTTGACAAGCAGGGTTTTAAAATCCTGATCCTTTTGCAGATAGGCTTCCTCGGCAAGTATGGTACCGCCATTCTTCACAAAATTGTCTTTAAAGAAGCTGGCCAGTCCTTTACTGTAATCACTGGAATTATCAATCATAATTGCCGCTTTCTTTAATTTGAGGTCATTTAAGACAAAGTTAGCACCAACAGTCCCCTGGAATGGATCGATAAAGCAAACACGGAAGGTGTTGTCTTTAACTTTGCCGGTCTTTTCATCAACAGTTACTTTAGGATTAGTAGCCGCAGCCGCAACAAAAGGAATTTTGTTAGCTTCAGCTACCGCCGATGCGGCAATCGCGTTAGAACTGGTAGTAAAACCGGTTACGGCGACAACTTTATCCTGGGTAATAACTTTGGTCATGGCATTGGATGATTCTGAAGGCTCACTTTTGTTGTCAGCAACAACCAGTTGAATTTGTTTACCGAGAACGCCGCCTTTCGCGTTAATTTCTTTAGCAGCAAGTTTTGCGCCGTTGGCAGCCGCCGTCCCGAAGGTAGCCGTACCGCCAGTCATTTCATACACTACACCAATTTTAATTCCGTCAGAGCCGCCGGTAGAAGCACCAGTTCCACCACAGCCGGCAATCATCCCCACAAAACACAGCAGCGTAACAAGCGTAGCCGCCTTAATCCATTTTTTCCCCATTTTCTTTTCCCTCCCAATTTAATGTAATGAAGCCTTGGCCTGTAATTGTCCTCTCACCCCACCTGCATAACAAAGGTTGGTCTTAATAACAAAAAATGCTTTATGGCTCGCAAATTGCGTAGCCATAAAGCATCATTGCTCAAAGACTTACTTGTGATTCATTATAAATATTAGAGACACATTTTACAAGTCTGTTGCCAGAAGCATACAGAATACTTGTATTACTAAAACAGTTTATTCCAAAAGGACATATGTTGTTTTGTACTTACAAGGTTTACTTTTTCACACTGCCAAAACGCGCCTCAAACTCGCGGCAATATTCCTGGCAAAGCTGCTTAATCTGCTCTTGGCCGATATTTTGCCGGCAGCCATAACTGCCGATAAACAATAGCGCCCCTTCCACCAGACCGCATTGCAAGCCAAACCGGCCTGCGTTTAAGCCAGAAGCTGCAGCAATAACCTGCGGATGCAGTTCAGGATAAAACAATTCCGCTAAAATTTTTAGCGTGGTCACCGCACAACTGAAATCGTCTTGCCAGTAATAGTCGTGTACTCTGGCATGTATTACTTTTTGCATAATAACCGTCCTTGAATTACGCTAGTTACCGTTTCAAAACAATCTCCTGGTCAGGCTTAACGGCAATCCAGCATATAACGCCAATAATTGCCGTGAAAGCAGTCACCGATATAGCTGCCTGCCAGCCGTAATGGGTCGCAATCCAGGCAGTCGCAACAGGCGCTACTACACCACCGATATTCCCCCAGAAATTCATCCAACCGGAAACTGTACCGCAGAATTTGCCGCCAATATCCATGGACGCAGCCCAGGAGGCGTTAAAGGTAAAGCCTAATGACCCCAGCGAGATAGTAAGCCACAGAACATTCATACTCGGCGTAGCTGCAATGGCCGCCATATATAGGGCTGCCCCGGAAAGTAGCAGGCCAGTCGCTCCAAAAAAGGTCCGCGCCTTGTGTTTAGACACACCGGCAGCAATTAATTTGTCACTGATGAAGCCGGTAAGGAAAGTAATAATACATAAAGCCGCCCAGGGAAAGGACGCCGCTATACCCATTTTGGCTAACGAAAATCCTTGCGCTTCCATCAGATAAAGCGGCAGCCAAGCAAGAAAAACATACATGATATAGTCAGTAACAAAGTATTGCAGCCCGATAGCCCAAAACTGTGTTGAAGTAATAAAGCTTCCCCAGGGAGCAATCTCCTTAACCGCGTTAGGATCGGCGATTGTCATCCCGTCTTCCATATGATCGGCCTCCGCCTTATTGACAAACGGACACTCACGCGGATTGTTTTTCGCTAAGAACCACCAGGCCAATGCCAACAGTAAGCCTGCCGCGCCAAAAATGATAAAGACAGAACGCCAGCCAAAGGCCAGCATCAAGGCAACCGTTACGGCCGGACCAAACACCGGACCCACAAAAGCCCCGCTCAGCATAAACGAAGAAGCTGTTGCCTTCTCGGCCTTATTAAACCAGCGATAGATAAAATTATTCATAGCGGGAAAGATCGGCCCTTCCCCTAGCCCAAATAAGGCCCGAATGATTGCAAATGAAGTAAAACCTGAGGCACTGGCAGTAAGCGCAGTAAACACAGACCACCAAGTAACTGCCACGGTGGATGCCACTCGCTGCCCAAAGTACTCAGCCATCATCCCACCGGGAATCTGCATTAGAGCATACCCTACAAAAAATGCTGTCTGCAAAAAGCCCATATCTACTTTAGTGAACCCGAATTCTTGCATAATGGTTGGTGTCGCAACCGATAAGTTAACCCGATCCATATACGACATAAACGTAATTAAAAAAATAAGTACTGCCATAAACCATCGAAAATTTGTTCTTTTCAAGCAGTTCACCTCTTACATAAATTTGTTTCCTCATATTATACCACGCTATACTATTTACCATAATTACACAAAATCCTGCAAGATCAATATAAATTTGTGCGATTTGTTTTCAGAACTGCCTTTTGTTACCCTTCTGGTACTTGTGATATTTTACATCTTGGTTTATTCTATAATTAATAAATATGGTATTCACCTATTTTCTGCAGGGGAACATTGTTACACGCAAGACGGGTTTCTCTAAACATAGCAGTCCCAAAACATGTGATGCCGAAAATAAATTGACGCGCTCTTTACAAGGAGGAAACATCTATGTCCATGGATATTCACTTGGGGTATGGGAACAAAGAGCTCACGCTCAGCCTCCCCGAAAAACAAATTTTGCATGTTATTGAAGGCAAACAGGTTGAGGCAATAACCGATATACCGGCCGCCGTCAAAGCAGTCCTTGCCAACCCGACAGGCACTCTGCCGCTTAAACAAATCGTAAAAAAAGGTGATAAGGTATGCCTCATCGCCAGCGATATCACCCGCGGCTGGGTCCGCAATGACCTATTCCTGCCGCCTTTGCTTGACGAACTAAACGCCGCCGGTGTACCTGACAGCGACATTACTCTGGTTGTTGCCCTCGGCGCGCATCGCCATCATACCGATCAGGAAAATATCACCACCTATGGTCAAACAGTAGTTGACCGTATCAAGATTGAGCAAAGTTATGCTCTTGACACTGAGGATTTTGTAAAACTCGGCACAACCAGCCAAGGAGTAGATACTTGCATTTATAAGACAGTTGCTGAGGCTGATAAAGTCATTCTGACCGGCGGCATTGTCTATCATCTGATGGCCGGCTTTGGCGGCGGTCGCAAATCAATTATGCCTGGCGTTTCTGCTTATGCAAGCATCCAGGGCAACCACAGCTTCTGTTTGCATGATGTAGTTGGTCAAGGTATTAGTCCGGCTTGCATTTCCGGCAAACTTGACGGCAACAAAATGCATGAGAACATCATGGAAATGGCGGCAATGCTCAAACCCGCCTTCCTGTTTAACGCGGTTTTAACTCCCGAAGGAAAATTCGCCAAGTTTGTCGCCGGCCACTGGGCTGATGCCTGGTTGGAAGGCTGCAAAGCAGTAGAAGATATCTTTGGGGTACCCATTACCGCCAAGGCTGATCTATGGAATGCCGCGACATCGCAGAGCCGCCTGATTTCAGCGGTTGGTTTGAGTATGAGTCACTGCATGATCGGGAGCTTGCCCTGCGCAAAGGCTTCACTGTTCCCGGCTTTATCGCCCTCAAATGCGGTTTTATCGCCAAACAGGTGTCGCTCATCATTGTTACCCTGCCGGAAAATAAGGATTTCATAACTAAGGCCGGAATGATCCCAGCCACCTCATTGGAAGAGGCTATGGCTATTGCCGAGCAAAAGCTTGGCCGTAAAGATTACTCAATTACCGTAATGGACCATGCGGCTAACACAGTGCCTGTGCTGAAAGGCTAAGCAGTTTACGTCTGCATAAAATTATATTACCAAAGAGAAAGAGTCATCGGCTAAGTTAATTAGTACGATGACTCTTTTTTTCAACCACCCGTCGCTTTAAAGAAGTGTGCCTCATATAGTAGTGCCTCCGTTAACCTTCGCAACTCCCGTAGCCCCTCGGCCTTTGCCAGAAAAAGCGTTCCGAAGGAGAAAAGCCGGGTGGTATTCCGTCAAGAAATTCGTACTGTTTGAGCGCAGCGAGTTTACGAATTTTAGGAATACTGCCCGGCTTTTCAGGTCCGTGCATTGATATGGAGACTATATCATACAGCAATGTAAGCAGCTCTCTAGTGGAACAGGTTAGCGTGGAGGCTTTGGGCCTAGAATTTTTGTTACTTTTGTTTCGATGACAAAAGTAAATTACCCATTTGCCTGCTAACTATCCTTTTATCAATTGCTGAAGCTTACTGGCAGCCTCGCCGGGATCAGCAGCAGCAATAATAGCTGATACCACAGCCGCACCGTCCACGCCGGTTTTTATAACCGACTGAATATTACTGCCGTTAATTCCGCCAATAGCCACAATAGGGATTTTTATACCGGCCTTGATGACTTGCAATTGGGCCAGACTAACACTATCGGCATCATCCTTGGTGTTAGTTGGGAATATCGCTCCTACACCGAGATAATCGGCGCCCTGGCTTTGCGCCAGCAATGCTTCTTCCAGGGTCGCCGTTGATACACCGATAATTTTGTCAGGCCCTAACAATTTTCTCGCCTCTGTCAGCGGCAAATCGTCCTGCCCAATATGCAATCCTGCTGCATCCACCGCCAGCGCAATATCTGCCCGGTCATTTACGATGAGCGGCACCTTATATTTATCAGTAACTGCCTTTATTGCTAAAGCCACTTGGAAGAAATCCCGAGATGACAGGTGCTTTTCCCGGATCTGCACCATAGTAACACCGCCCTGAATGGCCTGTTCGACAGTTGGCGCCAAGTCCTTGCCGCCAAGCAACCCGCTATCAGTTACCAAGTATAAGGAATAATCAAGTTTATTGTTATGCATAGGTAACTTTGCCCCCTTTTTTTATAACTTCCGGTGTCATGAATGACACGGCGTCAAACAAACGCATCCGGAAAGTCCCGATACCTTCACCTGGCTGCAGTGACTGCTGTGCCAGTTCACCGGCCAGACCCATGGTCATTACCCCGGCCACAGCTCCAGTAAACCAGTCATCAGTTGCGCCACAATAACAGGCAGTCAATGAAGTCGCCATACAACCTGTACCTGTTACCTGTGACAATAAGGGATGCCCATTATCAATACGACATACG
>JAGGAB010000123.1 GCA_017889705.1 Bacillota bacterium | reverse complement strand
ATTGAATTCTTAGTAGCGACCCTTCCAGCAGGCGAGTGTGGGGTCAAAGACCAGGTCGGCTAAGCAGTGGTTTTTAATTTCTTAAGGTGAGGGGATTTCTTTAATGGCTTTTGAGGACAAAACTCTTAAGTGTAAGGACTGTAGTAAAGACTTTGTTTTTACTGCAGGGGAGCAGGAGTTCTATGCAGAAAAAGGCTTTGAAAATGAACCTGCTCGTTGTCGTGAATGTCGGGGCAACAGAAGACGTGGTCGTGATGGCGGCGAAGCGCAGTCTGCTCCAAGGGAAATGCATGAAGCCGTATGTGCTGAATGCGGTGTGGTAACGCAAGTTCCATTTAAACCTCGCAATGATCGTCCTATCTATTGCCGTGACTGCTTTACCGCAAAAAAAGAGCAATAGTTATCACGCAATGAGATATATTAATATATATTACAATTGATCTAATTAAGAAAACACGACTTGTGCCTAGCTGGTGGCGAAGGCTCAAGTCGATGTTGTATTTGGTCTGGTTTTAAGAAACTTATGCTCTTTTGTAGGACAAACTCCCCGGGATATCATATCCCGGGTTTTTGTTTTTGTCCGCGAGGTGAAGTACTGTGGTGTTCAAAGTGAACACAAAAGGAGACAATCGTGTATACATAGCTAACCTACTTGTGGAATTATGTGCATAACCGTATAATTATGTACGGAGTAGTTTTACAAATTTGGAGGGGGAGTACATACGTGTCTAGAAAACTGATTGCGTTAGCGGTTACCGTTATGTTTGTGCTGGCATTTGGGTTAGCAGGTTGTGGTGGTCAGCAGCCGTCAAAACCGGCTGAACAGCCTAAAGCTAAAGAACTCAAAATTGGCTCTGATACCGCATTTGCTCCATTTGAATTCCAGGATGAAAAGAGCAAGGAATATGTAGGCTTTGATATGGATCTTATTAAAGCTATCGGCAAACAAATGGGTGTAGAAGTCAAAGTGCAGGGTATGGGTTTTGATGGGCTTATTCCGGCTTTGGAAGCAGGCAATATTGATGCAACGATCTCGGCTATGACTATTACTCCTGAGCGTGCACAAAAAGTTAATTTCTCAAAACCTTATTACCGATCTGGCCTTTCTATGGTTGTTAAAGCAGATAATAATACGCTGAAATCTTTCAAAGATCTTGAAGGAAAACGCATTGCCGTACAAATTGGTACCACAGGTGCTGATGAGGCTAAAAAGATTAAAGATGCTAAAATTCGTGAGTTCAACACAGCTCCTGAAGCTTTTATCGAGCTTAAGGCCGGTGGCGTAGATGCCGTTGTTAATGATTTGCCTGTAAATGAATATTATATTGCGCAGGCTGGCGGCAAAGATGCCAAAATTGTAGGCGAACCGCTTACCTCTGAGGAATATGGAATTGCTACTGCTAAGAAAAATACCGAGTTAGCAGACAAAATCAATAAAGCGTTAGAAGAGTTAAAGAAAAATGGCGAGTATGAAAAAATTTATGTCAAGTGGTTTGGCAAAAAGCCTCCCCAATAGGCTTTACTTAGAGCGGCGCGATAACGCGCCGTTTTTTTTGCCCGGATTTTATTGACACCTACTGCTTGGCCGCATATAATTGACATGGGATTTTTAACTGTTTGATATAATTTGAGTAAGGGTGAGGAATTTGAACTTTGATTTTGACTTAGTTTTGCAGTCGTTTCCGCTATTACTGTTGGGAGCCGGCGTTACTGTACAAATTACCGTACTCAGCGTTAGTTTTGGTCTTTTGATTGGTATGTTTGTCGGCGTGGCACGCTTGGCGACACTGTGGCCTGTGAAGACATTGGCGGCTGTATATGTTGATTTTATCCGGGGTACACCGCTACTCGTCCAGATTTTTCTTATTTACTTTGCCTTACCGATTATTATCGGACAGCGAATTGACCCGTTTATTGCCGCAATTACTGCTTGCAGTATTAACAGCGGTGCCTATGTGGCCGAGATTTTCCGTGCAGGCATCCAGTCCATTGACAAAGGACAAATGGAGGCTGGGCGGTCGCTGGGAATGACTTGGGCCCAGACTATGCGCTACATAATTATGCCCCAGGCATTTAAACGTATTATTCCTCCGCTAGGAAACGAATTTATTGCTATGTTGAAGGATTCGTCCTTGGTGTCAGTAATCGGCTTTGAGGAGCTTACACGGCGCGGACAGCTCATTATTGCCCGTACCTATGGCTCGTTCGAAATTTGGATTTCAGTGGCCTTTATTTATCTAATTATGACATTTACCATATCTCGCTTTGTGGATTATCTTGAGCGGAGGTACAAAATCGATGATAAGCATTAAAAATCTTCATAAGAAATTTGGCAATTTGCATGTATTAAAAGATATTAATGCACATATCAGCGAACAAGAAGTTGTTGTTATTATTGGTCCCAGTGGTTCAGGGAAAAGTACGCTGCTTCGCTGTATTAACTTCCTTGAACAGCCCACCGACGGCGAAATTGTAGTAGACGGTATTCCGCTTACCAGTGAGGCTAACATTAATAAGGTACGGGAAGAAGTAGGAATGGTTTTCCAGCGCTTTAACCTGTTTCCGCATATGACGGTATTGCAGAACATTACGTTGGCGCCTGTCAAAGTTCGTAAAATGTCACAAGCTGAAGCCGACAAGATTGCTCTGGCGCTATTGGAAAAAGTGGGTCTTTCCGATAAAGCAAATGCCTATCCTGAACAGTTGTCAGGTGGTCAGCAGCAGCGGGTAGCCATTGCCCGGGCGCTTGCCATGAAACCGAAAGTAATGCTGTTTGATGAACCAACTTCAGCACTTGATCCTGAAATGATTAAAGAAGTGCTAGATGTTATGAAGACGCTGGCTAATGAAGGTATGACTATGGCTGTGGTTACTCATGAAATGGGCTTTGCCCGTGAAGTGGGCAACCGGGTTATCTTTATGGATGAAGGGCGGATTGTGGAAGAAGGTTTGCCTGATGAAGTCTTTTTACATGCCAAGGAAGAACGCACTAAAGCTTTTCTTTCAAAGATTTTATAAAGGAGACTTATTAATCATCGGATAAATTGACAGTGATGCCATTTTATGCTATACTTCCTCTTGTGGCTGTGAAAAGCAGTCTGTAATGTTCAATCTTAGGAGGAGTTTCACATGATTGGTAAAGTAAAATGGTTTAGCGCTGAAAAAGGTTACGGATTTATTGAGAGAGAAGATGGCGGCGACGTTTTCGTACATTTCTCTGCTATTCAAGACGAGGGTTTCAAAACTTTGAACGAAGGCCAACAAGTTGAGTTTGAAATCGTTGAAGGCGCTCGTGGACCTCAAGCTAGCAACGTTTATAAAGCTAACTAGTTTCTAATCGACATAAAATACCCGGCGACACGAATGTTGCCGGGTTTTTGATTTGTTTTAGAGAGAATACCTACACTAAGATAAGAACAGAAATAAGTATAAGAGTTTACATTTGTAGCTCGCTAGGATTTAAACAAACTGCAATTATCCGATGACTAACCCGTTCTAATACTCCCGGCCGCTGTAGGCGGGAGTAAAGAACGGCTAAGCCCCTGGATAATTCGACTAAACTTCATGTGGGGTTAAAACCCCATCTGAAGTAAGTCTCATTTATGTAAAAAAAAGTAGAAAAAACAAAAGATATTGAATTTTGGGACAGGAATTTTTGATTTTACAGGGAATATTAAATATATAGGAACCAGGAAAGGGGATGGGTAATATGGCAATTACAGTACGAGGAAAAAACATTGATGTAACACCTGCACTAAAAGACTATGTCGCCAAGCGTGTCGGCAAAATCACAAAGTATTTTGATGGTGCGAGCATGGGCGAAATTACTGCAATCCTCACAGTTAGCAAAGGTCGACACATCGTTGAGGTTACTGTACCTATCAATGGAATTTTGCTCCGGGGTGAAGAAGCAACATCTGACATGTATGCATCCATTGATCTGGTCATCGAAAAACTGGAAAAGCAAATTGAAAAATATAAAACCAAGCTGGCCCGCAAGCTAAAAAGCGGCAGCTTTAAGACAGAGTTCATACCGGCAACCGGTGCGGCAGCGGCCAATGATGACGAATTCAGCATTGTAAAAACCAAGCGATTTGCCGTTAAACCGATGGCTGTTGATGAGGCCGTTATGCAGATGAATCTTATCAATCACGATTTTTATGTGTTTGCCAATGCGGACACAGAGGAAGTCAATGTGGTATATCGACGAAAAGACGGACGTTACGGGTTGATTGAACCGGAATTCTAGACTCACAAAAAAATAGCTGGAAGAGATTCCAGCTATTTTTTTGCCAGTACTGCAACATATCATCTATCACGAAAAAGTGCTAATAGCAGCCGTTTAGCTTCTATTAGCGCGGGGTTCGCAATTCTGAGCGTCGTTTCATAATGATTTCAGCGAGCGACGCTGATTCCAGTTCCTGGGCTTTTTGGGTAAATTCCTGTCTGGTGAAAATACCCTTGTCAATGAGCAGCTCGATCAAAACGGTAATGGCCAATGTATTTTTGTAGTCAGTATCTTTAAGATGAGCAAGCTGGCCTGTTATGTCCAGGATGTCTGTGACATTATGACTCATACTACTACCTCCTGCAGGAAAGCTTTTGGTAATAGTATGCACAGAATGGCAAATTGTTAAACTTTTTCTTGTGAGGTAATGCGCAAAGTGAAATAAATAACTTATTTCAGACTATTCTAATATTATTGACAAGTCTCACAATATAACTTACAGTTAAAACATGGCAAATATTTACTGCAGTAATTTTATGGGCTCTATAAGTTCCTAATTTCACAATTTGAACCGTTGCACACTGGCATAATATCTAATTTTCATGGGTGAGGAGGTTTTGTCTTGAAAGGTTTTCAATCACAAGAGGTAACCCGTATTATTGAAATTGACCGCAAGACATGCAAGGGCTGTGACTCGTGTAAGGCCTTTTGTCCGACAGATGCGATTGAGGGCAAATATGGCGCTATTCACAAAA
>JAGGAB010000027.1 GCA_017889705.1 Bacillota bacterium | reverse complement strand
GGTTCGAGTTAGATACTATTCAGCTGAACTAGAAGGTTAGGGATTAGTCTAGCATCTTTATTTTTGATCTTTTAAAAGCGGGAGATTTCACACAGTCTGATGGGGCCGATGCTTCTACTGAAGAAAAATAAAATTCCCCGTTTGACCTGATATGGAGAACCGTATCGTAGATAGTGGCGAAAAATGATTGTTATGAAAGATAAATATAGAATAGACAAAGTTCCTGTAAAATGTTTTAACAATTTGCAGGAAGTTTGTCTATTCTATGGTAAATTAACTATATATGAAAGAAGGAAGCGCGGGGATTCCCAATTTGCTTGACTAAAGAATTAACCAATGAAGTGAGGTAGCCAGGTTTTCTGGTTTAAAAAGAAACGGAAGAGATGGTTTGTAGTTTCCTGCAGAATACAAAGTTGAGAGGCGCAGTCGGGTGATAGTGCCAAAACAGGAACGTCCCGTAGTGTCCTCCTGATAAGTTTGTATAAATTTAGCAGGAACTAGGCGCTTCTACGACAAATAGCAAAGTAATGAGTAAAATCGTAACTGGATTGATGGAACCGTCTCCTGCGAGTCTTAAAAAACTATAAGGGGATTAAAACATGAGTGAATTTTTGAAGAACAATCATGAACTCTTAAGTTTGATTGAAGAATGGGAACCGAAATTTCAGGCTCTTTCCGAAGATTTAATAACGTATAGATTAAATAATGAAAGTTGGACAATCAAGGAGACTGTTGGACATATGGTTGATTCTGCTTCTAATAATACGCATCGGATAATTCATTTACAATATCAACCCAGTCCTCTGACTTATCCGGATTACGCGAATCTTGGCAATAATGATAGATGGGTTTCGATTCAGAATTATAATACAGAAAACTGGTATGACTTGGTACAGTTATGGAAATATTCTAATCTCCACATTGTTCATGTGATTAATAATGTTAATGTAGATAAATTAGGCAATGAGTGGATTACTGCACTCAAAAGCCGTGTATCGTTAAAAGCAATGATTATAGACTATTTAAGGCATTTCAAATTACATCTTAATGAGATTGATGAGCTAATACATAAACAACTAAGCGAACTATAATAACTGCTCTGTTGATAAATAAGAGCGGCGGGACGGTTATTTTGCTTCTTTTGAAAAATGTCAATATCACCGTTATACCCGATACGGACAACCGTATGATTGGTAGTGCGAAAAATGATTGTTATGAAAGATAAATATAAAATAGACAAAGTTCCTGTAAAATGTTTTAACAATTTGCAGGAACTTTGTCTATTCTATGGTAAATTAATCATATATGAAAGAAGGAAGCGAGGGGATTCCCAATTTGCTTCGCTCAAAGAATTAACCAATGAAGTGAGGTAGCCAGGTTTACTGGTGAAATTTCATGGGTTATGGTCAAAGTACATGCTAGATTGAAATGAAGAGATAGGTGATATCAGGGGAAGCGGCAGAACCGTCCCTGCACTTTCGCCTGTGCTTGCAGTGAGGAGTTTATAAATAATGAATGTTAAGATGAATATTGCAGTAGTACATGGCGGAACATCAAGTGAGAGTGCTATTTCTACAAAAAATGCGGGTTATATAGCGTCGGCACTTGAGGAAAATGGACATATAGTCAGTATGCTGGAGTTTGATGAAAATATATATATGAATTTACAGCAAAATAAGCCACAATTAGTCTTTTTAGCGGTGCAAGGTAAATATCATGGTGATGGAACATTACAATCTATTTGTGAACATTTAAGGTTGCCTTATACTGGTTCGAAGTCTACAGCAGCAGCTATAATTAACGATAAATGTTTATGTAAAAAGATTTGCGCTTATCATGGTATCAGAACACCTGAATTTATTTATATGAATAAGCAGACTTTTTTTGCGACTCCCAAGCTGGCATTGCTAGAGAAAATAGAAAAAGTTATGTCCTACCCTGTTGTGGCAAAAGCGATAACCCAGGGGGGAAGTTATGGAATTGAATTTATACAATCAAGGGATGATTATGAAAAAATAGCGCAAACCTTTAATTATGATGATGAAATAATAATTGAACAATTTATTAAAGGGAAATTTGCAACAACGTCAATACTGGAAATAGAAAAAGTATCTACCGCATTACCAACATTAACAGGTGAAAATGTAAATGGAGAGCAAAAGGATATGGTTTTATTTAATAAAGCTTTTACCGTAAAAGAGGCAGACTTATCAACTGAGCTAAAAGAAGAACTTGCCCAAATATCTATCGAGGTATTCCATATTGTAAATGCAAAAAATTATGCGCGGATTGATTATATGATTGAGGAGGAAACAAACCTTCCTTATTTTATTGAAATTAATGCAGTGCCTGGATTAAAACCTGAAAGTTTTTATCCCCACGCGGCTGCAAGATATGGACTATCTTTTAATGATTTAATTGAAATAATAGTTAGAAACGAGCTATAGGGGGAAATAAATCATGCGGAATCTCAAAATAGGAACCAAGATTCTTGCTATTATTTTGGTTGTATCGCTGTTTTCATTGTTTTTTATTTCGGTTGTTTCATATACACAAATGCTGAATTTAACGAGATATTCCACAGATGCAAATACTCAGCTTGGGATAAATTCTTCCGAAAGGTCAAAGGCTGCACTGCAAAAGCAAGCAGAGGAATATATTGTTAAAATTGCGAAAGAGCAAGCATTGAAGTCAGATGCAATACTGGCTAATGTCCAAGAGGAGATTACAGCTCTGTCAGAGTATATGACTGCTATTTATAAAAATGAAAACAACTTTAAAGGTAAAAATGTACCGCTGGTGCCAGATACGGTAATGGGAGTGGAAAGCGCCAAATATATGCTGGCGCCGGGGATTGCACGTACACCTGACATTGACCAAGAATTATCGCTTATAAGTAATGCTGAATATATGTTTGCACCTATATTTAAAAATAATAATATTTTTAATAATATATATTTAGGCACAAAAACAGGTATTTCTTATCGTTATTCAAAATCTAACGAATATAACGCTAATTATGACCCAAGAGCGCGTGAGTGGTACAAAACCGCAATGATAAATGATGGGAAATCCATCTGGATTGATACATATTTAGATGCTTTTGGTTCTATTTGTGTTACTAACGCGAAAACCTTTTATGATGAAAATGGACAGCCGCGTGGGGTGCTAGCTGCTGATATTACACTTAAACGTATGCAAGATGATATTATTTCTATGAAAATCGGCGAAACCGGTTACGCATTTTTGCTTGATAATAAAGGCAATATTATCGCCCACCCCAAATATAATGGAATTAACAAAAAACCACTGGAAAGTGCAACTGGCGATTATCTTCAGGCGATTAAGGACATTGTAAGCAACCCTGAAGGGTTAACAACTGCGCATATAGATGATAAGTTGTGTTACATTGCCTATTCACAGCTGCCAACAACAAAATGGTCACTGGCCGTGGTTGTTGAGGTAGATGAAATTATTAAACCGGCAGTGGAAACCAAAAAGCAGATAGATGAGTACACCGCTCAAACCCAAGGGTATATTACTAAAACCCTCAGAGAGGTATTAATTGTTCTGGTTATTGTATTAGCAGTTTCGGCAATGATTATTTTGGTGTTTTCCTATCTGCTATCAAAAACCATTACCAATCCTATAAAGGTATTGCTTTCAAAGGTTGTAAAAATTGGTGAGGGAGATCTTGATACCCAAATTGATGATCGAGGAAAAGATGAAATAGCAGAACTTGCCAAAGCTTTTAATAAAATGACCATTGATTTGAAGACATATATAAAAAATATTTCAAAAATAACGGCTGAAAAAGAACGAATAGGTGCAGAGCTTGCTTTTGCAACAAAAATTCAAGCAAGTATGTTACCTTGTATTTTCCCGCCATTTCCAGATCGAGAGGAATTTGAAATTTATGCGAGTATGCTTCCGGCAAAAGAGGTGGGCGGCGATTTTTATGACTTCTTTCTCGTTGACGATGATCATTTAGCTGTTGTTATAGCCGATGTATCTGGTAAAGGAGTACCAGCTGCATTATTTATGGTAATTACCAAAACCCTTATTAAAAACAGCGTGCATGGTAAAACGCCCCAAGAGGTGTTTGAAACAGTTAATCAGCAGCTTTGTGAAAATAACGAGGCTTCTATGTTTGTAACTGCTTTTATGGGGATTTTTGAAATTAGTACAGGGGAATTTACCTATGTAAATGCAGGACACAACCCCCCGCTTGTTAAAAAAGCCAATGGTGATTTTGAGTGGTTAGCAACAAAACCGGGGTTTGTTCTAGCTGGTATGGAAGATATGAGCTATAGTCAGGATAAGATTATATTAGGACAAAATGATGTTATTTATATGTATACTGATGGTGTAACAGAAGCGGTAAATAGAAATAATGATCTATTTAGCAATGAGAAACTGCTTGGGGATATTAACAAATACAAAGATTGTAGCTTAAGTGAACTGCTGCAGAATATAAAAAGTGAAATTGATGAATTTGCAGACGGCGCAGAGCAAGCAGACGATATTACAATGCTTGCCTTGAAAATAAAGCAAGGCAGGAAAAATGATGGTCAATAAAAAACGAAAATGGCTTGCGCTATGCACCTTAGCCATTGTATTGGTTATACTGATATTCTTGGGGATAATAAATAAAGGGCAACCTGCAGAAATGCAGGGGACACTTAATGTAACCCTGGTAATTTTAAGCTTTTTTGCAGTTATTGCGCTTATGCTGTTTATCTTCTTTGGAGAAATCTTTAACGAAGATGGCAGTATGCAAAAAAGTGAAATTATTATTATGCTGACAGCGGTCATCTGCATAATTCAAATAACGCTTTCTTTTGCCACGTATTCCTTTAAACAGCTTGATTTTGAAAACAAATCATTGCAAAGTGCAAAAGAAACTTTTGCGATCATGAGATCGGATATGCTTACAGATAATTTTGCGCTTGCGCAAGTGAAGCTTGGCGATGAAATAAGTTCAATTTATATAGTTGATGAAAAAAATATTGTTCGGGATTCTGCCGCCAAAACCCAAATTGGGCAGAGTGTAACGGTTGACCCATTAAAATCGTATCGTTTTCCAACTGGTGATGTAACCGTAGTAATGGATATTTCTGAGGCATACCAAAAAGAAATGGTTAGTAAAATCCTTTTGGATCTGCTAACTGTACTTATAGCGTCGATTATCTTAACCATTGAGCTTGTCATTTTCGCCATTAAGTTCATCGAAAATAAATTTGCCGATAAGAGTAAACTAGTTACTCAACATTCCTACAGTATGGTGGGATATGTGAGGCAAATAGCCTTTTTCTTTTACTTTGCTTCACGCATGGCAACCACTTTTATTGCAATTATTGCTAAGGATTTAGGCGGAAACTTTTTTGGCTTTCAAGGCAATGTATTAGCTGGGATACCACAATCAGCTGAATTTTTATTAACTTGCGTAGCAATTTTTGTGACATCAATAATTATTGAGAAGAAGGGTTGGAAACTTTCCTTTGTTGGTGGACTTGTTATAGTAGCATTGGGAACACTTATGAGTGCATTTTCCACAAATATCGCAATGTTTATTCTTTCCCGTGGAGTGGTTGGACTTGGATATGGATTTTGCTGGATGACACTTAGAAACTTTGCACTTTTCACGGCGAATGACAAGGATAAAGCTATGTGTTTTGCGATGTTAAATGCGGGCATTTATGCAGGAATGAATTGCGGTGCAGTGCTAGGCTCTGTTCTTGCAGATATACTAGGCTATATACCAGTGTTGTTGATTGCCTCGGCACTTACCATGGTATGTATTGTGGTAATACTAGGACTTGAAAATGCAACCTACCAAAGACCAAAAATAGAAATACAAACACTGAAAAAAGTCACTAATGAAAAATACAATTTTCGTGATATGCTACATGCAACATTGTTTGTGATACTCATGATTGTACCCTCCTGCATTATAGGGTCGTATCTTGGGTATTATCTTCCCATATATTTTACTGACATCGGCAAGTCAACCTCGGATATTGGGCGTTCACAATTAATTTACGGATTAATAATTGTTTACTTAGGGCCGTGGCTTATTAAGTGGTTAAACAAATATCCCAATTTAGTTAGATGGAATATAGCCTATAATGTTATTTTTTCGGTAGCCTTAATCGCCTTTGGGCTAATGGGTGGCTTCGTCCCAGCGATGGTTGTGGTATTGTTTTTGGGGCTTTCTGACAGCTTTGGCTTTGTGGCGCAAAATAATTATTTCTTAAATCTTGAAATTGTTAAGAGGCTAGGTGAAAGTAGGGCCTTATCCTATATCAGTATCATAAAAAAATTCGCTGAAATGTTAGGCCCGATTGCGTTTGGCTTATCTTTTATGGGTGGAAGTTTTACGGGCGTTGCGGTATTGGGAATTATATTTTTGATAGCTGTAGCACTTTATGCTTTAGTAACTGTGGTTCTACCGCGATTTTATGGACACCGAGAACGTGTAGTATAATGTAAGGCGGGGCCACAAGTGAAAGTGGCCCCTCTTTATTGAGAATACAAGGGGGCGGTTCGTTCTATTTCCTTGCATTGAGGCATTATGGACAGTTGGGGATGTTTGGGGTAGCTGGTCTATGTCTTCTGCCGTTCCTTGAGTCTTTAGCAAATAGAAAAATTAAGTTATCCATTGCTTAGTGTCATCATATAGTTTATAAAATGTTTCAGGTGGGTTGCCTGTGGAAGAATCAATTCTCTTTTCTCTTGACTCTGAGCAGCAGGTACTGCTCGCAGCCTTACTAGCGATAATAATAGCTGATAAGCTTAACGAAGACCAACTCAATGTTTTGGGAAACTTTATAGAAGCATTGGGGCAAAATCTCCTGCTAATACAAGCGATAGTATCGTCTAATCCTCCATCAACAGAATCGGACAGTTTCTCAAATACACAAGTTCAAAACCTGCAAAAGAGCATTACTATGTTACAACAGGATATAGAAACCATGAAGGCAAAGATCGCTGCTTTAGAAGGAAAACAGTAATAGCTGTTATGAAGATACAGGGGGGGGGACGGTTCGTTCTGTTTCCTTGAATGAAGGCATAATATGGGCTAAATGTACACTACGCAGCCATCTCGCGACAAGGATCACCTCCGCCACAATGGACAACTAGTATGTATCCATGACCGTTGTAAAACGGTCATTTTTTGTACTTGTTTTGGTGAATTTTTTTAAGTACAGAAAGTTAAACCTTTCCCTAAGACCTTCCTATGTTCGCGCAAAAAGCTCACTTTAATATTGCTTCTGAAATACAAATGGTTAAAAAAGGGATTTCGAGAACAGTATAGAAGAATAGTATTATAATTGTTAGTCTATTGTGGTGGCAAAATTGTTGAACAATTAGCAAAAGATATTCAAATTAAGTCGTCTAACGCAGGAGGGAAAAGAATTGGAACAAGAAATTGCTAATAAGGTAGTAAGTTTAATTTTTAATGAGACAGGCCTCCAGCCGCTCGTATGTGACCAAGATGGGATTGTTATTGCAGCCCACGATGTCTCGCGGATAGGAAAACTACACAGCGGCTCTCAGCAAGTGCTGCAAAACAAATTGGAGTATCGCATAGTTACCGCCGAAGATGCAGAACGTTCAGGTGGGGCTAGCAAAATGGGTGTCCACTTTCCGATTGTCTATAAAGATCAATGGATTGGGAGCTTTGGCATGGGCGGAGACCCGGTTTACACAAAACCAATCGCGCAGATTGCTCGCGGTATTATCAGCAGGGAGCTAGAGGCAGAGGAAAGTAAGAAACAACTAATGGAACAAGCAAAAATAGTCCATGATTCAATATTGACTATTGCTGCAACGATCGAGGAACTCAACGCATCCTTGGAAGACTTGGCAGCTACAATGCAAGATGTCGCGAATATTTCAGACCGTGCTTCCAGTGATGTCAACAATACTGATGATATTATATCTGTTATTCAGCAAATAGCCTCACAGACAAATCTGCTCGGCCTTAATGCTGCCATTGAGGCGGCCAGAGCCGGCGAACACGGCCGGGGATTCGCTGTTGTGGCAGAAGAAGTTCGAAAACTTTCTGATCAGAGCAACAGCTCTGCCAAAAACATCCGGGCAACACTTCAGCAATTGAAAGCATCGGTAGAGATGGTTATCAGCTACACACAACAAACTGCAAGTATTACCCAGGAACAAACTAATGCAACTCAGGCTATTACAGAAAAGGTGATGGCTCTACGTGCTGTCGGCGAAAAACTTCTTTGTATCGCAACGAATGAATAGATATACGGATATGGCATTGTAACACGAAAACAATAGTAATTAGATTATTTTTGATGATGAGGGGACGTCAGACTAGTTTCGCACAGTCTGACGTCCTTTTCTGGCTTCTGTTTATCATTAAAAGAAAGTAGCCCTATCTTACTACGGTGTAAGATAGGGCTATGTTACTTATCGATTTTTATTGTTTGACTTTGTTGCGCGGATTGTTGATGCCGGCATAGCTAAAGTATTTTGATCCCTTGGAGGCTTATCATTATAAGATAGCTTGATAAAAAATTCAGAAGGATCGCGCTTAGAGGGTCCACTGGTTATTCTTTCAACAATATAGAGAATCTTGTGGTTGCTTATCCATTTATCGACATTGGCGTTCAAATCATCCAATGTTTCAGTTTGGGAATTTGAAAAATACTTTGTTTTCATGCTGTTTTTCCTGTTTATTTTTCATTATACTACATAATGAACTTCTGGTGTAGACTATGAGCGAAATTGTCCCTAATGAGTTACTGCAGGAAAATGTCGCTTAAGCCCGAAGATAGTTTATAGACCAATGACTAAGGAGAATATTATGAATCAAAAAAGAATGGAACAGGCATTGCGGCGAATGGCTGATGCCAACATTCCCCAGATGCTGGTTTGTGACCCTTCATCGATCTTCTATTTAACAGGCGAGTGGTTTAGTCCAGGGGAACGGCTTTTGGTTTTGCTATTAAGTTGTGAACAAGGGCCCCAATTGTTTATAAACGAATTGTTTCCGGTGCGCCAGGATTTTGGCATACCGGTGATGTTTTATGCTGATACAGACGATCCTGTTGGACTGATAGCCAGGAAGCTGGATTCGACTAAATCAATTGGGATCGATAAAAAATGGCCGTCACGCTTTTTACTCCACCTGATGGAAGGACTGGGGGGAGATGGGCGTTACCTTAATAGTTCTTTTATTCTTGATCAGATGAGGATAATTAAGGATGAACAGGAAATTGCCATTATGCGCGAAGCTGCCTCTGTTAATGATCAGGCTATGGCAGCACTTGTCAAACTATTGCCGGCGATGCATTCAGAAAAGCAGATGGGATACCTGCTGCTGGGGATATATGAGGAACTAGGTTCGACGGGATTTTCCTTTGCGCCTAATATTTCTTACGGAGCAAATGGTGCTGATCCTCACCACAAGATTGGCGACAGAAAAGTAAATGCGGATGACAGCATTGTTATTGATATAGGTTGTCGTAAGCGCGACTATTGCTCTGATATGACCCGGACTTTCTTCTTCCAGTCAGTCACACCAAGGGCAAAACAGGTGTATGATATTGTTCTGGCTGCTAATCAACGGGCAATCGATAAGATAAAACCCAATGTTCGTTTTTCGGAAATTGATGCGGCTGCTCGCGACTATATTACAGCGCAGGGCTTCGGATCATATTTTACCCATCGAACCGGACATTGTATCGGGTTAGATGTGCATGACTGGGGTGATGTTTCGGCTGCCAACCAGGAATATGTCAGACCCGGGATGATCTTCTCCATAGAACCAGGCATTTACTTGCCTGGGGAACTCGGTGTACGCATTGAGGATTTGGCGCTGGTTACTGAAGATGGCTGCGAGTTATTGACCCATTATGACAAAGAACTGACAATCATTAAATAAAGAAAACACGGCTTGCGCCGAACGTTAGCGATGGTGCAAGCCGATGTTGATCCTGCTTTTAAGAAAGTTATGATTTCTGCTAGGGAAGAAAAGGCCGACAGACTCAGTATGAGCTTGCCGGCCTTTTGTAATTATTACCTGTGAACGTTTTACTCTGAGATCTTTTTGTTAATGGATTTGGCAATGCTGGGAAGGATTAAGCCTAAGCCCAGCAGCACAAAGGGGGTTAATAAGTTTAAGGAGATTTGGAAATACCACTGAGAGGTATATGCGGCTACGCCCTTCGGGAACATACCCATAATGCAGGCGAAGGCGGTAAATACAAAGCACCATAAACCAAAGCCAAAGGCAATTTTTGAGTTCTGTATGAAATGATATTCTGAAGTGAAGCGGTCAGCGATGCGGCGCAGTGCCATGTAGGCCACAAATACCCAAAGATAATGCAGCGGCATGACAATCGAGTTGAGATCAAGCAGCCAGTTATAAAGGTCATTCATATTGCCAATACCTAAGGCCGGAATAACAATCAGAATACCTACCAAGACGGCGGTTAACTTATAGCCATTGATAGGTGCGCCAAATTCATTGATTTTGGTAAGCGCATGGGGAATGTATTTTGACTCGGTTTCTGCCAGCAAAACCTTAAGCGGCGCGTCAATGGAAAAGACTAGAGCGGATGTCCAAAAATCTGTTTAGATAAAACGATATACTTTGCCCGGGCGTCCGCGTACTGTAGCATGCTCTTCCCCTACGCATTCTATCAGGTTTACTTCACATAGTCCGTTGATAATATTGGATATGAAGAAGCCTCAATGGTGGCAAAGGCAGAGTACAAGAGCAAGCCGCCTATAAAGGACATCATTTTGCAGAATAAGCTTTTGACCAAGGAAAAAATGGATGCTATATTATCGCCGGAAGAGATGACTCAACCTGGTATTGCTGGGAAAGAATTTATAAAGCATGAAAAAGCGATGTAAATTATACAGTGTGGAAATAACTTAAGAAGAAAGTAGCCCTATCTTGCATTCGGAGCAAGATAGGGCTACTTTACTTATCGATTTTTATTAGTTGCACGGCTCGTTGATGCTGGCATAGCTAAAGTACTTTGATCCTTTGGTGGCTTATCATTATAAGATAGCTTGATAAAAAACTCAGCAGGATCGCTTTTAGAGGGACCACTGGTTATTCTTTCAACAATATGGAGAATCTTGTGGTTACTTATCCATCTATCGACATTAGCGTTCAAATCATCCAATGTTTCAGTTTTGGAATTTGAAAAATACTTAGTTTTCATGTTGTTTTCCTTGTTTTATTTTTTATTATACTACATAATGATGTTTTTGTTGTAGAATATTGTGTTTTTTGCTCCGAAATGAGAACGAAATCACCACTAACAGCGAAAAGATGGTAAGTGCAATGATCGCAGTTTGCCTAAAAATTCCATGGCAGTAGTAGCTGAGGGCGTTGAAATGGAACAGCAAATTCAATATCTTGCTGAATGCAGTTGTGATCGTTTTCAAGGATATATCATTAGCCGACCAGTCCCGGAAGATGAGGCCGTACTTTTGCTACGCAAGGAGTATGGAGTTGGATGACTCGTGGGGAGGGATCCTGCGAGTCTCTATTTATGGGTTTTATCGACATAAAAGTGTTTTAGTAAGGTTGACCGGAGACAGGAATAAAGAAATACACGAGTGTCGGCACCCCTACGGTTCTTTGACACCTCAATTAACCGCGTCAGCAGTTTTTCTTATTAGTAATTCTTGACGAAGTTGAAGAAAATTGGTATTATTATTGAGAATGATTATCAAAATCATAATATCAATTCATGGTGATGGGAGCATACTCTATGCAGCCAGAAAAATTGAGCCAACGGTATATTTGGATTAACCCTGTGGTTGAGGCGATGGCCGGTTCTTTATATCCGGCGATACAACAGCAAATCACAGCAAGAGGTTACACCCTTGTTCTATGCAGCAGCGGTTTGGAGACTGTCAGGCAGGAATATTTACAGTGTTTGCAAGCAAATGTCGGCAGACTTACTATTGATACCCGGTGTCCCTTGGTTAGGTCTATGATTGAGCGAGATTATCCTGCCTTAAAACCTTATCAGGCACAAGTGTTGCCGATACTGATGGTTTGTGCGCAGGATTTATATGAAAAGTATGTGAAGCCAAGTCAATCGCACGCGGATTTGACGATGGTGACTCCTTGCAGTTCTCTGGTGGAATTGGGCAATGATAAACTGGGAAATGTTGCTCGTTTTTTAACCTGGATTGATTTTTGTCGTGAGCAAAAAATATCCTTTGGTTTGCCGCGCGCTACTTCATCACCGATACCGCCGGGGTATTTTCGGTTTCCGGAGTACCGTATTCTGGAAGCGAGCGGGCCTGATGCGGTTAAGCGGTTACTGGATAAAACGACAATACATACTGGCGATGCCGATTTACTGGAATTGCTATATTGTGATAACGGCTGCCACAATGGAGACGGGGTATGAGAATGGCAATACATACGCGAACGCTTAAAGGGCTAATCTTGCCGGGAATCATTATTGCAATTTGGGTGTCTGGAGCCGGGCTGTCAATCTGGAATAACTATATTATCCCATCGCCGGCTGATGTAATTGGCGCTGGGTATAAACTTTTGCTGAGCGGGGCTCTGATTAAGCATGTATTGACGAGTTTGTATCGGGTGTTTGCCGGCTTTTTTGCCGCATTTCTGCTGGCTTTTCCGCTCGGTATTTTGCTGGGAATGAATGCTCGTTATCGAGAGTATTTTCAGGGGATATTGGAGTTTGTTCGGCACGTTCCGCCTCTTGCTGCTTTGCCCATGTTGATTCTTTGGTTTGGTATTGGTGAATGGCCCAAACTTTTAATTGTTGTTTTGGCGACCTTCTTCCCCATATTTTTAAACACATTACATGGGGTTGCTTCGTGTGATGTGAAATTGATTGAGGTTGGCAAATCGTTTGGCCTCAAAGGGCGGGAGACATTTCGTCGCATCGTGCTTCCTGCTGCTTTACCTTCGGTTTTGGTTGGAATGCGGCTAGGTCTGGGGTATAGCTGGCGTGCTTTGGTTGGCGCCGAACTTATTGCCGCTTCATCAGGGATTGGTTACATGATTTTGGATGCGGAGCAGTTAGCCCGGCCTGATATTGTTGTTTTGGGGATATTGACGATTGGAATTTTAGGAACGGTGATTGATTGGCTTTTCTTTCGTTTAACTAAGCGGTTTATTCCTTGGAATGGAGATGAGGATGCAAGTTATGGCAGGGGTTGAGATTGTTGGATTAACCAAGGAATATAATGTTGACGGGAAGACTTTCACGGCCTTGCGTAACGTGTCAATAACTTTACCGGAAGGCAGCTTTACTGTGATTGTAGGCAAAAGTGGCTGCGGTAAAACCACATTGCTTCGTTTGCTGGCCGGGCTTGAAACCCAAACGGCAGGGAATATTTCAATCCTTGATGGCGGCACTGCGCAACGCAACCGGATTGGGATTGTGTTTCAGGAGCATCGGTTGATGCCATGGCTTACCGTAAGAGAAAACATGGCGTTTTCCTTTGCAAAGCGGCAAGATCATGGGTCTGCTGAATATATCGTTTCTCACTATTTACAAGTTCTAGGTCTTGAGCAGTTTCAAAATGCCTATCCGTCGCAGCTTTCCGGCGGTATGGCGCAACGCGTCGCCCTTGGCAGAACGTTGTGCTATGATCCGGACATTATTCTGATGGATGAGCCGTTTGGTGCGCTTGATTACTTTACGCGTAAACGAATGCAGCAAGAAATTGTTGACATATTTCTCATGCAAAAAAAGACAGTGCTATTTGTTACGCATGACGTAACAGAAGCAGTGTACTTAGGACAAAACATCATTGTTATGGATGCGGGGGAGGTGGTAAAAGAGTTATCTGTCAAACTGGAGTATCATCGTAATGCGGTATCAACAGAATTTATGGCGATTCAGAGCGAGATTCTTCAATCGCTTAGCGCCCGTTAACTTTGATTACTATGTGGAGGTTGTTATTATGCGTATATTTAAAACCGGGTTACTGCTTTTTACTTTGCTAGGGATAATGGTGCTGGTAAGCGGCTGCGCGAGTGAGCCGAAAGCAACCGCACCTGAGAAACCAAAGACGATAAATATTACCTATGTGAAAGCCCCATTAAATGTGCCATCAATTGTTGAAAAGAAACAAGGCCTTTTTGAAAAGGAATTTGGGAAAGACAACATTGCTGTTGAGTTTCCGGAAATTACCTCAGGACCAAAACAAACCGAAGCGATGGCCGCGGGATCGGTTGACTTTGCTCATTGCCTTGGTGGCACTGCCGCAATTCTTGCTGCCGCTAATGGCGTTGATTTAAAAATAATCGGCATCTACAGCCGAGCGCCTAAGGCCTTTGTTCTCCTCGCAAAAGACGACAAACTGCAATCAGTTAAAGACCTCAAAGGCAAGAAAGTAGCAGGACCTAAAGGAACGGTGCTTCACCAATTACTGCTCACTGCACTGGAGAAAAACGGTATGAAGGCTGACGATGTTCAATTTATCTCTATGGATATCCCTGGTGCAGTAGCTGGCCTGATGAATGGAAGCGTGGATGTTGCGCTTGCGGCTGGACCAGATGCGTTAAAGGCTGAAGTGGCTGGCGCACGAGTGTTGACTACTGGTGAAGGGTTGGTTGAGGCAACAATTGTCACTGCTGTTCGTGGTGAATTCTTGCGCAAGCATCCTGATTTAGTTAAACGCTTCATGCAGGTACATCGGTCAACACTGGAATCGATTAAGAAAAATCAGGAGGAAGCTTTGGCTCTTACTGCCGCCGAAACCGGTTTAACTAGCGAGATGGTTAAGCGCATGTATTCCTGGTATGATTTTGACACCAGTATTCGCCCCTCTGATATGACAGAACTGAAGCTGACACAAGACTTTTTATTGAACAATGGGATGCTGACAAAACCCATAAATCTTGACCAGCTTATTGCAAAGATAGAACCATAATTGGAGGACGTGAAATGCAGCAAGTTTTACGGGTTAAAGACAGAGGGATTGTGCTGGAAATAGGCTTCGAGGATTTGGTGAAATACCACGGCCGCTTTTATATTGGCGGCGTTGCCTTAGCCTTTAAACTGCTGGAACTGGGATTTAAGGAATTGGTTCCCAATGCTATTCCGGAGCGAGAGTTTATTGGCTTTACCTCTGGTCTCGGATTGCATGGACCGGGAGTTATTGATGCGGTTGAAATGGTGACACGGGCAAAGACCAGGGGGCAGTTGGTTGTTGAGACCGATATAGTAAAAGATAAACCTGGGATTATTGCACCAGACGGAGTGGGAAAATACTACTTTGTAATACGTTATGCCGATAAGCAAATTGGCATTGCCGTTAAGCCAGATATTATTCCAGACGAGTTTATGGTGCTTTCCCGCAAGACCCATGCTGAAACAATCACCGAGACTGAGAAAATCCGCTTGCAGGAAGTAAAAGAAAACTTAGCTACACAGATTGTTAATGCTGAGGCTGATGAATTGTTCACTATCTATCGATGAAGTAAGCTGGACTGGGGTGTCATGGGGACAGAGTTATCGGCATAAAAGCGATTTTAGTGAGGTTGACCGAAGACCGGTATAAGAAATATGCGGGTGTCGGCAACGGCGTTCCTTTGCCACTCCTGAAAGCAACCAAGGAAAGACTGGCGCTTTCCAAGATGAACTTTACTCATCAGATGAGCAAGCTGCTAGTGGAGTAGATATACCGGGGGTTTAAGATTAGCAGGGGAGAACCGTATCATTGGTGTTTTTAATAAGCAGTAATTTCCCTCGTGTTTTATGTGTTCGTTGGATGGAGAAACCTTTATTTATTCAGTCTGAATTTCCGGTCAACTGGGTTTCAGGTGGATTTTCAAAAATAACAAGACTTGCAGACAACACGAAAGCTACACCGAGCAAAGTAGTAATCATTGTTATCAAACCCAGCCAGTTATAGTTTGATAACAATATCCCACCTACCGTACCAATCAAACTAGAGCCGGTAACAACGTAATTATTGCTCCAACAAGCATAATTCCTAGGGACAAACTGAGGACCTTTCCATTGCCATACTTATCGGACATTCTACCCATAAAAGTAGAACTGAAGGTTCCGACTAAATACACCGTAAATAAAGCGCCAACTGCCGTTTGGGTTAAATTGTAAGGCGGAGCTATCAACGGGAAAGTAATATAATTATACATAGCCACGAAGCTCCCGGAAGAGACAAACGCAATCATATATATTTTAATTATTTTTTTATTAAGTAATGTTTCTCGGATTCCCCGAAAAAAGCCGATTGACGAAGCGTAGCTTGGCTTATGATGTTTAGATCTTGCTAAGGAAAAAGTAAACCAAATACCGATAATAAAATAGGCTACACTAACAGCGGCTAAACCAGTTCGCCATGAGAAAATATCGGTCAGGGTTCTAAGAGCGAATCGGCCTAACAGTCCTCCAACCGTTGTTCCACTAACATATATTCCGACTACTAAGCCCACAATATCGGGACTAAACTCTTCATTTATATATGCTACCACTAGTGAGGGAACAGCCGCCAAAAGGAACCCTTGAACTAATCGCAAACCAAGTATTAAATAAAAATTAGTGCTGGCCGCAATTGATATTGCGAGAATTGCTGAGGCCGATAGTGCAATTGACATGGTTTTTTTACGATCTAGCCTCTCGGCGATACCCGCAATAAAAATCATAGCTAGTGCCATGCCGCCAGTTTCAAACGACATAGCAAGGCTGGCTATTGAAGGTGTAAGACTAAAGTCCTTAGCTAATAATGGTATAATAGGCTGTACACAATATTCGGCGCCAAATGAAGCTACGCTCCCCAAAAACAATGATAATATTGTCTTCGAGTATTGTGGTGTGTCTTTTTGAATATAGTCGGACATATTTGCTGCCTCCTCAAAAAATGCAATAATAGTGCGTCATCATAATTTCAACAAACTCTCAGTGTGTCTTTATTTACTTGACTATTTTTTAGATAAAGTTGATCTTATGTGAGCTGGTCCAAAGATAGCCAGAGCACTCTTCATTATCGTCCCCAATAGAGTAGGCCCCGCCATGTGCATATCTGATTTCTTATATTACTATCGCTTTGCATGAGGTACTCCCTTTTTTTATGATGCTTTTTAGATTATAATAAAACTAAATCATCTATGCGTCCAATGCATTGTTTTTATATAACTAATGCATTGCGAGTATATGCGGAAAGAAGGTGGAAGTATGGAGCTTCATCAACTCCAGTACTTTAAAGCTGTTGCTACCCTTCAACATATGACAAAGGCAGCTGAAACCCTCGCGGTTTCGCAGCCTGCCTTGAGTCGTTCCATCTCAAAGCTTGAAGAAGAATTAGGCGTGCCCTTATTTCAGCGGCAGGGTAAAAGCATTCTCATCAATAAATATGGCCGTTCGTTTCTGCGTTATGTAGAACGGGCCTTAGGTGAAATCGAAGCAGGCCAACAAGCACTCCAGGATCTTACGCATCCGCATAAGGGAATGGTGGCTATAGCCTTCCTTCAATCCCTGGGTGCCCATATGGTGCCTGACTTGTTAGGTAAATTCCGGATGGACTACCCAGAAATAAATTTTAAACTTTATCAAACCCCTACTCTCCTTCTTCAGACTCAGCTAGAAGAGGGCGAAATCGATCTATGTCTCTGTTCTCCGATTATCAGCAGTGAAATTATTTCTTGGGTTCCCCTGTTCTCTGAAGAGCTATTCATTATCGTACCTCCAAAACACCGCCTATCATCTAAGAGAAGCATATTTCTTAGGGAAATTGCCAAGGAACCCCTTATTACCTTCAAAAAGGATTATGCTCTTAGGGTGATTGGTGATCAACTGTTTAAGCAAACTAATATTAATCCTCCCATAATGTTTGAGGGAGAAGAAATACCCACTGTAGCCGGCCTGGTAGAAGCTAACTTGGGCGTAGCTCTTATTCCCCGAATTCCTAGTCTCGACAGAGCCAATATCGTCTTTCTGCCCATAGCCGAACCGCAATGCTGCAGAGAAATCGGCATCGCCTGGATTAAAGACCGTTACATGCCCCAAGCTTCTAAAAAATTTAGAGATTTTGTTATTGATTTCTTCCGTAAGGAACATACGAAATAAATGTTGAACCGCCCCGCTTTTAGTAGATACGTAGCATCATTAAAAATAACTTAGTATTGCGTTCTTCTGTCTAGTGCAAAGGATGATAGGGACATTCCCTTTTGGGTCACAGGGCATAAGCCAATCGGATTTTGCCGTTTGACCCGATATAGAGAGCCGCATCACCTCTAATGGTGCAAAATGACCTCAACCATTGTAGTAGGGTTGAGGTTGTTTTGCGAACTTTTAAGGAAATCTCCTTGCAAGTTAATTATTATCAAATACAAATATAGAGCAGGACTTAGTTATCTCCAAATAGAAAATAGCCATAACTTAGTGAGCGGTAGTTGTGATTATTTTGCTTTGAATTATGGAGTGAGATGATAAAGTATTGGGATAAAACTGGCTTTTAAAACCAAGATCACCAGAAATTCGCAATTATAGATCAGAAAAACGGCTGGGTATGACAGTGTAAATCTCTTTAGTTTTGGCAGTGCGGAGGAAAGCATTATGCGCTTGGATAGTTCCAATTTTGCGAATGAAATTATAAAAACGTTGAAACTCTAAAGTACAGATTTTCGACTTTTATCGAACCTAGTTGGAAAGGAGTAAACATAAATTGAAAATTCGTTTGGGCGTAATTGGCGATGAAGCTTGTATAAAAATCGTTGAAGAAATTAGCAATGAATATCCGGAATTCTCAATTCGTTATTTTACGTATAATACCAAGGAAGATTCCGTTTCTATTATACAAGTGTATGAGGATGAAACAGACATGTGGCTGATGTTGGAACCGTGCGCTTATTTATACGCGAAAGAGTGGGGCGGATCGAGAAAGCAGCTTTTTCATATTCCATATCGCGGCGCAAGTCTCTTCAAGACGTTATGTGAAATATTTTATAACGCAAACCTTGCAATTCAAGATATCAGTTTTGATACAGTTCCTTATGGTGATATAAAACGTGGTTTTGCAGAGATGAATATTCAATATGGTGATACCATTTTTGTTAATGACTTTTGTGTGCAGACGCCGGTAAATGAAGTATTTCAGTATCATTATGATTTATGGAAAAACAGCAAGACAAAGGCGGCCGTAACATGCATAGGCAAGGTTAAAGATATGCTGAAGGAAGCGGGAGTGCCGGTTTACCGGGTTTTGCCGGTGCGACTTAGCGTTCGGAGTATGTTTTATAATATGTTGCGGGAATTTGATTTGCAAATCGTCAAAGATGCGCAAATTGCAGTTCAGGTATTTGAGTTTTGCATTTTGACTGATGACGAAAAGGTGTACTCTACTGACGAAATATATAATGAGGAAATTAAACTGACGCAAAGACTCATTGCTTATGCCAAGAAAGTACGAGGTTCTTTAAAATCAGTCGGACAAGGAAAGTTTTTCGTGTTTACAACACGCGGTTCTTTAAAATCCATAACTGACGAGTTTAGGACAATTCCCAGCATAGAAGAATTTGAAGCGAGTGAACACAAATTGATTGCATGCGGTATTGGTATAGGCTTGTCGGCATATGAAGCAGAGTTTAATGCGACAACCGCTTTACAGAATGCCAAGCGATATGGAAAGGGCGCTTGGATGATTGTTTTTGATGATAAAACGATCACGGGACCGCTTGGGAAAAAGGAACAGCTAACCTATTCGCATTTCTCGGATGAGCTTCAGAATATCAGTCGCGAGACATCAATCAGCGTTGCTACATTAAGTAAAATCATTGGAATAATGGAGCAAAAAAAGACCAACAAGATCAGTGCCCAGGATTTAGCACAATATATGCATATTTTACCGCGCAGTGCGCGAAGGATTATTGCAAAATTGGAGGATTGCGGAATTGCCATAGAAGTGGGGGAGGAGAATCCAAACCCGCGCGGTCGGCCTAGAAAGCTATATTGCATGAAAATGGGACAGGCTTAACATGCCTGTCCCATTTTTATGTCGGTATGAATTTATGAGTTGCCTATATTTACAAGTGTATTTTGGGATGATAAAATAATTACAGTCATGACCGGAAATAGTCCCTAATATAAAATATAATAAGCTGGGTGGTGTTTGCTGAGAGAACATTTGAGTTTTGCAAGTGGTTTATATATTAATGGAGAGGAGTATGATTATGCAAATAACAGCAGGTATTTTAATTATTTGCGGGATGCTTTACATGTTGGCTAAGCGTTATGAAACAAGAATGGTATTGTTTGGGGCCGGTCTTTTGTTGGCGTGCGTTGCTGGCAATCCGGCAGGAGCTTTGGTTGAGTTTTCAAAATCAATGAAGCAAAGTAACATATTTGAAGTTATTATAGCCAGCATGGGGTTTGCTGCGGTCATCAAAGCAACAGAGTGTGATAAGCACTTAATTGCTGTGTTTATAAAGATTTTAAAAAAAATGGGGCCGTTTTTGATTGTTGGCGTTTCATTGGCAACAACGATTGTGAACATCTCCATTCCTAGTGCTGCAGGAACGTCCGCAGCGGTAGGAGTTATTTTCATTCCGCTGCTGATTTCGGCGGGGGTGCCTGCGCCAATTGCAGCGGCTTCCATATTGGCAGGTTTATACGGCGGCAATCTAAATCCCGGCCATGTACATCCAACGATTGTTGCGGAATTGGCTAAAAGCACGCCTATGATTTTTGTATCTACCGTTGCAGTACCGCTCATTGCTTCTGTTGTCGCAAGTTCAATTGTGCTGATGTTAACTTCAAGGTGGATAAAGAAACAGCAAAAACAGAATGCAAGCATCGAAAAGCCGTACGAAAATGAACAAGGTAAGCTTGAGAATTTCAAATTAAACTACTTATATGCCATACTGCCGCTTTTCCCGCTAATTATTCTCTTTATCGGCAATACGCAAATGATTCCGGCGTTTAAAATGGAAGTGTCTCATGCAATGATTATCGGCGGAATGCTTACACTTCTGATTACTCGCTCGAATCCGCAGAATGTCACCAAGGTCTTTTTTAAAGGGATGGGGGATTCGTTTGGCGAGATTTTTGGTTTAATTGTTACCGCCAATATATTCGTTGCAGGCCTGCAGGCATTAGGCTTAATCAAATTTTTGATTAATTATATGACTACTTCTCCGGCGATTGCTAAGGCGGCAGCTATCTTGGGACCGCTTGGCATGGCTATTATTTCTGGTTCAGGAGAGGCGGCGTCAATCGCATTTAACAAAGCCGTTAGTGTGCATGCGGCGCAATTTGGTATGGATGTAATGCATATGGGGTCATTAGCCGTATTGTCAGGTGGAATTGGGAGATCCATGTCGCCTGTTGCCGGTTGCGTTATTATTTGTGCAGGTATTGCAAAGGTTAATCCGCTCGATGTTATAAAATACAATTCACTGGCCATGATAGCAGCGCTTAGCGTTGCGATGACATTACTCATGCTTTAAATGGTAAACGGTGATCAACTAGGAGAAGGCGGTACGAAATGAAAGATTTACTAATTGTAAAAGAGTTTCTTGAGCTTGTTAAAATTGATGTGCAATCACGTAATGAAAGAAGGATTGCCGATGTTTTAAAAGACAAATTAACTGCGCTTGGTCTTGAGGTCCTGGAAGATGATTCTGCGACAAAGGTTGACGGCAATGCGGGGAATATAATAGCCCGCTTAAAGGGGGAGTCGGGCATTCCGGCCGTGTTGCTTTCGGCGCATATGGATCGCGTAATGAATTCTGGCAATATTACCCCGGTCGTTCATGAGGATAAAGGTATTATTACGAGCGATGGAAATTCGATTTTGGCAGCTGACAATATCGCCGGCGTGTGCGCCATCTTAGAAGGAATACGTAAAATCAAAGCAAACAATACGCCGCACGGTGATATCGAAATAGTTTTATCGGTATGTGAAGAGATAGGGGTTGTAGGTGCAAAATATCTTGATTTTAAGCAGTTGAAGGCAAAAATTGCGTATGTTTTTGATGCGCCAGGAAGAATTGGGCGCATTATTACGCAGGCGCCGACAAAATGCAAGATTAAAGTTGGCGTACAGGGACGGAGTGCCCATGCTGGCAATGAACCGGAAAAAGGCTTGAGCTCCATTAGAGTTGCGGCAGTTGCGTTGAGCCGTTTGCGGGAAGGTCGCATTAGCCCGTATACGACTTCCAACTTTGGTTCTTTTCATGCTGGAAACAGTACTAATGTTGTTTGCGATTACGCCGAGATTCTGGGTGAGGTCCGCAGCACTAATGACCAGGAACTTGAACAGTATTTGCAAGAGGTGAGGCAAACTTTTGCAGTTGCCGCCGCTGAATATCAGACTGAAATAGAAGTGAGTATGCAAGTACTTTATCGCACTTTTTCGATAAAGGAAACGGACGCAATTGCTCAGATTGCTGCCAGGGCAATGCGAAATATCGGTATCGAAGCCAATTTTACGTCTGGTGGCGGCGGTATGGACGGCAATCATTTCAATGCCAATGGCATTCTGGCAATTGGCATTGCATTGGGGTATTCTAAAAATCATACGCCAGATGAACAAATTGTCATTGACGACATGGTGAAATGTGGCGAACTAATTCAAGAATTAGTGAAAGAGATATATAGGTCTGTTAAAAGGTCCGGCGCTAGGCTAGAAAATTAAAATTGGAGGCGATAAAGATGTCAATTTCTGTTGTTGCAACAGGCGATGCATTACTTACGCAGCGGTTGCCGCGTAATGATGAAAGTTGCCTGAAAATCAAGACTTTGTTAGAACAAGCGGATGTCAAGTTTACAAATTTCGAATTGCAAATTCATGATTTTGAGGTAGCTCCCGCTGCTGTTAGTGGTGGAACTTGGGTTGCGGCCCGCCCGGCGGTTATACAGGATTTAAAATGGCTCGGCTTTAACATGTATGCCTGTGCTACCAATCACGCGCTGGACTGGGGGCAAGAAGGGTTATTAACCACTATGAGGCACTTGGATAATGCAGAATGTATTTATGCCGGTGTCGGTAATAACATGGCGGAAGCAAGCCAGCCCCAATACCTGGACACGCCAGAGGGACGGGTTGCACTGATTAGCGTATGCTCTACCGGTAAAGACTGGCATATTGCCGGTGAGCAGCGACCGGATGTTAAAGGTCGTCCGGGAATCAATATGTTGCGGTTTAATGCGATACATTATCTGCCTAAAGAAGATATCGAGACATTGAAAACAATCGTAAATAAAACAGATGTCAACGCCCGGCGCTTGCAATTGGAAAGAGAAGGGTTCGCGAAACCGGAAGAAGGTTTCGCTATTGGTAGTATCCGTTTTGAAGTCGGCGATAAAGGCTCGGTTACTACGTACAATAAAAAAGATGCGGAGCGCATTGTAAAAGCGATTAACGAAGCGAAACGTCAGGCTGATGTCGTGCTAGTAAGTCATCATGTCCATGAATTTAAAGGGGCAACAAAGGATATATCCGCCAATTTTACCCGCGATTTTGCCAGATTATGTATCGACAGCGGCGCTCATGCTTATCTTGGGCACGGGCCACACATTTTGAGAGGCTTCGAAGTCTATAAAAATCATCCGATATTTTATAGCTTGGGCGATTTTATCATCCAAAACGATTCAGTTGAAAGGCAGCCAGCTGATTTCTATGATATTTACGGCTTAGGCGCGGATAATACGCCTTCGGATGGATTTGATGCGCGCAGCGGCAATGGGACAAAAGGGTTGGCAGTGAACCGCAAGGTTTTTGAATCGGTTATCGTCTCGTTTAAAGTGGAAGACGGAGAAATTGATTGCGTGGAGATTATTCCGATTACACTCGGTTTTGAGAAAAAGCGATCAAGAAAGGGCAGGCCGGAATTAGCTACTGTCGAAGACGGTGAGCGCATTTTAAAAGACTTAGCCCAACTTTCGGCAGAATATGAAACGAAAATAGAAATTAAAGACGGACGGGGTTATATACGATTGCAGAGCTCTATATAATTTCACAATAACTTTCTTGGAGGAATCTGTATGAAAAGAATTTTGTCAGCTTTACTCATGTCTGCGGCATTATTCATGTTTAGCGGGACAGTGTTGGCGGCACCTGCTCAGGCGGAAGATACTCTTAAGCCGAATATTGCAATTTTAGCCACAGGAGGTACCATAGCCAGTCGTGGTGCTAATAGCCTGGCGCTAACCGATTACGGACATAGTACCGGAATGAAGCCGGTAGGTATTCAGGCGCTGATTGATGCCGTACCAGAAATCGAGAAGTTTGCCCATATTACAGGCGAGCAGGTTTTTAATGTCGGTAGTTCCAAGCTTAGTATTGAAAACTGGCTGACACTGGCTAAACGGACTAATGAATTACTTGCGTCAAAAGATATTGATGGTGTTGTTATTACACACGGAACCGATACTCTGGAGGAGACCGCTTACTTTTTAAACCTTGTCGTCCAAAGTGACAAGCCTGTGGTTTTGGTCGCATCCATGCGTCCGTCTACCGGATTGAGTGCGGATGGTCCGCTAAACCTGGTCAATGCTGTTGCGCTTGCAGCAAGCTCTGAGGCCAAAGATAAGGGCGTTATGGTTTGTATGAATGATCAAATTAGTAGCGCTTTTGGCGTAACGAAAACAAATACGACAAATGTTGCTACATTTAAGTGTCCTGATACAGGTTTTCTCGGTTATATGCAAAATTCCAAACCGTTCTTTGTTTCTGCTCCTCTGAAAAAGCATACATATCAAACAGAGTTTGATGTATCTAATTTAAAGACACTACCGCGTGTTGATGTGAATTACACAACTCTGGGCTCTGACGGTTTATTAATTGATGCCGCTGTCGCCGCAGGTACAAAAGGAATTGTCAACGCGGGTGTAGGGCATGCTAATATGCCTGAGGCTACGATGAAAAGCCTCAAGGAAGCGCATCAAAAAGGCGTTGCTATTGTTGTTGGGTCAAGAGTCGGAACTGGTCTTGTCACACCAACCGGGCAGTTTAAACAAGCAGGTTTTGTGACTGCTATGATGCATAATGCGCAAAAGGCGCGTATATTGCTTATGCTTGCACTGACGAAAACCAATGATACTGAGGAGATCCAGCGTATATTTGACGAATATTAATTTATTCTAAAGCGAAATCTAAAAGGCAAGGTAAATTACTTACCGCCTCGCCTCGACCAAGCAAATCCGGAAAATTGCTTTCTAAGGTAGGGATACTGGCTCCTCTTTGGCAAATATGGTGCAAAGAGGAGTTTTTCTTTGACTAAGGCAAACGTAGGACGTTATTGACTTGAATTGGATTAACCTGCAAGTTTTTTAAACAGGACTAAGGACGTGAGGAGTCTATTTTTTGCCGGTGCAGCAACGGTCGACAAGATAAGCTATCGATTGATAACTTAGTCCACTCTGATCAGCTAGGCCGATCTCACATGTCCGGCTATTGGAAAAACCACAGGTACAGTCTGGCGGTAACGATTCTTTTAAATGTTCAAGCGCAGATTCATTTAACTCAGGCACCTCAAAGCCTTTGTCACCGGCAAAACCGCAGCATTTAACTTTTTCAGGCATGATAACTTTTTGCGCACAAGCTTCGGCGATTGAGCGGAATTTTTCTGTAAGCCCCATCTTGGTAGCACTACAGGTTACATGTACTGCCACGGTTTCTGCTGATTTATGCAAATTCAACTCGTTAAGTAGATTGTCATAAATGAACTCAACCGTATCTAAGATATTCAAGCGTTTGTCCATTACCCGTTTCATCCGATAGACACAAGGACTGGTATCGCACAGTATTGGGTATGCGCCATTGTTGCTGCATTCTAACAGCGCTTTTTCCAAAGTTGCGCTTAACTCGTCTGCGGTTTCAAAAAGCCCTTTGCTTTCAAAAGGCATTCCGCAGCATAGAGCCTCCATGTTGGGCGGGAAGATAACAGTATAGCCCCCTTTGTTAAGAAGAGACAGCATAACCTGGTGAAGGGAGCGTTGGTCTTGATCGTCTTTAGCCGGCCCCATGGTGCGACTTACACAGCTGGGAAAGTATACAACTTTCGGTCTGTCATTTTGAGAGACAGTTGGCTGTGCTATGCTTGCACTTGCTTTAGGCAGCCACTTATTCCATTTAGGAATTTTGTTACCGCTGACAGAACGGGCTGTTTTGGCCAAAGCGCCAATCGCACAAGTTCCCAGCGCAGTATGAGCAAGATGGGCACCTGCTAATCCAAGTTTTGCTAAAGAGGTAACACCACTGAAATTTCGCGCCAAAAACTTAGCTATTTTGCGTTCCTGTTTTGTAGCTTTGGTGGAGCGCATAAATTTGGTAAAACTACCTGTGTTTATCGACAGTGGGCAGGCTGTTTGACATAAACCATCAGTTGCGCATGTCATATCACCAAAATAGGAATAATCATTTTCTAAGCGCAGCAACAGTTCGTTTTGGAAGTCCTCTTTACGCAAGCGTGCAATCTCACGATGGACGGCTATCCGTTGGCGTGGAGTGCTTGTTAAATTGTGAGATGGGCAATAGGATTCGCAGAAGCCGCACTCCATACATTTATCGACAATCTCATCAACCGGAGGCATGATTTTAAGATTTTCTACATATACAGCAGGATTATTTGTAATCACAACATCAGGATTAAGGAGGGCATATGGGTCAAAGGCATGTTTTAACTGTTTCATATATGTATACGCTTTTTTGCCCCATTCTAACTCAACAAAAGGTGCCATATTCCGGCCTGTACCATGTTCAGCCTTTAAGGAACCGGTAAAGCGTTCGACAACCATACCGCACACGTCATTAATAAAATCTTGATAACGTTCAATATCGGTAGCTTCATTAAAGGTCTGGGTAAAGACAAAATGAACATTACCGTCTAATGCGTGACCATAAATAACGCCATCTTCATAGCCATGACGGTTCATACAATCCCTTAAAGCTAAAACAGCGTCAGCTAAACGTTCTTTGGGAAAAGCAACATCCTCGATAATTACGGAAGTTCCTTGCTGACGAATGCCGCCAACAGTCGGAAATATACCGGACCGAATCTTCCATAACTTCTCGTATTCTGATTTTTGGTCAGTAAAGGTAATTGGAAATAATACAGGTATTTCGGCTAAACACGCTTTGGTTTTACTAATGTTTTCTTCCAAAGTGGCTTTGTCTGACGTCCTGATTTCAACTAACAGAGCAGTAGCCTCATCATCGAGTTCTTTTAAGTAGGGTGGCATTCCTTCATTATTCTCTACTGAGCGAAGCGAGGTTCTATCCAGTAGTTCAGCTGCTGCCACCAAAGGGCGCTCAAGTTTCATTACAGCTAGGCATGCCTGCTTAATATCAGGAAAAATCATGAGTGAAGAGGCTTTGTGAGCATGGTCAACAACAGTTTTATACGTTATCTCAGCAATAAACCCAAGTGTTCCTTCTGAGCCAATCATAAGATGGCTAATAATATCGATGGGATCGTGATAATCAACAAAAGCATTGATGCCATAGCCAGTTGTATTTTTGATTTTGAATTTACGGGTAATGAGATTACGGAGATCGGTATCTGCGTCAATTTCGTCTCTAAGCTGTTCAATGACAGTTATCAGCTCTTGATGACTACTGATAAAATCACGGCAGGAAGCCGGATCAGCAGTATTTAATACTGAGCCATCGATAAAAATAATCTTCATACCAGCAATTGTTTTGTAACTGTTATCGGCAGTGCCGCAACACATGCCGCTGGCATTATTAGCGGCGATACCGCCAATCATAGCATAGTTTATTGAAGCCGGATCCGGACCAATTTTACGGGAGTATGGCCGTAGATAGTTATTGGCTTCAACACCGAGAATACCTGGCTCAAGCCTGATGTTTTCCCCGTTATTTTCGATCTGATAATTACTCCAACCGCCAGCCAGCAAGAGCAGCACTGAGTCGGTAAGAGCTTGTCCTGACAGGCTTGTTCCTGCTGCCCTGATGGTGACAGGAACAGTAAGCTGTACGGCTTTTTTGAAAATAAAGGATACTTCCTCGGGTGTGCGGACTTTGATAACCATTTTCGGGGTTATGCGGTAGAGGCTGGCATCCACTCCATATGCCAGTGTTCGAATTGGATCAATAAAGATTCGATTCTTAGGAATGAATTGGGCTACTTCACCATGAAACTTGCGATAGTTTTCCGGAAGCTTCAAAAGGTCACCATTACCTGTACCCATAATATCCACACCTGCCTGTCATATAGATTTGTAATATGCGCACTACCTAAATGCGTATAGCAGTATTTCGCTGAATTTGTCGAAAAACCTTCTTAATTATAAGTTTATTTTGATAATTCGGACAAAATGTGAACACTGGGTTTCGTCATTATTATGCTATGGCGAAAAATGTTGAAGCAGGAGCAGTAAAACACGTTAACTAATTGAGATAATACAGCAATTATGATATATTGAAACCAATAGATATAACATTGATTCAAAACAAACAGTACTGTTTTTAACGATTTCATGATAAGAGAGAATATCAATAATGTTTGATAAAATAGCGGTATTTTATATGACCGGTACAGGCAATTCCTTTAAAGTTGCTCTGTGGTTTGCTGAAATAGCGAAAAGCTTAGGGTTGTCAGTTAGCTTAAAGCAAGTGACAATAACAAAGTTAGAGACTACGACTGATATGAGGACACTATGTGTTTTTATATTTCCAACCCATGGTTTTACAGCTCCGATATTGATTTTAAAACAAATATTTTTTCTTCCTAAGGCTAGTGGAACAAGTGCTGTAATTTTGCCGACGCGCGCGGGAACAAGGGTGAAAGGATTTTGTTTCCCAGGAATGGAAGGTACAGCCGGGTATTTAGCGGCGCTCTTGCTGGTGTTAAAAGGCTATAAAATTCGTGGTGTGCTGGGGATTGATATGCCTAGTAATTGGACTGCGCTTCATTGGGGGCTATCTCCGGAGAATGTAGAGCATATTATTTCACGAGCGGAAAGTAAGGTTAAGAGTTTTGCTGCTCTTATACTGCGAGGAGACACAAAATTTAATGGAATTATTTCGTTGATGTTAGGGTTAATGCTAGCCCCGATTTCACTGATGTATCTTGTATTGGCGCAGTTTGTGTTAGCGAAATTATTTTTTGCATCAGATAAGTGTGTCGGGTGCGGAGTTTGTGCTCAATATTGTCCCAAACAGGCTATAAAAATGACCGGGCAAGATAAAAAACGGCCGTATTGGCGATACTCCTGCGATAGCTGTATGGCTTGTATGAATTATTGTCCGCACGAAGCTATTGAGGTAAGCCCGCTATTAGCAGTCTTTTTTTATTATATAACTACTGTGCCGTTTATTTCTTATCTAATAAGTAGTTGGTCTGGATATTATATCGGGAAAAGCTGGATTGATCTTATGCAATATATAACAATACTAATAACGGTTTATTTGGTATACTTAATTAGCCATCAGTTTATGAGGTTTCCTTTAGTAAGAACTCTTTTTAGCAAGTTAACACATACGCGTTATTTTCGCAGATATCAGGCGCCGGGAGTGCCTTTTGCGAAACCAGATAAATAAGCTATTCTAAACTATTCAAACCGAAAGACCAATGCTGCTACAGCAATTATGGTATATTGAAATTAAAAAATATAGTATGCTATAACATAATAAAAGGAGAAAAGATGGGAAGAACCATAAAATGCACGAAATGTGGAAAAGTATTTGATTCAGAACAAACAGTACTAAAACCAATAGGTGACGGTGGATATGCAGAATGTTGTCCTAAATGTGGCAGTACTAGTGGCTACTCTATGGATGACTATTCTTATAATGAAGAGGCATCAAGAGGCTGGCGCTTTTGATTAGGCTACAGAGGTTGTTTCAGAATATTAACTAAGGAGAGTAGACATGCAACACCAATATAAGCAAGAAAAGCAAATGCAAATAAACGACAAGGCATTAATTAAAGCGGATAATAAAATGTACCGAGTCCAAAACCCTATCCGTAGTGAACTATCGCTGTCTATATTTTTTCTGTTTAAATTCCTTATTTCTAATAGCGTAAAAAAGACAGTGAAAGCGCACCCAAAAATCAACATTATTTTTGGTAAGGCCGGCGGTTCCTGGTGGAAACCGGAATACCATATCATCGTTGGCGGAAAGACGAAGAAGGATGTTCAGGCGGCCATGGAAATGCTACAAAAGAGTTTAAACGGCGGGAAAAAAGGCTAGTGTAGTTATTGGCATTTTTCCGTGTATTTCTAATAAAAAAACGAACTCAACTCGCGCTAAAGTGCGGAGTTGAGTTCGTTTTTTTGAGGGGGTAATTAAGTGAGCTACTCTACAAATATAGAAAGAGAATAAAGAGAAAAGCAGCTAATTGAATTTCAGCAAAAATGTTGTTCCGTTAGAACTTGTCTCAACTTCCAACTTGGCATTGTGCCGGTCAGCAATTCGATAACATACCGATAATCCAAGCCCGGTGCCAAAATCCTTAGTGGTTACAAACGGCGTACCTAACTTGTAAATAATATCTTGCGGAATTCCAGGGCCTGTATCTTGTACATATAAAACTACCTGTTGATTAATGCGTTCTGTTTTTACTGTTATTGTTCCGCCGGACGGCGTTGCTTCTATAGCATTTCGAACTAGGTTCAGCAGGACTTGTCTTATTTCTTTCTTATCCATGGTAAGGTTGGGAATATCACTTAATTCCAATTTTATGGTGTGTTTGGAGTGCGCTGCATCAGCTTGTAGTAAAGGAATGATTGCATGGATATTATCATTCAAATTGCAACATTCCATGTTGACGGCTTTGTTTTTGGCTAGTGACAAAAATTCGGTAATTATCGAATTAGCCCTATCAAGTTCTTCAATCATTGTATTGAATTGTTCGTTGTAGTCAGCAAATTTTTCTTTCTTTGTGAAAAATTGGAGATAACCGCGCACTGTTGTGAGAGGGTTGCGGAGTTCATGGCCAATACTAGCGGCCATTTCACCGATGATGTTAAGTCGGTCTAACCTTAATAATTCTTTTTGCATTTGCTTTTGTAAAGTAAGATCATGAGTTATAACCAATACTGTATGATCAATTCCGCCCTTTTCCGATTCAGGGATTATAACATTATGATAATATTTTGTTTCATCTGGTGCGGTATGGGCAATCTCACATTCAACGGTTTTTTTAGTTGCCAAAGCAGTCTTGCAATGAGAAATCAACGGTTCATACATTGCGGACTGAGCTCCTATTTCATTCCACCTTTTTCCTAAAACTTCAGCGGTTTTTCGATTGCTCATTTTTTCAAATGCGGGGTTGGCGTATAGAAACTTAAGTTCCTCATCAAATCGCGTTATTATAAAAGGCAGATTTTCGACTAATGATTGATAGTTTTGCTTTTGACGGATTAATTCTTCATTTATCTCAAGTAATTGTTTAGTCTTTTCTTGGTCATGCGATCGAGCGCGGTACAGTGATTCAATAGCGTAGGAAATTATTGTGCAGAGTAGCGGAAAGGCAGCTTGTACCAACCATTCAGTAGTAGATAGCGTTGCTAATTGGTTAAACCCTATTATCCAGAAACCCGTTATCATGATAGACAGGAGCATTGCTGTTATACCGGCATAAAATCCCCCATAGATTGCTGCTAACGTTACCGCTGGGTAGAAGGTTACGTAGGGGAGACTTCTACCCAAAGAGTTTAAAAATATTTCTCGTACAATACAAGCGGCTAATACTATAACTATAGTGACAAGACAATTTGTCCAATCGCGGCGAGGTAATCGATTCAGCATCATGAATATCTCTCATCTCAAAAATAATTGTAAATGCTTTTAATTAATAGCAACTTATAAGCTCGGCACAAGTCGTGTTTTCCTTATAACTTTCGACCCAATGTTACAAAAACCTTTATCAGAAGACAAGGGATGAATGGTATTATTGGTAACGGCTAACATCCTAAATTATTGGTGGAGCTAGGTAAAAGGCCGGTCGGACAAGAGTAATAACCCTGTCAGACCGGCCTTGTTTGTTCGGTTCCTTATGTTACAGGATACCAAGAGAACTGTATCACCTGTATCCTGATATGGTAGTCTTTTATTTATATGCTATGCACATATGCCTGTAATATTTTTTTATAATCAACATCATTTGGCGGGAGTTTGCCATTTGTAATGACAAATTTAATCTTGTCGTCTACACTAGGCGCTATTCCTTTTTGAGTTAATATATCTGCCAAGTGGTTTATAGTGCCGACACTGCCATCGAAAAAAACAGTTTCCTCCGGGAAAAATTGCTTTAAAATATTGCTGAATAAGGGGAAATGCGTACAGCCAAGGACAACTGCGCCATAATCAGCTAGTGTTAAGGGTGCAAATTCCTTTTGTAAATATTGCTCGACAGCTGAGGTGTCAAACTCAAACTGTTCAGCAAACTTCACCAGGCCGCCTAATGGCAGGGTATCAACCATTGCGGTCGCCTCAAGGCGTTCAACTAATTGCTGGAATTTTTCTTCCCGTAAGGTAAGACTGGTTGCCAGGACTAAGGTCTTTTTGCCTGTTTCTTGACAATATGCAACTGCCGGTTTTACAGCAGGTTCCATTCCAATGATCGGGAAACTATAATTCTTGCGCAATTTCATACCGGCAACACTTGTTGCTGTATTGCAGGCAATCACCACGGCATCTACTTTGATCTCAGCCATATAATCCATAGCTTTTTGAACGTATTGCCGTACTTCACTTTTGGTCTTTTCCCCATAAGGCAAATGCTCAATATCAGCATAATAAATATAATCAGCAAACGGCAGTATTTTTAAAGCGTGACCAAGAACCGTTAAACCGCCAATGCCAGAGTCAAAAAAGCCAATCTTCATGTTACTACCTTCCTAATTCCAAGTATTTGATATTATCATGAGCAACTTTGCTAAAATATAGACCTTCAATTAAAAGAAGCTCTGACTATATAATACCACAAACTAGCGGGCAGAGGAATTTTGTATTTAGCAACAATACTAGTTAGATAAAGAGGTACTGCCAGCATACAAGTAGTGGCAGTACCTCTTTGGTTGGTGAAGATAGCTTTGATAGCTAGTTTTTTTGGCGTTTTGGTTTACATGCGATGTTCTAAACCAAGGGCGAAGCTGCGTCCTGCCATTGGGTAAGCCCCTGGTGAACCATAGTCACCGGCAGGTGTTAACTCATAAGCCTCATTGGTTAGGTTGTAGCCTTTGAGGAAAATACGAGTATTGGTGTTGATTTTATAATTGGCTACCAGATCTAGAGTCGTATAGGATTTAGAAGTGAATTGTTCCAGACTGCGGCCTGTTGCACTGCGGAGTGTCAGATTGGCATCCCACTTATCTTGCTCATACTGTACGTTGAAGCGGTAACCATTTGGCTGGCTGTTTTTGAGGTAAGCCACATAAGCGTTGGATGCGCTGTCTTGAACTTCAATCTTAGTATAGGTATAACCAAGTCCTACGCTCCACTGCGGTGATAACTCCCGTGTCAGGCTTAGATCTAACCCTTGGCGTTTTTCATTGCCAACATTATAGTAGTAGCCAGGAATATAGCTAGCACCTGAGAAATAGCCACTTTCCCATTCAAAGGCATTTTTCAGACGACTGCTATAAATGCTAGCCTGTAGTTTTGATCCATCACGTAATTTTGTATTGATGCCCAGAGTTGTTGTTGTTCCTTCTTCTGGTTTAAGATTTGGATTACCAGCCCACCATTGGGTATTGCTGAACAGTTCTTGGAGGGTAGGATTTTTTACATATTGTCCCCAGGATACATAGACATTGGTATCAGCGTTGAGCTCCTTATTTAGTGTAACACGCGAAGTATAATTATCACCAGACACACTGTGATCTTCATAGCGGGTTCCGGCAGTTAACGACCATTTATGTGCTAGCTGCCAGCGGTTTTCAAGGAAGAGTGCTTTGGTTGTAAAGCCTTGATTGATGGACGCGTTATCGTTTAAGTGCTCTTCACGCCAGTCGGCACCGCCCATCAAGGTATAGCCTTTATTGATTTGCCAGGTCTGCTGCCAATTAACTCCGTTCGCATCGAGTTTATAATGTGTATCTAAGGAGTTAAAATATTGTTGGTCAGAGGCGTTGCGGTAAACCCTAAAGAAATTTTCTGCTCCCTTATCCTGTCCCCAATGATATGTCAGGGCAACATTGTTATCTACGACCTTGCGATAGCCGCCTGGGTAAGAAAACGTATCAGTACCGCCAAAGCCTGATTCATCATTTCCGTGCTCTACATCAAGAGAAAGAGAGCTTCCATTGTTAAGATCCTTGTCTAATTTCAATGTCAGGTATTCTTGATCGATTTGGCTATCTGCTTTGGTTTTGGTTTCACCAGTTTTTGCATCTTTATATTGATAAGAATTCTGTTTTTTCTTTTCGGCGGTAACTCGATAGCCAAAGCCATTTTCTTTACCTTCCGTGGTTAAGCTATAGCGCTGAAGTCCCCAACTGCCAAACTCTGATGAAAGCGAAGTACTGGCGGTTTTTTCTTTGCGAGTAATAATATTAATAATACCGCCGACAGCATCACTGCCATATAGAGAAGAAGCCGGACCACGGACAATTTCAATGCGCTCAATATTTTTTACCGGCAGAAGATCAAGATTGGTCCCTGCATGGCTGTTGCCGCTTACAACCAGATGATCCCAATTCATTCTGCGGCCATCTACCAGGACAAGTACACGATCATCGCCGTTAAGCACAGCCACTGTACTATTGCCGGTTTTTTGCAAGTCAACATTGCTTTTTCTTAGAATGTCAGGAACACTGCTTGCACCGCTTTTTTCAATTTCTTCCTGTGAGATAATTGTTATATTTGCCGCAACTTCTGATTTTTTAACAGGAATACGGTTGGCAGTTATAACATATTCGTCAAAATTAAAATTATCTTCTTTAATCGCGCTTTCTTCTGCGAATGCCATTGGTGCTGTACTTAATAGTAATGCACTGCCGATAAGTGAACATAAAAGTTTCTTTTGGTTTGGTTTCACAAAAATCGTCCTTTCTTTTCTGCATAAGAATCAATTAAATATGAGGCAATATGTAAAAAAAAGTTAGGCGGAATTATTTTCCACAATATTGACTGATGACAGTCAGTCAATGATTATAAGTAATCTTTATTCTCGGTTACCATTCCACCTTTCTGTTTTAGCTACAGCCAGAGGTAAGGTGTTTGCCTAAACAAGCGAGTATTATTGAGGTTAGGCGTCATATGACTGGTGCAGCTATACGATACAAAAACATATTTGAAGATGATTATCATTCTCACTATAATCAAGTACGATTATAGTCTATTGGAAAATACAAGTCAATGCTTTTCTTTTTGAAAAATATTCTGTGTATTTAAGGTGTGTTTCACATTATAATCAACTTAATGAATAGAGAACTCAGAGAAACTAGTCTGACGGTCTTTTTGTTTTTTGAGTAGTAATAGATTCCAACAGCAAAAACGTCCTGAACTCCGGTAATTGAGAGTTCAGGACGTTTCAGTTCAGACTGCTAAACCTTAAATATGAAGTCTTTCCTGGTCATTCATAGAATAACCGTCAATTTTTACATCATTCATATCTACCACAATATCTTTTATTTCAATTGCATTAAGTTTTTTTACTGCACCAAAAGGTTCTTTCAAGGAAAGCTTGTCGCCGCGTCCGGAAATTACCCATAAGGCTTTATAGCCTCGGGGTTTTGTCAGGAGCTTATCTTCGCCTTTGCCATCAGTAAAATACACTAACAAATTAATGCCGCTATTATTCGCGTATTCAAAAACAGGAGTAAATCTGGTGCCGCCTCGGATATTGAGCCTGGGCTTTATGTCTTTGGCAGATTGGATTTGGTAGGAACGCCGGACTTCGCTGTCACATTCAATAATTGTAATTTCGTGTCTGTAATTTTTCACGATAGTAATTACTTCTTTAATTGCCTGATAAAATTCTTCATCAGTAATGCTGCCACTTATATCAAGGGCAACGGCAATTTTGGCTTTGTGGCTTCTGAGCTGGCCGCGTAAATCCAATCGTTCGGGCTGCCGGCGGTTTCTTCTGGTTATTGCCTTTTTTGGCTCACTGGCAACAGTGCCCATAAGCCTCTTAAGATACAAATTCCAGGGGAGTTCGGCCTGGCTATTTTTCAGTGCTGCTAATAGGTTGTCTAAATAATGGGGGATACTGCCTTTTTGCGCAGCCGCAATAAACTTCTCGGTGAATTCTGTAAGTGTTTTTTCTTCGAGTTCATGGGAGGCTTCCCAAAGGTCATGGGTTTTCTCGGGATTATAAATAGTTTCTATTAGTTCGCCGGCAGTAGTGTCATCTGCTATTTCGGCCTTGCCTTCGTCCAGTAGGTCTATCGCGGTCTGAAGCTTGTCCGCATAATACTCAAAAGACTCAAAAGGCAGGAGCTTTAAATCATAATTTGCATTTACCGCTTCTAGGGTAGTGGCATAGGGTGGCAGGTGATCTAAAAAGGTATTTACGACAATATCCATGGCCATATTTATGGCGGTTTGGCTATAGGCTGCCTTACTTTCTTTTGCCCGTATTACATGCAGTGATATGATATGCAGTATCTCGTGTTTAATGGTGGTTTCCATTTGCTTGAGCGTAAGCGTCAGAAAGATTATGGGGTTAAAATAGATGACATATTTCGCGCCTTTAAAGTTCACCGCAGTCGGACTACTGATATCAAAGCGCAGCTCTCTTGCCATTTGAAACAGGAAATAACCATAGAAATTATCGGTATCTTCCATAAGACTTAGATTAACTTTATCAACAAGGTGAAAAAACTCTGCTGTAAAATCGTCAGGAATAGTTAGCTTAGAGTTTTCGGCTTTGCGGTTTTTGGCTAAAAAATTAGTAATGATGGTATGGGCTTTTTCATAAAGCTCTTTGGACTGGACTTCAAAATATGTTTCCATACAGTATCACCTTATGACATGATAAGCTTCAAAATAGGATTCTACAAAGGTTTCGTTGTTGATGGCATATTTGTATATGCCAGGATAACTGTTTTTGATATCTTTCATGATGCCGATCATTAAATCTACAGGATATAGTTTTAAAAACGCCAGTAGTCTGTCAATATAATAATTGGCGTCATAATCGCCGTTATCAATATTGGTTTCCAGGCTTTTGAGGATATTTTTGGCAGACAGATACAACCTGGTATGGCTTTCGGCTTTAATTTTCTCGCTGACTGTTTCAGCAAGAGCAGTTCCTGCGAAAACATCTTCATACGAAATCAAAGAACTATAATCTGACTCAATAAAGCTAACAAATTCTTCGGCAATGAGTTTGCCGACATTGCCTTTAACAACATTTAAAAATACCGAGCGCGGCACGGTGTCTTTTTTCTGTTTGTAAATGGTATAAAGGCTAGAAATTCGCTCATAGCTTCGGGGGGTTGCCCGGATATCGTCCTGGTTGGGTTTGTGCAGGTATTCCGGAAAGGTCGAGATGAACTCGATTACCTTTTGCTCAAGGCCGGCATGGCTTGCCCAATCCAGCCACTGCAGATGATCAGGCTCCATGTGCAGCCACACAAAGCGATTTTCTTGCGCTACATCCATGTCGACAACCTGATAATCAAAATCTGAACTATATTTGTTGGAAGGGTTCATAGCGGCTATTATTTTTACACTTTCATGCAAGGTATAGCCATTAATTTCACGGTTTAATATCAAATTCATCAGTTCCTGCTGCACGGTATGTTCGCAGCGGTTGATCTCGTCAATAAATAGCAATACGGTGTTGCTATTGGCGATTTCTTCGTCAATTTCCCTTAGCTTGTTATGAACGGCATAGACGGTGGTTTTCTTTTCAACCGTATTGTCTTTGTGATTAATTCGCGTATAGGATTCCACTGTCGGCAGGCCGCCTATTTCCCCTTCTTTAAGAAGATTGCCGTCAATAACAATCAGACTCCAGTTGTTTTTGTCGGCAATTTCCTTAGCCAGCGCGGTTTTGCCAATCCCGCTGTCCCCGACGATTAAAGGCACTTCGCCTGTAGCCAGCACTAATTCAACACTTGTTAAGGTATCTGTAAAATTCATATCTATCCCACCTATTTTAGCTTGAGCTTTTCATCAACAGCTATTTTTTTTGCTTTTTTACTACCGTGTTTATAAATAAACATGAGCTTGTCTAGCGGCATAATGCCACTGTTTTTATCGATAACGCTGCAATTTAGATAATCTCTGACATATTTTTCGTCAACAGATTCATTGCCTAAGACTTCTCGTAACACTTGTTCCAATTCAGTCAGTGTTATTTGATTTGCAACATGCTTGATTACTAAAATATTGACTCGCAAAAACTCTAGGATTTTAGCTTTATCTACATCATTGATAAGGCGAATGGCTGTCTCATCATTTTTGACAGCGATAAGTTCGGCAGTAGGTGTGGGGGATTTTATGTAGCGTAAAGCCTCATAACTTATGGTTACCGCTGCTTCCTGAACACTGGCAGTTGGTTCTTTTATAAACTTTATGGCATCATAATTTTTCCTTACCGCCAACAATTGCAATTCTTCACTGGGGTTAGTCACATATTTAATCGCCCAGCCGGCTTGCTGCATGGCCAATTTAATTATTTCGGCGGTTGGATGCTGGATGTATTCTAAGTTAATCCAGCCAGCAGTTACGGCTTTGATCATCATAGCTTCTGTCGGGTCAGTTATAAATTCAATCGCCCGGGCGTTGCTGTCAATCGCGGCTTCTAGCATCTCTCTGGTTGGGTTAGTAATATATTTTAGTGCAAGTCCGTTTTGAGTAACTGCCAATAACTTCATCTCATCAGTTGGGTTATTGATATGTGCCAGCGCATTAGGATTGTTTTTTACCATTTCCATAAGTGTTGCTTGTTCCATAAAGTTACTTTCCTTTTGTAATTACTTTTATTTCCCTAACAGAAAGTATAACTTTCTTAAGAGCAGGATAAGGGCAACATCGGCTTGCGCTTTCGCTAAAAGCTCGGCGTAAGCCGTGTTTTCTTTATTTTTTAGTTAGTCTAAATAGTATAATTATACCATTGTATAAAAAAAGGGGCTATAAATGTTGCTTGAAAATATGCCGATAAAATAGTTCCTGCACGCAATAGGCTTTTGGGCAGGTATTTTGGCAGGCACTGCGAATATATAGTGGCATAATTTTGCTGACACAAGTCGAGAGGGGAGCTAAGAATGCGGGCTAAAAAGTGGCTGCAGAAGGTAGTGGCTGCGGGCTTATTATACTTGGTTTTAGTGAGTGGAACGGCCTTGGCTTCGCCGGAAATTGCGCCGATACCGGCCCCAGCAGCAGAGCTAAGTGAGATAAACCGCGGTAACTCCAATCCGCAATTTTTGGCGGGAAGCTTTTTTCAGCCCAGCCTTGTCACCAATTGGACAGAAAGTGATTTTGCGGCAGAATATGCTGTGATGAAGGCAGTCTCGATGGATCACATTATCTGGCAATGGACGGTGGATACCAAGGCAAAACAGGCTTGCTATCCAACAGTTCTTCCCGGATATTCATCAATTTTCCGCGAGGACTTGGTTGAAGCTTCATTGGCTCAGGCAGAGAAGCAGGGCATGAAGGTGTGGCTGGGTCTTGCCGCTAATGATGATTGGCTTCGCTATTATGCCAATGATGAAAAATGGCTGGCTAATGAGGTCGGCCTTAATAAACAAGTAGCTCAGGAATTATGGCAGCGGTATGGCGGCAGCTATGGCGACACCATTGCCGGCTTTTATATCTGGCTGGAAGTGGATAATGTTCATTTTCAAAATAAAGAACGACAAAACCGACTGGCTGGGGCCTATCGGGAAATTGTTGAGGACGTTCATCACGCTACTGGTAAGCCAGTGATGATTGCTCCTTATTTTGCCCAGGGGCGCGGCCAAGATGCCGCTGCTTATGCGGCAATGTGGGGGAATATCTTGAAAACCGCGCCAATCGATATTATTGCGTTGCAAGACGGTTTTGGCGGCGGGCAGGTTTCAGCGGCGGACATCGGAATTTGGCTGGCGGCCTTGCAACTGAAGATCGCGGAGGTCAGGCCGCAAACAGAACTCTGGAGTGATCTTGAAACCTTTACTCCTGAGTACTTACCAGCATCGATTTCGAGGGTTATTAGCCAAATCAAAGCAGAGCAGAAATTTGTAAGTAAGTTTACGAGCTTTAGTTTTAATCATTATAATTCGCCTAACAACAAACATCGGCTGCCCTATTTCCAATACAAGAATTATGTTGATTCGTTTCGACAGTTTTAATCAGAAAGGCTTCTAATCAGCCTCCCAAAGCCTCCATAGTGGCAGGAGTTTGATTGCCTGTGTGGAATAAGTTAGAAAAAACCAAAGGAGAAAGTCATTTGGCAAACAATGTGCCTATTAAACCTGTCAATCTTGTTTACGGTGTTGATGACCGGCCGCCGGTTTTTATCACCCTCATACTTGCCCTTCAGCATCTTATGCTGATGTCTGCCTCGCTGATTTTCCCCGTACTGGTGGTAAAGGCGACAAACGGCTCACCAGAGGAAATGCAGGGTCTGGTAAGCTTATCCATGATCGCCGGTGGCGTGGGAACAATTCTGCAAGCTTTGAAGAAAGGCCCTGTGGGGTCCGGTTATCTGGCTCCCGAAGGCGGCAGCGAGCCGTTCTTGCCTGCTGCCATACTGGCGGTAAAAACGGGCGGCTATCCCCTGATGCTTGGGATGACAATCATTGCCGGCTTATTTGAAGCCCTGTTGTCACGCATGATGCACCGGCTGCGGACGGTCTTCCCACCAGAGGTGGCCGGTGTTGTCGTATTTATGGTCGGTGCCGCCATTATCCCGGTTGGCGTCAACCTGTTTTTTGGTGTTGATACTGCATCTCCTGCCATGGATCCTGCTAGCCTCATTGTCGCTGTCATCACTTTCGCGGTGATGGTGGGAACAAGCATCTGGGGTAAAGGGAATCTGCGGCAATATTGTTTGCTTATTGGCATCATTATCGGCTATTTTTTCTCTTACCTATTTGGTCTGTTTACGCCTGCTGACTTTGCGCGACTAAGCAGCGCCGCCATGATAGCGTTTCCTTATATGGGACATGTAGGCTGGTCTTTTGATATGGCAGTACTTTTTCCGTTTTTGATTGCCGGACTCTGTTCAGCGCTTAAGTGCGTGGGCGATGTCACCACCTGCCAGAAAATAAATGATGCCGAATGGAAGCGACCGGATATGAATACAATTAGCGGGGGCATGCTAGCGGAAGCAACGAAAACAGTGTTTGGCGGCTTAATTGGTGGCATGGCACACACTACTTGTTCGGCTAACATTGGACTTGCTTTGGCTACCGGGGCCACCAGTCGCGTGATTGCCTATTTTGCAGGCGGTATTTTCATTTTGATGGCATTTCTGCCTAAATTGTCTGTAGTGTTTTCGATTATGCCCAAACCTGTTATGGGGGCAACAGTGATATTTTGTGTGACCTTTATGCTGCTGTCAGGTATTCAGATTTTTACATCCCGGATGATTGATACCCGGAAAACAATTCTTATCGGTTCTGCTCTTATCTTCGGAATGAGCGTGGATATGTTGCCCGTCTTGTACGGCAGTGTTCACCCGATATTACAGCCTGTTGTGAATTCATCGCTAACATTAGCAACAGTAACTGTTCTCATCCTAAATCTGATTTTTCGCCTCGGTATTGCCAGGAAGGAAAAGCTTGAAGTTCTGCCAGGAGAAAGCAATTATAAAAAAATAATCGACTTTATGGAGAGGCAGGGTGGCTTATGGGGAGCTCGCCGGGAGGTTGTTTACCGCGCGGCTTCTGCCATGAATGAATTTATGGAATCGGTGGTAACGCTGGAACTGACTGCGGAAAAAGTAGTAATGGAGGTCAGTTTTGACGAATTCAACCTGGATGTAAATATTCATTACCAGGGAGAACTAATGGAGTTTCCTACTGCGCGGCCGACCGAGGAAGAATTACTGCATGACGAAAAGGCCTTCATCAAGCTTTCTGGGTTTTTGATGCGTAATTATGCCGACCGGATTAAAGCCGATAGCAATAAAGGTGCTTGCTATATCCAGTTTCACTTTGATCACTAAGAAGATAAATCATCGGTAGTGCGTCATAACGCCGATGGTTGCACACCGCAAGTCAGGTGACAGAGGCTCGCGTTAGGGTGCTTTCACCATGAAATAGTTAAAACTACAAGCCCGCCAATTTGGCGGGCTTGTAGTTTTGAATTTGTAAACTAAAGATTCCTGGTAAGCTTATGCTGAGGTTACAGCTTGTGTTTGAAGGTAACCTGCAGTTTTATAAAGAATTTATATTTATACCTTCATGCTGTTTGATCGTTTCTTACAGGAAAAAGTTGGTTATCATGAATGCTACAACAATAGATAGCAAGCTGCATAAACACCAGTGTACGAAAATACTGCGGAATGGCGAGGAAGAATATGGCATCTGCGGCCAGGTTATTTAAGAACGGCTATATTTATACAGTAGATTCCAGGCAGACAGTGGCAGAAGCTGTGGCTGTCGGAAAAGATGGGAACATTTTGTTTGTTGGTGATAATGCAGCAGCCGCAGATTTTTGCACAGCAGATACCGTGGTGACTAATTTGGCAGGACGGCTTGTGCTGCCTGGATTTACCGACAATCATACCCATGCGGGCGAATTTGCGGCAAAGTTCACGGGCATCTACTTAGGCGATGTAAAGACAGTACCGGAATATCTGGCAATCATCCGGGCATTCGCCACAGATAAGGCCAATGCCCAAGCGGTATTTGTGACCGGCAGCAATTGGGAACAGGCGGTTTTTCAAGAATATAATCTCAATACCTATGGTATTTCACCAGACAATAATCTTGGTCCGAGCAGATTTCTGTTGGATGAGGCTTTGCGAGGAACCTTTTTGGAAAACGTCCCAGTTGTGTTATATTCGAGTGACCTTCACTGTGCCTGGTATAACAGTGTTGCCATCGAACTTGCCCGGGGAAAGGGTTTTGATGTTGACGGCGTCATAACCGAAAACGAGGGCAGTGACATTATCAACAGGATTCCTGGGGATTTTAGCGGAAAGTATCACGGAGTGGATTTTTCCGAATACCGCGGACAGCCCTGGGGGGTGTTTAGAGAAGCAGCCATCTGCCGGTATATGAACGCCTATATGCCGCCGATGCCTGCCGAGACAAAACGGCGGCAGTCAGAAGTGGGGATGCAAGGCTTCATTAAGGAGATGAACTCTTACGGTGTGACGCTGCTGCAGGATATATTCATTACTCCGCTTGAGAATAACAATCATGTTGACTACATGTACGAGGCCTTGAAAACTGGCCGAAAACAAATGCTATGGAGAGTTGCCTTATTTGGCGATGTGAATGATCCGGACAAGACGGTTCAGGAATTTCGTGAAGTACAGCGGAAGTATTCCGGGGTAGAAGAATGTAAGTTCTTTTCGGTCAAAATCTTTGCTGATGGTATCCAAAAAGGTATGTATGTAATGGAACCGTATGCCGATGAACCTGACAATCCGGAAAATATCGGTTGCTTGTACAATAACGTTTCCCCAGATAAACTCAAACAATTTATCATGAGGATGCATCATGAGGACATTCCTGTACATATTCATGCCATGGGCGACAGGGCGGTAAAAGAATGCCTTGACGCTCTGGAAGAAGCATGGGAAAAATACGGCGAAAAAGATCTCAAACATACCATAACCCATCTTCTGCTGGTACGTCCTAACGATATCAAACGTATGGCAAAACTGAGAGTTGTTGCGTCAGTCAATTCGTACTGGCATTATAAAGAACCCTTCTATTATGAAGAAATTTTTGTACCTGTTCTTGGCCTAAAGCGGGCTGAAACCAGTTTTCCGGCTAATCGTTTTTGGGTTGAAAATGTCTTGGTCTCTATGGCTACCGACGGAACAATCAGTGAGAAACCTGCACCACTGTGGGGGATCGAGATTGCCGTTACCCGGAATGCGCCTGGAGCAACAGACAGCCAAAGGCTGCATAATCCGGCTGAGAGAATTTCACGCCATCAGGCGATTGCCATGTGTACCATCAACGGCGCGAGAGCACTTGGGCTTGATGGGATCACCGGGTCTCTGGAGGTTGGGAAACGGGCTGATATGGTGATTCTAGACAAAAACATTTTAAGCATCTCAGCAAACGAGATTCATGAAGTAGAGATTCTTGAAACCATTAGCAAGGGAAAAACCCTGTATGCCTCTCCAAACTGGCAAACAGAAAGAATACGAGGCAATAGGTAATGATCTTTTTCTTAATTTGAAAGGAGGCTGTGAGATGGACTTGCCTGGTAAAGGCACAAAAAACACACTACATACCATGGGCTATGAACAATCACTTAAAAGAGTTCTCAACGTGCGGCATCTTATTTGGTTTGGTCTTTCTTACTTGGCACCTATTGGTCTTTTTACTCAGTTTGGGATTATGACCGGCATGACTCATGGCATGACGACCTTGGCGTATATTGTAGCCACAGTGGTGATCCTGTTTACCGCCTTTAGCTATGTCAAGCTGGTGTCGGTTTTCCCGGTTGCCGGTTCGGCCTATACCTATGTGCAGCGCTCTATTAACCCCTATGTTGGTTTCCTTACAGGTTGGATTATGCTGCTGGATTATATTTTGCTGCCGATGATCTGCATCTTGTTTCTGGGGCTGTTCTTAAACCAATATTGTCCGGTTGTGCCGGTATGGGGCTGGATCATCATTAGTGTTGTTATTATTTGCAGCATCAATATCCTGGGTATCGAACCGACGGTTACGGTCAACACTTGGGCAGTACTTCTCCAGGCCGGCTTTTCTTTATTGTTTTTGTTTGTGGTGGCGAAGCTTATTATGGCAGGCGGCGGAGCAGGAACCTTCTTTTCCTGGGAAGCAGTTTACAACGCACAGGAATTCCAGCTAGACCCATTCCTGCAGTCGGTCGGTATCCTGACTATCGCTTTTCTTGGCTTTGATGCAGTGACAACGCTGGCAGAGGAAACTATTCAGCCGGAAAAGAACGTGGGACGTGCCTTACTGCTTGTTGCAATGCTGGCAGGAGCTTTTTTCGTTCTGGAATCCTATTTTTGCCAGATCGCCTGGCCTTTAGGCTGGAGGGAGATTATCAATACCAGTACCGGTTTTTTTGAAGTATCACTGAATCTTCAGGCTGATTATATGCAGTCACTGTATCTGTGGATCAGCAACCTGGCCAGTCTGACTTGCGCAATATCAGCTCAGGCCGCGGTAGCGCGAATTCTCTTTGGTATGGGGCGGGACGGGGTGTTGCCGAAAAAATGGTTTGGCTATGTTCATCCCCGATTTAAAACACCGGTCTATGCCATTTTGCTTGTATCTGCTATATCGCTGACAGCCATCGCGTTTATCGACAGCGTCATGGATGCTATGGCTATCATCAGCTTCGGAGCCTTGTTCGGTTTTATCATGGTCAATATCGCCGTCATTTTTCACTTTTATCTGCGAGGGAAACGGCGTTCCTACGGCGATACCATACAGTACTTGATTTTTCCACTCATTGGTGCTGTTCTTTGTCTGTACTTTCTTTTCAATCTGGCACCTCAGACGAAATTACTGGGTTTTACTTGGCTGGGTTTGGGAGTTGTTTACACGGCGGCTACTACTAATTTTTTCAGAAAACTACCGCCTGACTTAAAACTGGAGTAATCGGATAGCAGGCTAATTGTGAGGTATGAAATGTATACGGAAAATATTGCTTTTGACGGCAAATCACCGGTAATCATGAATGTCTATAACATTGACGAATATACCCTACACTGCCATGAGGACGCGATTGAGATCATCTTTGTTCTCCAAGGCGAGGTGAAGGTTAAGGTAAGTTTTGAATACTTTACACTGGGCGCAGGCGATTATGTGGTTGTCAACCGGGAAGACTCGCACAAAATATGGCGGCACGGTGAAGACGACAATATGGTCGCAATCTTTCACGTTGACCTCAAACAATACCAGGAAATTTTTTCCCACATCTATTATGTGCTCTTTGCCTGTGAGTCGTTTGATCTGGCGAAGTATAAAGGTCAAAGTTACCAGTTGCGCCAAATGTTGCTCAACCTGGTTGGAAGCCTGCTGCGAAGCGAGGACAATGCTGGCGAGACAACAGCGGACATCACTGACAGACTTGTGCATACATTAGTCAATGATTATTCATTAGAGCGGTATTACAACCGTCACAAGGACGTCAGTTCTGACAAGCTGGAGACTTATTATACAATCCTTCAATATATCTATGAACAATACCATAGCAAAACACTCCTGCAGGACATTTCCTCCAAGGAGTTCTATTCCAAGTCCTACATTTCCCATCTGTTTAAGGAGGTAGGTGCTGCCAGTTTTCAGGATATTCTGGGGTATATCCGGGTGTATAAGTCGGAACGTTTGTTGCTGGAAACCGATGATCGCCTCACCGCGATTTCCGGGCAGTGCGGCTTCTCTGACACAAAGTATTTCAACAGGACCTTCCAAAAATGGTTCCTGATGAAGCCGGCCGATTATCGCAAAGTTTATCAGCAGCAAATTGGCAAAGACAGCAAGCTTACAAAAGTGGCTGACGACAACGTGCAGGAAAGAATAAAGCACTTCAAAAATCTGACAGAACAACATAGTGAATATAAAGTGAGCATGACCCCGATTACACTGAAAAATATTGGGTCTCAGGCCGATCTGTTAAGCTGCCTGCAGCAGAACGGAGAATTGGCTGCAACGAGAGACGATAGGCACAGGCTTGCAGGAAATACCTATGCCGTCATCAGGATAAGTGACAACGGCAATACAGAACACAACCGGCAGCTGCTTGAAAAGCTTCTTAATGAATTTCAAGATACGGCAGTCGGTGATATCGAATGTTGGTTCATTAAGTGAAAAACCAAATATCTCTTTTAATAATAAGACGGTAGCAACAGGAAGAAGAGGCTACGAGCTATACGGAATAGTTCGTAGCCTCTTCTTCCTGACTTTCATTAGTGGCTTGGAAAATGATCGATTTAGACACAATCATCTGGCTTGCCGCAGGAAATGAGACCGACTTCCAGGGCGGCAGAGGAAGCGTGCATGGGAGTTGTGGTTCTGATGTGAAATCATTCAGCAGGATTGTCATAGTAAGACAGCGTGATTGTCCTATCCAGACTCAACATAGCTAAGGTATACTCAAAAATAAATGGCAAGGTATATGGATGACGGGGGAGTTGAAGAAGTGCAAAAAAAAATCTTAAAAAGGAAAATTCTACTTGCGCTATGTTTGGGAAGTATGGTTACAATACAGCCTGCTTATGCGGCAACAGGATATACCGTCTCAGGCGATAATGTCACAGTAAATACCAGTGAAATTTCAAAAGTGGAAGTTGCCGATGAGGATGTATCGGTAATTGGTGTTAGAAATCCCGGTTTTAGTAATTTTACCCTTAGTTATGATCCGTTTGCAATTACAGCAAAGGCAATATCGAAATATGGGTCTGCGATGGGGTATGGAATAAGTGATCGTGGCAGCACGCGTATTACTGGAGATGCAGTTATCACATCGACAGCAATAGGGGGTGATGGTAGCGGTGCATATCTAAGTGGGTATGCGAAGGCGTCTGGGATAGTTGCTGGTATTAGCAGAACAAGCATCGGCAGAAATGCAGTTATCACAGCAACAGCAACAGGGGGGGAGGGTAGTGCTGTTGCTGTAAGTGTGTCTGCGGAGGCAACTGGGATAGATAATAGTTACTATACAAGTATAGGTGGAAATGCTGCTATCGCAGTAACAGCAACAGGTGGCAGTGCAGTTTCATCCGGATTGTATGCAAATGCGGACGCGTATGGGATAAATACTAATGCCAGCGCAGCTAATACAAGTATAATTGGAGATGCGGATATAACAGTAATAGCAAGAGGCGGTAGTGCAGCTTTAAGCGACATTTCCTATGCGGATGCGAGAGCGTATGGGCTGCGTAGTCTTGGGAGCACAGGTATAAGTGGCGGTGCGGAAATAACAGTAACGGCAGTAGGTGGTAGTAGTGCAACTGAGTCTGCGTCTGCGGAGGCGTATGGGATACTTACCACCGGTACAGGCAGCGCGAGTATAAGTGGAGATACAATTATCACAGTAACGGCAACCGGAGGTAGTGCTACTTCATATAAATCTGCGTCTGCGGCGGCATATGGGATCTATACTTATTCTGGCAGAGTTGACCTTGATAAAAATACAACTATCACTGCAAAAGCAACTGTAAATAGTGGAAATGCTGCTTCAGCTTATTCCCTATATGCAGAAGATGGGACGATCAATATTAATCAAGCTGCCGGAAATCCTTATACCGTTAAGCTTACCGGTGATGTACTGGCAGAGGGTGGCACGATTAATCTGGCTTTGAATAACAGCAGTTCATTTTTGCGAGGTAATGTTGTAACAAGCGGTAGTGGAACTATAAACATGACCCTGTCCAACAACGCCGTCTGGCAGCCTGTCTATGATAATCGCAATGGGACAATTACCTATGCAACAAATCAGTCGCTAAGCGGCTATTCCGCAACAGAAAATACCGTTAGTGCTCTCACCTTATCAGGCGGCATTATTGATTTGACCTGGGATGATAACCAGAGAACAAGCTACCGGAAACTCAATGTTAATACCCTGAACGGTAACGGCGGCACCTTGAAACTCAATACCGATATGGCTAATAGTACCGGCGATACGGCTGCTATTGGCACCTTGAGTTCGGCCGCCACGCTAAAGGTTGCCGTAACGTATGACCGTAGTCTGTCCACTATTACCCAGCCAACAACGATCTATGCATCTGGCTATACACCTGTGAGTGCTGCCAGCGGCGCAAGCAATCTCACCTTGGCTGGCGTTACTACAGATAGCGGCGCGTTTTCGCTTACGCCGACCTTTAACGGGACAAGTCTAACCAGTCTTGCTGTAGGTGTCGGCTCTAACACTAAGGCTGCTGCCAGTTCGGCTAGCAGCCAGGCCAATATGCTGCAGACCAGTGTTAACCACCTCAGGAAACGTCTTGGCGATTTGCGAGATGCGCCGGAAGCCGAAGACGGTATTTGGGCGAGAATCTATAGCGGCGAAGTCAGCAATGACAAATATACCAGCATTGAATCAGCCTACAAGGGAACTCAAATAGGTTATGATAAGAGCCACCAGGTGAAAGACGGCAGAACCTACACTGGTGGCGCGGTAAGCTACACCGAAGCTGACAATAGCTTCTCGCGGGGCGGCGGTGAGAGCAAGGACTGTGATCTGGCACTTTACCAGACCTGGATCGGTAATGACGGTCACTACTATGACCTGATTGCCAAACATGGTCGTTTAAGCAGTGACTACCATGTCACCGATTTGAGTAACAACTACTCCACAGCAGATTACCACAGTCAGACAAGCAGCTTGTCAGCCGAGTATGGCTACCGCGGACAACTGAAAGACGGCTGGTACTTAGAGCCACAGGTTGAGCTGACCTATGGCCACATCAACGGCGTGAATTACAAAACAAGCTCAGGCCTGAGTGTCAAACAGGACGGAATAGACCGCCTTATCGGCCGATTGGGACTTGGGCTGGGCAAAAAGCTGACAACTGGCGCCAACCTCTATACCTCGCTGTCAGTCCTGCATGAATTTAACGGCGAAGAAAATGTCAAGGCCGACACCCTAAACTACAGCCAGGATATGGGCGGCACCTGGTACGAATTCATCCTGGGAGCCAGCGGCAAACTGAGCAAGCACAGCACCGGATATGTCAATGTCGAAAAACTCTTCGGCGGCGATGTCAGCAGTGACTGGCAGTTTAACGTCGGGTGTAGGTGGAGTTTCTAAAATAATGGAACAAATAACCTGTCACACCTTTGCAGTTCTTGCGTTATCGGCTTCTCAGGAAGTACCTGAATCAGAACCAGGATTTACGGTGATAAAGTAATAGATTTATAAGTGAAGCTGCACATCGGTCAGTGACATTGGACAAGGCCCCTGGCCGATTTATTTTGTCTGGGACACGTGGACAGCAGACTGTGTGAAATCTCCCGCTTTTAAAAGATCAAAAATAAAGATGCTAGACTAATCCCTAACCTTCTAGTTCAGCTGAATA
>JAGGAB010000026.1 GCA_017889705.1 Bacillota bacterium | reverse complement strand
CTCGAATATCCCTATGGCCGTGGTATTAATTTGCAAATAAAAACGACCTCTATAATAGATCTTTATGAGTCCGTAAAAAAAGCAAACGCCAGAATTTATCTCCCCCTCAAAGAAGAGTGGTATCAAGCAAACGAAGTCATGCTTGGATGTCTTCAGTTCATAGTTCTGGATATCGATGGCTATATGCTTCGCTTTTTTCAGGATATTGGTACAAGACCAGTATAAGCCACCAGGCCAGTTAATTCATTAATTAGGAAGATACTGTTCTCATTTTAAGTTTCTGGACAAATTATGTCTTGCAGTGTCTTTCTAATTCTTCTCTTATTTTGTTTTGCATAAGGTTTCAAAACTCACGCTCGAATTTCAGTATATTATTTTTCGATGATGCACTCTCTTGATTTCGCCCTACGAAGTAATAAGGACACTAAGGAACGTCCGCATATTGCTACTACTCTTTGCTTTCTTGAAACCATGCACATTGAGCAGCTTTTTGATTTCTCACAACACTCTATTCAAAGTACTCGTATTTTACAAATTTTATTGGTGGGAAGAATTTATTAAGAAATCGATCTGCATCTTCATGTATTTGCTTTGTCGAATTTCCATATTGATCAAAATCCATATAGGTGATTATTGTCGATAATCTTTGATCACTGCCCATATAGATACGTTTTTCCGTTAAACGCCCCTCGCTGTCATAAGTATAACATTCCTTATGTGCGAGAATCGATTGTTTGGGATCTTTGTAATTTTTATTATCAAAACGATTTATTTCTAGGATGCGTCCATATAAATCATATAAAGTTTTGTATGTTTCAAAAGGCATACCGTGTTTATTGTTTTTGATCATCAAAACGAGTAATCCTGTTTCAGTATATTGATAGAGCGTATTTCCTATATAATCACCATTAGGACTATAGTGTGTTGTCTCCAAAGCATTACCATCATCAGTAAGTTTTTGAATTATTTCCTTCGGCAAGTGTTTTGGGTCTTGAAAATAAGTCGTACAAGTATGGTTTGTATCATCATATATGCTATAAGATGTTAGTTCTTTCTTACCCTGGATTGAAAGCTCACTTTTAATTATTCTTCCTTTATTATCAAATGTTTGAATAATGGGATTAGTACCTATCATATATTCAGCTGTTTCTCTTGAACCATCTTCGCGATAGCATTTTGTCCAAATAGGAGTAGAAGATCCATCAAAAAAAAATGCCATACTTTTGACAGGCCCTAACAAACCATCTTTTTCTCTGTCCGAAAGTTTGTTAGTCTCATTTCTAGTTTGAGCAAAGACCAAAGTACAAGATAAAAGCATGGAAACTAATATCCCAAACACAATTACTGATAAATTCTTTGCTTTTTTATTTCTTGTCATGTAAATTCTCCGATCGAGTTTGTATTTTCTATTATATATCGCTATTTTCTTCTTGCAGTTATAAAAACCTTTAAGGTTGCAGACTACCCATATTTATCCCTTTCTCAAATTTCTGTGTTTACTATGAAGACATTACGAGACGTTCCTTTTGTTGTCAATACACTCGTTCCGCTCCCCTACCTAGGGTAAGTTTTCTTTTGCAAAACGACAAAACATCAACCGGAACTTAACGCTACAATCACGTACCCAACTGGCCCTGCGAAAACCGCGCTCTACTGGTTCTTTAATAGAGGCAGTAATTTGGGTAAAATTATACCATTAAGCAATAATACCCCAAACGAATTTTGGAGAGCATTCTTTCTCTTCGAATATTTCAGGCTGTATATGGTATTGGGGGTGGTCTTTTTTAAGCACGCAAAACCAAAGGCCTGGATGCCATTTCTCCACTAGAAAGGAAGAGGTAAAAGAATAATGGATATTTTTAGGAATGAAACAGGAGATACAACAAAATGCTCCATCGGCATTCTGATAATGGAGAATGTACAAAATGAATCCTTCGAAGATAAGCTAAAGTCTGTCAGACAGGAGTCTGAAGCAACGATAAGAGCAAAATTCGATCAGGCAACACGCGGGGATTTAAAAGTGTTTCATCCCATAGACGCTTATATCTCATACTACAAGAATTTCGGATATACTTATCATGTACTGCCTCAACTCGAATCGATCATAAAGGGTAAATCAATACCTATTGGATTACCGTCAGTTGAAGCAATGTTTATTTCTGAGTTAAAAAATATGCTTCTGACGGCTGGCCACGATCTCGATAAAATGAAACCACCGTTGGTCTTAAGGGTCTCAACTGGCAACGAAATCTTCACCGCTATGAATGGCAAAAATGTTGCAACAGTACCGAATGATATTATGATTACTGATCAAGAAAATGTTATTTCAACTATCCTTCGGGGACCGGATCTGCGAACCGCCATAACGCAGGAGACAACCCGTGTTATTTATACGGTTTATGCGCCATTTGGCGTAGAAGAGCAATTGGTGCGAGAACATTTGAGAGATATTGAAGCTTATGTTCGCATGAGTTCGAAACAATCAGTCACTTGTTTAAATCAGGTTTTTTATTGAACGAAGATATTAAGTGTAAAATTAAGGAGGATTGATATGGCATTTGTATTAGACAAAGTTGTCCCCTGGGGACGTAGACTCAGTGAATATCAGGAAATGTTTTGTTTGTCAGATCGAGATTTACTTGATAACAAAATTATCAGCTTTGGAGATGGACCTGCCAGTTTAAATGCAGAAGGTTCTAAAATAGGAGGGCATATCGTATCCGTTGACCCTCTTTATCAGTTTTCGGTTACTGAAATAAAAAACAGGATTTATGAAACGAAAGCTATTGTTTTAGAACAGACATATAAAAATCGTCAAAACTACATATGGGATAAAATTAAAAGTATTTCAGAGTTGGAGAAGTTGAGAATGTCTGCAATGAATTTGTTTTTAGATGATTTTGAGAAGGGACTGGCCGAAAAAAGATATATATGTGGTAAATTGCCAGACAAAACAAACTTTCCCGATGATAGTTTTGATTTGGGATTAAGTTCTCATTTTTTATTGCTATATTCAACTCTTGGCTGGGAGTTTCATCTGCAATCTATAAAAGAAATGCTACGCATTTGTAAAGAAATTCGCATATTTCCAACATGCGACTTAGATAGCCAAAGGACTAATTTGCTAAGTAAAGTCATTCATTCTTTTGGAAATACATATAAAATAAAAATTATTAAAACTAGTTATCAATTCCAAAAGAATGGTTATGAAATGCTCATTATAGCTAAACACAAAAAAACCGCGACAGCAGAAAAAGTTACCCGAGACTCATGACCAAGATGCGATTGTACTAATAGCTCTTTATGTACCAAATTATCGACATTTCAATTTCTTTTTAAATCCCTTATGTGTATTCGAACAATATCCTACAGATTTATAAAAATTACAAGCATCTATCCTATTTGCTTCTGTTACCAAAATAATTTGGATGCAATTTTTGATGAAGTAAGAATATACCAGAACGTCAGACTGAGCGAAAACACTCTGATGTCCCACATGTCGTCCCAAGCCCATAAAATCCATACTACAAAACTCAAACACTCATGTATTTATTATAGAAGCTGTTTCAGGAGATTCCCCTTTCATCAACTCTTTGCTATTACACCACGTGAAATTCCAGTGGCACATTCAATCTGTCGGATAGATAATCCTTCTATTTTCTTCAGATGCCTTAGTATAACATCACGTTCAGACTTCGGCCATCTGGTTATTTCATGTGGATCGTGTCCTTCCATTGAACGCATTATTTTGCGATAGACTTCATATTCTGATAAAGTTCTGAAAATACTTTTGTGGATTGTTTTCTAGAGTTATGCTCTACTATTTTCCTGGTAAAACCTAATAGCCTCAGACTCTGATACCGGACAGCAGATTGCATAGCCTTGAAGAAAATCACAATGATACTTTTCCAAAAACTCTATTTGCCCCTTTTCTTCTACACCTTCAGCAACTACCGCCATCCCCATCGTGTGTGCCAAGGCTATAATTGTTTTGATAATTTCCCGTTGTTTACCTTCAACTAAAATGGTGTCAACAAAAGTTTTATCAATCTTTAAGGTTGTCGTTGGCAACGACTGAAGATATGTTAATGAAGAATACCCTGTGCCAAAGTCATCTAAAGCCAATCGAATTCCCATAGCTTTTAATTCGTTTAGTCTACTCACACTTTGACTATGCGACTCGATTAGAGCATTTTCAGTTATTTCTAATTCAATTTGGCTTGGTTTCACTCCAGTCTCATTAAGTATGCTGCAGACCTTACAAACAAAATCTTCTGAAATTAACTGGAGAGGTGATATATTAACTGAGACAAAAGTAGTAAACCAGCCATTATCGGCTAACTTTCTGGCAAACTTACATGCTTCCCTTAAAACCCAATCTCCAATTATGTGAATAAGCCCCTTTTTCTCAGCTAGAGGAATAAATTTTGATGGAAGAATACTCCCATATTCATAGCTATTCCATCGCAGCAAGGCTTCGAATCCTATAACTTCACCCCGAGTTACAGTTACTTGCGGCTGGAAATTAAGTGAAAGTTCTCCGCGCTCAATGGAAAGACGAAGGCCATTTGTCAGCAGCATTTCTTCATATACCGTCTTGTGCATTTCCGCATCGTAAAAGCGCCAACCATTTTTGCCGGAGTTTTTAGCGGCATACATAGCATTATCTGCGTTCTTAAATATTTCCTCTGCAGTCTGACCGTCAGCAGGATACATGGAAACACCGGCGCTGGCGGAAATATGAAATGAATTGTCGTTTATTCTAACTTCCTGGCTAATTGCCCAGATAATATTCTTGGCAATTCTATCTATAGCTGTTTTTTCGGTAATACCAGGCGCTATAACCATAAACTCGTCCCCGCCAATGCGGCCGACTATTGCGTTATTACCGATATTTTCAGCAATACGTTTTCCCGTTTCGGCAATAAGAATATCACCGTAGGAATGTCCCAGGGTGTCATTCACTGTTTTGAGATCATCCAAATCAATGAATAAAACAAAACCTACTGACATTCCGCAGATAGCCAGCTCAAGCTCCTCCTGTAAACACTCATTTAAGCGTGTTCGATTAGCAAGACCTGTCAAGGCATCAGTATAAGCAAGGTGGTAAATTTCGTCGGTTTTCTTTCGTACGGCTTCCTCGGTTAGCTTTCGTTCGGTGATGTCCTGATTAGTTCCAAACCTGTGAATAGCTCTGCCGTGCTCGTCTCTGATAGTTCTGTGACGAGACACAATCCAGCGAACCTCACCATCCCGGCGGATAATACGATGTTCAACCTGATTCACGTAATCAGGTTGTCTGGAAGCATTTGCCTTCTCATAGCAATCTTTCACTACTGCGGCATCATCCGGATGAACAAATTCCTTTAGATAAACCTCAGGAGCCATTAGTTCCCCTTCTGTGGCTACATCCGTACCATAAATCGCATAAAAGCTATCATTAAACTTATACCGCCGTATCCCTTCGATGTATTCCCATGGAGCCAATCGTGCTAAATCAGCTGCCAGAGAAACTAGCTCTTCGTTACTGCGGATATCATCCTCCAGTATTTTTCGCTCGGTGATATCCTGATTGGCACCATATAATTTGATAATGTTACCGCATTCATCCTTTGAAGCACTTGAAATTGCTTTTATTATTCGTGTCGCACCATCCCGGCGTATAATGCGATGCTCCATCTCACCGATAAATTCTTGTTCCCTAAATGAGCACATACACTGAATCATTTCTTTAACTTTGGTGATGTCTTCAGGATGAACAAATTCGTGAAGATACTTCTCAGGGGTCATAAATCCCCCTTCCTTTGCTATGTCAGTTCCATAAATAGAATAAAATTCGTTATTAAATTCAAAAACGTGTTTCTCAAGATTAAAATTCCATGGACCTAAGCGAGCTAAACTAGCGGCAAGTGAAAGAATTTCTTGCGAATTTGCCAATCTATCGCCGGCTTTGCCTTGCTTCATAATTTTGCTTACTTTTTCTTCGTGCGCCATGATACTTCCTCTTTCGTCTCATGATTACTTAAGATGTAAAGCAACATTCATAATAACGTGTTTTGGTCTTTTGATTGTATTTGCTGAAAAACAGCAAAACTCCTGCCAAATTAATAAGCAGGAGTTTCTCATTATATTACATTCATTTAATTATATATAAAACATCTAATCTCAAGTCATATCTTCCCTATCGTAAACAATCTTCTCAATCAATAATTTAAATGCTCTATTTTATTCACTCGGATTGACCGCATTAATCCATAAATCTTCAAATTCATCAATCCGTTTTTCAAGTTTGCGTCCAACTTGCTCGCGGTTTGTACCATCTGATATGTGTAGGAGCATATTACCGTCCAATAACCTCCATTCTTTATTTCCCTGTGCTTAAACTGCATCCGTTTACCACACTTAGAGCAAGACGATACAGCGGGACTAAACCATAAATCGTTCACAAACCTAGTTCCTCATTAATAAGAATTATATTTATTCTCCCCTTGGGATAGGACTTCTCTGTTATTGACCAGTTGTTGCATATTCTTGTCATTGAGGAACAATTCATGCATTTACCTGTTTTTATACATGGAGTCTTTAGTTCGGGATGACGCGCTGCATTTTTCGGTGCTGCATGCTCCCGAATCCTTTTAAATGCAGAGTGAATATCAGGAACTATCTTATTTACCCCTATAGTTAAAATAACTTTTCTGGGTCCGAAAATTAGTCCTCCAATGCGGTTACCGATCATATCCAGATTCACAAGAACGCCATCGAGGGTTACTGCATTTGTTCCTGTCAAAAACAAGTCCACAGAGAGTGCTTCCTTTCTTTTACCTATCTGTTCCCTGAATGATTCATCATGGTTAAATGTATCAATGAACTTGAAGTCACTGCACGCTTTACAATATTCAATAATTCCTGTGCTTCTAAGGGTTTCTGAATCACCATAAGAAATAGTTGCAGGCTGAAATTCCCCTATGAGTTTTTTTATGATGTTACCAGCTTCTACTGAGTTGTCTACGATTTCACAGTTAAAATTGTTTTTAGAAAGTGATTTCTGACAATCTTCTAAAAGTGACATGATGCATCCTCCTTGGATTCTGACTCCAATCGCTCTTCTCTTTAAAAAGATAATTTTTATTGTTGCTTCATATACAATCAAAAACCTTTTAGGACGCGTCAAGGGGACATAGTTATCGACACCTTATTTAGACCAAATCGCGATGACGCCCCGATTAGTTTAGGTGCGACAAGATAAGCAACAAAATCTTCAATTTTAAAATGTATTCATAGCAATTCTTTCCTCATATAGCACACTGGAAAAGGAAGATGGGCAAATCGCTTAGTATTACATTCTATAAATCCTCGTTCGCGATACCATGACTTTAAAATCTCATGATCTCCAATAACACCAATCAACACCGTCTTTCCTCCCTGGCCAGTAACATATCCTGACACATACTCGACAATCTGGCGACCATATCCTTTATGCCGATATTCTGGCAATACGGCCAATCGTTCCATATAAAAACTGGTTGAATCATTTCTTTCAATAGCAACAAAACCAATCTGCACCGTTTCACAAAACACCCCAAACATTGCAATTCCCTTTTTCTGCATCTTCTGCAAATGTCGCGTTTCAATAAATGCGGGGTTGGTTGGAGCGGTTTCTTTAGTAAGTCTGAATTGTTCCGCTACAGTAGCAAAAGATGCCCGTATTACATTCACGCTGGCTGCCAATTCCTGTTCGGTATTCACTGATTTATATAGCAAAGCCATATGCCCGCTCCCTTTTATCGTTATGTAATCGTCTTTACCAACAACCTAAAATCTCCCTGCTTACTCACATAGCTGGTTGACGTATTGCAACTCCGTACCTAGTCTTTCTTGCTGCCTGAATAAGAAAAATTCTTCTAATACCGCCTCCAGCTTCCGAGTAGTATCTGTGGTATCCTTTCCTTCTTGATGCAGTTGATCAAGACCTTCCGACAGTTCCATTCTCGCTACAACTCTGTACCATAAGAAGCGTATTGCTACTTTAAATAGCAATACGCTTCTTGCATTTCTCGCTGCTGGTCAAACTTTCTTTATTGCCGTTGCAATTCTAAATTTTTTGGCTATCAATCCAAGATCTTCTTTGTTAAAATATTCTTTGGCCAATCTAGACGAATCCAGTTCATCTGTTAAATCCAACTTATATTTTGCTAAAAAATCATGAATGTATCCATCAATTGCAAAACAAGGTTTCTCGCCCACTTTAGCAAGAAATTCATAATGTTTTTTAATTTTCGGATCATCATATCTATCTTCTTGTCTAGCCAGCGAAGCAGCAACATAATCAAAAATAACTAGACTATTTTTCCCAGAATATTCGTTGACGAGATTAAATGTATTATTGATAGATTCTTCATTAAGATACATTGTTAAGCCTTCAAGCAGAAAAAGGCAGTTTTTATTCTTAACAAAGCCAGCTTCATCTAACTTTTGAGATAATGATTCTTTATTAAAATCTATAGAGATAAAATTTAAATTTGGTGGGAATTTGATATTTTTCTTCTTGATACTATTTATTTTAGTCTGCTGGGTTACCTGAGCATCAAGCTCAAATACTCTTGCCTTTTCTAATTCATCTTTAAATCGAATAGCACGAGAATCAAATCCAGCTCCAAATATTAGTACTTGTTCAATATTCGAACCAAGATTCCTAAAAACAGTGTCAATAAATTTCGTCCGAGCAATAAGATATTCATAATTACCCGGAGCTTTAAAAAAACATTTTTTTAATATCTTCCTAGAAAACTCAGTCTTGGCTATTAAATTAAGATAAGAAGGCACAAGCATAGGAGCAATATAATCATCACTTTTATAGTTAGGGTCTTTTTCATAATAAGATACTGCCCGAGTTAGGCATGTTCCCTGCGCTGTTATGGATACCTTTGTTTCAATTCTTTTACTCATAAATACCTCTTCAAGCTACGCTATTTATATTTTTTTCCCATTATCGTCTAAATTATAAACAACTAGAGCCATAACTATCACAAGATTAGCTATGACTTTAGTTTCGTTATGCTGTATATATTTTCCTACTAAAGCCACATAAAAGTGTTATTATAATGAGCATAGCACCACTGCAGGAAACTGCCATAATATGCTGTACTTGTCATTAGAATAAATTTTATTTTATAACTAAAGGGGCGTAATCTATGATATTAGTAAGTGCTTGTTTAGCAGGTGTAGAATGCAGATATAATGGTTCTTCTCATACAATTCCCGAAGTTGTTGAAATGGTAAAAAAAGGGGATGCTATGCCTATTTGCCCAGAAATACTTGCTGGTTTACCAATACCTCGTCCCCCCGCCGAACAACAAAATGGAATGATTATTTCATCCAACGGCGATGACCAAACTGCCGATTATTTATTAGGTGCTACCATTGCGCTATACTATAACGCCTTAATATCCTTTATCAGCATTGCAACATTTTCTTCTTTTGTAGCCCAACTGGTGCAAAATCTTACAACACTGTGTTCTGCATCAACTTTTTCCCAAAAAGAATACGAATACTTTTTACTCAACTTTCTCAGCGCAGCATCAGGCAAAATGGGAAACTGCTGATTTGTCGTAGAATCATAGCGAAAAGAAAATCCTTTTTCAGCAAAGGCATCTTGAATCAATAGCGCCATATCGACAGCATGCTTTGAAATTTCATAGTATAGCCCATCCTCAAATAACGTTTCAAACTGAATGCCTAATAGTCTCCCTTTAGCCAACATTCCACCATTTTGTTTGATATGATAGCGGAAATCTTTTTTCAATGCATCGTTTAAAATTACTACAGCTTCTCCAAACAAGGCTCCGACCTTTGTGCCCCCAATATAAAACACATCACACAGTCTTGCAATATCTGCCAACGATAAATCACTATCTTTTGAAGCTAGACCATATCCTAATCTGGCCCCATCCATAATAAGTGGCAAACCACATTTCCGACAAACTTGACTTAATACTTCCAGCTCGGATTTACTATAAGTGGTTCCATTCTCCGTAGGGTGAGAAATATAAACCAAACCGGGCTGTACCATATGCTCGTGAGTGACATCATTCCAATGGGCATCATATAGTTCTTTTACTTGCTCAGCCTTAATTTTTCCATCATCACTTGGTAAAGTAAGTACCTTATGACCAGAAGCTTCAATCGCACCGGTTTCATGTACGGCGATATGTCCGGTAGCAGCCGCCACTGCACCTTGATGCGGACGCAAAATCGAAGATATGATTGTTGTATTGGTCTGTGTTCCGCCAACCAAAAAATGCACATCAGCCTGCTCATTCTGGCACGCTTTTCTAATATACGCCCTGGCTTTTTCAGAGTGTTCATCCATTCCATAACCTGTGGTCTGCTCTTCATTGGTTTCCACTAATCGTTTCAGGATGCGCTCATGTGCGCCCTCTGTATAATCAGATTCAAATCGTATCATCGTATTATTCTCTCCAATCGGTCTAATTTTCTAAATCATAAACATAGGTAAGTAGTGTTGCCATATGTTTATGTGGATCATCATGCTCCTTGCTCCATTTCTTTGCTATCGCGCTCTTGTGTGAGTATGTACGTTGTTGCTACACCAGCAAGCAATCCCCAAAAAGCTGATCCTACTCCCCAAATTGTAATTCCAGATATAGTAACAAGAAATGTAAACAGTGCCCCTTCTTTATACGACTCTTCACTCATGGCCAGCGAAAGACTTGACGTAATTGACCCCACTAATGCCAATCCGGCTATCATCGTTATTAACGTACTTGGCAAAGCTGAAAAAACTGAAGAAATGGTCCCACCAAAGAAACTAACCAAAATATATAATATTCCGCAAGCAATTCCGGCAATATAGCGTTTATCTGGATTTTTATGTGCGTCTTTTCCGGTACAAATCGCAGCAGTGATTGCAGCTAAGTTTACTCCATGAGATCCAAAAGGAGCAAATAGCAGAGACGCAAGGCCAGTAGTTGTAATAATAGGGGTTGCTGACGTAGTGTAGCCATCAACTTTAAGCACCCCCATCCCCGTGGCATTTTGCGCAGTCATAGTAACAATGCCTAGCGGAATTCCTAAGCCAATTAATGCTTGCAGTGAAAAAGTAGGTTTGGTAAAAACCGGATAAACCAAAGAAATATTCATACTACCAATATTTAAATAGCCAAGAGTATATGAACTAAATACCCCCATCATTAACGTAATCGCTATTGCATAACGCGGAATAAATCTTCTTGATAATAAGTAACACACAAGCATTGGAACTGTTATCATCGGCAGTTGTTGCAATGAAATAAACACATCCACGCCAAATTTAAGTAAAATCCCTGCAAGCATTGCAGCAATAATAGACTGAGGAATTCTATCGATAACAGATGTAAATAGTCCAGAAATACCTAAAATGGTTGTAATTATTGCTGCTAAGATAAAAGCTCCAATTGCATCAGAGTAAGCGTAAGTAGCCCACCCGGAAACTAACAACACAGCCCCCGGCGTAGACCAGGAAGTTATTACCGGAACTTTTAACCACACACTCAAAACCATGCCTATAACGCCACTACTAAAAGATATTGCCCATATCCATGATGATAATAATGAATCACTTAAATGGGCAACCTTTGCGGCTTGAAAAACGATTAGCATGGGGCCTGCATAAGAAACTATAACAGCAATCACTCCTGCTATAATTGCTGAGAATGAACAATCATTTTTTATTGTGCTCAAAAAAGAACTTTTCGTACATGCCAACTGCTGTATCATGGTATTACTCCCTTTCTATTTTTCATTAATACACCTCTACTGTTATACATAATTTTATTTCTTATTTCCATCATCCTTGCGCTAATAGGAACGCATGACATATTATTATAATAAAGCCACCACATGTATAACAGTCAACACCGTTGTATAACACCAATAGTTGGAGGGAGCCATTTGAATATCTCTGTTGATCGAAATTCCAAAACCTCTATTCAAGAACAAATCAAGTTGGAAATTGCCCAACGCATCCGTTCCGGTCTACTAGAAGAAGATTATGCCCTTCCATCTGTTCGGCAACTTTCACATTGTTCAAATATCAGTTTAGTAACCGCACATAGAGTATATAAATCACTTGAAAAAGATGGACTTATTAAAACCATTCGAGGAAAAGGCACTTTTGTGAAACAGCATACCACCTTACATAACGACACTCCTCAAGGAATTAACACAATTTCTCTCGATCCGTTCAACTGGCACTTATCCATTCCGGATTATCTTCCCCGTGCGAGTTTTTGGAGTCAAAGCAGCGTACGCCTTCCTCCTCAATTTCTTGATATGGCTACAGCTTCTATACATCATTCATTACTTCCACTAACTTTGTTGCAAGCTTCTATGCAGCAAGCCTTACGACAATATCCGCAGTCTCTTGGGTGTTATTCTCCATACCAAGGCGATCCTGACTTTTTAAAAGTTATTTGTGATTATTTTGCAAATCAAGGCTTGTCAATACGCCCTCATCAACTAATTGTCACTAATGGAACCCAACAAGGAATGGATTTATTCGCCCGGACATTTTTAGGGCCCAAAGATGTGATTGCAATGGAAACCCCTTGTTTTTCCGGGGCCATTGATGTCTTTCGATTCAACCACACTATAATTCAGCCAATTCCAATTGATGCTGAAGGAATTCGTATTGATATATTAGAAGAACTCGCTGCACAGACAAAAATTAAAGCTATCTACACTGTACCAACTTACCAAAACCCAACAGGTACAATTATGTCTCTCAACCGCCGCAAAGATCTACTTGAGTTTGCAGAAAATAATAATATTCTTATTCTCGAGGATGATCCTCATCGAGAATTATCTTTATTCAACAACAATTTGGCAATAAAGCCGCCTCCAACGCTTAAGTCATTAGATAAATCCGGTAGAGTGATTTACCTCAAAGGCTTTAGTAAATTTCTTTTTCCGGGACTTAGATTAGGCATTATTGTTGCCGATGGCACTATCTACAACCGATTGCTAGCGGCAAAATCGATTTCCGATCTCGGCTCCCCTCTATGGCTTCAAAAATCCCTTATTCCTCTGTTTTCCAATCCACAGCTTGTCACCTTTATAAAAAATTTAAATCAAAAGCTAACGTCTCGAAGTAGTTTTGTCATGAAAATGCTTACCGACAATCTTGATCCCCAAATTAAGTTTAAAAAAATATATGGCGGAATGCATTTGTGGCTTACGTTGCCTCCCGAAATATCTGCCGACAACCTGCTTACCATAGCCCATAGCCGTAGTATTCACTTTTTACCGGGATCCATCTTTTATCCTGGCGAACCCGAATCTAACCACTTGCGTATTTGTTGGACCAATCTTTCAGATGATAACTTACCAAAAGCATTAGATATACTCTGTCGTATACTCAATAACGCAATAAGCAATCCATAACTTAGACAGTAAACCATTTTAGTCACGCCGGCTTTACGTGGAAAGACAGGGGACAGAGGAACTGTCTTAAAACAAGACAGTTCCTCTGTCCCCTGTAAGCTTCTTTAACCTTTGATCCTTTCCTGACACCCTTATAACCATCTTAATGATATTATCAATGCTGCCGAGTATAAGTTAGAAACCAATCATAGAGTTCCTGATTTTTATATACACCGGCAATGTTGTGCCCTTGCTCTTGTAAAATTGTAAGCTTTGGTCTGCTGCCTTGTGCCAGTAACGCGTTAATCATTGCTTCATCATTCTTCAGCGGACAAATGGTATCCTTTTCACCATGAAATGCCCATATTGGCATAGAAATCAACTGCTTATTCCAACTGTTTGGAACTGCTGGATTCGAGGCCAGAGGAGCTATCGCTGCAAAGTATTCTGGATACAGACAAGCTAGATTCCATGTGCCGTTCCCTCCCATGCTCGTTCCGGTCAAATAAACTCTATCTTCATCTATACGATATTTCGTAAAAACATCATCAAGCAACGCCGCCAGAATATCCGACTTATTCAACCAAGTTTCGTCTTCCGGACATTGTGGTGCTAGAACGATAAAGGGAAAATCGGTGCGTCTTTCTGCAACCCAAGTTGGTCCATATTCTTTCACTAAATCTATGTTTTGCCCACGAAGTGAGCTCCCATGTAAAAATAAAATCATTGGCCACTGATTTGTAGTTTGGGTGTATCCCGCAGGAAAAATAAGCATGTATTGAATTTTTTGGTCATTATATGTAAAAGTATTTCTTTTTTCTACAAAAGTAGTCGATGATTCAACAGTTTCTGATGTATGTGCTGCCAGCGTTGATGCTGGTTCAATATTTACCCCCTTCTGTTCATTAACATTAAAACCTTTTTGAACACAATAACATGTTATTATAAATAATAGAAAAATAATGATGCCAAAAATCTTCTTCAAACTAGCACCCCTTTCTTAAGGATTCTCTTTATACAGTCATTCGCAAAAATTAATTGTCCATCCATAGGTTACATCTATATACTACTTCAATTTGCTAGGAAAAAAAATGACGATTGCCTTACAGTTCCATTACAAAAAAGCTTCTGCCATTAATCTATATAAGCTTCTTGCGCTGTAAGCAATCGTATATAAATATTATCCTCAACAAAACAGCGTGAACCTCGACATTAGTGAAGGTCCACGCTAGTTTTGTTCTATTAAAACTCAATTTAATTCATTAAAAAAATAATTTCTATAGCAAACTGGTACAAATTTTTAAAATTATGCAGGAAACTGCCATAATATGCTGTACTTGTCATTAGAATAAATTTTACTTTTATAACTAAAGGGGCGTAATCTATGATATTAGTAAGTGCTTGTTTAGCAGGTGTAGAATGCAGATATAATGGTTCTTCTTATCCAATTCCTGAAGTTGTTGAAATGGTAAAAAAAGGGGATGCTATGCCTATTTGCCCAGAATTACTTGCTGGTTTACCAATACCTCGCCCCCCCGCCGAACAACAAAATGGAATGATTATTTCGTCCAACGGCGAGGACCAAACTTCCGATTATTTAATAGGTGCTACCATTGCGCTAAAAATTGCTTTATTAATTAACTGTAACAAAGCTATCTTAAAATCAAATTCACCTACCTGTGGATGTGGAGTTATTTATGACGGTACATTTTCTGGGCACCTAATTAATGGAGATGGTATTTTTGCAAAGTTACTTAAAGAAAACGGTATCAAAGTTTGTACCATCGACTAGCCTTAAACCCCATATATCTATCTCCTAGTTTTATGCACTCTTGCATTCATTCCATAGCATAACACGCATTAAATAGACATTAGTCAATAATTTGACTAATGTCTATTTAATGCGTGAACTAGAGTCACCCATAACCCCTGCTATCAACAAAAGAGCATAGTAATAGATGACGAGTCCATACAAAATAAGCTAGCAAAAAGCCCAATACATTTTGCTGAATCTATATATTGCCGTGGTCTATTTCCAAGCAGCTAAGCCTGAGGTAACAACGGCAACATCCTGGGCTACAGAACCACCGCTTACACCAATTCCGCCTACGACTTGCCCATTTTCAATAATTGGTAAACCACCGCCAAAGATGACCAACCGACCATTGTCTGTTGTATTAATTCCAAATAACATCTGGTCTGGCTGAGTTAAACTGGCCAGTTTTTCGGTGGACATTTTGAGGGCTACTGAAGTATAGGCTTTGCCGCGAGAGATATCGATGCTAGCTAGAAGTGCCCCATCCATACGATGCTGAGCTACCATGTTTCCGCCTTCGTCAACTACGGTAATAACCATAGGACAGCCGATCTCTACTGCCTTTTGTTCAGCAGCAGTAATCATTAGTTTTGCTTTATCTAAATTTACGATTGGAGCGGCCTGCGCCATTGATGCAAATCCCAGAACCAGTACCATGCAGAAAATGAGCATACAAGTTACTTTTCTTTTCAATACAAACACTCCTTCTCTAGTAGATATTTACCTGATATGATGTAATTAAATTGGTAGTATTCACCTCCTCTATACAGAGTTCGAGCTGGTTCTGCAAAATCCTCTGCTAAAGATAAGAATTTTGTAAAAATTTCAAAAATATTACTGAATTTTGCTGAACAGTAAATTAAGGGAGACAATGGGACAGGTTCAGCATCCCATTTTTTTGTATAGGAAAACCCCGCGTCTAACGCGGGGTTTTCCTATACAAAAAAAGCGCTCAACGGTGAGAGTGAGCATCAGGCGACAAAAGGCGATAGACTAAAGTGAACCAAGAAAGTCGTGCCTAGGGATACTAGGGGACATTCCCCACTTTGTCAGCTTTTAGTATTATTACTATGCGCTGCAAAAAAGGAATGTCCTCTATATCCTAACCATATAAGGTTTTCTCGTGCTTACGCGTCAGAATAGCTTGACTCAAATCCCGTTCTCGGCACAAAAAGCATCAACTTTTAACCGTATGTCCTGCGCGGTGCTCATTTTTAGGACAGCTTCCAGTAACGCGTTACATTGCTTTAATTCCATTTGACTGACAGCATGTTTTACTTTGCGGATCGCAGTCGCCGACATGCTTAATTCATCCAGTCCCAATGCCAGCAGCAGCGGGACCGCTTTAGGATCTCCAGCCATACCGCCGCACATGCCGACAAATTTCCCTGCCGCGTGAGCAGCCTGAACAACAGTATGGAGCAGAGTTAGGATAGAGGGATTAAAATGGTCGTACAAATAGTCAATTTTTTCGTTCATTCGGTCAACTGCCAGCGTATATTGCACAAGATCATTGGTCCCTATACTGAAGAAGTCCACTTCCCTGGCAAATTGTGCGGCCATTACGGCCACAGACGGTACTTCCACCATAATACCCACTTCAATGGTTTCGTCAAAAACATGGCCTTCCGCTCTCAGTTGTCCTTTGACTTCTTCCACAATCGCTCTGGCGCTTCGCCATTCCTCAATACCGGAAATCATCGGAAACATGATTCTTATCCTGCCATAGGCACTTGCCCGCAAAATTGCCCTCAGTTGCGTGACAAAGAGAGGTTTCTGATCAAGACAGAGCCGAATGGCTCTGTACCCCAGAAACGGATTCATTTCTTTGGGGATTTTCAAATAGGGAAGCTCTTTATCGCCACCAATATCCAGGGTGCGGATGATTACCGGCTTATCGCCCATGACCCGGACAATGTCTTTATAGACATTAAACTGGGTTTCTTCGTCCGGCAGACTAGCCTCCGACATATAAATAAGCTCGGTCCGTAATAACCCTATACCCTCCGCCCCTTGTTCCACTGCATAACGGGCGTCTGCCACCGTACCAATATTCGCTCCGATTTCAACCCGGTGACCGTCCTGGGTAACAGCCTCTTGGGCGGCATAGGCCTGCCAGGCACTTTCCGCCTTGGATTCCTTCGCCATCTTCTCCGAATAGCTGCGAATGGTAGCTTCACTAGGATGAATAATGCAAATGCCGCCCGTACCGTCAACAATCACAGTATCTCCGTCCCGGACCTGATCAAAGCCGGTGGCAATGCCAATAACGGCCGGAATGCCCAATGTTTTGGAAAAGATCGCTGTGTGGGAGGTTTTACCACCTTTTTGCGTAGCAAAAGCCAGTACATACTTTTTATTTAACTGCACGGTATCGGTGGGCGCCAGATCATCGGCAATTAGAATAACTTCCTCGCGAATATCCGCCAAATTTATGTCTTTTGCACCTGTTAGAGCGGCCAATAGCCGGCTGCCGACATCCTTTACGTCAGCAGCCCGTTCCCGCATATACTCATTAGGCATATTCTCAAAAATTGCCGCGACTTGTTTGACAATTTGTTCAACGGCTTTTTCAGCCGAGAATAATTTTTTAGTAATCAGCTTTTCCATTTCCGGACAAAATGTCGGATCTAATAATATGCTTTTCTGAGCCGCAATGACACCTGCTTTTTCAGTGCCGACTGTCTGCTGCGCCTGTTCAATCAGCTTTTCCGTTTCTTGAATACTTTTTTCCTTCGCCTCAGCAAGCCGCTTTAGTTCCTGAGCAACGCCGGCTTCTGCAATATCCGCAAACTGCTGATTCTGAACACCGTGAGCATAACGGATTGCTTTTCCCATCCGGATTCCCTCAGAAACCCCAATACCGGACAATCTGATTTCAGCCATAGCTTTTCACCTTTCACCAATTATTCCTCGCCGAATTTACTGTTAACTAAATCCAGCAGTGCTTTTGCCGCCGGTTCTTCGTCATCGCCATCGGCTTCAATAATAATTTTGGACCCATATTCAAAGCCCATGGTCATCAATCCCAAAATACTTTTACCATCAGCTTCCATTCCTTCTGCATTTTTCACCCTTATACCGGCCTTAAATTCATTTGCCTTTTCCATAAACAACTGAGCCGGACGAATATGAAAACCAGTCTTATTTTGCAGGATACCTTCCACAACGATCATGCCGTACCTCCTAAATCGATTGCAAAACTTCAAAAAGTTCTGCAGATGAATTTGCTGCCAATAGATTTTTCCGAAAATCCTCATGGATTAATTTTCTCGATAAGGCAATTAATATTTTCATATGCTCATTGCTGGCATCCTGGTCTGATACGCCAATCAGAAATACAAGCTGCACCGGCTTGCCGTCAAGCGAATTCCAGTCAACCGGATTCGCCAGCCGGGCAAAGGCCAGGCCGGCGGAAACGACGCCGCCGGATTTGCCGTGCGGAATGGCCACCCCGAACCCAATGCCTGTTGAGCCTTTTTGTTCCCGTTCATTCACCGCTGCCAAATAAGCAGCCTTATCCTTGACAAATCCGGCCTTTTCCATACCGTCAATCATGATCTGCAAGCATTCTTCACGGCTTGCGGCGTTGAGTTCCAAGAAAACAGCTTCATCATTAATAATGTTTAAAATCTCCATTAATTCGTTGCACCTCCCGGTAGTTGAAAAACACTGCTGTGTTGTTTTATTTATTCGCCTTTAGGCAGACGTTTTATTCTTCTTTACCAGACTGACCAATAGCGCAGTCACAACTGTTCCGGCCACAATCGAAAGCACATACATAACCAAATTGCCCACTGCATTAGGAATCATCAGAACGAAAATCCCGCCATGCGGCGCCCTTAATGTGGCGCCCAGAGCCATTGATAACGCACCGGCCACTGCCGACCCGGCCATAATCGAGGGAATAATCCGGAAAGGATCGGCAGCAGCAAACGGAATAGCCCCTTCCGTGATAAACGAAATTCCCAGTACGCCCGCTGCCTTGCCTGCCTCCCGCTCTTCATCGGAAAACTTTTTCGGCGCAAGGACAGTCGCCAGCCATAACCCGAGAGGAGGCGTCATTCCTGCAGCCATTACGGCAGCAATCGGTCCGTAAAGTCCACTGCCCAGCAGTCCGACCGCAAAGGTATAGGCTGCTTTATTTACCGGCCCGCCCATATCAAAGGCCATCATCGCTCCTAAAAGGAGTCCCAGCATACCGGCATTGCCGGAACCAAGATTCGTAAGCCAGCCGCTAAGCGCGTCCATTATCGCTTTCATCGGGCCGCCAATCACATACACCATCATCAAGCCAACAATGGCGCTGCCAAAGAAAGGAATAATCAATATAGGTACCAAACCGGCAAAATTCTTGGGCAGCTTGATGTTTTCTTTCATCCATTTGGTCACATAGCCGGCCAAAAATCCGGCAATAATCCCGCCAAGAAAACCTGCTCCGACTTTAGATGCCAGCATCCCGCCAATAAGGCCCGGCGCAAGACCCGGTTTTTCCGCAATCGAGAAGGCGATAAACCCCGCAAGAACCGGCACCATCAAAGCAAACGCCGTACCGCCGCCGATATCCATCAGCGCGGCCGCCAATGTTCCTTGCTGTTTGAAAGCTTCAATGCCGAATATAAATGAAATAGCAATTAAGAGGCCGCCGGCAACAACAACAGGCAGCATATAGGACACACCGGTCATCAGATGTTTATAGGGCCCGGTTATTTGTGCTTTTTTCACGGCTTTGTTTTGCGCCGCCTGATCAATAAATTCTTGGGCAGACGGCTTCACGGCCAATGCTTCTTCAATGATGCTCCGGGGATCTTTAATGGCTTGCCCAATAGCGACTTTTACAACCGGCTTACCGGCAAAGCGTGATTCTTCCACATCGGTAGCTGCGGCAACAATAATCGCATGAGCTTCGGCAATATCCGCCGCGGTTAATTCATTTTCAATCCCCACTGCTCCACGGGTTTCAACCTTAATCTCAACATTTTTCTCCTTAGCTGCCTGTAGCAAGGCTTCGGCCGCCATATAGGTATGCGCTATACCTGTCGGACATGCTGTCACCGCAAGAATCTTTTTCATCCCAAAATCCTCCCCCATTTTTTTATTATTGCGTTTCTATAGTCTGTTAATTTTTACCTTATCTATAAATTGCCGGACTTCCGCTAAAGAACATACCTGCGTGCCCGGCTTTGAAGCCGTTACCGTCCCCGCAGCCGTAACCCATTGTGCCGTTTCTTCCAAAGAATAGCGATTCAGCAGCGAATAGGCCAGTACGGCAACCATGGAGTCTCCTGCCCCTACCGTGCTTTGGGGTACGATCGGCTCAGTCCGCACCCGGTAGGTTGCCGTTTTGTCCATAATGATGGCACCTTGCGACCCCATGGAAACAATGATGAGTTCAATACCTTGGGCCAAAATCGTCCGGGCTGCCCGGATAACCTCCCGGTCATCCGCCAATTCAATACCTGCTAATTTTTCCAGTTCGTGAATATTGGGCTTAATAGCGAAAGGTGCTGCTTGAATTCCTTCAAGAAGCGCCGCATCATCGGCATCCAGTATGGTTTTTACCCCTTTACCCTTAGCGAGCTCCACCAATTCGCGATAAATACCAGTCCCGACACCAGGCGGCAGGCTCCCGCTTAAAACCAGGTAGGCAGCATCGTTGAGAAGCTCGGAAAGCTGAGTTTTAAACCTGTCAATTTCCGTATATCCCACCACAAAACCAGCTTCATTAATTTCGGTCGTGCAGTTGGAGCTGTTATCCACTATTTTTAAATTTGTCCGTGTTTCACCGGCTATTGGCAAAAAGCTGGCCGCAATTTTTTCCAAAGACAGATAGTTCAGCAGGTTCTGGCCTTGAGTACCGGCAATTAATCCCGCGGCCGTAACCCGGACCCCAAATTGATTGAGCACCTTGGCAACATTAATGCCCTTGCCGCCTGGGTCCATCCGCACACTTTGAACACGATTCAAGCCGCCAACATTAAGTTTTTCAACAACAACTGTTTTATCAATTGCCGGGTTCAAAGTAACTGTAACTACAGATGATTTCAAGCACATTCTCCTCCTATGGGGTTACTACACAAACCCTGACTCCTAACTCTTCCATTTCACTGACTGCAGCTTGTGAGATTTTGTCATCCACAATGCATGTATCAATTCTTGCTATCTCGGCAAATCTGGCAAAAGCTACCTTACCTATTTTGGTATGATCGGTTAGTAAAATAACCTGTTTGGCAATATCAATCATCTTGGCTTTTGTTGATGCTTCCACAAGATTTGGGGTTGTCAGGCCTGCTTGTACATCCAGCCCGTTTGTTGCGATAAAAGCCTTATCTACCCGCAGCATGCTGAGCGATTGTTCCGTAATCGGCCCGACCATCGCCAGCGTATTTTGCCGCAATGTTCCCCCGGTCATAATAACCTCGATTCCGTCAAGGCCCCGCAGTTCCTGGGCTAAAATCAGCGAATTCGTCACAACCTTTATGTTGGAAAAATTCTTCAGTTCTTTAGCCAGATAAGCCGTTGTCGTCCCAGAATCAATTACCAGGGTATCACCATCCTGAATAAACTCAGCCGCCTTTTGGGCAATTCGTTCCTTTTCGCTGCGAAACTTATCTTCTTTCTCGACAAAAGTCGGTTCAAAATTGACATTCTCCAGACATACGGCCCCGCCATGTGTCCTTTTTAATAATTTCGCATCTTCCAGTTCTTGCAAGTCCCGGCGAATTGTTGATTCCGAAACATGAAAAACCTTACCAAGTTCTTGTACGGAAGCCCGTAAATGCTCTTGCAGGTATTCAACGATCTTCAGTTTGCGTTCTTCTTCATATAACATTATTGCACCCCCACATGCCCAAAATAACCGCATGAGTGTTTCATGATTACTTGTGATCATTTATGATTATTTACTCTTATATGTGATTATAATCTGACTATTCTCAACTGTCAATATACAAATTTATACCGCATTAAGGATAATTTTTCTTAGTCTGCCCCTTACAAAAAAAACAAATAATCCACAAGCCCGGAGGCTTGCGGATTATCTGTTTTTACATCATCTAGTACCCACATTCTCCCTAAAAAACACTCAACGGGGAGAGTGAACGTCAGGCGACAAAAGGCGATAGACTAAAGTAAACCAAGAAAGTCGTTCCTTGATTTCCGGTTTTTACATTAATGGTGGCATGGTGTCTGGTGGCAATGCGGTAGCAAATTGGTAAGCCCAATCCCGTGCCAGTATCCTTCGTCGTTAAAAATGGTGTTCCCAGGTTTTGCAGAATATCATCCGGCATACCAGTCCCCTGATCTTGCACCCACAAGACAACTTCTTTTTTTTCAAAACTTGTCCCAATAACAAGTGTGCCGCCCCTTGGCATGGCCTCCAAACCGTTACGTACTAAATTCAGTATCAGTTGGCGGATTTCATTTTCATCCAGAGCAAGCGTGGGTAATTCTTGTAATTTAAGACTTACAACAACATTACAAGCGGCGGCGTCAGCCTCAATTAAAGGGGATATTTTTTGTATTAATGTATTTAAACAGTGTGTTTTCAGTTCAACCCGCTTATCTTTGGCTAAAAAGAGGTATTCGCTGATAATGGTATTAGCACGGTTCAGTTCTTCCAACATTAAAAACAAACGATTTTCATACTTATGTAACTCAGCCTCACGAGCCATTATTTGCAAATAGCCGCAAACCGTTGTTAAAGGGTTGCGTATTTCATGGGCGACACTGGCAGCCATCGCTCCCGCCATATTCAGCTTGTCAACACGGGTGGCAAGGCGGTCCAGTTCTTTACGGGCGGTGACATCCCGGATAATGCCGTCAAGGTAAAGCAAATTTCCTTTTTCGTCATAGTGGGGAACACACTTATTCTCAAGCCATATTATATAGTTATCTTTACGTATTAAACGCAGCGCAAGAGGCAAAGAACTATATTCTCCCGTGGCGTTAATAAAAGCCTCATACGCAGGCAGATCATCAGGATGAATCAAGTTACGCAGCAAGCCGGCATCGTCATAATATTCACCGGCACAATAGCCGGTGATGGGAAGTACGGACGGACTGATATACTCCATTTTAGGTTCAGGTAAAAGCCGGTAACGGTAGATGATGTCTACTGCACCTTCCGTTAACAGCCGAAAGTAAGCTTCCCGCTCAAGCAAATCGGCGCGGTTTTTTTCAAAATACACAATTAACGTACCGGAGGCAATAATGAGCCGTAATATTCCGCCAATGGCGTAATTCACGGAAGGTATCCAGGTCAATCCTAAACCGAGGGTATAAAGGGAGCTGGCGGTAAGCAGGCCCCAGAGGATAAATGCATAGCCGGTAATGCGGTTGCCGATACCCTTTATTTTTAAATCATGTATAAAAGAACGACCAATTGTAACCAAGATTATGCCGGCGAACATGGCGGGAAAAGCATGTTTAAATGAAAACGGCAAATCCAGGAAAGCGGCGGTAATGCTGACTACGGTCACGGCGGCGGCGCCGTACACCCACCAACGGTTAAACGGTCTGCCGACAAAAAGATACTGGCCCCACAGAAACAATAGGATTGTGCTGTTATACACTATTTGAAAGATTATAAATCCGGTCAACGATTGTTTCCAATCAAATATCCCAGAGTCAAATAGGACCAGCCGCACGGAAAAGGCGACCCAGGTTATGATCCAAATCCCCATGTAGCGTTCACGGTACAAGACGTAAAGATAGCTGTAGACTAGAATCATACAAAACATTCCGGCTACCGCGAATAATATTGCCAAGCTCGCGTGATTCACAAAATTTCACCTTATTTCAAATATTATTGATCGGTTCAAAAATGTAACAACATTATTTTACTACTTCCCATTGTAATAATTACTCGAACTGAGTAATAGCTTACCAAATTTTTGAAATTAAAGACCCTTTATTCAAATGATGTGTTTGAATAAAGGGTTTTTATTTACAAAAAGGGACATTTTTTTTTAAAACACATAGGTAATGCAATTTATTTCCTTAAATTTCAATCAAAGGAGGTGATTGGCGATGAAAACGTAATACCTCTGCTCGATCGTCCGCTACAAAAAAACCGAAAAAAGGAGCGAAAAAAATATGGCAAACGTAGTTAGCTTATCTGACAAATCCATTACCATCGGAATTGCGACAACACCGCAAGAAAAAAAGGAAATTTTCCGCTTTCGTTACCACATTTACGCAAGAGAAATTGGCCATCGGCTCGCATCCATTGACCATCGTAAAGGAATGTTATGTGATGAATTAGATGAAGGAGGAATACTGTTACAGGTTAAGACAGAAACAAATTTGATCGGTACTTTGAGAGTGAATATTGGATATCTTCAAGACTTCCCTCCATATATAGTGCGTAATTTTTCATTGGACAGGTTTCAGAACTTTAATAGTTGTAACGGCAATCAACTCTATGCATATAATTCAAAAGGCATTATATCTTCAAACTATCGTCGCTCTGGAACACACCATTTGCTGGAAGAAATAAGTTACAAACTTTATTGTGATAACCACGTTCATTTTAGCTTCGGTAATTGCAATTCTTATTTGCTCCCCTTTCATGAACGCTACGGCTACCGACGCTACACACGCAATTGGGCCGACCCAGATTACGGCCTGCAAGTACCACTTGTCTTACTAATAGACGATATCGCATACTTGCAGACTGTAAACTCCCCCATGCTTAATGTGGCTTATAACAGAACCGCACCAAACGATCAAACCCGCAAATGGTTTTACCGGGAATTTCCTGAAGCTGCAAAAGTAATCAGCAACCGCGCGGTTACGGAAGATGTTTATTGGGCTTACCTGCACAAATATCTTCAATATTCTCCCCATAAGGCAATTCCGATGCTCCACGGAATTCCTGAATCGGCGGCCAAAAAATTCGTCCACAGTTGCGGCGCAATTCTCAAATGTCACACCGGCGAACCGATAATAACCTGCGGCGATTCCGGTAATGAACTAAATATTTTACTTACCGGCAGACTGGAAACTTCGGATGGTAAATACATATTACCAGGACAGTCTTTTGGCGAAGTCGGTTTAGTTAATCGTACTAAGCATACATCAAATATTTTTGCAAGCACCGATGTAGAAATCCTTGTTTTATCTTTCCAATATTTTAAGAAATTCAGTTATACTTACCCTGATATTTCCCGTAAGATTTTACAAAACTTAGCGGCAACAGGCAGCCTTAAATCCCGGACAAGTTCGTCATTAAAACTTTGATTATTATAAAGGAGGATGTGAGCAATATGGATTACACTCAAGTTTATCAACGAAATATCGGTTTATTTACGCCCCAGCAACAAGAAAAATTACGCAATGCCAAAGTCGCAGTTGCCGGAGTAGGTGGAGTGGGCGGTATTCAAGCCGCTACTTTGGCACGTTTGGGCATTGGCGAGCTGGCTATTATGGATCCTGGAGTGTTTGATGAACCTGATATGAATCGCCAATTTGCTGCTATGGCCGCTAATATCGGCCGTAATAAAGCAGCCGCTACTGCAGAAATGTTAAAGGAAATCAATCCATTTTTAAAACTTACTGTCTATGAACAATCCCCCTCAACCGAGGAAGGGCTTGCTGAATTTATGCAAGGTAGTGACATTGTAATTGATGCCATTGATTACTGCGGTCTCGACTATAAAGTTATGTTTGCCCAACTAGCAAGGAAATTGGGAATCAGAAATATTTCCGCTCCAATCCCTGACTTTGGTACTTTTATGGTCATATTTGACCCACAAGGCATGACCATGGAAGAATTTTATTGCGTTCCAGCTGATCCTGTTGCGCGTACACCCCACTGTGTACCGTATGACAAATTGCTGGAAACACACCGCAGCCAAGTATTAATTGACTTTATGTCCGGCAAATGCCACTATATTTCCACCAATGCTGGCGCTGCTTGCCTGAGTGGAGCAATTGTAGCTACAGAAACTGCTTTGCTTATCACCGACAAAAGGACAAATGAAGACATTGCATTCGCCCCTCAGATAACCTATGTAGATATGCTGAACCGTATTTACGAGACATACATACCAGAAATACATCGGCAATCCAAATAATAACTTACTTTTATATTGTCACAGAGCCAGTTCTTATTTATAGAATTGTTATGTCAAAAAGGACCTGCTCTAATGGCATCCACAAAATTTACATTTACTCTGATTACTAAATATTTCGCCTCAATCGCGCCAGCAAAACGGAGCAGACTGAGCCGCCTTCACGCGGCGAATTGAGCCACCCCTACGTAGCAAGCGCCAGTTGAGGGAAACCGTGGGAAGTATTTCCAACAGATTCGTGCTGCAGTACCTGTCAGGAAGACTCGCGGGGACGGTTATTGTGAAAGTTCCCTTTCAGCTGTTCGCCTGTGCCAAACTTTTCCATGGCTGTTCCGCCGATTCAGTCTTACCGGCTAGGCTAAATAAAAAATTCAAAAAAACATAGAATCCCTGCCAAATTATAATTGGGGGGGCAGGGATTCTACTTTTTTCCATCACTAATGATGCGTTCTCAACAATTAATCCACAAACGGTTTGCTTTATAACACCAAATACTTATCCATATCTATTCACTTTTTTTAGGAACTGCCTTACCTGCAGGTTTGACTTCCTTGGCATTATCTCTCACATCTTGAGGAATCTCTATAGGATCTACTTGATTATATTTTGAATACGTTACTTGCATATTCAATGTTGATTTTGTCAAAAAATCTTCGATTGCAGTTCTATCCTTGGGATTAGCTATATTCAAGAACAATTTTGCCGCTTTTTGAATCGGTTCTGTTAAATCCATATCTATTTCTTTTACCATCTTAGTCACTTTATCAACTTTAACAATATATTTTATGTCGCCAGCAGCCAATAGCCCAAGCCGCGCTACCGCAACCCCTCTCAGCATATCCTTATCCTGCGCATAATTCTCTTTGACAGCTGCCTCTATAGCATCACTTAGTTCTATTGTATCCAAAGTTATTTCCATATATTTGTAAGATGGTGTTTCCTTTTTCAATTCCACCGATTTCATCATCTGTAACATATTCATTCGAGCAGCGACTTTTTCGTCTGCCGAAAGTTGTTTATTCAAGGAAGAACTGATCGGCAAAACCTCTTTTATCCAGGTTTTGTTACTCAACAAATACATCACCAGTTTGTCTTGGTTTTGTTCTATATATTGTTTTAGCACCATTGTGTCTTCTTTATTCAGTTCGTCACGATAGCAAATGTTTATATCGTTCTTGAGGATCAGCGGGTTTTCCCGGCCTTCCCCGTTGATTACAAATTGCATGTCTCCCTTAGGAGTTTCAGCTTTGATGTCTGCGTCATAATGAAAGCTGTTTACATCCATCATATTTTTATATACATCGTTCAAATATGCCTTTTCCGTTGGCAGCTCTTCAACGGCAAAAGCAACCGAACTGTTCACCGCCACAAACAACAATCCCCATACTAAAGCAGCTCCCCAATTGAACTTTCGCAAAAATCTTCTCATTCCATCAAACTCCCCTTAACAAATTCCGTTACTACTATATATATTGCTATTTTCTTCTTACAGTCATAAAAACCTTTAAAAATATATAGGTCAAGGGGCTGGGATTGTCGACACCTTATTCAGACCAAATCGCGGTGACGCCGATTATGTGTAATCCATAATCGCACATAAAGAAACAGCAGGGCGATTCTCTTGTTTGCTTTAGTTTCAAGACAGAGAAGCATCCCTACTGCTGCCTATAATACCTTATTAATTTTTTTCCATTCGCGCCACTACTTTGTGCCATGCGTGTTTCTTTAAGAAGCTTCCCTCCACATGTTCTTCCAAATCCCGAAACATTTTATATGGAACAGAAAATGACAGCATATCATGTTCGACCATGGGGCGCACTGTAATATCTGTCAAACCCACGACCGCTCTGGGATTTTCCTTCTGTGCTTCGGCATAGGGAATAAGAAAAATAGACTGACACCCTGAACCAAACGGTATCATGACATTTTCGTTTCCTGGTCGATAATAGTTTGCAAGTACGGTGAGTGCTGATAACTGATCATTATTAACATAAAACACGATTAACTCAGGTACTTCCTTAGTAATATCCAGCTGTGATAACGGTTTAAAAATGACGTATTGATAGGGAATATCTGTTATTGGCAAACACTCAACAAACTCGGCTCCTAGCTCAGGATCTTTTTTATATCCTTCGCCTTCAAATAAACCGTCTTTACCCACTGACAAAAAATATTCAATCCCACCTGGATAATTTGGATACTGGCCAAAGCCTAATCCTACTTTACCCCCAAGACAACCTGTGGTTTTACGTTCAAAAACTGATGTTTTCCCTTTTGCCGCCGCTATAAATAGCGGAATTGCACAGCTCCACTGCCCTTCTTTCCCCTGAAGTGCCCCCTCCGGTTTTTCATTACTAAGCAAAATAGCTACCGGTTCGTAACGCAAGCTCAATTCTTTAACCAAACGACTCTCCATGCTCTCTACCTCACTTTCATTTTATATTTGATACTATTTTGAAACCATTTCAATTTGCATATAGTTGTCACGACAACTACAATGCTAAAAAAATACTTAGGTGATGTTATCGTAAATTTGATTTAGAATTATCTTCATTTCTGTAACTTTATATGATTCTATTCCTATTGTTGCTTTATCTAATAGTTGCTTAACTTTGGGAATTAATTGTTCACGCAATGCCCATCCGTCATCAGTCAAAAATATTTGAAAAGCTCTCTTATCCACCGGATGAGACTTTCGAACAACTAATCCTTTTACTATTAATTTTTCCAGAATACGATTGGTATTGGGTTTATCTTTAAAGGTCATATCTGACAACTCTTTGGGAGTAATACCTTCTTTCTCCCATAAACAGTTTAATATACCCCATTGCTCTGGAGTTAGATCATTTTCTTTTAACTGTTGAAGTAGTTCATTTTTTAGTTTTGTATTCACTTTATTTAAAATAAACCCAAGTGAATTATCTAATTTAAAATCCATAGTATGCTCTCCAGTAGTTGTTGTGACAACTATATTATAATTTCATCGTAATAATCAGTCAATATTATTTTAGTTAAAATTCAGAATCAGTATCACGCTAATACCTCTAATCATTCCAGCAGCACTTCCAGCATTTTTTTGCGGTCATTAATAAACCTTTTCATTACGATATAATGCTCTGTTTGTTCGTAATTAACAACTTCAATGTCATCATTAGATATTTGTATAATCCTCGCATTTGGATATCCAATTAAAATCGGTGAATGTGTTGCAATAATAAATTGCGAATGTAATTTCACTAAATCATTAATCCTTGAAATCATTGCCAATTGGCGCATAGGCGATAATGCAGCTTCTGGCTCATCAAGCACATATAGTCCATTGCCTTTAAATTTGTTCATAAAGGTCGCAAAAAACGCTTCCCCATGTGACTGCTCATGTAATGACCTGCCTCCATAATACTGGCTCACTTGCAGTTCATCTATTTGTGTTGCAAGATTGTAAAAGCTTTCTGCACGCAAGAAAAAGCCATCTCTAGGTTTTTTGGCTCCTTTAATTAACCGAATGTAGTTATGCAATTCTGAGTGAGAACTTCTCGTCGAAAATGTGAAATTTCGCGTTCCGCCTTCAGGATTGAAACCCCAGGCAATAGCAATTGCCTCTAGCAAGGTAGACTTACCTGTACCATTTTCTCCAATGATAAATGTAACCTGTGGATGAAACTCCAAAGTCTCTAAATTACGAAAAACAGGTAAAGAAAAAGGGTATTGATTGGGGCAATCTATTCTATCTTGCAGTATGTTTATGGAACGCAGATAATGTTCCGAATTTAATAAATCCATATATAATTCTCCTGAACCATCTCTGTTTTAGTTACTATTAACCAAGTATGGGAATAATCCTGCAACTACCCCTGAGCACTTGCCCATAGATATTGTTATTGCCATTGACGACCTATTTATTCCATATAAAATATACTATTTGCATTTGTTTCTACCTATGGGGTGTACCAGGCTACAAAGCTCCATAGTTAACAATTACTATTTCAAATTAAAATTACGAGATTTTTAAAACAAAAAAGTCTTGTGATATATGCGTAATTTGCATTAATCACAAGACTTTTCGTAGGGAAACTATAAAATTGTTTAGTTCAACTTACCACTTATCGCATTGAAGCAATTTTTTTATTATAAACATGAACTTTTTCATATTCATTATCCCAAAATTCCTGGTGGCGCATGTTATCCAGATATTCCTGAGAATAACCGAACTTTAGCCAATCTTTTTCCTTTTGCTTAAACAATAGTTCTTTCGCTTGTGCTCGGCGGAAATCGTAAACATGCTCCTCTGTTGCTTGAATAAAAATATCGTTAGCCCATCTTTCCAGTACCGAAGGGACCATTTCCAAGTAACGCTGCTCCATTTCTTCCAAAACTGATTGATACCGATCAAATCCATCTGTGGCTACTGTTACTACGTTGTCTCCCGGTCCTAACCGGAGGAACTTTGCTAGCTTAATTGCACCAATGATATTACATACACCAGATGGGCCGAATGCATTCTGTAGACTTTCGGCCAAATCCCGGCATACGCCTAAACCGACTAATGTTTCAATACCGTCATGGAAGATTTTCAGGCCTTGAATAGTTTCTTCGTCTTTAATTAAAATAACGAAATCAGTCATCAGAACGTTGTGAATTAGTGTGCACATCTTGTCACCAATCCCCTCAATTCGGTGTTGCCCGCGCCCACTATTAGCCAGTGTTGAACATTCGTAAGGCTCAAGAGCTGCTATCTTCGCTTCAGGAAATGCTGCCTTAATTTGATCACCGGCTGCTATTGTACCCGCCGATCCAGGGGCCGAAACAAAACCTGCGATACGCCCGTTGCCTACCCCTTTCACAGCATCTATTGCACTGCCACCTGTTACATGGCGATGAAACCGATAGTTTGCCATGAGTTCAAACTGTGCCAGGGCTTTATTTTTAGGATTTTTCATCATTTCATGAGTTCGCTCAAGCGTTAATATTACATCCGACTCTGAACCTGGTGTGAGTTCAAGCTCGCCACCGTATTTCTTTATTCTCTCATAACGCTCTTTGCTCATATTGTCCGGCATAATGACAACAGCTTTAAGGCCAAGCAATTTGGAGATATAAGCGGTACCTATGCCAAAATTACCGGTGGATGGACCAAGAATAGTATGCTCGTTGGTAATCTCACCATCAACAATTCCTTCGATCAGCGTACTATACGCGGGTCCCACCTTATGTGATCCTGAGGGAAAACCGTAGCCGAGCATAACAACAACGTTGGCATCAATGCCTGTAAGAGCAGAAGGAAGTACAACTTTCCGTACCGCATTATTTTTGTCTTTCCAATTAATATTGAATAAGTTGATAGGATTTAGCTCATCCTGGTGCAGCATAGCTATAGCCTGTTCTCTAACTGTAGGATCTATTGTTTCGGGATACAGCATTTCATCATAAGTCGGCCCAAAAGGTACTTTCATAATACGCCTCCTAAATTTACATTCATAGTAGAAATTGACAGGCAATGGCTTGATATCCTACCGCAGCACATTTTAATTGCTCAATTTCAATATTTTCATCAACCACATGAGCTCCGTCTTCTCTTCCTGGTCCAAACCCTATGGTGGGAAGACCCGCTACCCCAGCAGAATAACTACCATTGGTACAAAAACTATATTTAGTTATCGTTGGATTAAGACCTACTTTTTTTAGACTGGCTACAGCACCGCCGACAAACGGGTGTGTCTCTTCAAGTACCCAGGCAGGGAAAAATCGCCTTCCGCTCATAATCTCTCCTGTATAGCATTCTTGACTTGCTTCCACAATTTGCGCCGCTGCTTGAAACTGTGGATCCAATTGCTGCATTTTCTTTATACTCTCTTTAATCGGCGCAAGGACGCTGTCTTCGGTTTCGCCTACCAACAGCCTGCGGTCAAAGGTTACTCGACAACCATGAGGGACAACAGACGCTCCGGGATATGGAGATGAAATAATGTCAGTCAACTCCAATATTCCCTGTCCAAGGAACTCATCTGTCGGGGTTTCATTCTTAAGAACACATTCAGTTAAGCCCATCATCATATAAACAGCGTTTTTTCCAATACCAGGGTTTGAGGAGTGAGCGGCTTTACCAAGTGTAGTCAAGGCAACTTCAGCACGTCCACGTTGCCCCCTCTTTAAACTTAAATTGGATGCCTCACCGATAATAACATAATCAGGTTTGACCGCGGAAACCACTCGGCTTAAGGCAAGCCCCTCAAAAGTTTCTTCACAGACTGTTCCCGAAACGAATACAGATCCCCTTAGCAAATGTTTAGCCTTTACTAGCGGTGCCAGGCCATATACCATGCTTGCCAGTGCGCATTTCATATCACTGGCACCACGTCCGAAGATATATCCATCTCTTACAATTCCACCAAACGGGTCAATTGACCACTTATCTTTATCACTAACCTCGACAGTATCTATGTGTCCATCAAATAATATACGGGGACCGGGAAAAGTTCCCTGAATTTCACCTATCACATTACCAACTTCATCAATCCAAACCCTGTCATAACCTAAGGCAAGCATTGTTTCTTTCAATTTTGTCGCTACGGCCCGCTCATTGCCGGTATAGCTAGGCAGCTGGATAAGCTGCTGGCACAATGCTATCATTTCAATATCATTGATCGCTGCCGATGGTGGTTTTAACAACGCACTTCTCATGATTTCTTCACCACACTTCTTGTATTTTCCTGCTCTAAAACTCTGGGGGCGTAATTGCGGATATAAAAATCAATTGTCCTTCACCCGTATTCCAAATTTTATGCGGAACACTGGACAGATAGTAGATACTGTCGCCCTCTTCCAAATCATAAAAATCATCGCCAATTTGAATCTTCATCTTCCCCTGAGTCACAATAAGATTTTCTTCCCCATAGTGAGTTAGCGGCTCTTCACAAGTCACTGCTCCTGGATTTAGGCGTCCTATCGTCATTTCAATGTTCCGGTTTAAATCTGGTGACAGCAGTTCAAAAACGACATCGCCATTACCTAATTTAATTACCTTGCGTTCATCTTTTCTGACAATCAAGTTACTATGTATGTCATCCATGAGAAAATAAAACATCGGTACACTCAAACAATGGGCTATTTTACGCAAGGACGTAATTGATGGCTCGGCTAACCCGCGTTCAATCTGACTTAAAAAGCCTGTTGTTAAACCAGCAGCTTCCGCTAGTTCTCGAATCGTTAATTCTTTCTCCTGCCGTTTAGACCGAATTCTACTTCCGAACACAGCTAATACCCCCTTATGGTTGTAGATTCAGCTAAGCACTTTTTTTGCGCAATACTTGTCCAGAAAGCGCGCCGGTTTCTACGCCCTGGTCTAATGCCGCCATGCCGTTAACAAAAACATATTCAAAACCAGCCGGTGACTTACAAGGATCACTATAAGTGCCCCGTTCAGCAATTTGACTAAAGTCGAATAGATTAATATCTGCAATTGCTCCGGCTTTAATTACGCCCCGGTCACTCAAGCCTAGACGTTTCGCTGGCCGCCAAGTCATCCGAGAAATTGCTTCCTCTAGCGTTAATACCTGTTCATCACGCACATATTTTTGCAATATCCTGGCAGTTGAACCAAAAGCACGAGGATGCGGTTTACCAAGTAATAATCCGTCAGTTCCCAGCATGCCGCAAGGATGCTTAATAATTAGTGCTACATCTTCTTCTGAAATGCTGAAATTGACCATAGAAACTTGCAACTTCTCATCTATCAGAAGCTCAAATACTACTTCTTGTGGGGTAATATTTTTAGCCATGGCAATTTCTGCGAGACTATGACCTTCCCACTTTTTATTTACGCCTGTTTCAATACCTGTAATTAAGACCCTGTCCCAGCCAGCCGCGCTGGCTATGTTTTCCCAGCCTTCAATTCCAGCCTCCATTTCCTGAGCAAACCGCTGCCGCATTTCCGGGTCGCGTAAGCGGGTAAGTAAAGCATCCGGGCCGCCAGCATGGGCATATGGTGGAATAAGAATACTTAGCATAGTACTTCCAGCAGGATAGGGATACTGATCAAAAGCAACATTAAGGTTTTCACGTTTGGCTTTATCAAATAAGGTCAGGATACTGCTTGCCGTTCCCCAGTTTTCTTTTCCAATGACTTTCAAGTGGGAGATATGGGGCGCTACTCCTGTTTCTCGGGCAATTGAAAAAATCTCCTGAATTGACTCTTTCACCTCACCTCGTTCATTACGCACATGAACAACATAAATACCACCGGCGGCTGTTGTTACCTTGGCTAACTCAGTCAGTTCTTTATGATCGGCAAATACACAAGGCGGATATATCAAGCCTGTTGAAAACCCGAAAGCGCCGTCAGTATAAGCCTGCTCTGCCAAGTTGCACATCTCTGCTATTTCATTTGCTCGCGCAGACCTTTCTTCCATTCCTAGGACAGCATGACGAAGTGAACCATGACTGATGAGTGTTGCAATATTCGTTGCTGTCCCGGCATCTTCCAGAGCGCCCAAGTAATCACTAAGTCTCGGCCATTCCCAAGGAATATCCGGGTCGCCCAGCAGGCCCGCAACATGCTGCCGATATTCACTGACGCCAGAAGGCAAAACTGGAGCGACTCCCAAACCGTCTTGCCCGAATAACTCGGTAGTAATCCCTTGACTAATCTTAGCTGATGCCTCCGGTTTGACCATCTGCATCAGATCAGAGTGGCTATGCATATCAATAAATCCTGGACTTAGTGTCAACCCGTCAGCATCAATGATTTTGGTAAAAACATCGGAAAAAGGTGTCCTAGTTCCTATCTCTGCAATATATTGACCAGTAACTACAACATCTGCTACAAATCCTGGCCTTCCTGTTCCGTCAACAACGGTTGCATTACGAATTAACATGTTTTCCATATAGCATTACCTACCTTAGTACCTCTTTTACAGCAGTTATACTCGGAGCTATCCGCTTCGGCGCCCCGGTAAATTGTATCGCGCTTTGTATATCCTTCAACCCGTTACCAGTTATAATAACAGCTACCGTTTCAGCGCTGTTGATAATGCCGCTTTGAACGGCAGCACGTACTCCGGCAATACCGGCAACTCCTGCCGGTTCACCAAAAACAGCAGTCGCTCTGGCTAACGTCCTCATTGCCCAACCGATTTCTTCATCAGTTACTGCAACAAAACTGCCTTGTGATTCATGGATTGCCTGCATCCCTTTATAAAAATTTCTTGGGTGTCCGACCGCGATAGAATCGGCGATAGTATTTGCCGCTACTGGAATTAATGGTTTGTTATCTTGCCAGGCAGTCAAAAATGGTTTGCAACCGTCGGCCTGAACACCAAGTATCTTCGGCACCTCGGAAATAAAGCCCAATCGCTTCATTTCCCATAGTCCTTTCCATACTCCACCGACTGTACAACCGTCACCTACTGAAACCACAACCCAGTCAGGAAGCTTCCCCTGTTCATCTAAAATCTGCTCTATCAGCTCTAAGGATACTGTCTTTTTTCCCTCTATCAAATAAGGGTTAATTGCACAATTCCGGTTATACCAGCCAAATTCCTCACTAGCTTCCATACATAATTCCCAAGCCTCATCATAAGTTCCCTCTACAACAAAAACCTGCGCGCCATATACTAATAACTGAGCAAGTTTGGCTTGGGGAGCCCGCTTGGGAACAAAGATCGTGGCCGGGAGTCCGGCTGCTGCGGCAAAACCAGCCAAAGAGGATGCTGCATTTCCTGTAGATGCGCAGGTGATTCGTTCGGCCTTCTTTTCAAGAGCCTTCATTACTCCGACAGCACTTGCCCTGTCTTTAAAAGAAGCGGTAGGATTTCTGCCCTCGTCTTTGATATAGCACTGGGCCACCCCCAATTCTACAGCCAAACGGGGCGCTGAATAAAGCGGCGTCCACCCTACCTGCAGGTGCTGGATATGAGTGGCATCCCTAACTGGCAGCAAGGGAAGATAGCGCCACATGGAGCGGTCTTTAGAATCAAATTTAGGGTTAACTACTTTTTCAACAGCGTCATAATCATATTTAACATCCAGAATGCCAGTTTGATAGCCACAAATAGGACAGTAGTAGTTCAGCTCGTCATCTCTATACTCTCGGCCACAACATACACAGACCAACTTTTGCACAAAACTCATTTGCACCCTCCGCTCAATATCGGATTCGTTTTAGAAACACCTTTGTTCTTTCTTCTCTTGGATTCTCAAAGATATCCTCTGGCGTTCCTTCCTCAACAATCATCCCTTGATCCATAAAAACTACCCTGTCAGCTACCTCACGGGCAAACCCCATTTCGTGGGTTACAACAACCATTGTCATTCCTTCTTCGGCCAAGGCCTTCATTACCAACAAAACTTCACCAACCAATTCTGGATCTAGTGCCGACGTCGGCTCGTCGAACAACATAATCTTCGGATTCATGGCCAAGGCCCTAGCTATCGCCACACGCTGTTGCTGTCCGCCTGATAACTCCTTAGGATAATTATCAGCTTTGTCGGCAAGTCCGACCCTATCAAGCAACCGCAGAGCTGCCGCTTTCGCCTCTGAGATAGTAACGCCTTTCACGACAACTGGAGCTTCTATAATATTTTCAAGCACTGTTTTATGAGGAAATAAATTGAATCGCTGAAATACCATACCGATCTGCGTACGTAGCTTACTTAGATCTGTGGAGAGGGTTATTTCTTCTCCTTCGAATAAAATTGCACCTGACTGAATAGGCTCCAGCTTGTTGATACAGCGAAGCACAGTGCTTTTGCCTGAACCACTAGGACCTATAATGACTACTTTTTCGCCGTCACGTATCTTCATTGTAAAGTCTTTTAATACTTGGATAGCACCAAAAGATTTGAAAATATTATTCATTTCAATAATCGCGCTCATTGTCTTGCCATCCTTTTTTCTAATTTGTCGGCAATTACCATAAATATCGAATTCATAATTAAGTAAAGGACGGCGATAACAGTATATACTTCAAAACTGCGGAATGTAGTATAAATTATCTGTTCTCCCGTACGAAACAGTTCTGTAATGGTTACTAGTGAGGCGATGGAGGAATTTTTCAAAGTCATTATAAATTGATTTACTAAAGGCGGAATACATATTTTAATTGCCTGCGGGCCCACAATCCTAATCATTGCTTGGCGAGGCTTCATCCCTAGTGACAAGGCTGCCTCCATTTGCCCTTTATCTACAGCTTGTATACCGGCACGAATAATTTCAGTGATATAAGCACCTGTGTTTACGGCTAGGCCTAATACTCCTGCGGTCATACTGGATAACTTAAGACCTAATTGAGGCAAGCCAAAATACAGAATGAATAATTGCACCATTACCGGTGTACCGCGAATGATCCAAACATAAAAGAATGCAATCGATGATAAAAAACGGTTGGAGGAAATCCGGCATAGCGATCCCGCTATGCCGAATACCATACCTAGTAATAAGGAATACAAGGAAATCTCTAATGTTACCAGACAACCTTCAAGGAGAATAGGAAACTTATTTAATATAATAGAGTAATCTAAGCTCATAGTTATTTCCCCTTCAAAAAACGAATACTATTTGCTACCTATCAGCCATTTTTGGTACAATTTATCTGCTTCACCATTCTGCTTCATCTCTTTAAGTACGCCATTCACCAGATCAGCTAGTTCTTTATCACCTTTTTTTACTGCTATTCCAAGTGAAGCTTTGGTGAACGGCTCGCCAACAATCTTAACTTTAGGATGGGTCTTATTGTATTCCAACTGATTCAAAAGATCATTAATTGAAGCGTCTAAGCGCCCATTTTCCATATCAAGCAAATAGTCGACGGTTTCTTTGTAGCTCTTAATGGTGATATTAGCACCCTTATCTTTCAGATCTTGTGCAACTTTTTCACTGGTTGCACCCGTTTTTACACCTACAACTTTACCATTTAGGTCATTTACGCTTTTTATTGCGGTATCACCTGAATTTACTACCAATACCATTCCTGTATCCATATACGGATCTGCAAAGTCAACAACTTCTTTGCGCTGATCTGTAATATACATGGCAGCGATTACTAGGTCTGCCTGGCCATTTTGCAAGGTAGGTATTAAGCTTGTAAACTGCATTTCCTTCACTTCTAAAGGCACGCCGATTTTTTTTGCAATTGCTTCAGCCAAATCTATGTCATAACCGACAATTTTGTTGCTCTGTTCGTCGTGATATTCAAAAGGACGATAGTTTCCGGTAGCTAGAACGAGTTTTCCATTTTTCTTGATTTCATCTACCCGAGTTTTTGCCGTTGTCTGGGTAGTAGATGACTGCCCACAGCCACTAACAAGCATAATCGCCATGATTAAAATAGTAAGTACAGCAATACTCCTTTTAATCTTTTTCATTAAAATCAACTCCCCTTAATTTTTATAATTTATAACAAGGCTTTATGCCTAATTACCCTTTAACAAACAGAAAAGCCCTGCATAAAAAATGCAGAGGCTTCTTCGCCTTATTAAAAACAAAATAGCCCCGGGATAATATCCCGAGGCGTCTTTGCCATAAGTATCATATACTGTTGGTTGAATTATAGCAGTATATGAAATTTATAGCAAGCACTTTTTAGATTTGACTAAACTTTTTTTAATGTAACAATACTTTCGTGATAGGTAAGCCGACCTGGGATTGGGTACGGAGAGCAGGTAGGATATACGAAGGAAAAGTTCTAGCGTCTCCTATGCTTTAGCTACTACATTAGGAAGTAATCCCGGTTGTTATTACAATTTATCTAACTGATATTCCGCCAGTTTCTTTAAGTTTTTTTAAAACAATCGTTTCTTTTCCATTGACACGATCTAGTTAACCTAGCTAAAATATACTATTCACATTTATTTTCTGCATATGAAGTTTACCAAGCTATAAAGCGCGCTGTCCGTGCAAAATAAGGAGCATTAATTATGGAAATCAGACATTTGGAGTGTTTTATGGCAGTGGCCCGCTGCGGTAATTTCACCAAAGCAGCCGAGCAGATTCATATATCCCAACCGTCAATTAGTAAAATGATCAAAGAAATCGAAGCGCAAATGAATATTGAATTGTTCTATCGTGATACCAAGCATGTGGAACTAACTGATGCCGGCATTGCCTTTTTGGAGCAAGCCCAACAAATTGTTGCGTTGTTTGATAACCTTACTACTAACATCGATGGTTTGCTGTCAGACAAGTCGGGTAAAATCCGCATAGGTTTTCCACCGATTACTAGTGTAACTATGTTCTCACAAGTTCTGGGCGTTTTCAAGAAAGAACATCCTAATATTGAATTACAGTTGTTTGAGTTTGGTTCCAAAACGATTGAAAAGGCTATTCAGGACGGCGAACTGGATATCGGTATCGTATCGGCACCGGTTACCAATGAGGAATTGTATGAGATGTTTTGGCTTACACGTGATTCGTTGGAAGTGGTCATGCATCCTGAACATGCTTTGGCAGGCAAATCAACAGTTGCTATATCTGATTTGGCGTCAGAGTCTTTTGTATTATACAGCAGAGATTTCCGACTGCATGACCAGATTATTGAACGTTGCCGCTTAGAAAGCTTTGATCCCAAAATCATGTTTGAAACTTCACAGTTAGAATTTATGATTCAAATCGTCGCTGCCAATGTGGGAATTGTCCTGTTGCCAACCCGCATCTCCCGTAAATTGGATAGCAGTCAGGTAGTCAGCAGACCCTTGTCTGGAAGACCGATTTACTTGCAACTCGGAGTTATCTGGAAAAAAGGCCGCTATCTTCCGCATGCCGCCCGTCAGTGGATTGAGTTTGCCCGTACTTTTTCCGGTTTTAAAGATATGGATATTGATATTGTTGCAACTAAAGAATGAGACTGCTTGTGCAGTCTCTTTTTTCATTGCCTTCAATAATTTTCACACTGCTCAGAATTATAGTGACTTATTCTCAACGAGAATAGGCCTATGCGCAACATCTATTTCACTTACACGAGCGACGCCAGTACAATAAAGACACACAAGAAATTGTGCGTACTTTAAAGGAGGCTAACTATATGAGCACTGCAACCACAACTGTTATGGGCCCTATAAATACTCAGGAGCAATCTGAAACAAAGAAATATGACGCCGCCAACACCGCTAATGCGGAAAAAGTTATTATGCGTGATATTACCCGGGAAAAATGGTTCTGGGAAGTTGCTGTTCCCTCTTAATATAACTACAGTGTCGCCGTTATTGCTGGCAAAGGCCAAGCAGCTTCTGAAAATTGTTGCCCAAATAAGTTTTTTAGTAGTCATCGCCTGGCTGGGCAATCTCATTGCCCGGCACCTGGCCTGGGGCATACCGGGAAACATCCTGGGTATTGCCTTTTTGTTTATTGCCCTGGAATTACGAATTTTACCGCTTCGCTGGATTGAGACCGGTGCCAGCCTATTAATTGCCGAACTGGTTCTTTTTTTTATTCCCTCCGCAGTTGGTGTTATGCAATTTGAGCCGCTGCTGAAACAAAACGGATTATCTTTCTTTTTGATTATTACCATTGGCACACTTGGCGTTATGCTGGTGGTAGGGATTATAACCGAAACACTCATGCGCTATCGAGAAAGGAGATAATCCATGTTTACATTGCTAAGTATCTTGATAACAGTTATACTCTATAAGCTGGTACAGCATTTTTATCACCGTTATTCCTCTGTGTTTCTGCTGCCACTACTTAGTTGCCCACTTCTTCTAATTGCCGGCTTGAAGCTATTTCACATTTCCTATGATTTGTATGATCCCGGCGCCTCTTGGTTAAGTTACATGCTACAGCCGGCAACGGTAGCGCTGGCTGTGCCATTATATAAATACAGAAGAATTCTACGGATCTATTTGCCGGAATTTGCCGTTAGCATTGTTTGCGGTGCGGTTTTTGCCATGGTATCCTCACTACTGCTGGCAAAGGCATTACATTTAGATCCGCAGCTGATGGAGAGTCTTGCCCCCCGTTCGATTACCACGCCGCTTGCTATTGATGTGTCCAGACAGCTTGGCGGCATCCCGCCACTGACAGCTGCCTTTGTAATTTTCACAGGCATTACCGGCAGTATACTTAGCCCTGTGGTTTTCCGCTGGCTAAAACATGTCAGCCCCATCACCAAAGGATTAATCCTTGGTGTGGCTGCTCACGGAACAGGTACTGCCAAAGCACAGGAATATGGAAAAAGGGAAACCGCCATTGCCAGTCTGGCAATGATATTCGCAGGCATTATTACAACCCTTATCGCCCCCGGATTTGTGCCATTTCTATTAGAGTTGCTGGGTACAACCTAGCAAACGCTAATAGAAATGGTTTTTATTTTTCACTGACAATTAATCAATAACTTGTCAAATAAGCAACCAGCGGCAATGTAACCAAGCACAGCATAGTAGTAATCATAATAGCGCCAATTGCACATTCTTCATTAGACTCGTTAATTCGAGCCAACATAGCAATGGCCGACATACTTGGCATTCCCGTAAGCATAGTAATGAATGTAACGATTTCCGGTTGGACATGGAAAAAGCGCAATACCGAAAATACCACTAACGGAATGGCGATCATTTTTATGACCACTATCGCATAGTACTCTATTTTCGCGATGAATCTCCGTACATCATAAAAACAAAAAGTTCCCCCAATGTAAATGAGCGATAGCGGGGTTGTCATATCACCAACAACTCCAAGCGCATTATTTACTATGCCAGGCAGCCTCCATTCCATCAAAATGAAAACAATTGCCGCAACTATCGCCAGCATTGCCGGATTTACTATGTTTTTGAGATTATCCCTCAAAGAGCTGTTCGCAAGTTTGTTCTGGGGCAAAGTCAGCTGGACACCAATACTCCAAAGCAATACCTGATCAATAATACTAAAAAGAGCCATATATAGCATTCCACGTTCCGGCAAAACACCCAGAATTAATGGAATCCCGATAAATCCTACATTACCAAACATAGTTGAGGCATGAAAAACACGTCCGTAATCTCCCTGCAACGAAAATATTCGTTTCAGAGCAAGTCCGGTTAAGAATAGCATGGCATACATGAAAATGGCAGATAGTATAACCTCACTAAAACAAAGGAGCATATCGCTCCGAGTCGCACCATTTATTGATTTATGAAAGATCATAATAGGTAGAATTAAGCGCATTATCAGTTTCGATAAATCACCCAGATTTTTCTCCTGTAATGCTTTTGTCTTTATTCCAATAATCCCAATAAAGATTATAAGTGTAAAAATTTCTAATTGTCTAAGTACAAGATAAAAGGAATCCATAAACTGCTCCTTTATACAAAGTCAAACCAACTACCTCAACATGCAACCTGTCATAATTCTATAGTCCATTTACAATATTCTTTGGTCGCTCACCCTTCAAGACAGCTTCTATATTGCCCCAGTTAAATAGATGAGCCCGCCGGAAAAAGCTTGTCGTTATCCCTCCGATATGTGGCGAAAAAACAATATGTTCTTGGAATTCATCCGGTAAATTCAGCAAAATATTATCCTTTGTTGTTGGTTCCGGATATACCGTATCCAATCCAGCTCCGCGAATCCCCCCCATAACAATGGCATCATATAAGGCTTGATTGTCCACAATATCTCCTCTTGCAGTATTAATCAAATAAGCAGTTGGTTTCATTTTCGCCAGAAACTCAGCATTGACCATTCCCGCTGTTTCCGGTGTGGCCGGACAATGCAGACTGACAATGTCACAAATACAGATCAGTTCATTCAATTCCATGAAAGAAACATGGTACTCTGTTTCTTGTTCCTGAGAGGCTTTGTACTTGTCATAATAATAAAGCTTACATCCGAAGGGGATTAGGCGTTTAGCAGTGGCTTTCGCAATGTCCCCAAACCCAATAAAACCAATTTTGCAATCTCCAAGCTCTGTTATACCTTCAACCATCAAACGCTCTTTCATCTCTATTTGCCGTCCTTCGCGTTCCAGTCTATCTCCGGTTATGGTACTCCGCAGAAGAGCCAGCATAAGCAAAATGGCTTGTTCGGCAACAGCGCCTGCGTTTGCCCCTTTACAATTGCAAACATAAACTCCTTTTTCCTTTGCTGCCTGACAATCAATACCATTATAGCCAACACCTTCTGACTGGATAATCTTAAGATTGGGCATTTGACGGATGACATTACCGGGAAGTTTGGCAATAGCATCAATAATAATCGCATCTGCATCTTGAGCAGCTTGCACTAACTCTTCATCACTCGCTTTACATGGACAGAATATTACACGATTCCGCTTTACAAGCTCCGGGTCAGGCAAATACTTTTTATACCGATCTTCATTGCCAATAACTAAAATCTTCACTCGTTCCACCCCTACATAATTAAATTTAGCAACAGTATAAACTCTCAAGTAACTAGAGGGTCAAGAAAAAAATATCCGCTTACAAAATCATAAGCGGTCAAACGGTAATAAAATTTCAGTTATATACTTATCGATATCATTAGTAATACCATAATCAATCAGGGCAATTTCTATCGAGTCACCGATTAATTCATAGTGCTGTGTTTTCATATATGTAAGCAATTTTTTATAGTATTTCGCTGCGTCCATATGGGAGCCTTTAAAACGGATTCGCAGATATTCCCGAGCAGGAAAGCTCGTGTCCGACGCTGTAATTCTATCTTCATCTTCCAAAATCATAAATATACTGGAATACCGGTTGAATGTACTGGCTTTTAAGTTTGAAGCCGATATGGAAAGACCTATCTTACCTAAGAAAACCTCCCCATCAATACCATAATTTTTAACTAATTCAGAAACCGGATATTCAATATCTTCACCCAGCTCATATTCACGCCGCAGATAAGCAACACGCCACTCAGGAAACTGCTCTTCAGTAATGATATCGAGCGGAGTGTTCATCGCATCCTCAAGTTGCCCTATCCTCCGGGATATTTTTTTCTCAATTATCTCCAGTTCCCTTTTCTTACGGGCAATTTCGGACTTTTGATCCTCCAACATGGTCACAAGTGTATTGATGTCTCGACAATTACAAAACTCGAGAAGGTGCTTGATCGGAACACCTAAAGCACGAAGGTATTTAATTGAATTTAGCCGTTCAAACTGTTGCGTCGTATAATAACGGTACTTGGTCTGCTCATTAGTGTACTCTGGTTTTAATAATCCAATCTCATCATAGTACCTAAGGGTTTCTATTTTAACTAAAAACAGTTTTGACATTTCGCCAATAGTAAAAATCTCTTTCATTATAGCCGCCTTTCTATATCAAATCTCCTTACCGGCCTAATACTCATTCTAATCCCTCATCAGTATATTTATTCAAATTTCATAATTCTTCCAAGGCAGACAATAATCCTACTAGCTGAATAACAAACTAGCAGTATTTGCGTGAATTCCGATTATAAAAGCTACTATATTTCACTATTTTCTTACCCGCAAGAAAATAAACTGAGGATTTCGTGTTAATCTTTCATATACTTTGGGATGTAATTCCTTGAATTGTTCTGTCGGCATAGGTTCTATTAATTTCTCAATTATAAACCCCGCCTCTATTGTAGGTGAAATTATTTTACATAAAGGCCTTCGATAAAATTGGACTTTTACTCTCCCTGTATTAGTTTCCCATTCGTCTTCTATGATCTCCGTTAAAAAGTAATTTTCTCTGTTAAAATACGTAAAGTCCATAAATGGATGATGCACAGAGAAAACTAAAATTCCTTCTGCCTTTAATACTCGATAAAACTCAGACATTACAAGATTCCAGTCTTTAATATAATGAAGGGTTAAGGATGACACAATAATATCTAGTGATTTATTTTCTATGAAATTCAGGGGTTCATTGAGATCAGCCCTTCTAATGTCAGCCTTTTCACCAATTCTTTTTCTCGCAACCATTTGCTATACCAGCCTGCCGCGCAGCCAGCATCTAGTACTGTTTTCCCAGCAACACCGGGAAGCAATGACAATGTAGCCGGTCTTTCATAATACGCATTAAATGGTTTTGTATCAACACATTTAAAATAATACTCCGCCATTTTCTCATAAGAGTCAAACGATATCGAATTCTTATTTATCAGGGGTTTATTATTTAACAGACTTGCCAACATTATTCCTCCCAGCATGTGTTGCACAAAATAAGGACAATTCTTTTTGCCTACCGATTTAGGCTTTGCATAGTAGTGATTTTACATACACGGTATTAGAAAGATACGGTGCGACGGTTCTACCATTCCTAAACATTAGCCATAAATGCAAATAAGACTACAATTCAAATGGCGTTTAATGCGGCCTGAATTGTAGTCTCATTTATTATGGGAATTAGCCGCCCGGACTTATAGCTTCAGCCTTTTCGACACTTATTCCCCGCCACCTTTACTTTCATAACCATTTCCCAGCTTTTCTAATCGGACCATGAGCTTATCCATAAACGCATCTTGATGTACCAAGTGGGCCATTATAACCTTAATTTCCTCTTCCGCTTTTTTATTAATTTGGTAATCTTGTTCTGCCATTAATCGATCTTTTTCGGCTTGCCTATTTTGACTCATCATCACTACCGGCCCTGTATAAGCCGCCTGGAAACTTAACACAAGGTTAAGTAGAATAAATGGATACGGATCCCATGCGTTAAAATAACTAGGATCAAATACTTTCATATAAACCAGATATACGTTGACTGCCACCCAAATTGTAATCACAATACTTTGCCAAATAATAAACGGCCAACTGCCGACTACCCTTGCTACGTTGTCAGCAATGCGCTGACCAAGAGTTTGTTGTTCCTGATATTCATGGTAAACATTTCTTACAAGATGCTCTTTGATTTTATATTTGGCTGCTGGTCCAACATTTTGAATATCTGTATTGTTCATACTTTTTACTCCTTTCAAGGACAAGGGAGCAGGCTAGGCGTGGCCTTTTGGAATCACACTAAGCCGATATCATTATTATATCACTAGGCAGGTAGAAATTCATCTGATACAAAGGGACGATTCTTGACTTGAATTTTTAAGCATTCAAGCTAAGAATCGTCCCTTATCCCTTACTTTTGATTATCTCCGCAATGCATTGTAAAGTTTTGCTGATACAGTCGCAATAAAGTCACTGGAATAGCTATGATCACCTGTGCGGGTGTAAAAGCTGATTAAAATTGGATCATGTCCGTCCTGAATGACACCCACATCACAAAGCACATCATCTAGTTCACCCACTTTATGAAATACCGGCACTTGCATATAGCGGGGAATTTCATCCTGGAAGATGGTGTTGGCCAGATCATCCTTTAATCGCCGTACCTGTTTTTTATCAATATATTTTTCCTTATATATGGTCTCGAGAACCTTTGACATCTCATAAGGCGTTGTTACACTATGATAACTGTATTTTTTAAACGCCTGTTCATCATGGATTTCCGTCTTACTTAAGCGTAAATCCCGCTCAACTTTATCAAACCCGTCTTTTTTTGTTGTGTCAAACTCATTCAACAATGCTTCAAATGTAGTATTATCACTTACTTTTATCATCAGGTCAATGTCTTGATCATACTCATTCTGTTTGTAGGTTGGTGCTTTGGGATAAAGATATTTATATGTAGCTAAAGCAACAATAAGCTTACTTGTAGAGGCAGTCGGGAAAATAGTATCCTGGTTATATTTTATTGTTTTTTCCGTTTTTAAGTTTTTGGCAAATACACCAACTTGTCCATTAAACTGTTTTAAATCATTGATTATTTCTTTTTCTAATGCCGGCGCTGCATTAGCTGTTACGCCTGAAAAAATAATAATAAGTGCAGTATATAATGGGATAATTTTTTTTATCATAGGATTCCTCTTTTCAACCAGATATAGTCGTTTTATCAAACTAAGGGAAATTTACGGATTTCTTTCTCATATTATACATTTGATTTGTGTCAAAAATATGACGAAAATACATTTATTCACAACTATTTTTTGTATAAAACATAATATTAAGCAAAAAACTTCAAGAGTTAACTACTCTTGAAGTTTACTATTCTGTCACTTCTGCTTTTCTTTACGGTTAAATATTGTATTTTTTTCCGCCTGTCGGCCAATAGCAAACTTAGAACTTTTAGTAGCCTTTTGGATATTTTTATAACTGGATTTCGGTGAACCTTTTCCCATATTTGTCGACCTCCTTTGATAAAAAGCTTAAATCATATCATACCATTTTTAAGGAAACTATAAACCATCCCTTGGTATTCCATGATAGGAAGATCAGGGACGGTGGTAATGTCTTTCTTAACGTCTCAAAATCAACTTTGCAAACTTACCACAGTTAGATCATCTTGAACGATTTAAAACTTTGTCACAAACCCCAAGGAAAGTCCGTGGGCATCATACCCAGGATTATGAGTTTTAAAACCGTTAGAAACATGCATTAGCATATATCCGACATTTATTGATGAGGTTTCGTTGATTTTATAAATGAATTTAGGCCCCAGCCGCCACATGAAATCATAATATCGACCTCCTGCGGGAAAAGGTTTGTCATATAAGATAACTCCACCGCTTATATCAAATGCCGCCGATAGCTTTCCCGGATAATGTTTTTCAGTGCGAAACATGTAAATGGGTCCAATGCCGACAGCAGAACTGTCTTGTGATTGTGTCTGGTTCTCAAGAGTTACGTTTCCAAGCGGTCGAGTGATTGTAATCCCTCTATATATAGACTTATTTTTTGTTTCAGAAATTTTCTTAAGTATATGTAATGATACCGTATCAAGCTCACGGTCATTATTGGAAGAATTCAAGTAGTCCCACTCCAGCTCAAACTCGGAGTTAGCTGCATAGCAGTAAGAGTTTTCAGGCAGGAAAATCAGCAGAAAATTAATGACAATAGCTAGACAAATCAATCTACGCACAATATGACACTCCTTTTATGGGTTTCTATATGATTAGCGCTATTACGCAAAACTAACCATAGTTTCCTTTTCAAAGCAACATGGTTATTATTCTATATTCGTATTAGTTTCCCTGTTAAAATTATCAATTGTTGAGAAGATTTTATTGCCTTCGCTATGCGTCTTGATTGGCTAAATAATAAGTCGGAAGTGGAGAAAGCCACAGTTGCTTTAGTGGTTTTTTATCTTTGTTTCCGGTATAATTAAACAAAATCATAACTGTAGTAATAAAGCCTACACCCAAGCCGTAAAAAATAGTTCATCCAATACTTACCTTAGCATTAGGAGTGATACTAGTTGGCGTTAAAAAAACCATATGTCAGTTTGCAAACTAAAATCACTCTGCTGGTATGCGGGGTTGTTGCTCTGGCGTTGCTGATGACCAATGTGCTGATCAGCAGTCACATCGCTGAAAATACGCAAAAAAATCTGGCTGAAAAAGCCTCTGACATTGCCCGCATGACAGCCTGTTCACTTGTAGTGATTGAGGCGTTAAATACGCAGCGCGATGACACAGATATACAGACCTTTACCAACTATCTCTTGGGAGTAACCAAGGTAGAGTTTATTGTCGTGATGGATATGAACGGTATTCGCAAATCGCACCCTGATCCAACCAAAATTGGGCAGCATTTTGTCGGCGGTGATGAAATTGCGGCACTCCAGGGCCAAGAATATGTCTCTGTTGCTGCGGGGACATTAGGCCCATCCTTACGCGCCTTTGCTCCGATATTTGCCCCTGATGGTAGACAACTGGGCGCGGTTTCTGTTGGTATATTGCTTGATGATGTTGAGCAAACAGTTGCCCAAGGCCGGAGTATTATCTACTTTGGCACAGGCCTTGGCCTGCTAGTAGGCATTATCGGCGCCGTGCTGCTGGCCCGCAATATAAAAAAGACCTTATTTGGCCTAGAGCCTTTTACGATTGCCAAGCTGCTTGAAGAACGCAGCGCCATGCTCCAATCGGTTAGGGAGGGCATTCTCTCAGTGGACAAAGAATCTCGCATTACCTTGGTTAACCAGGAAGCGGCACGCCTCTTTCAGCTTGCCGGCATCGACATTGATCCGGCCGGAAAAAAGGTTGATGAATGTATCCCCAACACCCGACTTACCGATGTACTTGCATCCGGCCAGGCCGAATTGGATCAGGAGCAGGATATTCACGGAGTAATCATCTTAACCAATCGTTTTCCGATCATTGTTAATGGTGAGATTGTGGGAGCTATTGCCACTTTTAGGGACAAAACCGAAATGAGCCAGTTGGCTGAACAGCTTACCGGCGTACGTAATTATGCCGAAGCACTTCGTTCCCAGGCTCATGAGTTTAGAAATAAGTTACATGTAATTCTCGGCCTTGTGCGCATGGAGTCTTATGACCAGCTTGCCAGTTATATTAAAACCATTGCGCATGACCAGCAAACCGAAGTCAACTTTGTCGGCATCCGGATTAAAGATCCGGTAGTGGCAGGATTTTTGCTAGGAAAACTAAGCCGTGCAAGGGAATTGGGAGTAGAACTTACACTGGCAAAAGATAGCTTCCTGCCGGAATCAAATCATCCTGAGGTTAACCATGAATTGATCACAATAGTCGGCAATCTTTTGGCGAATGCGTTAGAAGCAGTAGCCAATTCTACAGTAAAACGGGTTAACGTATATTTTCACTATGATAACAGCGAATTAAATATAGAAGTAATCGATACCGGCCCCGGCATGAGTCCACAATTGCAAGAAGCTATCTTTACGAAGGGCTATTCCACCAAAGCCGATAATCGTGGCTTAGGGCTTTTCCTGGTACAAAGCAGTTTGGACAGACTTGGCGGCGAAATCGAAGTTCTTTCAGAACCTGGGAAAGGTACACGGTTTATCGTAACTTTACCATACGAAAGCAAGGGTGTGCAGAATGATTAAGGTGCTGATTGTAGAAGATGACCCAATGGTTGCCGAGTTAAACCGGCGCTATCTTGCCCGGATGACAGGCTTCAAAGTGATCGCTGCCGCAGGTTCAGGTGATGCAGCGCTGCAACTCTTAGATAAGCATGATATTGATCTGGTTCTACTTGACATCTATATGCCGGGAATGGATGGACTTGATTTGCTAAAACAAATCCGAACACTGGGAAAAAGCGTAGATGTTCTTGCGGTGACAGCCGCCAGTGACAGTCCCAGTATAAAAAAAGCTTTACAATACGGAGCAGTAGATTACTTAATTAAGCCCTTTGAATTTGAGAGACTGGAAGCTGCACTCTCTGCTTATAAGACACGTGCCGAATGTATGCGTGAACAGCCTACCTTGAATCAATCCGAGCTTGATCATTGCATTTTAGGTAAGGAGCAGTCAAGCAAGGTTGAGCTGATGAAAGGCCTTGACCGCAATACACTAAAGGTTGTGTGGGAAAATATTCTGGCTGAGCAGGGCAACGGTTTCACAACCGAAGAAATGGCAAGACGAGTGGGCATTTCTCGGGTTTCCATGCGCAAATATCTGGATTTTTTAAGAAACTTAGAAGTTTTACATTTAGAAATCACCTATGGCTCAATAGGCAGGCCAGTATATAGATATCAATGTGTCGATACTGATGCAAGCATAATAAAGCATTATCTTTAACCAGCCCAAGCGGCTGGTTTTTCACTTACTTTACTTACTAAACTATTTAGAAAGTTGAGAAAACTATACCGACTGGTAAATTGCAGGTACTATAAAAGGGGGTTATATAAAAATAATATTGGAGGAGAGTGAGCTATGAATAAGGACTTGCGAAATGCGCTGCTAACGGTTGCTATTGGTATTATTATTTGGTTTATCCCTATACCTGCCGGCGTCAAGCCACAGGCCTGGCAATTATTTGCCGTATTTGTTGCAACCATTGCAGGCTTCATACTGCAACCTGTCCCAATTGGAGCTGTGGCGATTTTCAGCCTTACCTTTTCTGTTTTTGCCGGTATCTTAAAGCCGGCTGAAGCACTGAGTGGTTTTAGCAATACTACCATTTGGCTGATTGTTGCTGCTTTTCTATTTGCCAAAGGATTTATCAAAACCGGCTTGGGACGCCGTATTGCCTACATGATTATCAAGGCAATTGGGGACAGCACTTTAAAACTGGGTTATTCCATGGTAATTAGTGATCTTATTATAAGTCCGGCAACCCCTTCCAACACCGCGCGTGCCGGCGGCATTTTATTTCCGATTGTACGCAGTTTGAGTGCAGCCTTCGGTTCCGAACCGGGAGCGTCCGCCCGTAAAGTTGGCGCGTATTTGATGCAAACAGCTTACCAGGGCAACACCATTACGTCTGCTATGTTCATGACAGCAATGGCCGGCAATCCATTATGTGTAGAATTTGCCGCCAAAACTCTTAAAATTAATATCAGTTGGGGGCTTTGGGCTGCTGCGGCCAGTGTTCCCGGAATCCTTTCCCTGATTGTAGTACCTTATTTATTGTATAAGATATATCCGCCTGAAATTACCAAAACGCCGGAAGCAAAGCAAATGGCCGCTGATGAGTTAAGCAAAATGGGCCCTATGAGCACAGCAGAGAAAATTATTGCCGCCGTCTTTGTCGGCGCGCTACTTCTGTGGGGTACCTCGCAATATACCAAATTTGACGCAACTTTTGTGGCCATCTTGGCTGTATCGATAATGTTAGCAACCAAAGTATTGGAATGGAAAGATGTTCTTGATGAAAAAGGCGCCTGGGACACGCTGGTATGGATGGGAAGTATTGTGGCACTTGCCGGCTTCCTTGACAAGCTTGGCTTCATTGCTTGGTTTGCCAAAACAGTAAGCAGCAGCATTGTAGGAGTAGCATGGGTTCCTGCCCTGGTAGTACTCTTGGTGGTTTACATGTATGCGCATTACGGTTTTGCCAGTCTTACCGCCCATATTACCGCTATGTATGCCGCCTTCGCCGCAGTTGCGGTAGCCGCTGGCGCACCGGCCTATCTGGTAGCCTTGGCACTTGCATTTATGTCTAATCTCTGTATGTCCCTTACCCATTACGCCGCCGGACCTTCGCCCATCTATTTTGGTGCCGGTTATGTCGATCAGAGCACTTGGTGGCGTCTGGGCTTTATAGTATCAATTGTTAACATGGTTATCTGGGTAGGTATTGGCTCTATGTGGTGGAAAGTTCTCGGCTTATGGTAAGGTATATATGAAAAACTAAAAAAGGATGTGTTTCTATGAGTATAAGAGAAGAAGCGATTAAGCTGCATAAGGATCATCAGGGAAAATTAGCAGTAGCCAGCAAAGTGCCGCTCTCTAGCCGGCATGATTTGAGCTTGGCTTACACGCCAGGTGTAGCTGAACCTTGTAAGGATATCAAAGATAATAAAGATTTATCCTTTGAATATACTTGCCGCGGCAACATGGTAGCGGTAGTCAGTGACGGAACCCGGGTACTGGGTTTGGGTGATATTGGCCCAGAAGCCGCCATGCCTGTAATGGAAGGAAAGTCTGTTTTATTTAAAGTTTTCGGCGATGTTGATGCTGTGCCAATTTGCCTCGATACCAAAGATCCTGCCAAGTTTATCGAGACTGTAAAACTGTTGCAGCCGACTTTTGCCGGCATTAACCTGGAAGACATATCCTCGCCAAAATGTTATGACATTGAAGATGCATTAAAAGCAACCATGGATATTCCGGTATTCCATGATGACCAGCATGGCACTGCTATCGCCGCTTTATCTGCGCTTATTGGCGCATTACGCTTTGTGAAAAAAGATCTGGCAGCTGCCAAAATTGTCGTTAACGGCGCAGGCGCAGCCGGTACAGCTATTGGCCGTTTACTCGTAAATGCCGGAGCTAAAAATGTTACCATGGTTGACATCAACGGTGCTTTATATGCCGGGATGCCAGGCCTAAATCGCATCCAGGAAGAGCTTGCCAAGGTTACCAACCAGGAAAAACGCCAAGGCAACTTAGCTGAGATAGCTAAGGGCGCCGACGCTATCATTGGTGTCTCGGCTCCAGGCTCATTTACCAAAGAAATTATCGGCACAATGAATGCCGATTCTATTGTAATTGCCATGGCTAATCCGGTACCGGAAATCAGCTATGACGAAGCCAAGGCTGCCGGAGCTAAAGTAGCAGGCACAGGCCGCTCAGATGCCCCCAACCAAGTCAACAACGTTAACGTTTTCCCCGGAGTGTTCCGCGGCGCTATCGATGTTCGTGCCCGTCAAATTAACGAAGAAATGAAAATTGCCGCTGTTCATGCCATTGCCAATTTAATTCCGGAAAATGAACTTAGAGAAGATTATGTTGTGCCAGATGCTTTTGACCCACGTGTTGCTCCGGCAGTAGCTGCCGCCGTAGCCCGCGCTGCTATGGAAACAGGAGTGGCCAGAATACAAATTGATCCTGAACAAGTGAGAGCCAATGCGGCTGCCCGCATTAAGCTAGGACGTTAGATTTCTTTTAAAATACAAACAGCAAGGCACCACTTCAAATAACATTTGAGGTGGTGCCTTATTAATTATTGCACAAATGTTTGCGTCATCTTTAGGCGGTAATAGTGTACTTCAGTCGTAGTCAAATCAGCTATAAACCTCGTCCCAATCCAGAATCTCATACCAGAATCCTCCCAGAATGGAATAACGGCTCAAAATCAACTTTGCCAACTTGCCGCAGTTAGTGTCATCTTTCATTTTTTCTATTATCAAATCTCTATTTATTGTTTTATTGTACATAGTATAGCCTCCTGTTCCTCTACTATAGTTCCTGTTAGCCATACTATATCGCAATACATCATTAATTAAAAATATATATTATCTATATTAATATAGTTTTAAACAATGCATTGCAGTTATCGGGGGGAGCATCTCCAAAGGTCATAAATTGTGGCTTTTCAGTTCCGAAAACCTGCGCATAAAACTCAACTGCTTCGCGACAGTTCCCATTAAAATTAAGAAATACATCTACACTCATTACTTTCAGTCCTCAGCTTTATATGCAGCAGCAAGTAAGCTAACCTTAATTTAGAATTGCCACTTCCAGGAAAAATCATGTATCAATACAATCATAAAAAGGGCTTGTAATACATGAATAGGAGGCAGAGTGATCGACACTCCGTCCCCTATTTTCTTATTATTGCAAGGTGGCAAGTTTCAGGTTTGGTACCCCAAAAGATATAGCCAGCACTATTTTGTGCTGGCTATATCTTTTCCCTACTACTCAAAGCTTCGAGTCATCTTTACATACCGTTTTCCGTCCCGCTCAAATTCCTCGCCCTCTTCATACAGTCCAAATCTTCTATAGAACGGCACTTTCTCGGTCCGCGCATGACACCAGATGGCTTTGGTTCCCATTTTTTCAGCTTCCGAGACTACATAATTTAGTAGCTTAGTACTGCATCCTTCCCCCTGTCTTTCGCTGGAAGTGGCAAATTTGCGGAATTGAATTACGTTATTGTTTATAAATAGGGAAATCACGGAGACGAGCTCTTGCTCTACATACAATCCGTAATGAATTCCTGATAGATCATCGGTTAATTTTACATAGTCAATACTTTTATCCGGCCACATAACTCTTTGCCTTAACTCCCAGGTCTGTTCTGCAGCAATCTGCTTTATTACCATAATTTGCTTCTCCCCTACTGTCTTCCACTGTTTACTGCGATTTCTATTGCCTTTAAGATTACTTTACTGCTGTTGGTAGCGCCGGAAATAGTGTCGACCTGCAAGGACTGAGCCTTTATCACCTTCGCAGGAATCATCTCAGCTGTTTGACCTCTCTCAGTCTTGTGCCTGATAAGCTGAATCTCGGTTATCTTATGATCTTTTACAGTAACACTTACATCTGCCGCCACAAAAATTGCATCACAGTTGCCGCGAAAGGTACCATCTTTTACCTGGGATAAATCTAGCTCATTAATTTGTAATCCTGCAACTATAGTTTTATAGTTATTAAGCTCTGCAATATAGGAATAGAGATAAGTTCCGCCACTCAAAGCCCCTATGCAGCATAGGGCAATAATTCCTTTTTTAAACTTATCTATTTTCCCTAGCCTCCTGACTAGTACCATTACCGCGGAAGAAAAGCAAGCAGCGCCTTAACAAGCGTAAATACTAATGCCCCCCAGGCAGCCTTAAGCATTCGCTGGTGATTTTCCATGCCTTTGCGGAATATAGGCAGTACCAAGTACATAAAGGCGCCAAAAACTAAAAACGTAAGTATATAATTGCCAACCTCTTTCACGGTGTTACCTCCTACTAATAGCCCTTGTTTGTCGCCATGCTGTTTCGACCATTAAATTATGCCACCTTTTATGAGCCAACGCAATGAAAAAAAGTATAAACATCCCGCCGGCCTGCCGGCCTTAATTGGCCAACAGGATGTTTGTTTTAATATTTTGTAGAATTATGCGACATTCAGGAGGAATTTGTCATTACAATAGGGAAAATTCAAAATATCCTATCTGAATTAAGTACTAGTTAAACACCTTGTTCGAGCAGCTTTACCACTCATAGTTATGAATTTTTAGTCCTAAAACAAGGAGGGACTGACTTTGCGCATTCTTATTGCGGATGACTCATTGCTGATAAGAACACAGTTAAAGGATTTACTGGCAAGCCTGCTTTCTGCTGAGTTTGAAGAGGCAGTTAATGGGGTTGAAGCCTTAGAAAAGCATCGCACCTTTAAACCACATGTTGTTATTTTAGATTATATTATGGATGCTCCTGACGGGTTAGCCGTTCTCAAGATTTTATCCAAAATTGATAAGAAAGTAAAAATAGTTATGACTACTACATTAGGGAAGCAAAAATTTATCTATAAGGATTGTCTGGCAAATGGCGCCCTTGCGATACTCTCAAAACCGATAACCCCGGAGAATGTTGTAAAAGTGATCCAAATACTGAAGTTGAATAATCAGGAGGATTAACGTTGGGAAAAGTTGCTATTGACCAACTACGTGAAGGCATGGTATCAGATCAGACAATTTTTAATGATCAAGGTCTCATTCTGGTGGCAAGCGGGGTTACCTTCACCAATTTTATTATTCGACAGCTACGAAATTTCGATATTGAAACAGTCAGCGTTAAAGACGAACAGGAGTTAGTACAGGAGTCCAGCGCAAACACCTCAGCGCCCTCCAAACCCCTAGCTGCTATCAGAAATATTACCGATGGCATTTTTGATTGCCAGGCCATTGCTATCAAAAAAAACATTACGGCTATTGAAGAAATTCTAGCGTCTGCCTTAGATAGACCTTGCGTTCAAGACTTTATGACTGCGTGTTCCAGCGACGAACCACTGTTTCGGCACAGTCTGCGTACCGCAATACTCAGCACAAACATAGGGTTAATTAAGCGGTATTCTATTGATAATCTCGAAAAACTTGCCATATGTACTCTTTTGCATGACTGCGGCATGGAGAAAAAGTTTAATGAAACTGATTTGGATCATCCTTTTTTAGGCTTTGATAAGTTGCGGAAGAATCTGGATATTGATATGTTGGTAGCCTTGGTTTGCCTGCAACATCATGAGCATTATGATGGCAGCGGTTATCCCTTTTCCTTCAGCCGCACACAAATCACCGAGTTTTCTTCACTGGTTGCCGTAGTCGATTATTATGACCGCTTATTGATAAAAGATGTTGAGCCGCGCAAAGCCATGTTTCAGACCATCGAGAAAAAGGGTAAATTTTTCGATCCCGGTATGATCGATGTATTTGGCTCAACAATTGATTGGTCCCGGATTTACACACTGCCACCCAGCATATCTTAAGCTTTTCTATTTTAACTGTTTTATTAAGTGATACAAAGAGGTTCTGCAGACATCATGCCTGCAGAACCTCTTTTAGTTTACCGTGACAATAGTAGAAGAACTTGGCGTTCTTCTATACTATCTTAAAGCTTTGCACTTCATTCTTTAACTCTTCCGCCATCCGAGCCAATGCCAGACTAGAAGCCGCAATCTGTTCCATCGATGCGCTCTGCTCTTCGGTGGTGGCAGACACGGACTGAGTGTGCTCAGTTGTGTTTTGACTGACATCATCAATCCTGCGGATGGCTACCACAATCTGCTGGCTTCCTTCGGACATTTGCCGTATAGCATCAGAAATACTTTGAATTTGACTGGAAACTTGTTCCACTTTTTTCACGATTTCTTTAAAGGCCTGATCGGCTGCCACAACAACCTCAACACCGGCTTTTACTTCCTGGGTGCCTTCATTCATGGCCATTACGGCCTGATCAGTGCCTAATTGCGTTTCAGAAATAAGATCAGCGATTTGTTTGGCTGCAGTCTGTGACTGTTCCGCTAATTTTCTAACCTCATCGGCAACGACGGCAAAACCGCGGCCTTGTTCACCGGCACGTGCAGCCTCAATGGCCGCATTTAAGGCAAGCAAATTAGTTTGTCCGGCAATTCCCGAAATCGTATCCACAATCTGACCGATTTCCCGGGATTGGTTGCCCAGTTGGATTACCTCTTGCGCTGATTTTGCTACTGTCTTTTCAATATTATTCATCTGCGATATAGCTGCCCCTAGGGCATCTCCACCCCGCTGAGCAGCATTAAACGCTTCATCAGAAATCCCTGATACAAGAACTGCGCTTGCCGCAACCTGTTCGATCCGGTCTGATACCTGTTCAGTTGCTGATCGGGTTGCATTTACTGATTCAGCCTGTGTTTGAATACCCTCGGTCAGATCTGCTATTGTTTCCGCAACATGAACATTGGCTGTTGCTGATTGCTCCGTGCTTGCGGTTAGTTCCTCAGAAGATGCTGCCAAATTTTCAGCAGCATTTTGAACCCGTCGCAATAGCTGCCGTAATTGAGCTGCCATGTCGTTGATGCTGCGCGCTAAATCTCCCACTTCATCTGTGCTGTTAGAAATTACGGAACGCTCACGAATATCGCCTTTGGCAATAAGCATGGCCTCATCTCTAAGTTTTATAATAGAGGCTGAAAATTTCTGGCCAATCCAAGCTGAAATGATAAAGCTCAGCACCAAACAAACCACGGTTATACCGACAATTAAAATGGCCAAATGTCTTGTCTCTGCGCCGGCTTCTTTTTCAGCAACATTGACAACAAGTATCCAACGCTGATTTGACAGTTCAACCGGGACAAGAGCTGATAAGTAAGTAGTGCCATCAAACGCAGTATATGTCCCTAATACTTGTTTTGCTCCATCAGTCACATTTTTAAAATAACCGATAAACTTACTGTCAATTTCTTTTGCAGGCAACTTCAGTTCCGGTTGAATTGTTTTTTCCGTTACAGTAAGCTTGCCAATAATATCCGGATATTTAGGATAGCTTAGTACCAGTCCGGAGTCATCTACTAAGTAAGCAAAACCTGTTTCTTTATATTTTATATCATCAATAATCGATAAAATGTTTTCTAAAGGTAATGTTCCCCCAAGGATCCCTTTGAGCTGACCATTTTCCAGTACTGGTACTGCCACAATAACGGCCAGTTTATTGGATGATCCTGATGTAATTACACTTGAGATTACCGGTTTTTTAGTTTCTAATACCTTTTTGTAATAATCCCGGTCTGCCACATTCGACTTTGTCCCATTTGCCCGCACAGCAGAGCCATTTAAAAATATGTAGTTTATATTAGTTAGTTTATCCAGGCGTTTTAATTCACTAGACATGACCCCAACAACGGCATTGGTGTTTGTGCCGTCCTTGATAACCGGATGATTGGCGACGCCCTCAAGTTGCGTAACTATGATACTTACGTCTCTGCTTACAGCTTCTGCTCCGCCTGCGGCAATGGAAGAAATTGTTTCATTGACACTTCTGCCAAGATAATCTTGCGCAAAGTAAAGACTCGCTCCTCCCAATATTCCTGATGACAAAAACAGGACTATGCCAATAATTGCCGTGAGTTTCATCCGAATACTAAGTTTCATGTACATGCCTCCATATAGTTTTAATAAAGCTAAAATGAGAAAGCAGTTGGGCTTTATCCCTCCTTTTTTTGCTATAACTCATATTAATATTCGACATTAAATATTAATTTCCTCTAAAAATCCCCCCAAAATGGCGATACTGCTCTCTTTAGGTCTGTTACAGGAAACTGAAGCTGTTGTATAGAATGTATGTAAAGACTTATTTGCATATTTATCTGGAGGCGAACTATTTTGCAACTAAAAAAAACAATTGTGTTTACAGCTCTTTTTACTTTTCTGACGCTGTTTGCTTGTGCGCAGACAGGAAGAATCGAACTGGCATGGTCTAATGCTGAAGATGCTGTAATGTATGAGTTAGAAATTGCTACAGTAGCAGTAAATAAGGATATTCCGGCAAGGGAAAAACACGTTGTGTATACCAGATCCAACATTTATACCCCTGGTGTCCAATTACCACTTTCCTTATTTGAAGGACAGGACCTCAAAAAGCTTTATTTCCGGGCCCGCCCGCTAGATTTAGATGAAAACCCTGTAGGCCCTTTTTCCCAACCGGCAGTTCTCGGTGATATGACCCTGAATCCACTCAAACCAACACCTACAGCTCTTTATAATGACCGCCCAGTCCCTTTATACCCTGTATATTCCTGGATCCCAGTAAAAGGTGCTGCCAAATATGAAGTGGAAGTCACTGATCAAGTTCCTGAATCGCCAAATGGAATAAAACCTTCAAAGCATAGAATACGTTCCTATGCTCTCACCCAGGGATTTGATTTTTATGATCCGGAACCCCTGTTAAAAGAGGGAATTTATTATTGGCGGGTTCTCGCCTATGATAAAGACAATCGACCAATTGGTGTATATTCTGATCCTGTTTTACTAGAAGTCAAAACCGAAGGCTATGACTGGGCAACCTTCGGTGACAGTATCACTCATGGCGGTGGCGCAATATCCAATCCCCCTTCTGATGGCCGGTTTGATTACTCAACCTATTTGCCTTATGAAGTAAAAAACCTGGGTAAAAGCGGTGATACTGCGGAAGCCTTGGAAAACCGTTTTGACCAGGAAGTACTGCCGTTTAAACCGAAATACTTACTCATCCTGGGAGGCAGCAACAGTATTCGTGGAGGAACAAGCGCGGAAGATGTAGTACAGTCATTAGCCGCCATTAAACAAAAGTGCCGCGAGAATAATATCCGCCCCATCTTTTTAACCCTGCCGCCGGTAAATCCCGAACGAATTCAACGTGTTTTTAACGAAGGAACAGCACCTAACTGGCAAACTGAATTACTCAAGGTAAATGCATTTATAAAACAACAGCCTGATTATGTCGATATCTATTCACCTGTGGTTGATGAACAAGGCTTATTACCTGTAAAATACGCACAAGACGGCCTGCATTTAGATATTTCAGGCAAACGAATCATCGGACAAAAAGTATCGGACTATATTAAGAAACATTCTTTATCCTGAGACTAACCCGCTCTAAGACTCCCGCTTCTACAAGCGGAAGTAAGAGCGGCTAAGTCCCTGGATAAGGGCGACTAACCTTCAGATAGGGTTAAAACCCCACCTGAAGATAAGTCTACTTTATATTTTTTTTACAAATGCAAAAACGCTAATTGTCTGCTACCGACAATTAGCGTTTTTTCTGTGTTTATTTCCACCTGTACAATCATCACCAATCCCCACTCGCTGCTGTTCTCATCCTCTTGGGAAGAGACTTATAGACCAAGTCATAAGAATGATCGATTAGCTGCTTAATATCTCTTTCGGCAACGCTGCCATCAAGCACTATGGTGTTCCAATGACGCTTGCTTAAGTGATAACCCGGAATTATACTTCGATATTGCTTCCTTAATACCTCCGAATAATCAGGATCGCATTTTAACGAAAGCGTATCCTGACCATTTCTTCGCGACATCAAGGCGAACATTTTGGATGCTATTTTAATAACAATAACATCTGGTCCAAACGGGTAATCCTCAATAGCACCGAGTTTTGTCATGCAATATAAAAATAGCTCTTTAGATTTCATAACTATCCCCTCTGTAACCTGTCTGTATATGTTACTTTGCATTATATCCCTTATTTCTCACGAAAACAAGAAACCAGCATGTTTCATGCTGGCATCTGTACACAAATTCTCTGTTTGTCCCTAAATTGTTTCAAAGCTTTAATATCCCACTTCTTCACCAATTATCCACACATGAATGTTAGACGCCGGTGGCCGTTTGTGAATAATAGACATAACATTACACAAGCGGGTTGGGCCCTGGCAATCCATACAATGCCCAGTCTGCACACATGGATTAGGGCGTTTTAGCCGCTTATTATTAAGCGGTGCTGCTGTAGATCGAATACGTTCTTGCGCATCGGCAACAGTAGGCACAATTTTATTAATACCGGCAAGAACGATAACCTTTTTTGGCCCAAAAGTCATAGCCGCCACCCGGTTGCCGGTAGCGTCTGTATTGACCAGACAGCCATCTTCGGTAATAGCATTAGCGCTTGTCAAAAACACGTCACAAGTAAGCTGTTTGCGCCGGATATCTAATATCTCCTCCGGACTTAACCCTGGTGTATGATGACAATAGACAATGTTGCCGCGCGCTTCTAATTTTTCTGCAACCTGCGACTCTATTAATGTCCACGAGCCGCCAATCCCAACAGTTGCATCCATTGGGATAACTGCAAAGAGTTCTTCTAACGCAGCTTGCATACTTGGGTAATAAGCAGCCTCAAATCTATTTTTTTTAAGTACCTCTACCGTCTTTGCTCCATGAGCTTGTTGTTTTGCATCTACGTATTCTGACATTGTTCTTCCTCCCTATTTTAAAACCTATGCTTGCTATATCAACTTTAACATGATATTCTCCATATGTATAATTAATAGTTCGTATTATTACAATAGAAAAAAATTATAGGAAGTGTTGCTTTGGAAATCAGACAACTACAAACCCTTGTTGCCATTAAAGCTGCCGGAAGCTTTGCTCAAGCCGCCGAACATCTGGGCTATACACAGCCAACCCTGACAGCACATATTCAAGCATTAGAAAAAGAACTGCAGGTTAAATTATTTGACAGGCTTGGCCATCGTATCCGCCTAACTCGCGAAGGCGAACATTTTATCAGCTATGCCGAAAGAATTCTCAAACTAATAGACGAAGCTGCTGATTCCGTATCTGCAAAAGCCACCAGCGGCAAAATTATTATTGGCGCCAGTGAAACTTTCTCGGTTGTCCGCCTGCCTTCGCTGTTAAAAGAATTCCGCAAAAAACATCCGGCAATTGAAGTAGAGCTTACCTTTGGTGATATTACTAAGTTCTATGCCGCGCTCAAGAATAATGTTATCGATATATCTGTTATTTTAACTGATAAAGTACCTTACCCCAATCTCTATACAGAAATACTGTGCCCAGAACCTATGGCTTTTATTGCTGCTGTTGACCATCCACTTGCCCAGCAAGCCGCCATCAATATCTCCGATTTTAGCGCCGAAGATTTCATTGTTACCCAGGAAGGCTGCGCTTATCGGACATTTATCGAGAATCTGCTTAGCGCCAATACGATAAAGCCTCGTTCCTTTATGAAAGTAAAAAATATTGAGGCAATCAAGCAATTTGTTATCAGCGGACTGGGAATTGCTATTTTGCCTCAAATTTATGTTGAAAAAGAAGTAACGGCTAACCTGTTGGTCGAACTGCCTTGGAAAGGCCCGGAGATTGGGATGCATACCCAAATCGTTTATCATAAAGACAAATGGCTCACACCTGCGATGTTAAGCTTTCTCGAACTAATTCGCAGCAAATTCCCCTCAAAATAAAGCAGACTAACCTGCAGATTGGGTTTAACCCCATCTGCAGGTTAGTTGTCGGACAAGGCGCAGTATAAGTGCTAAACTATTTTGCGCATATATTGCTCTAATTCTGCCTGCAAATCCGTGTAAGTCACTTCTTTCAAATCTTTGAAATTTCTGCGGAACAGCGCATAGTTAAAGTTATCTTTCAGCTTTTCCCTAACCCTATTTTCATACCGTAAGAACAGCCGATTATTGATATTAAAATTATGAACATTCGGGGTTGCTTGGTAGATTTCCGGGTTAGTCGGATTTTCTTGTAAGATGGTTGTTATATAGGCGATATTGCGCTCAATTAAGTCATTGTCAACTATGCCGGAATGTGCCGATAACTTACTCTTTGCCGGAAAACTTTTAATAAATTCCAGTGTTTCAATATATGTTGCTAAATCATGATAATCCAGATAAGGAATTGGCTGCTCGACCAAGTCTCCGACAAACAATACCGCATCCTTTCTGTCAAAACAAATGGCCGAATCGACAGTATGCCCGGGCGCATAGATAAATTCAATTTCCTCGTCGGCAAACAGCAGTCTGTCATTAAAGGTTACATTAGGCAGCATCAACTTTATATTGCCGCAGTGCTGTTGCCGCAATGACTCTAACTCTAACTCAAACTCCCCAATCTCCTGCATCCTTTTGCGGCAGGTTTCATGTCCAATAATGAGCGCGCCCGGAAACGCACAATTCCCCCATATATGATCCCAATCTGAATGAGAGTTAAACACAATAACCGCTTTATTATTTGCTTGTTCCGCAATATATTGCTTGATAATCTCCATAGATTGCGGCCCCAGATGAGTGTCACACAAGAACCAATAGGTATCGGTTTGGATCAGGTAAACCCCAATATCATCTTCAAAGGTAAAGACAACACCCCGATTGCCTAATTTACTAATGCCCTTCATAAACGCGCCCCTCCAATCCTTGCGTTGTCCTTTGGTAATTATCTATTCCCCTTTATTCTTTTAAAAACCTTTACTGCTACAAAAGGGATGAGGGAAACTTGCAATCAAGTTTCCCTCATCCCTTTTGTAGCAGTATAATTCTGAGCATTAATTATGCATAGTAAAACCCTAAGCAAATGCCAACACGCTTTTACTTTAATTCTCCGGCAGGCTCTAACCCCTGCTTGATAATGATAGGACACGCTTCCGACGAAGTCAGGAATTGTATAAATTTCTCGCCTTCTCCTGGTGTTTTTGAAGTTATAGCAATCCCTGCTGAAAACACGGTAATCTTTTGTATATCCTCCGGCAATGTTCCGACAAAGTCGCTCCCCGGAACGGATAATAATTCACTTACCTGTTGAAAGCCAATCTCTAAGTCGCCTCTTGCCACCCATTCGGCAACACGGCCTTTGGTGACCATCTCAGACTTAGCTTTAATTTGCTCCCACACACCAAGCCTTGGAAATAGCTCATTTGCCAGATAATTTCCGCTTGCACTGGCAGAATAGCCGATGGACTTTGCGTCTAATAAGGTGCGAACAACGGCATCAGTCGTACTAATATCAGGTTTTGGCTCCCCTGCCCGCACAACCATTCCTATTTTGGATAGCACAAGGTCTTGTTGACTGCCTGGCACAACAAATCCGTCACTAACCATTTTATTAAGTTCTGACCCTGCCATAATGACAAGATCGGCCTCTTCACCTCGCGCCAGTCTTGCCGGGATAGAGGTTGGTGAAGAACCCATCGAAGCGCCTGGTATTAAGATGACTTTCTTCCCTGTTTTTTGTTCATAGCTAGGCGCAAGCTCCTGTAATGCTGAGAAGAAGCCACCTGAACTCATTACTTTTATTTCAATCGTTCCTCCGTCACTTTTAGTCGGCGTTTCCGCATAAGCCGTAAAAGCCAGTGTCACTAGCAACATCATGCTTAACAAAACTTTGATTATGTTATTATACACAAAATCCCTCCTCCGGTCTATCTTACCCCAGGCACTGACTGCTACCGAACATACTCGCAGCCGAGTTTTATTAATGTCTTGTCAACCCAGCTTCTGTCCATAGTTCCGTCTTCTATAGCCTTAAACTTAACTTGTTCCTGCCGGTATTTTTCTCTTGCCTTCTCAAGAATTTCAGGAGCATCCTGCGGATCTATCACAACAATGCCATCGGCGTCGCCAACCAAAATGTCACCAGGTTTTACTACAATACCGCCGCAGCAGACAGGAACATTAATTTCTCCGGGGCCATCCTTATAGGGACCATTAGGCTGAATTCCCGCAGCAAAAATAGGCATTGTTAGTTCCCGTAAAGCCTCTGCATCACGCACAGCTCCATCGACAACCACTCCGGAAATCCCTCGCTTTACTGCTTGCCGCATCATAATTTCACCGGTAACAGAGTTGGTCAAGTCACCTTGTACATCTACAACAATGATTTCTCCCGGTTGTGCCATATCAATGGCTTTGTGAAGCATCAGATTATCTCCCACTCTGGTTTTAACCGTAAACGCTGTGCCAAGAAGAGGCAACCCATTTACTGATTTTATCCGTGAGTTTACGCAATAAAGACGATTCATCTCATCTGCGATATTGGCAACCGGCAGCCCTTTAAAGCTCTCTACCAGCACCTTATCTGGGCGGTTTGCTATGGTAAATATACGAAACCCAACGTTTGACATACTTTCTCTCCTTTTACTTCAATAATCCTAGCATACGCCAGGCTGGTACACTTGCCATCAAGCCGATAATGGATATAATCATGTACGCGATGGAAAACTTTCGCATTTCCTTGAATTCCACCATATCGCCGCCAGTAGCATAATAAGCCACTACCCAAACTATCGAATTATAGAAAACATTCCATACGTTGCCTGCACAATAAACAGTGAAGGCAGCAATAAACGGATCAATCCCTTGTGCTGCGCTCACCGGAGCAAACACAAGCGTTAGGACAGCTACGGCCGAGCCAACGGAAATAACAAAGAACCGCAGAATATACACAATGATGGATAAGGTTGCAAGATATAAGAAAATATTTGATGCAAACGGTGCCAGAATTGGGCCAAACAGAGATCCCAGCCAGGCATCTATCTTGAGCGAGCTGAATATCGAACCCAGGCTGGTAACCGATCCTAAGAAAATGATGGCATCCCACACAATAAGTTTTCTAAAATCTTCTCTGGTGCATACATTAAGTGCCAGTAAAATACAAAGACCGGCTATGCCAACAATTGATGCCGAAAGATTGTGGAGCGACTGGGTCATCCAGAACGCCAAACAAGCTAAAGCAACTCCCAGAGTTAATTTCTGCTCTTTGGTAAAAGGTCCAAGCTCATTAAGTTTTTCATCAATAAATCCGGGTGCAAGCTTGACCTCACCACTGGGTTTGTATAAATAAAAGATAGCTAACGTGCAGCCTATTAGCAACACAATACCCCAGGTTGCAGCACATAAAAACCAATAGCTCCAGGTAAATTGCGCTTGTTCAGCCTTAGGAAGCAGGGAAACCGCAACATAAGCCAAAAATGATGAGCTCATTAAAAACGGCGAGCTTAAATTAAAACCAGTTCCACAGGCGGCAAAAATTCCGGTTGCTCCCGGGCTTTTCTTTTCGAAACCCAACGCATTACTGATCGATAGTGCCACTGGTGACATAATTGCCATCTTAGCGGTTGTGCTCGGAATCAGTGTTCCTAAAAATGTGCCGCAGCCAATAAGTGCCATAACCTGGCCCTTGTAGGTAGCTGGAAATATCTTGAGCACTACCAACGATATTCTTGTTAAGAGTCCTGTTTTAGTGGCTGCTGCGCCTAGACCGATAGCGGCAACCAACAGCCACCAGGCATCACTTGAATAAGCGGCAAAAGCCACATTCATTGGCGCGGTTTTCGTAATTACAAATAAGGCGCTCATAGCCAGGCCTACTACATAGTCAGGAAATACATCAAATACCCAGTAGACTACCGCCCAACATAAAATCGCCACAGCCTTTAACCCTGCAGCCGATAACCCTGCTGGCAGCGGCTGAATTGCGATGGCAATTGCAATAAGTATCCCGAGAATTCCGCCTATTGTTTTCTTGTTCTCAGCGAAAAAACTCTTATTAGCGTCAGTACTCATCCTTATCAACTCCTATTATTTATACTTAATTCTAATATTAAGTGAGATTACACCAGTGCGTCTCCAACATAAGGGTACAATCTGCTAAAGGTTTCCGCATATTTGTATTCACTATTTCCTGAACAGCGTCTGGCATGATTGCCCCGCATTTTTGCCCGATCCATATAATACTCAATTAAATGTTTTTGCGCTGCAAAACACTTCATTGCGGCTTCTTTCTGAGGATAGGTTTCGGTTATATCAATAATTACGTCCGGATTAAAACCTGATACTTCTGTCTGATGAGGCTCAAACCCAAAAATACGCGCTTGCTTTGCTGTAGGATATCCCTTTAGTTTTACACCATTTGAGATCGAAAGTACACTGGCTTCCCACACAAACTTTGCTACCCGTTCATGATCCGGATTAAATGCGTCCTTGGGTCCATGGGTTATTATGTGCTGCGGTTTTACTTCCCGGATTTTCTTTACCATGCGCTCCATACAATCCGCACTAAATTCCATATTGTAATCATCTAAATCCCAAAACTCAACCTGCTTAATTCCAAGAATATCTAGTGCCTTGTCTACTTCGCCGGCACGATGTTTTTTGACGTTCTCGGCGGTTTGTCCGTCTTCTTTCCACAGATCATTGGATTCTCCGCGAACACCATAGCTCAAAATAACCAGCGAAACATTTGCTCCCTTCTTTATGTATTTAGCCATAGTTCCGCCGGCACGCCATACAAAATCTGCTGCGTGAGCACTTACTACCAATACATTTACATTACTGTCGCTCATACTTTCACACCCTCTGTTTTATTGCTTTTGTTTTAAAAATATAATGCTTTCATAATTCCTGCTTGTGGGTTTCGACTTGCGTACTAAGACGTCTTCCCCTCCTTTTTTTGTTTTTGCTTGCAATATTGCTCAACAATTTTGATTAACAATAATAATGTACAATATTTTCATTTTTGTGTCAACAATGATTATTGCCAAATGGATGGGGCAAAAAAAATCTCCCAGCAAAACTGGGAGATTTCAGAATATCTTTTTTTATTAAGCCAAATAATGGTAATTATTCCTTATTGTCTCTCTGACTGTTAAAACATGTTTTCTCACTGCCGCCTCAGCATCAAGCTCATTTCTGGCAGCAAAAGCTTTATAAATGTCCGTGTGTTCACCAAACGATGACTGACTCCGGCCCGGAACCAAAATAGTACGAAATTGATAACGTATTAGCTGAGTTCTGATCATATTAATAAGCTCAACTGCCTGAACATTTTGGGTCGATTTATAGATAATACCATGAAACTCAGTATTTAGCGCAGAATATTTATCAAATTCCTGTTTATCAAGATGAGCTTTCATCTGCTCTAAAATACTTTTCATTCTCGCAAGATCGTTTTCCGTAACATTACTGGTTGCCGACCTAGCTACCAAGCCTTCTAACACTTCACGTATTTCAAGATAATTTAAAACTTCCTCAAGAGTGAACGATTTTATTGTAGCCCCTTTGTTTTCTTCGATTGCTACTAAGTTCTCTTGGGCAAGTTTTAATAGTGCCTGTTTTACCGTATTTCTGCTAACGCCAATTGATTCTGCCAACTGCATCTCAACAAGTTTTTGGGCAGGTTTAAAGGTGCCTTCTAATATTCTATCTTTGATATAATGGTACGCCGCATCAGTCTGCTTCATTTTTCCTCCGGAAATATATATTTACTTACTCTAATACTAATATCAAAGTATTCCTAAACAAAATTGCTCATCAATATTGATTATAGAATCAAATATAGCATTGACACTCGGCCGCTGTCAACAGCAATAAACCAGCGGCTTACAATCTCCTAGTCCACTACTTTTTTATTACCTTATCTGTCCCACCCTGGATGCAACTTTTCATCACTGTATAAATTCAGTAATTACTGTTAACTATTTCCACATTTCATTCGATATTTTCTATAGAAACATAAATATTACGATGCTACAGATACAGGAGAGTGGATATATGCCTATAGATCAAATGGGCTTAAATAACTTACTAACGATGGTCAATCCGCAAAACACTTTAACCGCATTAAGAAAACAGCGTGAACAGTTACAAAGAAAGCTTAACCAAGCAGCAGCTTATACTACCCCAAATGCGCTGACAAACCCCGTAGACAGCAATAATACGCCAACTGACAGTAAACAGGTTATTTTAGAACTAGCAGCAGTTGATACACAGATTCAACAATCTGTGTATGAAGAAACAACCCGAAAACTTGAGTTAGAACGATTGAAACAAGAAGAGGCTATGGCCAAAAGCGCACGCGAACGGGAAAAAGCGCTAGCTAAGCATGAGCGGACTCTTACTAATGCCAGTATGACTAAACTATCTTCGGCCATTTCTAATAGCGCCCATGCTCAAAGCATGGCTAAGTCCGGCATGTCCTTTTCCTTTGTCCAGCCCTCTTCAGAAGTAACTAGCCATGTTCATTCGCAATATAGTCTCGAAGGAAAAATTGAAGCTACAGAACGCGATCTTAAAGAATCTGTTGAGTATGGTATTGCGGCAGCAGAAGTTGCCCGCCGCCGCAAAAAGAATCAATTAAAAGCTGATATAGAAGAAGCTGCCTGTCAAAATGCGAAAAAAACAAAGAAAAAAACCGTAAATATAACGATCTGAACCTCTTACATTCCACCAGAGCTATAGTATTAATCATTGTTAGTTGCGCACAATGAAATAGCGTGAATCCTCAATTGTTACGAGGATCACGCTATTTTTCCATCTATGGCTAGTGTACTAATTTTAACCATCCGCAAGAGTACTGGTTGTCCTTCTTGGGCTGCCTCATTAAATCAATGCTCAAAATGAAATTGCAATATGCAATTCTCATCCTCAATATAAGCAGTTATCTTGTTAGCATACTTACGCATTAAATACCCTGATAATCTTAGCAGTGCATTATCATCATTAAGCAGTTCCTCTTCTGTTGGACGTCTTTCAGGCAATTCCACCAGAAATCCATTATATATAATTTTAACAGCTACATTATATTCATCAAAACTGACTTCCAGTCTTACCTTTCCCTCACTAACCAGTTCTAGACTACTTGCGGTTTCGAAAAATTCGATAATGGCAGATGAGGCCCGGTGTATAACCTCTCTTCGCGCGCCCCAAGCCGCGCCATTAGCTTCCATAAACTCTATCGCTTTTTCTGTAGAATCTGTTCCTATCGCCAATACAATGACATTTTTTTGTTTTATGCCAATGCGGAATAGCAGATTTAAAAAGATAGCCGTTAACGAAACCACTGCAAGGGAAGATTTAAATAAAGACTGAAACTGCACCGGAAATTGAGCATAAATACCTGGCACGAGATCTACACTTAATCCCAACACCATAGATAACCCAACTACAAATATTTTTCTTTCATCAAGCATGCGCGAAACAATTATCTGAAACCCTTCAATAATAAAATAGCCAAGATTTATTAACAGCACCGCTCCCATTACGGGCGAAGGCATGATGGCTAGTAACGCAGCTGCTTTCGGACAAAACGCCATTGCAACAAACACACTGCTTACGAAATATGCCAAATAACGACTTGTCACACCATTGAGAATAGACAGCCCCACACTGCCCGAACTACTATTTAGCCCCATACAGCCAAGAATTCCACACATTGACGTCCCGACACCTTCAGCAAAAACGCCATTTCCGACATTTTTTAAATCAATACGTTTCCAATTTGTATTATTAGTTTTTTGACAGGTAGCTAAATTCCCCATTGTTTTCAAAGTGGAGCAGATAACCGCAACCAAAAAGGGCAACAGTAATCTTTCATCAAAAGACCATTCCATAGTCATAACAGGCATGGCTATATATGGCGCAGCAGCCAATTGTCTTATATGGTCTAAATTAAAAATTCCTAATACATATGACAATACATACCCTACAATTATGCCCGCAAGTATAGCGTATTGGCGCATAGAGGAATTTCCCCATACGCTTAGAGAAACCATAATCATTATGGTTATAAGTCCAACCACCATTGATGAACTATCTATTGTATTTTTTAAATCATCGACGCCAAATATCGCCGAAACCCCGGGAGCAATCCCGGCAACTCCTGTCATAACAACCATTAGACCTGCTACCTCGGTGGGAAACAAAAATCGTATCCGGGGAATTATTCTGCTTAGCAGCATTTGAAAAAAACCGGCGATAGTAGTCATACCAAACAGTAGTGGCAATCCACCTGCCTGCACAGCCAACGCAGATGCCTGATAATACAAGAATCCGGTTTCTTCCGCGCAAAAATATCCAGAGCCGATTACTCTTTTATGCAAAACTTGCAAAAGTGTACCCAGTCCTATCCCAATCATCATTACACTTACAAAATTCTGGGCAATCTCTCGCGAACCGCCCACCATACTTATAAGCAAAACCGGCAGCACCAGATCCATTGACAATACCACTATTTGTTGAATTACAACCGGAATTGCCACTCTACCGGGAATTTTATCATAAATTCCATAACGTATATTTATCGGTTTCTTCTCGGCCTTATCCATCTGTCTGAATTCTCGGAACGCAGCACCATTAAGCGCCTTTGCCATTCCTTACTCCTTTAATTCTATTAATACCTGCTCATTGTATTAGATAGTTTTACTATGTTATTTTGTAATATTTGCCAGAAATATGCAAACTCCTGCTACAACTATAGCAGGAGTTCTCTTTCTTTACAGCACTATGATGTTTTGTAAAATCACTGTTTCAAAATAAAAGATTTACTTCATCAGAACTGTAATAAATTTAACCCTACTTCATCATTATAGCTCCGATTAACTTCGCCTTCGATAACATCAATAATTAATTCAGCAGTGCAACTCACTTTAGCATAACTTAAATGGCCGCCAATAGCGTTATAGGAACTATCAGTTAAAGTAATGTGCACATGTATGTAAACTTCATCATTCATTCTGCTCACGTTGCCGACAAGTCCGGCGATTTCCATATCTTTTTTAAACTGCATGGAATGATATTCACGTGTAGTTGGATTAAATAGTCCAATAGTTACTTCATTAACAGCGCCAATACCGGTTATGGCTGCAAGCTTTACATTATTCTCACGGCAAACTTTTGTTATGGTCTGCACAATTTCGTCGTCTTTATCACAGCGAACTATGATTTTCGAAGCAAATCTTTTCATTTCCATTGCTCTTACCCCCAAAAGTTCTATTTTGTAAAGCAAAACCACTAGGATGATAACCGCCTCTTGATTGTACGGATATTTATTTTCTATTAGTATTATTTGTAATTTTAGCTGTTATTACATAATCCGTCAAGAGTTAGCGTTTGCTGATATAAAGAAAACACGGCTTGCGCCGAGCTTTGGCTAAAGCGCAAGTCGATGTTGCCCTTATCCTGTTTTTAAGAAAGTTATACTTTCTGTTAGGAAAAAAAGCCCTAGACTTCACACAAAGTCTAGGGCCTCTGTCATAGCGCCAGTTATAACAACACACACTTCTTATCTCATTACAGTAGCTTGGGCACCCGGGGCGCCCGTAAGTGCGCCGGAAATTGCAGGCCTGCCCCAATCAGCGGCCTTACATAAAATTTAAAAGCATCGGTAACCTGGTTGCCTTCGCTAGTAATGTATTCGTCCGGCATTAGTTTTGTTTTTGCCGCAATTTCTTCCACACCAACCAGGCGATAATCAACCGAATAATTGCCGGTACGATTGATGGTAAGTGACCCATTGCAATTATTCCAATATGCTAATTGAACGGCTCTCTCGCCGACTTCCCTGGCTTCGTGTTGATCAATATCAGATACACAGCCTACAAAAGATCGCTGCAGATAACCGAAGGTATCACTCCGCACCCGGGAAATTCCCAGCTTCACCTTGATTTGTTGTGATAATAACTCGCCTAAAGCACCTGTGCCTGAAAGGCACACGTTGCCATGGGCATCAACTTCGAGATCATTGTGCAGAGTAGAAATCATCAGCCTGCCATTAGCATCACGAATTCCTTCTGATACGGCAATAATACACATGCCATGACGTTCGTATACCTGTTTGACATCAGCCAGGAATTTGTCCATGTGAAAGGCACGTTCGGGAAGATAGATAAGATGCGGCCCATCATCCGGATACCTTTGAGCAATAGCTGAAGCCGCAGTCAGAAACCCGGCGTTACGCCCCATCACTACTCCGATATATACGCCGTTAAGTGCCCGCATATCAAGGTTAACTCCCATGAAAGCCTGCGCTACAAATCTGGCGGCCGAACCATATCCCGGCGTATGATCATTTAACACTAAATCGTTGTCAATTGTTTTGGGAACATGAATTGTCCGCAAATCATAGTTGACTTTCCTGGCTTCCTCGCCCACAATCCGGACAGTGTCAGCAGAGTCGTTGCCGCCAATGTAAAAGAAATACCTAATATCATGGGCCTGCAATACTTTAAAAATTTCATGGCAGTATTTTACATCAGGCTTTATCCGTGTAGACCACAAGGCTGACGAAGGAGTGAGGGCTACCTGCTCCAAATTATGACTGGTTTCCTGGGTCAAATCCAGGAAATCCTCATTGATAATACCTTCCACACCATGAATCGCACCGTACGTCCGAAGCATTTCTCCATATTTGCGGGATTCTGAAACAATGCCAGCCAACGATTGATTGATAACCGCGGTCGGTCCTCCGCCTTGGGCAATCAGTACCTTACCTTTTAATACCACACTATCTCCCCCATGTCATACTGCAGTTATTTTCGAGTTGCTAATTATGCTAAAGCCAAAGGCTTCCGTTGTTTGGGCCTTTTATTTCCCTAACAGAAAGTATAAATGAGACTTGAGATCTCGCTAAAGCTCAGCGAAGCCGTGTTTTCTTTATGTCGTTATATAGATAATTTCTGAACAGTCTGTCATAAGCAGACTATGCCTCTATTTCGCTAAAAGACTTCTTTTTCCTGCAGTATCTGTTATTTTTAATATGATGTCCAAGTTTTTCTGGTATAACTGTATCACTCTATATATTTTTCCGGCTATTGTTCTGGCACAAAATAACAAGTCTCAACCTGCGAACAGGTTGAGACTTATTAATCACCATTTCCCGGCTGCACCAAGTGGTACGTGCCCGGCTTAACCTAGACTATATTTTAAATTTTGACACAGCCGTCTGCAAATCATAGGCTAATTTTGACAAGGCCTCACTAGAACTGGCTATCTCCTCCATGGAAGCCATTTGCTCCTCAGTCGCAGCGGAAACGCTTTGTGATTCACTTGCTGAAATTTTACTTTGCTCATCAATTCGCTGCACGGAACTCACAATTTGCTGACTGCTTAAAGCAATTTCTTGAATCTCAGCTGAAATCTCTTTTACTTGGCCAGTCACATGAGTTACCAACTCGGCAATTTCAGCAAAAGCCACCCCGGCCGCATTGACAACTTCAGCTCCTGTTTTTACTTCTCTTGTTCCATCATTCATAGCAATAACCGCTTCTTGGGTATCTCCCTGAATTTCAGCTATCAGACTGGTAATTTTTTTAGTTGCGTCCTGCGACTGTTCTGCCAGTTTTCTTACTTCCTCAGCCACAACGGCAAACCCACGGCCTTGCTCACCCGCCCGCGCGGCCTCAATGGCAGCATTGAGAGCTAACAGATTGGTCTGACCTGCAATCCCTGAAATCGTATCAACAATATGACCAATTTCCTTGGAACGATCACCTAGTTTGGCTACAACCTTGGCCGAAGTGTTAACAGTAGACTCAATATTACCCATTTGTTTGACAGCCTTATCAACGGCTGTGCCACCTTCTCGCGCCTTATCTTCCGCTAAAGCCGACTGGTTAGCCACTTGATTCGTGCTGGCAGCAACCTGCTGGATACTTGCTGACATCTGTTCTACCACAACCGCTGCTGCATTAGCGGCAGCCAGTTGCTCATTTGTCCCGCTGGCCACACCGGTTATCGATGTAGCGACCTGGTTAGCTGCCAGCGCCGATTGTTCTGCACTAGCTGAAAGTTCCTCACTGGAGGCTGCCACTTGTTCAGAGCTGCTTTGGACATGGGAGATCAAACTGCGCAAGTTTAGCACCATTTTGTTGAAACCACTGGCCAGTTCTGCAATTTCGTCCTTTCCGCTGACAGTTGTCTGCACCGTAAGATCACCACCGGCTACAATATTAACTTGACCGGTTAATATTTCTATCGGTTTCATTATGCGTTTCATCATAAAGAAAGTAACCAATATCACAATAAATACAAAGGCCAGTGTTACGGCTGAAAGCAGCCACTTCAAAGTCACCAACGGCTGATAAATAACATTCTCAGGCACAACCGTTACCATTGTCCAACTGGTCAAAGGAATCTTTTGGTAAACAGCTAACTTAGCTTCACCATCATACGAATAACTTGCAACCCCTTTATCATTACTCATAATTTCTTTAAAGGTAGCGGTAAGCGGTTTTAATTTTTCTATTTCAAAAACACTCTTAGATACCAGTTCCGCCTCAGGATATGTTAATAACACCCCTTTGGCATCAACCAAATAGGAATATCCTGCTTCATACAATTTGATGTTTTTCATATCCTCTACGAGCGTTTCGAGCAAAATATCTTCTGCCATAACTCCACGCAATTGTCCTGATGCACTCTTAATCGGCATAGCCACCGATACTGCCATTTTTTTTGTGACAGAATCTAAATAAGGATCGGTGAAAGTAAGTTTGGATTGCTCCAGGGCTTGTTTGTACCAGCTGCGAGTACGGGGATCGAAGCCTGCCGGCGGCGTCCAGCCACTTCCATCAATCATTTTTCCTTCAATAGTTCCAAAATACATATCAGACAATTCTTTATCAACAGCTTTGTATCCGGCTAACATCGGTACGGTTATTTCATTATCTCCGATGCTGCTTTGTATATTGGAATAAGTAATCTCTAATATTTTGACCTTGCCGGCAAGCCAGCCATTTAGTTTGTTTACTTGCGCATTAGTACTGGATAATAACTCCTTTTGAATGCCAGCATGAAGCTGCTGTTTGGCAAACATATACCCGGTCATTGATGAAACTAACAAAACAATTAGAGTCAAAGAAGAAAATACTAATGTTAATTTCGCTTTTAATTTCATTTCTTATCACTCCTAAAAATATACTGACTCCAAAGCTTCAATACCAGGTATTACCTATCTGTAACAGATACATTAGGTAGAAAGTTGACTACAATGAGTCCTGGCATTACTTGATTATTTTTTTTGATAATCACACCCCCGCTTTCCCCCTACATAGTGTCTGTGTATATAAAAAAGACGCCCTTTACTCAAATTGAGTAACGACCGTCTTCTTTGACCTGTTGACTAAATTTTATACTACGCAAACTAACTCGTCAAGTAAAATGTACCATATTTTTAGACAAAATTAACATCAATTTAACATCATTTTACGCTAGTACCCATGACCAAACATAGCCGGCATTAACATTTTTTCGAAGCCAACCGGGACTTCAAACAAGGCCGGGTCTGGTTCGCCAAGACGTATATTGCGGAATTCCTGCCACCAGCTGCCATCAATGGCTGCAGTCTTCACTTGCATGGTAATACCGGGGTCGCTTGATATCCATATATAATGCGAGTTTTTATCTTTTGTTGTAACTCGGTATTTATCAGCAGCATAACCGTTTATTGTTTCCCTTAGAATAAAATTTTTTTCAACATCATCAGCAGGTGGCTCAGCGTCCATATTTTGTCTGTTGCTTTTAGTATTTGCTGTATTAAATGGCTGTTCCATATACATTTTATCTTCAAACATTACCATCCATACCAGTTTTTTGTCCATCCGTACAATATTAGCCATTTCCTTGGTTTCCATACGTATTTTGTTAGTTGTCATATACATTTTTTGTTTACTAATAGTTTTGCCGTCGTCAGAACTTACAATATCGGCGGAGAAACTTATGGCTGCGGCTGTTGTTGCAAACACCAAAACAGACATGAAACAGGTTAATAGAAGGATCACTTTTTTAACTGATTTACTCATGTTCTCACTCCTTTCAACTTTAATAGCTTAGATTCTAGCAGCTAACCATAAACTCCTTGTAAGTCTACTATTATCGCAGGCGTCTGTTTTACTTAAAATATAAGAACCAGAAACACCTCAGCTTTGAGATATTTCTGGTTCTTTGTAGTTTGCAGTACTTACGTAAGGAAAGTAAACTTACCCTACCGCTTTTCTATACCAACCCTTGCGCTTTCATTGCTTCAGCGACTTTAATAAAGCCGGCAATATTGGCACCAACCACCAGGTTGTCCTTGAAACCATAATCTTCGGCGGCTTTACTAGAGTTTTTGTAAATATTGAGCATAATGGTTTTTAGTTTTTCATCAACTTCTTCAAACGACCAGGCAAGTCGCATGCTGTTTTGTGACATTTCAAGGCCGGAAACAGCTACGCCGCCGGCATTAGCCGCTTTTGACGGCCCAAGATATACGCCGTTTTCCAACATGTATTCGATTGCATCATTAGTGCAAGGCATATTTGAACCTTCGCAAACAAATTTTACCCCGTTGGCAACAATCTTTTTGGCATCTTCAATAAGTATCTCATTTTGTGTAGCACACGGAATAATAACATCAACCTTAGTATTCCAGGGCTTTTCTCCAGGATAGAACTTGGCATCAAATTGTTCGACATAATCTTCTACCCTATCGTTGCAGGATGCTCTCATTTCTAGCAGGAACTCAATCTTGTCGCCGCTGATGCCGTTCTCATCGTAAATGTAACCGTCCGGACCAGAAATCGTAACGACTTTGCCGCCCAGTTCGGTGACTTTTTTGATTGTACCCCAGGTAACATTGCCGAATCCGGACACAGCAACGGTTTTGCCTTCAAAGGAAGTACCTTTAGCTTTCAACATTTCCTGACAGAAATAAACAATCCCGTAGCCGGTTGCTTCCGGACGAGCCAAGCTGCCGCCATAAGCAATGCCTTTTCCGGTTAAAACGCCATTTTCATAAGCGCCTTTGATTCTTTTGTATTGCCCGAACATGTAGCCAATCTCTCTGCCGCCTACACCAAGGTCACCGGCCGGCACATCTGTATTAGGCCCAATATACCGGTACAATTCTGTCATGAAGCTTTGGCAAAATCGCATAACTTCCGCATCTGATTTGCCTTTGGGATCAAAATCCGATCCACCTTTGCCACCGCCCATTGGTAAGCTTGTCAATGAATTCTTGAAGGTTTGTTCAAAACCAAGAAACTTGATAATACCGACATTAACGGACGGGTGAAAACGCAAGCCGCCTTTATAAGGTCCAATCGCACTATTGAATTGCACCCGGAATCCACGGTTCACTCTTACCCTGCCGGTGTCATCCATCCAGGGTACACGAAATATGAACTGGCGCTCAGGTTCAACAATGCGCTCAACAATTCCAAGCTCAATATATTCGGGATTTTTCTCGAGAACAGGCACCAAAGAGCTAAGCACTTCCTGGACTGTTTGGTGAAACTCAGGTTCGTTTGCATTACGTTCAACAACACGGCGATAAAGTTCATCACAGTATTTTTGAGCATTTATAGTCATGTTCCAATCCCCCTAAAGTTTTTTGTCCAATCTTGTCAATCTAGGTTAATTTCATTATACAACCTGTTTTGTATTTTGCATACCTGTATTTAACGGAATTTTCAATCAGATCGCCACCCCTTATTCTACTGAACGCGCACTATAGTTTCTTCTCAAAGAACAGATTCATTCTAATTAAAAACAGCCCACCTATATTTTCCTGTTACAAGAAACACTGCTTATTTTGTTTTTTCTAAATGCATTATTGTATTTTGAATACAAACAAATATTTCTTGAAAAATATTTTAAATTTTTTCAATTTCTGTATGTCCCCCACTGACTAAACCGCTTTACCATTCCTACTTCTGCAAGTGCGAGCATAACCCACGGACACAGGAGAACGGCTGAGTATCAGGATAATTTCGACTACAATACAGACGGCGCTTTAACGCCGTCTGTTGTATTGTAGTCTCCTTTTATTATGGCCGATTTTTGGGTTTTCCATTGCCACAACTGTCTCTGTTTGTTGATGAAACAATCATCAGCTTGATTTATTTATAAATAATCCCTTTAAAGCTTCGTCCGTCGATTTTGGTGTTGAAGGGTTCCTCTCTTCTCACCAGCTTAACATATTGGGTCTGCTGCAGAACAGGTTGGCTACACAACCAATCCCAATCCAACAGCCCTTCGGTTTCATTATCATATTGAATATGGAAATATCCCATATGCGTAGCTGTTAAATTATGAAAGAAATGACTGCCCAGTGATGGCTCTGGTCGGAGATCTTTAAGATCGACCTCCACAATAACCAAGGCTTGTGACATTTGCTCCCAGGTCAAAGGAATTCCCAGCCACTTATCTGCAGTTCCCATCCGACCAAAGCCAATAAGAATACAGCGCCGTCCTTCTGTAAACAATCGCTTGTTCAGTTCACTGATTTCACTGGCGATTTGCACACTGTTCTGCAGATTAAAAGTCTCAGGATCTACAAAAATAATATCGTGGATATTTTGATAAATTCCGTTGCCAATAGTACGCCGGCTGAAACACCAGGATTCCAGCGGCTCATCCATAGTAACCTGAAACGCTTCTTTGCCAACCACCATTGGCCTGATTTGCAGAAAATTAAACTCCTTGGGTTTACTTGGATCCTTAGGGATATTAACGGCAAATTCAATTTCAACATCGGTGCCAAATGACTGCTTCCCCAGCCTCATTAGGTCTTTTATAATTTGCGTCAGTGGCAGCCTGTTATACTTAAGAATAGGCGCAAAGGTCACTAGTTTAGGGCCGGGTTGATACACATTGTCATAAATGCAGTCATTTTCCGCCGAATAGGTGCTTCCGGTATACTCCAGCGATTGATCTTTATGCGCCTGGGAGATCGGCAGCTTCTTGTAAATATAGTCTTCGTCGGCGCGCAGGGTTATATCGGCAGAATCATTAAGATTTACCGCATAAAATGCATTTTGCGATTTTTTTAAGTATTCCCGGGGACCGGAAACAAGCGGGTTGATCTTCGGGTAGGCCGGGGAAAAACGGTATACCCGCTCTCCCTCAACAATGGCTTTCCCTAAACCTAAAGCCAGGCTTACTGTTCCGTTCTCCGGCTTTAATGGATAATAGGGATAAAAGTTATAGGACTGAGCAACCCCGGAAATAGCAGGATAGTAAAGATCACCGTAGCTTTCTCCAACCAGTTCCTGAATCAAAACAGCCATTTTTTCTTCTTCAATCCGAATATCTGCATTTTTGGCATATTGCACAGGAGCCGCATAAAACACCGAAGCATACACCAGCTTAACCGCATCGGCCAGCTGTTTAAACCGAACTTCATAGTCTTCGTGGCTGTTGGGCACTACATAGGTATTATAGATACCGGCAAAAGGCAATACTCTTGAATCTTCCAAGATGCTCGAAGAACGAACTGCGAGCGGACATTTGATATGCTGTGTCAATACCCGCAGATTTTCTTGAGTTGCAGCCGGCAAGGGACTTTCCGTAAACTTTTGGGCAATTGCTGCTTCTGTGGGATTCGTGGACAAAAAAGAATATAGCTTATTTTCTTCAATGAATTTTTCAAAAACATCACTACCAATAACAAACGAGCGTGGCACCTTAACTTTCATATCTTCATATTTATCTGCCAAAAGTGCTTTGGCAATCATGACGTTCATAAAAGCAACCCCTCTGGCCTTTCCGCCCAAAGAGCCTGTCCCCAGTTTAATAAAAGCATTTTCCATATCTTTTTTGGAAAGCCCTTCAAAGTCAAGCACCAAACCTGATTGGTACTTTTTAAAATAATCATTCAACACTTTTAGGATATAAGATCTAATATCGGAAACATTGCCAACCTGACCAATATCCACAAATCTTAGTTTGTCTGCCACTTCAACTTCGGCCCGCGCACGAAACCAGCGTGAAAAATGATTTTTAGTTGCATGATAATATAAACTCTCTTCCGGCAGATCACGGATTATTCGTTCTAGACTTGTAATGTCATTAGCTTCATCAATCACTTTGCCGTCAGGATACTTAAATACAAAAGCGCCAAACCCATAGTTTTCCATAATATAAGTACGCAAATTATGCAGGAGGTTATGGGAGTTCTTGTTCAAAAACTTTAACTGCAGCTCTCTGGCTTTTTCTTCATTTTCCGCTTCCTCAGACTGCAATAAGAACGGAAGGTCAGGAATCATTGTCCGCACTACTTGACTTAATTCAAAACCAGCCTGCGCATTTAATACTCCATCCTTAGGAAACCTTACATCGGAAATTACGCCCAACAGATTGTAACGATACTTGCTAATAATCACCATGGCTTCTTCATAGGTTTCTGCAAGCAGAATCTTCGGCCTCAGACGAACCCGCAGCAGACCATGGTTAAGATTCATGGCATGTAACACCAAGCAGCGGGTCTGTGTCAAAATTTCTGTATAAATAGTAGGCAAAATTTGCGAATAATAGGCCGGCGAATCATCCACTAAGAGGATGGCTTGCACACCGAGCTTACTGTCTGCCTCAACATTTTGCTTATCCTCTATGTATTTTATAATAGCTACCAAAACCTTATTGTCTCCCGACCAGTGAAACACCCGGTCTATACAGGAAATCCCCCTGATACGGGCAATCATTTCCGGAGTCAACCGGTCATAGGAAAGCATAACAATTGGAATATTAGGATAGGCCTTGTGGATTGTTGTTTCAAAATCAAAGGAACTCATATCACTAATACGCGACATGGTGATAATTAAATGGATTGTGCTTGTTTTTAATTCTTCGCAAGCATCTTCGCCGTTATCCACCCAATGAATCCTGGGTATAAAAGGAATGCTCAGGTCGCTGAAATGGTGGTAAATCTGTTCAATTAAGCGCCCATCTTCTTCAAGGACATATGCATCATACTCAGTAGATATTAACAATATTTCGGTAACCCTGTTTTTCATCAGGTCATGAATCCCTGAAAAGCGCGCCTTCATATCACCAAATTTCTTCATTGCACTTCCCCTATTTCTTGAAATATTTTCAACAAGCCTTATTATCAGTATATACCAAATTGAATTAGGAATCGATTAGGAGTAACGTAAAAAATAAAAAGCACTCAACAACATCAGTTGTTAAGTGCTTTTTGGGGGAGGTGAATATGAATATCTATGTTCAATAGAGAGGACTTACCGCTCTATGAATTTTCTATGTTTAGAATTATAGCCTCCTTTTTTTAGAATTTCTATAGAATGGAATAAGCAATAAAAAAAACGCCTACTAGGCTAAAACCCGTAGACAGTTCTAATACCTGCACCTTTTCCCTGTGCACGCCTGCTTTATTTAATCAAGTATAGCAAGATTGTTTTCCCTTAACTCATTTTGACATTGCGGACAACTGACTTTAGCTTTGGATTGACTGAAAAGCTCAGTATACTGCTCAAACTTATGGCCGCATTGATTGCAGCGATACCAGACACGCTCCCGCAATATGTTGCTAGCTGTTACTCTTGTTATAATGTTGCTGCCAACCATTTTATCGATTAACTCTCCTTTATTTCACACTCACCCAGCCCCAGCTATCCAGAGGACGGAGTTATTGCCACCTGAAATACAATGCCATTACCTCCGTCCTTAAGACGTTATTTAGTGGCTATTTACTTTCATTATCCCGCATACAGAATACTTTGTCTTCCCGGCTGCGGTGAAAGTTAATACATTGGCAGCATTTACCATGCCGTTCACAGGTAGTTTTGGGACAGGTGCAATTCTCCTCATTACAGTTAGTGTCAGCCATGTGTATTACCTCCTGTATTTGTTAATAAAGTAGACTTAGCTTTCAGGTGAGGTTTTAACCCCATTCTGAAGATTAGTCATCGATAAGAGCAATATTCGGGCTTATCAAAAAAATCCCTGCAAAAACTATTGATGCTGTCCTCTAAAAGTATTAATTTATTATATATTCAAAATTTTCACATGGAAAAAGAAGGAATTGATACATCCAATCTCTAATCTTCCTAAATAAATTGCAGAGTAAATGTTTGTGCGTTAAGTGTCATGTAAATGGGGAGTTGTCACTGAACGAAAAACTATTTTGGACCGATGACTAACCTGCTCTAATACTCCCGCTTTACAAGCGGTGAGTAAAGTGCGGCTAAGTCCCCGGATAATTTCAACTAAAATTCAGACGACGTTAAAACGCCGTCAGAATTAAGTCGCCATTTATAGTTTGCGATACAAACATTGCATCCCGCTGCTGCATTAGAAGGAAACTCCTTTAACTATGTAGCAATATGTAGCAATTTACTCTTTATGGAGGTGCCTCAATGCATTTATTAAAAAGCCGTCACCCGTATCAGCCTGTCATCAATACTAATACCTTAATTGTTTCGGCGATCTTCGTTGCTTTAATCATTATTTTTACTCATGTTATTGCCATCCAGACTCCTTTTGTCCGCGTCAGCTTCAGCTTTTTGCCAATCGCTTTGTTTGCCATGCTTTATGGACCGCTGCCAGGAGGTACAGTTGCGGCTATTGCCGATATTCTTGGCTGCTTGCTCTTTTCTCCTGGTTTATATTTCCCTGGTTTTACCCTTAGCGCGTTCATAACCGGCATGATTTACGGCTATTTTTTGCATAATAAAAAAATAACCTTGCTAAACCTCAGCTTAGCAAGTATAGTCATCCTTTTACTTGTTGACCTGGCGTTAAACACAGTGTGGCTGTCCCTACTTTACCACAAAGCCGCCTCAGCGTTTTTGTTCGGTAGGCTTATCAAGTGCCTAGTACTGCTTCCTGTTCAGATTGCTGCTATCTATGCTATATGTAAACCCCTGCTGCGTTATAGAATAGCCCGTCCCCAATAGTTTTACAAGCCGATTCTAAGCTCCCCAGATCGGTTTAAATATATCGTTTTTCAATATTGTGGAATATCAGCATAATTTTAGAGGGTTTTGATAATTACCAAAAGAATACTGATAATGAGAATATATTTTTATTAGAAGAAGGGATAAACGTGCATAAGGCTAAACTTATCAGTATTCTTACAGTTATCATTCTTTTATTTATGCAAACGGCATTTGCAAATGATTATGTTTTCTCCGGCAATCAACCTGAAGGTCCTAAATACAAAGGCCTATCAACAGATTGGTGGGCAAGCTGGTATCTACAAGAGTTTGACAAGTATGCGCCAGCACCAGGCTCAGACTGGACAGAACATGTTGCTTATCCAGCTAAGGTACGTGAATGGTTAGATAAAGCGATGAAAAAAGGGTGGGTTATCAATACAATAGCAACCCAGCCTAAAGTTGGCGCTATCGCTATACAGGTAAATCACGCCGATAATTATGCAAATCTGTATATTGTGCGCGAAATTCTGGAAGACGGCGTCAGAATAGCTGTATTAACAAAAAAAGGTGTTAAGGAAAGAAATATTTCCTTTAATGAGTTGAGCGGTGTAAAAAACGGCTATATTTTTAAAGGATATATCTACCCGGAAAAAGCTGAATAGGTATAATAAGCGAAACTACTTTCACCCTCTGGTGAAAGTAGTTTCTTTTTTTGAGCAACTTACACCTCTGGATATAATGGCAGTTTTCCGTTTATCGCTAAAAGCAGCCTTCGCTCCACTTCATCCCAGTTGATAATCCCCAGTATTTTGCGGACATATTCTTCCCGTTTGTATTGATAGTCCAGATAATAAGCATGTTCCCACACATCAATTACCAGTATGGGAATAGCTCCCCACTGAGTAAGGTTTTGATGTTTCTCAGCAGTTAGTATTTCTAAGCTATTCCAGGCAGGATTCCACACAAGAATGCCCCACCCCGATCCCTCCACCTTAGTGGTAGCAGCAAGCAGTTGTTCAATAAAATTGTCAAAACTACCGAACCGTCTGTTAATTTCGTTTAACGTATTTGTCCTTGGTTCACCGCCTGCGTTTGGTGGCGCCAGCACTGTCCAGTAAATACTATGCAGAATATGGCCAGAGCCATGGAATGCCAACTGGTTTTCCCAGTAACTTATAAAAGTATAGTCTTTTTCTTTTCTAGCTTGCGCTACTGCCAGTTCTGCTTTATTAAGTCCATCTACATAAGCTTTATGATGATAATCATGATGCATTCTCAGTGTATCTTCACTAATAACCGGTTCCAGTGCATCATAAGAATAGGGTAATGGCGGCAACCGATGTTTACCGGCCGGTACACGTTTATTAATTGCTTTCCGCATCATTTTGTATCCTCCTTACTTAGTCATAGACTGCTCCCTAAGTATGTTGAGGAAATCTGCGCAAACCAACGGCTGCACACATTACCTCATCCAGCATCCTATAATCTAATGTATTCATTTGAAGATACAAATGCGACGTTAATTGCCATTCCCTTGCGCAAATGCAAGCCCGTCAACGAATTTATGCTTCGGCTATTATTTCTTCTAAAATCGATGTACCTTTCGAGTAATCACCACTTGTCCATTGCCATGTTTCATGCATTCGCAGCCTTCTATCTTCTAACTCTTCTGGTTTAGAAACACACTCACCAGTCCGGAAATCATTGTCAATATTGATATGCTGGTACCTCATATGCAAACAGCCTTGTCTATCGGCTTTGGCAATTAGGTTTCCAAAAAGAATTTCTCCACCTTTATAAGTTGCCCACACAATATCGTTTTCCTGATAGTAATGAAAAATTGTTTCTGAGGAAACTTCACCATTACTTGTATTACTCACCGATTTAAAAACTCTATTATTGTAGTTAATCATCAACTTACCCCTCCCTTAGTGTTCTGTATTCAGCAAACGGCAGATAAGTTTTTTATGGCAGGAACTGAGACTTAAAAACAAGCATTTCGGTTCATTTTTCCGACCTTTCAGAATAATCTGTTTGTAGGTAGGCATTGCTTTTGTTACGATATCTCTACAGAATTGATGCACTTTTAATAAATACACCCCTCCTTTGATTTGAACCAAACGACTTGACGCCATAAATTCAACTAAGATTCAGATGGGGTTCTAACCCCACCTGAATCTTAGTCGAATTAGCCTAACGTCTATCCGTTCGCCTGTGCCCGTAAAGGTATTACTCCCCCCTACATAGGACGGGAGTATTAGAACGGGTTAGGTATCGGGCAAATCAAGCCAGTTTGCAGAACACCCACGCTTAAGCCCCATTCATTACAGGGTTCAAATACCGCTGACGCTTCTTTGCACGTGCACATTTCCTAACTAGCCTGTTAACCATGCGAGCTTTAACCAATGGTACTTACAACAGACAAAGGAGATGACCAAATGCAAACCCTAACCCTGAGCGCCCCTCTACTCGCAGCTTCAACGCTTACGGAATACCCGGTTGTTCCTGCCGATGTGGCTCAACAAATGCTAATTGACGGCAATAAACGCTTTGTTGAGGGAAAACTATCGACATATGATGTGGGAATAGGACGACGCCTCCAGCTTTCTCACGGCCAGTATCCATTTGCCATAGTAATAACCTGCTCTGATTCCCGGGTGCCACCAGAGCTGATTTTCGACCAAGCATTAGGCTCTATTTTTGTTGTCCGGGTTGCCGGCAATGTGCTGGACGCCATTACTCTAGGCAGTGTGGAATATGCGGTGGAACACTTGAATACCAAGCTAGTGGTAGTAATGGGTCATGAAAAATGCGGCGCGGTAAAAGCAGCCGTGGACGGCGGCCATGTCCCCCCCAATATTGGTGCCATTGCCGCAAAAATTCAGCCGGCAGTCGATTTTGCTCGAGCAGGTAATCCAGTCAATATTTACGAAGCGGCAACCGATGCCCATATTACCAACATGGTAAAAGTTTTGAAAGACGACCAGGTCATTGTCACTACTGCCGGAGTTAAAACAATTGGTGCTAAATATCATTTTGAATCCGGCGAAGTACTATTTAGCTATTAATCTAAGTTTCTCGACAACAGGTACAGTTCTTCTCGCCTGTTAAATTTAATTTTATTCCAGAATATAAGGCCATCCCGGTTAGTAGTAAAGACAAACAAGTGGCACTTTTTTATGCCTTGCTCTTTAAGTTTTCCCAAACAAGTTTCCACCAGAGTACTGCCAATTCCGTGTCTGCGGTAAGCCGAACTTACACAGAGATGATGGAGATAACCTCTTCGTCCGTCATGGCCAGCCAGTACCGCCCCAATGATTTGGCTTCCTGATTTGGCAACAAAGCTCAGTCCCAAATTTCGCTGCAAAAATCTTTCTAGGTTTTCTTTACTATCGGCGTCACTTAAACCGATTCCTTCCGAAGTTGACCAAAGCTGGATAACCTGGTTGTAGTCTGCCATAACCATTGCAGTTATTACAATTTTATTTTCCACATTATCACACCTTACCTCATTTGTGTTTGCAACTTAATAGAGTAAACAAATAGCCGCCCTCCGGGCGGCTTACCAATTATAATCATTCATAAAATCAGGAAACTCTTCATCCTTACCTAACTCTGCCAATCTCCTTCTGGCATCATCAAGTGTGGCACCAATTACTGTTGCGGCTCCATTTTTGTCAAGCAAAAGTATTTCCCCGTTGCCAATTACCACTTGTTCCAAATCGTCCGTGCTCTTCCAAAAATATTGTGCCTCCACTGCCTCATCCCCTTTTGTTATTTTTTAAATTATTAGACAAAAGGGAATAAAATCCTGCAAAGTTCTAAAGCAATATTTCCGATGACTAACCCGTTCTAATACTCCCGTCCTTATCTCATTAACAACCTGTAATCCCTGTCCTTGGCGTCCAGGGAACAGGTTGTAAAATTCGAAATAAGTTCACTCTAAGGGTCTTCAAACCCAAGGCTCACTTAAGCAGGCGGGTGTAATACCCCTACGGGCACAGGCGAACGGCTAGACGTTAGGATAATTCGACTAAAATTCAGGCGGGATTAACCCCCCATCTGAATTAAGTCTCATTTATTGCACAGCATCAATTGCTGATCCGGCAGATTCGCTAGCTTCAGCAGCTTCCTCTGCCGCTTCTTCCTGCTTGCGACTAGTTATTTCCGCAGCATATTCTGCCTGCGTAATTTCACCGCTACTCAGCATTTCTTTTAACTGGGCTTCACTATATTGCGAAAGATCAGTAGTTGTGGATTCGGAACTTTCCTCGGTCTCCACAGTACTGCCTGCAGGTGCACTGGCCGGTGCTGCCGCCGTTGCTGTCGTGCTGCTGGTCGAAGTATCTGTTGTTGTGGTAGAGGCAGCTGCTGCAGCAAGCTGTGCGCCTTCCTGGCTAATTTCAACCGAATAGGCAGCAGAAATTTTGGCTGCGGTGGAAGCTGTTTGGGTTGCACTTGTTTCAACAGTTGAAGTGCCGGTAACCGTGCTGGTGGTTGAACCAGTCTGCTCAGTTACAGCTTCACTTTGTTGCTGCGCAGTCTGATTAGTATTAATCTGAGCGGCACTGTTTGTTACCGCTGTACTTACACTAGATAAAGCATTCATAATTTTGCCCCCTATTAATTATTGTCCTACTATTACTATCGCATCTTATTGTTGGAAAAGTCTTGGATTAATTTGTAAAATTTTATAATAATCCAAGATATCTTGCCACTTTGACGCGGCATTACTACCACCCGACCACTCTTCAAAAAAACCTGCGAAATAACTCCGAAGCAATTTCGGAAGCTATCTCGCAGGTTTTTAGCTAATACCTAATCCGTCACATTAACCCAATAGCTACTTAGCGATCAAAAAATGGGCTTTTACCGGTTATACTAAGTGGAATTCCATAGGCAATTTTGACTTCATCACCAAAAATGCCAATATTAATAGCCGCTTTACCAATACTGAACATTACCCGGTTATCGGCATGATACAAAGCAGCCGCGTTGACTGCCGAACCAATAGCGATTCCCAAATCCCCGGTACTGATAGCACAACTACCAGAACCTTGGGCACACTCGCCACAGTCCGCATAGCCACAGAAACCGCAAGGTTTTACACCGATAGGTTTTACTTTCTGACCTAATAATACAACTAACGGCGCTTTATCAATACAGTTGGCGTCACGCTCAAAAAACTGCATGCCGGATTCCTGGGCAATACGCCGCATTTCTTCTGCTAATTGGTCTTTTACTTTGCCATTAACAATTGCCGTCTCCAAATTGTCAACACCACGCGCTTTAGGAGCAGTTCTTGCGGCCACACACATCATGTCGGCAATTTGTTTCACTGCACGTTCCTCAATTTCCTGACTGGTAGTAATCATCGACTGTCCTCCTTGCGTTTTTGTTAAATAACTTAACGATTAGCATCTCTTTGTTTTAACAGCTTTGCCATGTTTTTCCCAAGAGTCTTAAAGGTATCGATACCCTCTTCATCTTTTTGCACATCGCCCGGATGCAGCGCTAAAGTCATATTCCAATAGCTGGAGGTAGCAATTGTCATCTCGGCAATACCGAAGAAGAAGTTAATTGCTGAATAGGCAAAAGTTGAACCCGCTCTACGCACGGAAACCACCGCCGCACCAACTTTGCCACGCAGTATATTACCATCGTTAGCCTTTGAAACAAAGCCGCAGCGATCAATTAAGGCCTTAACTTCGGTAGAAACATTACTGAAATATGTTGGCGAACCAATAAGAATGCCGTCGGCTTCAATCATTTTTTCAATAAAGGTGTTCATTTCATCGTCCTGCCGAATACAGCGATTATCCTTGTTCTTAAAACATTTGGTACAAGCAAGACAGCCAAATACTTTGCGCCCACCCAATTGAATGAGTTCAGTCTCGATTCCTTCCTTTTCCAGTTCATCAAGCACAAAGCGCAGGCTTTGCGCAGTATTCCCATTAGCTCTTGGACTTCCGTTAAATGCGATGACTTTCAACTTAGTCACACTTCCTCTCATGTTTTACTGGCGAAACTGTGTTGGCAACCATTTCCGTCATGCAATGAGTGCCTGGCGGAAATTAAATACTTCCCAAAAAATGTCTTCTCTGTTAATATTAAATGATAGGCTATAATTAGGCAAGTACGCACTTTAATGTGGGATAGTATCTATTTGTATACCGTCTTGAACAAGCCTAGCTTTGAATATGACAAATTGGGAGTGATTACTATGAAGATTACCTTTAACCATATAGAGTACCAGTGCTCGATGGAATTAACCTTAGACCTTATTGGCGGTAAGTGGAAAGCGCTGATTCTCTGGCATTTAGGGGAAAACACCCTCCGGTTTAGCGAATTAAAGAAAACCTTACCCAAAATAACGCAAAAAATGTTAACACAGCAGTTGCGGGAATTGGAGGCAAGTGGCCTTGTAAACCGCTATATCTATACCCAAATTCCACCTAAAGTGGAATATTCACTTACCCCTGCCGGCAAAAGCCTTCTGCCGATATTAGATACTTTATGTCAATGGGGCTTTAACTATGCCACTACCGCAAAGGAAATTAATAAAGAACACACGGCTTGCGCTGATCTTTAAGATAAGTACAAACCGCAATGGCCTATCTGGTTGGCTAACAAAAAAACATAGGCTATCTACGACAGCCTATGTTTCGGTTGGCTCAAATATTTTACCTTTTGGGTTTTGGGATTAATGGCTTGGCATCAGATTTAAAAAGATCTGACTTTATTTTTGGCGCTTTAACTTTTGAACTTTGCGGAATTGCGGGTGGCATTGAAATCTTTATCGCAGTAGTATCCGGCCGATTATCTGCCGGTTTTATTTTTGTAGGTTTAGCTGCAACCGCTTTATTTTCTGCCGCCTTATTTTCCACCAGCTTATTTGCGGCCAATTTATCAGCTGCCCTGTTTCTTTGCGACCTCGTCCTTGTAGGTCTGGCAACATTACTACTGTCGGCAGGGTTTGGGGTAACCTGTGCCTGTTTGACTTCCGGCGGTTTATCGGCAGCCTGCACAGCTACACTCGGGTTAGCAGCAGGCAAAGCCGGTGCTGTCAAATAACTTACTTTCGCTACACGTGCTCTTTCCTGCAAAGCCGGATTGTTAGTTATAAGCAAAACCTGTGAATGCGGGTTGGTTCTTACAAATTCGAAATAAGCTGCTAATAACTGATCCAATTGGTTATGAACATCAAGTTCCGGCAGTGTTTCTTTTATTTCTTTTATATTACCAGCAAACTTGATTACATTATTCCCGTTGATGTTGACACCAACCGCAATATTGCCTTGTTTTGCATATTCTAATATTTTATTTTTAATTTTATTCTTTACTTGCATCGTATTTGTAGTATTTTCATCAAGTTCATTCACTATCGTCGGCAGCAATAACAGCTTGAAACTCTCAATGCCTTCGAATTTCCATTCCTCAATCTCCGGATTGGCAACCAGCGCAGCTATATCGGGAATTATCAGGCACTGACTATCCAGTATTTCATATGCTGCCGATACTATTTGCAATTGCAGATCAAGCGCCCGTACTGCATTATCAAACAATTCTTCTTTATCCATCGAAAAAGAGTTACCTGTCTGGGTAATAACAGCAACTATTTTTGCGGATGCAGCTTCCAAAGCACGTTGCTGCTCACTTGGTAGACGGGTTGCCAAAAAGCCAATCTGTTCTGATAGGCGGTTATACGCCTTCAAAAGTTGTTCCTGAATATCTCGCCCAGCAGCATTTAGCTTATCCCATTGGTAATCCCCCAACCCGGAAATTTTTATCCGGGAATGGTTCCAGCGAATAAGATCAGAATATTCCTTAAGGCCATTTAATAGTGTCTTTATTTTCGATACTTCTGTATGAATATGTTGGATTATAGCTTGCACAGTTTTGCTCTCCCTCTATAACTAATTACTTCACTTATTCTACAAAACTAACCTTCAGGTGGGGTTTTACCCCCATCTGAAGGTTAGTCGCCCTTATCCAAAGACTTAGCCGCTCTCACTCCCGCTTGTAGAAGCGAAAGTTTACCTAAATTATACACATTTTTTGTTTAATAAGCATTTACTATTTTATCGTTACATTTTTCTACTTTATTCAGTTAACACAAATGAGATGATCTTAAAAATCATGTAAAAATTATATACGAGCAGGAACTAAGCACTTTACACAGAATACAGAAAATGTAAATTTTTTTTTAAAAAATAGGAGTAGCCTATGAACTATACTTACTTATCTGTGATAGGATCTTTAATTGGAACAATTGCAATAGTATTGATTTCCTTGTATTTATACGTACTATACCGCAAACGTTACATGGGTATCTGGGCTATTGGCTGGCTTATCCTGGTTATAAGGCATGCAATTATGGATACCGGATACTTACCCTGGAAACAATCATTCCTTGGATTGACCTTTTACTTACTGTTAACTTTTATTTATGTTTTGCTAATTGTCTGGAGTACGTACAGTTTTATCAATAAACCGCTTAATAAATTTTGGCTGTATGGCGCTGCCGGCAGTTTCGTCATAAGCACCGCTCTGAATCTCCTGCCTTTGCCATTAACCTACAAATTGCTACTCCCCATCTATGTCTGCTGTATTGCCGGCATATGGATTGGTTTGACTTTTTTGCGCAACCAGGAACTACCGATATTTAGCCGCTTAATTACCGGATATGCATATCTTCTCATAAGTCTCATCAATTTTTCTGCACCTTTTATCATACCTGGCTCCTGGGTGCTGCCTTGGGGTTATGCTTTGGGCGGAATATTGCGGCTAACAGTTGCTATTGGAACACTAATGCTGTATTTTGAAAAAACCAGGAACGCTTTGTCGGCAAAGGAACTCCAATATCGCCATCTGGCGGAAAACGCTATAGATGTAATCTATTATTATCGGCTGCTGCCGCCAGCCACTCTTGAGTATGTAAGCCCCTCTGCGTTGGCGGTTACTGGGTATACTCCCACTGAATACTATGCCAACAACAGGCTGATTTTTACTATAATTCATCCGGAAGACAAAACCTTGCTTGGCGATTTTATTGCTAATCTGCCGCACACGCTCTCGACACCACTTACACTGAGGCTGCTCTGCAAAGATAAAAACACCCTATGGGTCGAGCACAAATGTCTTCCCATTTATGATAAAACAGGTCACCTTATTGCGGTGGAGGGTATTATCCGTGATGTCAGTCAACGCAAAAAACTTGAACAGATGGCCTCAACCTTTGACAGAATGAATATGGTAGGCAGCATGGCGGCAACGGTTGCTCATGAAATCAGAAATCCGATGACAACAGTGCGCGGCTACCTCCAATTCCTGGAACGAAAGGAAAAATATCAAACCGAAAAAGAAAATTTTCGTTTAATGATTGAAGAAATCGACAGAGCCAACACTATTATCCGTGAATACTTAGCGCTGTCACGCGAAAAATTTGTTAGTTTGGAACCATGCTCGTTAAACCATATCATTGAAACCTTATTTCCCTTAATCCAGGCAGATGCCACTTCGTCTAAAGTATCTGCCAGCCTCACCCTGGAAAATATTCCGGATTTGCCACTGGATAAGAATGAAATTCGCCAGTTATTATTAAATTTGGTGCGCAATGGTATTGAGGCAATGCCAACAGGCGGCAAGTTGACCATCCGTACCTTCCTTGATGAAAATAAAGCGGTTTTATCTGTCAGCGACCAGGGTTCAGGCATACCGCCAGATATGCTGGAGCAGCTTGGCACACCTTTTTTTACCACGAAGGAAAACGGCACCGGTCTAGGACTTCCCATCTGCTACCAAATAGCTCACCGGCATAACGCCAGTATTAAAATTGACACCAGCGTGCAAGGTACGACCTTCTTTGTTTATTTCAACCACCCGTTACAATCAATGCCGCCTGAATTGTAGTAGAAATTATCCTAATATCTACCCGTAAAATCTTTTAGCCCTTTTTCGGACATAAACCTCCGAAAAAGGGCTTTATTTTTTCTTTTTCTATTCTTCGCCCCATTTTTTTACATTATTAGAGGGATTATACTTTTTTCTCCCGTAACCCCTATTTGGAGGGGGTGATAGTTATGGATACCTAGCTTACAACATTTTTTCCCAATAACTATTTATAAAGGAGAGAAAAATATGTCAAATAATGAATTAGCCCTCATGCCTGGTGCAGCAGAAGCCGCTGAAGGTACAATCAAGATTGGTGTCGCTGTAACCCTGGCCGAAAAAAGAGAAATCTATCGTTTCCGTTACCAAATTTATATTGAAGAAATGTCTAAACATTTACCTGAAGTAGATTACGAGAACATGCAGCTGCATGATGACATGGATGAATGGTCTACGCTGCTCTATGCAAAAATCGGTTCAAAAATAATCGCCACAAAACGTATTACCATTGGCACAATTGGTGATTTTTCTCCGGAAATAATTGATTTTTTATCATTAGAAACATTTGCGAAAAACAACTCTATGCCTAGTCAGCAAGAATTTGCCTTTATAACAAAAGTAATGGTTTCTCCCGTTTATCGCAGCTCGCCTGCCCTTTATCTGCTTATGGCAAAAGCCTACGAGATTTGTTGCCACAACCATATCCAGTTCATATTCGGCATCAGCCATTTTCATTTACTGAGCCTCTATGAGCAAATAGGCTGCCGCAGATACTATAAAAATTTTTTCCTACCCAACAATGGTTTAGCTGTTCCTATTGTCCTGCTGACTGATGATGTTGAATACCTGCGTAAGGTACGTTCCCCTATTTTCCGCATTGCCCGAAAAAGAAAACACTTAAATACCCCTGCCTGCAAATGGTTTGAGTCCACATTTACCAATAAGTCAGACATTGTTAACAGCCAGCTAGTCAATCCGGAAGAGTTATGGTCTATCCTTTGCAAACAACTGCAAAGTCCACCTACCGCAGTTATCCCCCTGCTGCATGAACTATCTGACGCAGAGGCGAAAAAATTCCTTCATAGCTGCGGCATCTTTGTCCAATGCAATCCCGGTGATTTAATTACTTTCCAGGGTGATATCAGTTATTCCTACAATATACTAATTTCAGGAAAATTAAAATCGCTAACTTTCATCCGGCCAACTAAAGAATATACCACTCCCGGCCAAACCTTTGGCGCAAACGGATTAACCGAGCATAATAAACATACCGAAGATATTGCGGCAATAGGTGTGGCAGAACTATTGGTACTATCCGGTCTTTCCTTTCAAAAATTCACGCGGACTCACCCCGATATTGCTCATAAAATCATTCAAACTACCCTCAAACTGACCTCAAGGAACCCATCCAAAGCGGACAGGCCCAGCTAGCACTGCCAACCGCCGTTATGTTCAGCATTCATGCTTGATAAGACAGATTGGGAAATCTTAAAACTATTACAAGCAAATTGCAAAACACAATATCGAGATATCGGCGAACAAGTTCATCTAACCGGTCAAGCTGTATCTAACCGAATCGCAAAAATGGAAGAGTCCGGCGTAATAAAAGGCTATTCAATTCTACTTGATGATAATGCTCTCGGCAAAACAATAACCGCCTACATAACGGTATTTATGAAAACCACCGATCATACTGCATTTCACACCTTCCTCAAAAACAGCGAATCAGTAACAGAAGCCTGCCGAATCAGTGGCGAGGGTTGTTATCTGCTAAAAATCCTGGCATGCTCACAAGAAGAATTGAGCTGTTTTTTAGATGCTGTGCTGCAATATGGCAACTATCGGGTAAACATTTCTATCGGGAAAATTAAATAAAATAATACAAGAGACTCAGCCATTATCGACCGAGTCTCTTGTATTATTATTGTCTTCAATCTGCTGGTTTAACTACTATAGGTACCTTTACTGCTCATATAATTGTAAATTCCTTCACCGTGCTGCTGTTCTTCTTTTTGAATATGATTTAAGGCCTGACGCACGTTAGAATCCTTGAACTCAAAGATAGCCGTGTCATAAGCACCTGAGACAAATTTTTCTGTCATAAGCATATCACTGCACAGCATGGCATCAGCTTGACTGGCAGCCGTCGCCTGAGTACCACTTTGCTGTGGTTTCTGGGGCTGTTGCGATTGCTGCTGGTTCTGTTGGCCCTGCTGATTTTGATTGGTGTTCGGAACCTGACCACTTAAAATAGATGTGATTGTGTTTAAATGCTGCTGTTCTTGCTGTGCATAAGACTGAAACAGTTGTTTTAGTTGCGGGTCACTAGCTTGCTGCGCATTGCTCTGATATTTTTGAATACAAACTTTTTCGTGTGACTGCTGATCCTGCAGCAATTGTCTTTCTTTTTGGCTCAATTGCAATGTCATATTTCTGCCTCCTCCGTTTTCCTCTAGTTTGTCCGAAAAAAAGAACTATCATTCCTCCTGCACAAAAAATTATATTGATCTGCTTGCTCGTCCCCGCCTGTCACAATGGTAGCTGCCGCAACGATATGCTATAATAGAATTATTCTATTTTTTTTGCTGGAGGGAAGTATTGTGTACTATAAGCCTTTGTTTGAAAATGATGTTCCCGCAGTCCATTCTTAAATGGATCGGATTGCATTATCGCATTCCCTTCCGTTATTAAACTAACTACCAAAACGGAGGGAAAACCTATTGAAAAATTATCTTGGCCCAATATATTTAACATTGGCTGCCAGCAGTTGGGGCGGTACCTATGTAGTAAGCAAAGTTGTCCTTGACGTTATCTCCCCTCTCGAATTAGTCTGGTTTCGCTATGTTGTTGCCTTGTGTACTTTGGCTGTTATCGGCATTGCCACCCATCAGTCCTGGAAAATCGCGTGGCGGGATATTCCACTGATTCTCGCAATTGGCGTAATCGGTTATTTTGTTTCTATCTGGACACAGTTTGCCGGAACTCAGCTGTCAACTGCTCAGATGGGAGCTGTCATTACTTCAGCCACACCGGCATTTATGGTTATCTTTGCCCGCTTCTTGCTCCAAGAAACTCTCACGATAAAAAAAGGTATATCGGTTTGCCTAGCAACAATAGGCGTACTGTTTATTGTCGGCATTGGCGATACTGGTTCTCCCTTTCAGTTGGGCGGTCTGGTTTTAGGCATAGCTGCTTTAACCTGGGCACTAATGTCAGTTTTGGTCAAACGCATTCCCAGTCACTATTCACAACTTGTGACCACAACCTACGCCATTCTTATTGCGACCATTATCATCACACCTCTGGCATCACCCTCATTAACCAGTGAGCATCTGGTCTTGTTATCACAGCCTGTAGTATGGGGCGGAATCCTATACCTAGGGACAGTTGCCACAGCCGGAGCTTTTTACTTGTGGAACAAGGGCTTACAATTTGTTGACGCTTCCCGCGGCGGACTGTATTTCTTCTTTCAACCCTTGGTGGGAACACTGCTTGGCTGGCTATTCCTGGGGGAACAAGTCGGAATTTCTTTTTGGACAGGTACCGGATTAATCTTAGCCGGAGTCTTGCTGGTTATCAAAGACTAACCCCAAACTGTCAATAACTCACAAAGCCATCAATTCATTTAAAGAATGATGGCTTTTGTTATTCAAAATAATGCATGAGCAACCAGCTGTAAGCACCATACTAAATTAGGAGGTGTGTTTTATGCGTAAAACCGCTAAAAAGTCCGATAAGCATCGCAGAAAATCGACTGTTCCTAAAACCACGCTGCAAGACGGCGCTTATTTACAAACTTTAAAATACCTGTTTGAAGACAGAGCCGATTAATTTGACTAGTTAGGTGACTGAACCTCGAGGTGCCGACATACATAACGGCGCAGTTCTTCCACCGCAACCAAAATAATCGGGCAAAATGCCCGCAAACGCTAGTCATGCAAGGTTAACGGCTGCATCATAAACAAAGCAGCTAAAAACGGGGCATAAATAAAACCAGCTGCAAGTACCCATTCCATGCCCAGACCGATCCAGAGTAAATGATTACCATGAAACGGCAATGCCAGCAAGGCAAGTATTCCTTTTCCGCTGCTCTTCCCCTAAAGCCAATGCCGACAGCATAGTCAGCACCAATATCAATCGCTACTATCTGCAAGATGGTCAATACCGGCGGAATTTTGGCAAAGGCCATAACCATAAACGGCACAAATTCAGGAATGTTTTAGATTCGCATAAACGCAAAAAAATCCTGCAAAAACCGCAGGATTTTTCATTACTGCCATACAGTATTCTAATTCGACATTTCCTAGGAAATAAGTCTCGCAACTTTTCTCTTGTTTAGAGAGTTGCATTAAGTCCGGCGGTATAGCCAGAAGACCATGCCCATTGAAGATTAAAGCCACCGCACTGGCCGTCTATGTCGATTATTTCACCTGCCAAAAACAATCCTTGTACCAGTTTTGACTCCATGGTAGCAGGATTGATTTCTTTCGTTGCAATGCCTCCGGCTGTCACCTGCGCACTAGGCCAGCTTTTCGTACCTGTTACTTTGAATCGCCAATCTGTCAAAATCGCAATAATATTTTCTCGTTCCCGGACAGACAATTCGACAACAGGTCGCTTTATCTCTCCAACTCCCGCTTCCCTCAGCACAACCGGAATTAAGCGTTTATTGATGAGTCCGACCAGACTAAATTCAATCGTCTTAGCAGGTCGTTGCTCCCAACGTGTTGTCACCAGCGCTTTTAGTTCTTCGGTGGTCAGCGTATCAATCAGCGTAATTTTTAACTGCGCTTCTTTATTCTCATGCAATAGCTGGGCTGCGCTTCTGCTGATTTGCAAAACCGGTGGCCCGGAAACACCATAGTTACCGAACAAAATATCGCCCCGGTCTTTGACAATACCTTTATCCTTATGAAGAAGCTCCGCCGTACCGACAAATTTCACCCCGTCAATTTGCTTAAAAAAGTCACCTTCCAGTTTTAGCTGAACAAGGCCGGGGAAAACATCGATAATCGTGTGTCCGAGTTTCTGCGCCAATACATAACCATTACCATCTGAACCGGTAGACGGCATGGCTTTTCCGCCAGCAGTTAAAACAACGGCATCACCTTGCCAGGTTGAGCCGTTTTCAGCACTAAGTGTAAACATACCATTTCGCTGTCTGATCTCAGTAACATACGCATCACAGACAACCGCAACACCGGCCTCCTCCAGTTCATACCGCAGCACATCCAGCACACTAGAGGCCTGATCAGACATGGGAAACACCTTGCCGGCTTCTTCTACTTTATGGGCAATTCCTAGTTCTTCAAAAAA